>JBNMJN010000026.1:0-39598 GCA_050873805.1 Prevotellaceae bacterium | reverse complement strand
GGATAATATTCCCATGGCATGACAAGTGTGAACCAGAATGAGCCACAGGCTTTGTGTTTGAGATTGTTATAAAGCTTGTCCACTTCCTATGAAGTAGTGGACAGCGGTATCCCCCTGCGGGACACCTGTGATATTGTACATAAAAAGCAGTTGTGGCATGAAGACAAACACATTCACTCCCATTCCGATGGATGCTTGCAGCCACATAACAATGGCAGGGCAGATTATATGCTGAGGGTCCTCCATAGCCCTGCCGTTACACCTGTTGCCAGGTACATGTTACTCTCATGCGTATGCCATGAGAGGAGCCCGAGGCATACACTCTCGTGACATGCAGGCATGACACTCCCTTCTACCCCCAACGATACTCCCGGCGAAATGAACCTGCCCCGTGAGGACGGGAAACCTGTGCGCAACAAGCAGAACCGTACCAATCTGCATTGGTACATCGTGCGCACCCGGCCTCACCAGGAGCCTGTGCTGTGCGACTTGCTCAGCCAGGCTGTGCGCGACAATGTCCCCAATATCCTGGAGGTCTATTGCCCGCTGCACACCACCGTACGCCTGGCAGACAGGGACGGGAGCAGTGAAAAGTCACTCTACAGCGGGCATGTGTTTGTGCTGGGCACCCACCAGGCCATCTCTAATTTCCTGGCCAGCCGGTATCCGCAGGGCAAGGTGCTCTACCGCCGCACCCAGGAATACCGCCCCGCAGGCGAGCCCTGGATAGTGCCCGAGGAGCAGATGAGGGCCTTCCGCGAGTTCAATGAGAACTATGCCGACCAGCTCATCATCCTGGAGCGTCCCTTCACCGACTATGCCTTCAATCCCAAGACCAGCGAGCCCAACGAGGTCATCCGTGTCACCGACGGCCCTCTGGCAGGCAGGGAGGGCTACCTCACCAGGTTTCGTGGGTCGCGCCGGCTGGTGTTCAACATGCCGAACCCCTTCGGCCCGGGCGAGTTTACCGCCTCTATCCCCGAGGTGTGGAACTTCCATGTCGTGCGCCTGCACAATGCCGATGCCGACCGCCTCTCCCTTGCCACCTGCAAGGCACGGGCTCTCGACCACCTGCTGGGACTCCTCCAGGGGTGCGGCTATGCCGATGACCAGTGCCGGGACATGCTCACCCGCATCACCGACAGCCTGCTCGGCAGGCCCTCCATCAACAGCCTCTGCCGTCAGTTGGCCTATGGTCACCAAGCCCTCTCCGATGCTCTCCGCCAGATGGAGCCAGGCCAGGCTCGCGGGCTCATGTATCTGATACGCTGCATGAGGCAGGAGCGCAGTTATGTGGCCGACCATTATCCACGCCTCTCCCTGCGCCCCTTCCTCACCCCCACGTCAGGCATCGCCCCAGTTCCAGGCAGGGACTATGCCCTGCTCCAGCATCCAGGGTTCACCGAGTGCGTCATCAGCCAGTCCTTCGCCGAGCCCACCTACTTTCCCCGCATGGGCGATAGCCGTGCTGTGCCAGTCCGCTATTACGCCCATGTGGGCATTATGCGGTTGGCCGGGCAAGGCGCCTGGACGGTCTTTGCCAACTGGCACCAGTTCCTGGACGAGTATTTCCACACGGCTGGTGCAGCCAACCAGCGCCTGGTGAGCGGAACGACCATCACATACAGGGAGGCTGGCAGGAAGGGGGAGGTGAGCATAGAGCGTCAGCTTGAATCCTTCCGCAACTACGCCCCCTCCCTCTATCGCATACTCACCGATGCCACCTCTCCCGTGCAAGCCGTCGGGGCTTTGCAGGTCGCAGGCACAAGCCTGTGTGCCCTGTGTGCCACGGTGCCAGGCGCGGAGCTTCCCGCAGGGGCAACTCCCATGGATGTTGAGCCCGTGGCCCAGGCTGTGCGCATGCTCGTGTCCACCTGCCTGCAGGTGTGCAGGGAAATCAACACCACCACCCACCTGGCCATCTGGCGGCGTCTGCTGGCCACCGTGTGGCTGCATGAGTGATCAGCCAGAACCACAGCCCCCCCCTCCTGGGGGACTCACTCACCTCACACAGGTATGGTCAGTCCAGCTTGTCGCCACTGTCACCTGATGCAGTGCCTCCACCCTCGGCAGGCCCCTCGGGCTTGTCGTCACCGTTATTCCCAGGGGAGGCAGGCTTCTTCTTGGCAGCCTCCAGGTCCACGGTAGCCTCGTTGGCCTTCTCGGCCCTGAGCACGGCTGCCTGTGCGGCGCGGCTTGCCACTAGTTTGAAGTCAGCCTTGGAGCGAAGGTTCTCGAAGTCCTCTCCAGGGGTGAATATGATGTTCACCTCCTTGATGTTGTCCTCCGAGAAATCCTTCATCGAGGCAGCAGGCTCGCAGGCGATGGAGGTGCTGAAGATGCCCAGTTCGCCAAACAGCACCTTGTTGCCCAGCAGCAACTGCTCCACCAGGCAGGCACAGGTGTCGCTCACCACTCCCTTCACCGTGCCTCGGGTGAATACCCCGTTGTGGTCGGAGATGTGCTTCACAAACTCGTCGAAGGTCAGTACCTTTCTCACCTGGTTTTTGGCATACGCCATTTCCACAGCATCCTCCTTCAGAGGATTTTTCCACATAAAGACAGAATAATCTATCATTCCCTTGCCCATCGCCGGTATGGGACTTGATATTTACACACCCTTTTTTGAGGTGTGCCCGGCAGGAGTTAAACAATATGCAGCTTTCTTCCGAACTGCGATGCAAAGGTACGATGCAGGGTGGGGTGAAAGGAAGAAAAGGAAACCACTGCACGTTTCTTCTTTCTTTCACTCTGTGCGCCAATAGTTTATAGCAAGAATAAAGAAAACAGGATGGAGATAAAGATAGAGGGCAATCCCGGTACAGGCAACACTTATCAGGAAATACATATTGATACGGTGCAGAACTACAACCCCAATGCCCAGACGGTCACCAGCACCACTATAATAAATAATGTGTATGGCGATGCCAAGAAAGGCAGAGGTGCGGCCTGGGAACAGGTGCCAGAGCGCGACAAGGCGCAGCGCATGGCCGAAATCGTGCAGTATGTGCTGAGGCTCCAGGATTTCGTGGCTCCCCAGTACAAGCCGGTCTATGAGAGTCTCTGGCATGCCATTCTCGGCATCACCGAAGTGTCTGCGGTCGTATGTGAGCCCGGCACCCAGAAGAACACTACCTTCAACCGCAAACTCGTGGCAAACATCCTGCATCTCATGATGGAGAGAGACCTGTTTGTGGACAGGAATGCCACGAGCATGGCCATCGCTCTCGAAAATGACAAGGACCATTCGGTGCGTGGAAACTTGGGCGTCAATCCCGACGACCGTGTCATCAGCATGAAGGTGAGCCAGGCGATAGACAAGGCCTTGCATGGATAAGAAAACAGCAGTACTACTTCATGCGCTACAGCAGTAGTACTTCATGCGCTACAGCAGTAGTACTGCATGTGCGGTAGCAGTAGTACTTCATTGAAGATGCCTTCACAATCTTCCTCTTCGAACATGATTGTAATGCAGTTTGTACCGCAGCTCATTGACACGCTCAGTTTTAATCAGGCATGCGAGTAATAGATTGCCCAGCCCACATTCATGGCAGATGTGTAGTGAGGACCTTGAAACAAAATGTGATACAGAATATAGATTATGATAAAAGCCTTTATATCGCATAGCAGTGCCCAGAAAGAGTTTGCGGTAGAACTTGTGAACAGGATTGGGAGGGACTATTGCAAGATAGACTGTTTCGATTTTGAGCCAGCCTACAGGTCGATAGATGAGATATTCTCAGCCATAGAGTCATGCACTATCTTTGTCCTGTTGATTTCCAGGGAGGCCTTGGATTCGGAATGGGTGAGGAAGGAAATCACGAAAGCCAAGGACAGACTTACTGTGGGGCAGCTGGAGCAGTTTTGGCCATATATCATCGATCCCTCTCTCACCATTAGCGACGTGCCCTCCTGGATGTCCAGGGACGAGTGCTATAACCTGAAGTACTTTGTCAGCCCCGAAATGCTGGCAAAGGACATCGAACAGAAGATAAGAAGACTTATATGGCGAGAGAATCCCAAAATCAGGGCACGCGAGACTACATTCATCGGACGCAGTGCGGAGATGGACACTTTTGAGTCCCAGTTGTTCTCCAATCGGGGGCGAAGGCTAAGGGGGCTTATAATATCGGGACGTGAGGGAGTGGGGAAGGATGCCTTTGCCAGGCGGTGCCTCTACAAACTTGAAAAGCCCCAGGAAATTGAGCCTTACCGTATATCGCTGGATGTGAAGGAGGGCGTGGAGAATTTCATAATCTACCTGAATCTGTATTGCAGGCAGTACAGTGCCGTGGAGTTGGAGCAGGTACTCGGCACATCGCCCAAGGAGAAGGCCAGGACAGCGGTCTCCTTGCTCAACAAACTGTATGACTCGCAGACGATAGTCTTTGTGGAGGACAACATGGCTTGTGTCCTCCCCAACAGGGAAGTGGCAGAATGGCTGGCCGATGTGGTGAGTGATCCCGACCTCAACAAGCAGATTGGGCTCTTCATCAAGTCCTGCATCTCGCCCAACTCCTATGTGGAGTCCGACTATCCACAACTGGCGCATGTCCAGTTGTTGCCACTGAACAGGGCAGACCGCAAGAAGCTGTTCTACAGGTATGCTGGATTCTATGAGTTCAGAGACTTCTCGGATGCCGATGTTGATTACTTCGTTGACAAGCTCCTGCAGTCCCCTTCCCAGATACTGAATGCCGTGGAGGCTTGTGCTACCAAGGGAGTCATCGCTGCCAAGCAGGATATTGATTACCTGGTCATGTTGGGTACCAACAGGATGAAGCCGCTGCTCGACCTGTTTATGGGCAATGAGTTGTCAAGGCACATCCTGATAGTCCTTTCCATGTTTGAGTTTGTGTCCTTTGAGTTCCTGGGCAAGGTGTTCGATGACCAGTATCGGGAAGTCCAGCAGGTGGTTTCCCGCATGATGGTGTATGGCATAGCTTCCACCTTTGGCCCCTCAGGCTCCTTCGTCCGCCTTGACCATTTTATCTGCGACTATGTGAAGAGAAACAACATTCTGTTGCCAAAGGACCTGGAGTCATTAGTCCTGGAGGTGGCAGAGAGCAATGTGACCTCAGGGGATATTACCGAGGACGTGTCCCTTTATCTGTTCAATGTGAAGCAGAGCATCATAAAGGGCAATGTGGACAGCAAGGCATTTCTCGTGCCCTCTATCGTAATCAAGTCTCTTGTGGATGTGTATATCTCGCATAATTACAGGCAGGTTGTGGAGATTTGCGACCGGGTGTCCAATGATGCTCACAACTGCTATTATCAGGAAATCCAGCGTGAGATATCCTATTGGGCATGCTTGGCCTTGTGCCGGATGGCAAAGGACAATGAGGGATGCGAGACCCGTTTCTGGAGCGAGATTCGCAACATAGACGGAGCCGATGAGAAATTTCTCCGTGGCTTTTTCTACAGGAACAAGGGCGACTATTCCCGGGCAGAAAGGTATTTCCGTGAGACTCTGGACATATCTCCCAACATGCAAAGGGCGAAGCGTGAACTGGTGTCAGTCCTCATGTGCCAGAGGAGGTTTGATGAGGCGCTTTCCCTGGCAAGGGAGAATTACGAGAGGGAGTCTGACAACACCTATCATATCCATGCCTATTTCAGATGTGTGGTGAGAAAATGCAACTTGCAGGGCGAGGACATCAGGCTTTTGGAGAGCCTGATGGAAGCAGTGCAGAACGGCTATTCCGAGAAGAGGGATGAGCTGTATGCCGCAATGGACATTGAGTACACGGCCTATGTGAAGAGGGAGAGTGTGCCGGGTATGCTTTCTCTAATCAGCGAATACCTGAAGACCTATCCTGGCTCTATGGACATACGCAGGGCTGCCAATGAGTACAAGATGAGGCAGGGCATCCTCTCAAGAACGCAATTTGACAGGGAGGAACGCGCGTGGAATGTGTAAAGTGGGTGGCTTCATGCTTCTCACAATATAGTCTTGTTTTCGCAAAGAGTAAACAGTGTTTTTTTGTGGGGTAAATTATGTGCTGAAGCTCCACTATTATTAAATTAAAGATGAACACACAAAACATAAGATATAATGTCAACTCAAACATTAGATAATAACAAGCGAATAGCTAAGAATACGCTGTTCTTGTACTTGCGAATGTTTGTGATGATGGTGGTTTCACTATTTACATCACGAGTAGTTTTAGCTGTATTAGGAGCGCAGGATTATGGTATATATAATATCATTGGAGGTGTAATTGTATTATTTTCTTTCTTGAACTCAGCATTAAGTGCTGCAACACAACGGTTTTTGAATTTTAATTTAGGGAAAAAAGACTATGCACAGGCAAGCGGAGTGTTTTGCATGAGCATGAATGTCTATCTAATTCTTAGCCTTATTATAATAGTGTTGGCTGAAACTGTTGGCCTATGGTTTGTCAATACACAATTGAATATTCCAGTATCCCGAATGGACGCAGCAAATTGGGTTTACCAATTTACTATAGTTACATTCATAATCAGTTTAATACGAATACCTTATAATGCATCCATTTTGGCGTACGAAAGAATGGATTTCTATGCCTATACCAGTTTAGGCGAGGTGGTGTTAAAGCTGTTAGTTGTATATGTACTGTATGTTTCATCGTTTGACAAACTTATTCTGTATGCCTTTCTATATACGATAGTTCCTTTGTTTATCACAATTTTATATAAAGTTTTCTGTACAAAGAATTTTGAAATCTGTCGTTATAAGAGAGGGTGGAATAAAGAAATATTTAAAAACTTGTTTGGCTTTACCGGATGGTCCTTGTTTGGTAGTATTGCAACCATGTCGGCACAGCAAGGCTTAAATATTTTGATAAATATTTTTTGCGGCGTAACTGTAAATGCTGCAGTTGGTGTTGCCAATCAAGTATGTGCAGCTGTAAATCAGTTTGTCGGAAATTTTCAGACCGCATTTCGTCCACAGATAATTAAAGATTTTGCAGCAGGAGAATATGACAAGTTCTACAACTTGATATTTAGTGCCTCGAAGTTCTCTTTCTATATGATGTTTGTCTTGGCTTTTCCAATCATGTTGACGATAGACTCTATATTATCCATTTGGTTGGTAAAAGTTCCACTTTATACAAATATCTTTTGCCAACTAATTTTGGTAATTATGATAATAGAAGCTGTGGCGTCACCTCTTTGGATGTCTGTTGAGGCAAGAGGAAATATTAGGAATTATCAAATATTGATGTCTTCGGTCATTATATTGAACTTTCCTTTTGCCTATGTGGTTTTGGCTTGTGGATTACCTGTGTATTCCGTTTGGTGTGTCAAGATATGTGTCACATTGTTGGTGTTTGTCACACGATGTTGGTATATAAAAAAGTATATGGAGTTTCCTTTGGGGGATTATATTCAAAAAGTTATATTGAAAATATTTCTTGTTACGCTTGTTGCTATGCCAATGCCATTGGCTGTGAAATTCTTGTTGCCTGGCTTTTGGCTGAATTTAGTTGCCGTTTTGGTAATATCTTTCATTGTGTCTTTCTTGGATATTTATTTTATAGGACTTAGTTCTTCAGAAAAGAAGATGGTGAATAGCGTAATAGAAAAGAAAATACCATTTTTGAAACGATGATAAAGGAAATATGCGAATATGAACATTGTACGGGCTGTATGGCGTGCCTGAATGTGTGTTCCAAACATGCGATACATATAACAAATGATAAAGAAGGTTTTGAGCGGCCAGAAATAGATGGTGATTTGTGCGTGGATTGTGGACTTTGCCAAAAAACTTGTCCGATGAACACTCATCCATCAGTTCATGATGCCCAGCAAGTATTCAGTGGATGGTCAAAAGACGAGAATACACGTTTGGAAAGTTCTTCTGGAGGAGCTTTTACAGAGATAGCAAAGATTGTCTTGTCAAAGGGTGGAATTGTCTTTGGATGTGCTCTGAATAAGGAGCTGAAAGCTGAACATATCTATGTTGAAACATTGGATGAGTTGTTAGAAAGACTTACCGGAAGTAAATATGTCCAAAGTCATATCGGTGACAGTTATAAGCAAGCAAAAGCTTTCTTAAAGCAAGGTAGAATAGTCCTCTTTAGTGGTACACCTTGCCAAATAGCGGGGTTGAAAAATTATCTGAGAAAGGACTATGACAATCTGCTGACAATAGATTTGATTTGTCATGGCGTTCCTTCCCCTATGCTCTTCGAGGATTATAAAAATCTCATACAAAAGCATGAAAATATGAAACTTACGAAGGTAAGTTTCCGTTGTAAAAAATCCTCTTGGATTTTTTTCAACATGACCCTACAGGGTCATGTTGAAAAAAGCTCCGCTTTGAAAACGTATATAGGCAATTATTATGAAGATCCTTATATAAGGGGATTTTTAAGGGATTATTTCTTGAGACCATCTTGTCATCAGTGTCACTTTGCGTCGACCAAAAGATGTGCTGATTTTACAATAGCCGATTGGTGGGGGTATCATAAAACAATAGAGGAGGATAAGGATTATGCTTGCAAGGGCGTGAGTCTGTTAATGGCTAACTCTTCCAAGGCAGTGGAATTACTTCCTCTTTTGAATATGACACTAAGGAAGCGTACAATAGATGAAGCTAAAAAGACAAATATAAGCCTTTCGCATCCATTTCCAATGAAAGATAATCGTGTGGATTTTTGGAAAGATTATAATGTCTTACCATTTAATGAGATGGTAAAAAAGTATATGATGCCAGAGAAAGTGTCGTGGTCGGTTAACATGCGCCAGCATTACAGGAATACGGATTCCATGCTGTCTTTAATCAACCTGTTGGTGCTTCCACAAAGGGCAATAGCCAAGATACGAAGAATCCTAAACGTTTAATCATCAGAAAATCATAATGGAATATCTTATCATATTGGCAATGTTCACTCTTTTGCTTTTCTTTTCTTTGCAGAAAAATGGTGAGTGGATAGAGCCCAATGGCGTTGTTCTGATAAACCCTCAAGCCAGCACCCTCCTAAAGGCGTTTTGTTGCGTTTTGATAGTCTGCCACCATTATGCCCTCCGCACAGATGGTGGAATCATAAGGCGAATCGTGGCGACGGGAGGAGGCACATTTGCATTGGTCATATTCTTGTTGTTGTCTTCCTACGGCATAGCCGAGTCAGAGAAGCGGAAACCTACCGACTTAAAACAATATCTGTTCAAGCGTTGTGGAAAACTGGTAAAACCCTATTTCTTGGTTACCGTTATCGCCATGACAGTCTATTGGTTTGTCGGGGCATACGCTTCATCTGATGAGCTTTTGCAAAACAGAGTCAGCCTGGCTTTCGTGGAGATTGGGCAGCATCGGCTTACAATTCCGGATGGAGTAAGCTATATGGTTGGACTGAAAACGTTCGACGGAGCAATGTGGTTTGTGGGAGTCACCCTGTACTCTTACTTGGCTTTCGGACTGTCCAAGACGATATGCTTAAAACGATTCGGGGGGGGTAAAATAGAAGATGCAAAATGTAGTCTAACGCTTCTCTATTCCACTCTTTTGATATTATTTGCAGTTGTGACATACAGCATGGACTTACCCGCACATTATTACAGAAACCTATGGGCACTGGTTCTTGGTCTTTGGCTTTCATTCTATGGTAAATCGATAGTCAGTTGTTCCTCCAAGTGTCGTATACTGGCAGCCATAGCGTTAAATGTGTTGGTTTATATATGGCTGCGAATTACACAGTCAGGTGATCTCATCTATCTTTTCTTTGCCAATGTGGCACTCGCCTCTTTGTGGTTGAGCAATAGGCTCTTCTTTAGTTTCTCATTGAGAAGAGGAAACTTTATAACCATGTTGGCAGGCATATCCTATATGGTTTACCTGATACACATAAAGGTGCTAACCATAGAGTGGTGGTATATAGGATATAAGACATTGTTGTTGCCACTTGCTGTCATTGTGTTATTATCTTATTTGCTTTTAAAAATTTTGCGTAAAATATGAAACATGAAATAATAAAACTATTTAAGTTGTTGGTGATTTTCTTTCGAGGTTTCTTTACCTTAAAGAAAAGGATATTCTTGTTCAGTATCCCGACACATCCAAACCTGGGTGATCAAGCCCAGTTGATGTGTACGGAAATATGGATTAAAGACAATTTTCCAGATTATCTTTTGATAGAGATGGAGCATCTTTGTTCACCTTTCGACAATGGCAATCCGAAGGCATTGCTATTCAATACACAGCTGTTTCAATATATAGTGCTAAAACTGATAATCAGAAAGAGCGACATCTTTGTCGGTCATAGTGGCTATTTCTTTGTTGACCATCACGGTGGATGGTTCTCTTACGATTTTCTGCTCCAACATTGGAACAACAAGTTTATTATCTTGCCACAGACTGTGAATTTCTATACACCTGTGGTTATACAGAGAGCTTCACGTATTTTTGGCAACAAGAAAAACTTGACTTTGCTTTGCCGGGACGAGGTGTCTTACCAGAAGGCAAAGGAGATGTTTGGCTCAACCAAACTGTTGCTCTATCCTGATATTGTGACAAGCTTGATAGGTACAAGGATCTATGACAATGCTCGTGACGGTGTTCTCTTCTGTATGCGCGATGACATCGAGGCTTTTTATGAGCCGGCAGAAATAGATGCGCTTATGAAACGTTTCGGGAATGTGAGAATGGAGAAGGTGGACACTACTTTGAAGATATCCTCTAAGATGATGAAACTCAACAGGGATAAACTCATCAATGGCATGATTGAGAAGTTTTCAACTTATCAGGTTGTCATCACAGACCGTTATCATGGCACTATTTTCTCAGCCATAGCCAATACGCCCGTTGTAGTTATCGGCTCTGTCGACCACAAGTTGAGTAGCGGTGTGAAATGGTTTCCGAAAGATGTGTATGGGGACAACGTACAGTTTGCTAAAGACTTGGATGACGCTTATGTAAAGGCACAGGAAATTCTGGCGCAGAAGGTGTTGAGAAATAATCCTCCTTATTTCAAGGAAAACTATTGGGACAAATTGGCAAATAGACTTTAATCATGTATATCACAGCTTTAATAAAATCCCTAAAGCCGTATCGGCGTGAGCATTGGATGATGTTGGCGATACTATTATACTCTTTAGTAGGAGTGTTGAAATATTATCTACCTTCAGCTATATGCAATTATGTACAAGTTGCAAGTGCTTTGACATTTATTGTAGTAATAGGCAAGAATATAAGTGGATTCAATTTGAAAGGTTTGACAAGCGTATTTTATGCCGTCCTTATCCTGTGGAGCCTGTGTTTGACTTTTCATATGTTCTTCTTTGCTGATGTCAGGAGCACCTTTGCGGAGTATCATGGTCTTACAACGTGGTTACTGGCATACTTTGGCTCAGCGATGTTTCTGCCCAATTTGATACCGTTTGTCATCTTGGCTTTTCCGAGAAACTATCAGTTTGACTATTGTTATCTTTGGCGAGTAATGTGGCTCATGTGTATTTTGTATTTATGTTACTATCCATTTGCATTTTGGAGTATGACACATTATTCTTGGTCTATGGAAGAAGTTGTTGGCGCCGAATGGGGTGACAAGGGAACATATGGTGATTTCATTACTAATAGCACCATTGGTATCGCTGCTTTGGCACCAGTAGTTATCATGGTCTATTTCAAGAAATATTTACACTCGAAAAACTGGAACTGGTTTTTGATAGCGTATGTGGGTAGTATCCTCATTCAGTCATTCCTTGCACGTCGTGGCGGTTTGGCCATATCTATCCTTTATCTTGTTATGGCATGGGGTATGTATTCGTTGAACGACAGAAAAACGTCAAAGTTCAAGATGATTCTTTTGGCAGCAATGGTTGTCGGGGTGGTATTTGTCTTATTCACCAATATGTCTGACTCCTTCTTCTCAACTTTGATGGCGCGTGGCGATGAGGATTCCCGAAGCGGTGTGGAGGAAAGTTTCTATGCCGACATGAAGTCGCAGGCAGACTGGATTTTTGGTCGAGGTTGGTTTGGACAATATTTTGAGGAATTGACAGGTTGCTATCGTTCTTCTATAGAAACGGGATTTTTGGCTTTGATTCTTCGTGGAGGAATGATTTATCTGATACCTTATGTGTCATGTTTGTTGGTGTCTTTTTATAATGGCTATTTTAGATCTAACAATCTATTTTGTAAATCTTTTGCTATTATATGCCTAATGCAATTTATTAGTTTGTATCCATACGGCTGGCCAGCTTTCAATTTCTTCCACTTCGTTCTTTGGTTGGGTGTATGGATATGCAACAATAAAAAAATAAGGGAAATGACAGATAGTCAAATTTTAATGTTGTATTTTAATTGATTATTGCTATGGATAAAATTTTATGGTTTTCATTATCTCCTTGTGGAAGCATGCGCCGTAGCGGTTCGAAAAGAGTGATACAGGGTTGGATGATTTCTCTTGAGGATGAAATAAAGAAATGTAAAGATATAGAGTTGCATGTTGCTTATTTTTCCGAGGCAGAAATGGAATCGTTTAAGTATGAGGGTGTGACATATCATCCTATATTCTATCCTGAAAGTAAAAATCCATTATTTAGAATCTTAGATAGACGAAAGTCAATTTCAAGTATTGACAGAAAACTTCTTCCTCAGATGCTTGCTGTGGTAGAACGAGTGCGTCCTGATATAATTCATATTCATGGTACAGAAGAACGATTCGGATTGATTCAAGATTATGTAAAAGATATTCCAATAGTGTTTTCGATTCAGGGACTATTGGCTCCATATTCCGAAAAATATTTTTCGGGTTTGCCGAATAAGGAAGTTTATGGATTTGAAAGTTTGAAAGATAAGCTGAAGCTTGTGTCGTATAGAAACGAATATAAAAATTTTGTAGACCGTGGCAAAAGAGAATGTCATTTTTTGAATTATGCAAACTATGTGTTTGGTAGAACCGCATGGGATGAATATATAACTGGTTTATTGAATAACAATCGGAATTATTATGTGGTGGATGAAATTCTTCGTTCACCATTTTATGGGAAGAAATGGAGCAAAAAGACTTTTTCTAACAGAAGACTAAAAATCGTCAGTACCATTTCTGGGGGTATCTATAAGGGATATGAAACCGTCTTAAAGACTGCTCAACTGCTGAAAAGGTATTCTAATGTCGATTTTGAATGGAGCATTGCAGGGTATGGTGTTGGAAGCAAGTGGGTGAATATAGCAGAGCGATATACGAATATAAAGTCTGAAGATGTATGCATCAATTTGTTAGGGTGTGTTGATGCGGAATATTTATCTGAATTGTTGGTAGAGTCTGATGTATATGTACATGTAAGTCATATAGAAAATAGTCCTAATAGTGTTTGTGAGGCTATGCTTATAGGTATACCTGTCGTAGCCAGCTTTGCTGGAGGTACAGCTTCTTTACTAACAACCAAGAAAGATGGGCTCTTGGTGCAAGATGGTGACCCATATGTTTACGCAGGGGCAGTTATGTATCTCTTCAATCATTTTGATTTGGCAAGGCAATTTGGGGAGTCAGCGAGAAAAAAAGCGTTAGAAAGACATAATCCCGAGCGAATTGGTAAACAATTAATAGAATCTTATTGTAACATATTGAATGATTTTAAAGAAAATATCTTATGAAAATTTTGTTTGTAAGTAATTATGAACCATGGAAATTTGTTGCAACAGGTTTGATGCCTTCTAATCATCTTTTTGGTGTTAAAGAGGTATTGGATGGTTTGGCTGAAGATGAAAATGGTCAATGGCATGGATATTTAAAAGGTGGTGTTGTAGATTTTATTTGTATTAAGTCCTTCTCGATCAAACGTTTATTTAAATACTATTTTTTAGCAAGTCAATATGATGTGGTATATGATGTACTGAATGTCGTAAGTAAATATCTTGGTCTGATACCTGGTTGTTTCCGTACATTTAAGTTGGTGTCAATACTTCACCATCCTCCTTTTGATAAGCAATTAAGATATTCTTCTTCTGATGCGTACATATTCTTTTCGCAAGCATTTTTGGACATTGCAAAGAAAGTTTTTCCTGAAAAGTCAGCAAAGATGTTCGTAAATGAATGGCATCCTGATATGCCTTATTATCAAACAGAGAACAAGCAAGAAATTAAATTTGATTTTGTTGATTGTGGAAGAACAAATAGAGATCATAAAACAGTCATTGAGGCTTTAATAGCCACAGGGTCAAAAGGGTTGTTTTTTGATCGTAAAAGAATTAGAGAACAGCAAAAGTATAATATTAATGAAGGTATTAATACATTCTTCTATAAAGAGAATTTTATACCAGACACGGAATATGTAAATCTCATGAAGTCTGCAAAAGTTATGATATTGGCATTACCAAAATCAAACCAAGTCTTAGGACCGTTAGGTGCGACTGCTATAATGGATGCCTTGGGGCTTAAAATGCCAATTATTTGCTCTGATAATTCGTATTGTAGTGATGTCATAGAGAAGGAAGGGCTTGGCTTGGTTTATAAAGCGGAAGATGTTGCTTCGTTAATCCAATGTATGAAGGCAATCAAGGATGAACAGAAGTATCTTGCCTGCAAAAAGAACATTACCAAATACAATATGGGGGGGCAAATGATAGATTATTCAAACAACATCATGCAAATTATTAAAAATGTGCTTAAAAATGGCAATGGGAACTGATAAAATTTCTGTCATAACTGTTTGTCGGAATTGTGTAAATGAAATAGAGGCTACAATAAAAAGCGTATTGTCTCAAACTTATCCAAATGTTGAGTATCTTGTAGTTGATGGGGCTTCTACAGATGGAACACTGTCGGTTGTAAGCAAATATAAGGATGGCATTGCAAAATTCATTTCAGAACCCGATAAAGGTATTTATAATGCAATGAATAAAGGTGTTGAAATGGCTACAGGAAAATGGTGCATCTTTATGAATGCAGGAGATAAGTTTGTTTCCAATTCTGTACTCTCAGAAATGTTTGCTTTGAATCATCCTCAAACTGAAACAAAAGTATATTATGGAAATACAACCTTTACCTATGAAGATGGTTCTAAACGTTCATTAAAAGCTGTTACAGTTTTTCCAACTATATTAAGGTGTCAACCTTTTTGTCATCAATCCGCTTTCTATAATATTGAGAAGAAACGAGATCCTTTCTTTGACGAAGAGTATAAGATAGTTTCTGATTATAATACAAGTTTGTGGTATTATGTCAAATATGGTTCCAATGCTTTTGAACATAGAGATTTGCTGGTAAGTGAGTTCGCTGCTTATGGAGGAGCTTCAACAACTGCAAAAAATAGACAGAAGATAGAACTTGAATTTTTGTCTGTATGGAAACATTATGACATTTGCCGAAAAAGATATATTGTAGAGCGTTTGAAGTATTTTATCATGTACCAACAGCCTTTTGGGTTCTTTAAAAGTTGGTTGCAGAAATATTCAACTCTAAAAATAAAACAGTTTAATGACAAAAGAGAGATTATTTGATTAAAATTATGTTCAACGATACACAGATAGTCATTATGGCAGGCGGCATAGGTAGTCGCTTTTGGCCAATGTCAACCCCCGATTACCCAAAGCAGTTCATTGATGTGTATGGGAGTGGGGCAGTCACTCATCCAACTCACGGTGGATAGATTGAAGCCAGTCTGTCATGTGGAGAACATGTGGGTGGTGACCAACGAGAAATATATCAGCATTGGCAAGTGGCAAATCACTGAGATTCCAGTAGATAACATCATTGTAGAGCCTGAGGCTCGCAACACGGCGCCTTGCATTGCCTATGCTTGTGGGAAGATACAGCAGAAGCATCCGAGGGCAAACATCGCGGTGACACCATCCGATGCCCTGGTCATCAACACCACGGAGTATCAGCGAGTGCTCAGCAAGGCATTGAGCTATACTGCCGACAAGGAGGCAATCGTAACCATCGGTATCAAGCCAAGTCGTCCAGAGACAGGCTATGGCTATATTGCCGCTGCCGAACCAACATCGGTGAAGGAAATCTACAAGGTGGAGGCGTTCAAGGAGAAGCCGAACTTGGAGACAGCCGAGCGATATCTTTCCGTAGGCAACTACTATTGGAATGCTGGCATCTTCGTATGGAACATCAATACCATCAGCAAGGCTATTCGCAATTTCCACCCAAAGTTTGCCCACATCATGGACGAAATGGCATCTTCTTTCTATACCGACAAGGAGAAAGAATTTGAAGGCAAACTCTTTCCAACTTGCGAGAAGATCAGCATTGACTATGCGGTGATGGAGAAGTCGAAGGAAATCTATACCTTGCCAGCCGAGTTCGGTTGGAGCGACTTAGGTAGTTGGGGCAGTATCCGTATCTTGCTTCCACAAGAGGATGGCAATGCCAAGATAGGTAAGCACATTCGACTCTATGAATGCAAAAACTGCGTGGTTCATGCTGCCGATGAAAGCAAGGCGGTAGTGCAAGGCTTGGATGGCTATATCGTGGCTGAGAAGCATGGACAACTGCTTGTCTGCTCTTTGAAAGAGGAACAGAGAATTAAGGAGTTTGGAAAGTAATCTATGTTTTTAGTCATTTAGTTTAATAAAGTTAATGAGAAAGATTTTATTAGTCGCAAGTGAGTTTGCGCCAGGTATGATACCTTTTGCTGCTACAATAATTAATACTTTAGCTAAGGATAAAAGATTTGAGATACATTGTATTTGTGTAAACTCGAAAGATAAATCATATAGGGGAATAATAGAAAAACAAGCCCATCCTATTCATATTGAATATCCAGGTTCAAAAGTTGTTAAAATGCTGTATAAGATATGGCCTTTTAGGGTTATAACAGAAATAGACAATTTTATGAAAGATTATAATCCTGATATTGTGCATTTCTTGACAGGGGATTTTACATTAGCCTCTTATATTAGACTTCATAAAAATGCCAATATGTATTATACTGTCCATGACCTTCATCCTCATGAGGTTAGGCTAAATTCTATTTTGGAAAAGATTATATTTAAAGATGTCGTCTGGGGGTATAGAAAGTGCCGAGAGTCTATAGATAATCTTACAACTTCGTCTTTATGTCAGTTGGAGGAATTAAAGTGTAGTTATAACAATAAAAAATGTCTATACACCTCTTTTCCTACTTTGGTTACAACATCAATTCAAAATGGTAACGCACAACCAATAGAATTACAGAATGAGAGCGATTATGTATTGTTTTTTGGTTCTGTAAATTCCTATAAAGGGGTGGATTTATTGATAAAGGCTTTTGAAAAATCAAAAATCTCAGAAACAACAAAATTGGTCATTGCAGGAAAAGGTATAGATTATAAAATACGCTCAAAGAATGTCATAAGATTAAATCGCTATATTGACGATGATGAGATTGCAATACTTTTCCGAAAAGCTAAATTTATTGTTTATCCTTATATATCAGCAACAATGTCAGGTGTGTTGTCTTTAGCGTATTATTTTAATAAATTAGTCTTAGCTTCTGATATTTCTTTTTTTAAGGAGAATGCTACCCAAAATGTTACATTTTTCAAAAATGGGGATATTGGCGATTTACAGTTAAAACTTGAAGATATGGTCATTAATACCGGAACGTATTTAATAGATACCACAAGTTACAATAGATTATATAGTGCCAAGGCTTTAGCTGATAGTTATTGGAATTTATATAATTCTTGATTATGGTATATTTATTATTCGATAATCCTGGTGACAAGTTTCGGCTTTCTTTCATCTCGCAAATGGCTAATAGAGAAATGAAAGAAGTTTATTCTCCAAAATGCGGCAAGTTGATAGTCGGATGGTTAAAAGGTTGCTTAGCTGTATTGAAACAATCGCATGGTAATGATACGATTGTATGTTGGTACGATTTTCAGGCAGTCCTTTGCTACTGGCTTTCAAAATTGTCTTTCAAGCGGAGAAAGATAGTTTGTGTCAATCTTCTGTTGAAAGACAAGGTATCCACGAAGAATAAAGTGGTGGCTTGGCTTTACAAGAAAGCTTTGAAGAGCAAACATTTTGTGGCAAGTGTTACTTCTGTGGAGTATGGCAACCATTTGAAGAAGAGATTTGGAATAGATAAGGAATTGGTCTTGCTTCATGATGTTTTCCATGAGGACTATAAGGTAAATGACAATGTGGAGATTCATCCAAATACAGTGTTCTGTGGCGGACGAAATGGGCGTGATTGGAAATTTATGATAGAGGTTGCTAAGGCTATGCCGAATGTAGAATTCCATTTAGTAATGCCCAAAGCAACTTATGAGGAATTCCAAATGGAACTGCCAAGCAATGTGGTGGCAAAGTGTAATCTCTCGATGGAGGACTTTATGAAGGAAATGTGTTCCTGCAAGATGGTGGCTTTGCCATTGGATACAGAGGCTCCGGCAGGTTTAATCGTTCTCTTTCAGGCAGCTGCCAATATGAAGTACATCATAACAACTGATACCATGACAACAAGAGAATATTTGAAAGATGGTAGAGGTAGCCTGTTGGTTAATGATGTGGCCGTTTGGGAGGAGGCAATAAGTGAAAGTCTTGGCAACATGAAGTCCAATGCTGAGGCTTCGGAGAAATTGTTGAATTTCTTGGAAACGGAATGTTCTGAGGAGAAATTTGTTGAAGGTGTTGAACGGATGATAAAGAAGGTGCAATGTTAGGAAAAATCATAAAATCAATAATAACCGCTTTCAAAGTAAAGGCTAACCATTTGAATTCGGGGGGGGCAAATTACATAGGTCTTGGTGTGAAGTTTGTTAACCGAGGAAAAATAGAGTTAGGAAACTCTGTTATCATTCGCCCGTCAACAAGGATTTATGCTGGCAATTCACAGAGTGTAGTATCTTTTGGTGATAGGACAGAAATCGGTGAGCATTCTACAATTTCATCATGTAATAGAGTAATATTTGGTAATGATGTCTTGACGGGTCCACATGTCTTTGTCGCAGACCATAATCATGCGTATGAGAATCCTCATGTTCCTGTTTCCAAACAAGGCGTAATGTGTAATCATGAAGATGAGGTTGTTATCGGCGAAGGTTCATGGCTTGGTACGAATGTCGTTATAGTAGGCAATGTACATATCGGCAAGCATTGCGTGATTGGTGCTAACTCCGTTGTCACCAAAGATATTCCCGATTACTCTGTAGCTGCTGGCATTCCTGCCAAGGTCATCAAGAGGTATGACTTTGAGAAAGAAGAATGGATGAGAGTGTGAATTGGCGGTGATATGTAAATCACGAGCAAGAGATTACTGTTTGAGGTTAAGCGGTGCATGTGTAATTATGCCGGTGATTGCTGTCTTTATAAGTATAAGAAAGCAGGTGTCGAATTCTTGGCAAAAATGCAGGACGGTATTGAATATAATTCTATTTACTGAGCTCTCGTAGAAATAATTAATGAGATGAATATAAGCGAACTTACCCCCCCCCCCCCCTTATTTCCTGTCAGAGAGAAAACTACTCTTCTCTGAATGGCTTGCGTGCTTACGCTGCCATAGGAATCGTGCTGATGCACGTACAGGCTAACATGGCTGTCAAGCCGAATGCGAACGTCTTGACGAGTGAGGTAATACCATGGTTCACCAATTTCACCTTGCTCTTCATGATTATCAGCGCATTCTCTATGTGCTGTGGTTATTATGAGCGAGTGAAGAGTGGAAGCATCACTCCTGCTAAGTTTTATAGCAAGCGGTATCATCGTACGTGGCCGTTCTTCGCCATGATGGTGGCGATTAGCTTCGTGATGGAACCTTCGTGGAGTACGTTCTGCCAGAGCTTTGCTGACTTGACGATGTGTTTCAACCTCTTGCCGAATCCTAATATTGAGGTGATAGGTGTGGGGTGGTTTTTGGGAACTGTCTTTACCTTCTATATGCTGTTTCCGTTCTTCACGTTTTTGCTTGATAATAAGAAGAGGGGGTGGATGGTACTGCTGCTGTCCTTGTTGTTCTGTTATATAGCTATAACATACTTTGGCACTTCTGACTTTGTTGTGAAGCCAATAGATAAGGTGAACATCATTTACAGTGCGCCGTTCTTTATAGCTGGTGGTATGATTTATTTTTATCGTCACGACATCAAGAGTTGGGTGGAGGGGCATTGGATAATAACCTTGGCTTTATGCTTGATTCTTACAGTGCTGAGATTTGTCATAGACATCAAGTCGTTGTTTATCTTGCCAGATTTGATTGTCTTCTCAGCTTGGCTGATATATGCAATAGGTTCAAAAGACAAGGCGCTGAATAATAGAGTTGCAAAATATATGAGTGGCATCAGCATGGAAATTTATCTCTGCCACATGATGTTTTATCGGGTGGCAAGTATGTTACATCTGGATAAGTTTATCGGGCAATCTGATTTGCTTTATATTGCAACTTGTATTGCAACATTAATCGGTGCGATTTGTTTCTCGCATGTGGTGAAGTACTATGTGTTTCCGTTTGTTGGGAACAAGTTGGAAGTTTATACAAAAAAGAATGAAAATTTTATTAGCTAATAAGTTCTATTACCGCCGAGGTGGTGATTGTATCTATATGCTCAACCTGGAGCAGTTGCTGAAGGCTCATGGGCATGAAGTGGCGGTGTTCGCCATGGATTATCCGGAAAACTTGGATACGCCTTGGAAGAAATACTTTCCTAAGAACATGAGCAAGTTGATGGCGTTTGCCCGTCCGTTCGGGTCAGCTGAGGTTAAGAGCAAGTTTAAGAAATTCTTGGATGACTTCCGACCTGATGTAGTGCATCTCAACAATGTGCATACACAGCTGTCGCCTGTGATGGCGGAGTTGGCGCATCAGCGAGGCATCAAGGTGGTGTGGACGCTGCATGACTATAAGTTGCTTTGTCCTCGTTATGATTGCTTGAAGAATGGCAATACCATCTGTGAGACGTGTTTCAAGGGCGACAAGAAGGCTTGCTTGGACAACAAGTGTATGAAAGGCTCGAAGTTGGCTTCTTTCATCGGATACAAGGAGGCTGTCGTTTGGAATCGTGAGCGGTTGGAGGCAAGTACGGATGTGTTCATCTGCCCAAGCCAGTTTATGGCTGACAAGATGATACAGGGAGGATTCTCGAAGGCGAGGATGCAGACGCTCTGCAACTTCATCGACGTGGAGAAATGCAAGTATGCTTCCACAGATGGTACTGGCTCTATTACTCTTCCAGAAAAGGATGATTACTATTGCTTTGTCGGGCGATTGAGCCATGAGAAGGGAGCGAAGACACTGATAGAGGCTGCCAAGCAACTGCCTTATAAGTTGGTGGTGATCGGTGGCGGTCCGCTGATGGACGAGCTGAAGGTTGTTGCCAAAGACAATATTGAGTTCGTGGGCTTCAAGCAGTGGGATGAAATCAAACAGTTGGTGGGCAAGGCTCGCTTCTCGGTGATTCCGTCAGAATGGTATGAGAATAACCCGCTATCAGTGATTGAGGCACAATGTTTGGGCACTCCTGTATTGGGAGCCAATATCGGTGGTATTCCAGAACTCACGAATTATACCTTTAGCAGTGGCAATACCGCCGACTTGAAAGAGAAAATCGAGAAGATGTGGAACACATCTTTTGATTATATGAAAATAGCATCGGAAGCGCGACATCGCTATGATGCTGGGAGTTATTATCGCAAAATCATGGAAATTTACAAAAAATGAAATATACTATGGCAGAGAAGAAATTAAATGGAACAGTAATTGTGACTTATCGTTGCAATGCTCGTTGTTCAATGTGTAATCGTTACAAAGCTCCTTCCAAGCCAGAGGAGGAAATCTCGATAGAGACAATCAAGAAGCTGCCTAAGATGTATTTTACCAACATCACAGGTGGCGAGCCTTTCATCCGTACGGACTTGAAGGACATCGTGCGTGAACTCTACAAGAAGAGCGACCGCATCGTAATCTCTACCAACGGATTTTTCACCGACCGTATCATCGACTTGGCTACGGAGTTCCCTCAGATTGGTATCCGTATCTCCATCGAGGGATTGGAAAAGACCAACAATGAAATTCGTGGTTTGAACAATGGTTTCAACCGTGGCTATACCACCCTGAAGAAGCTTCGTGAGATGGGCTTGAAGGATGTGGGCTTCGGTATGACCGTGCAGGACAAGAATGCGCCTGATCTTGTGCCGCTCTATGAATTGAGCAACAAGATGGGTATGGAGTTTGCCACGGCCTCGCTACACAACTCCTTTTACTTTGTGGAGGCAAAGAACATCATCCATGACCGTCCGATGGTGGCTAAGAACTTCGAGAACTTGGTGAACGAGCTCTTGAAGTCGAACTCTCCTAAGAAGTGGTTCCGTGCTTACTTCAACCATGGTCTCATCAACTACATCTATGGTCAGCCTCGTTTGCTTCCTTGTGATATGAGTTTTGATACTTTCTTCATCGACCCTTACGGTGACGTGATGCCTTGCAATGGTACGAAGGATAAGGAGGTGATGGGTAACCTGAACCGCCAGACATGGGATGAACTCTGGAACTCGCCAGAGGCAGAGAAGGTGCGCAAGAAGGTAAGACATTGTGACCGCAACTGCTGGATGATTGGTTCTGTTTCTCCTGCGATGCACAAGTACATCAAGGTGCCTGCCCTTTGGGTTGCCAAGCATAAACTGAAGAGCCTTCTCGGTATGAAGTACTCGATGTATGAGAATCCTATCTGCTGCGAGTATCGTGACGGCAAGGTGACGAGGGAGCAGCTCGACAAACTCTCTACTTGCGATATGAACGCCGTAGTGAACAATGGTCTTTCGGCTGACTCCAAGGAGGCTCTGAAGGGCAAGCGTGGCGAGGACATCGTGAATGCCGATGTTGCTAACCAAGGTTATGAGGCTACAGTGAAAGAGACAGATAGGGACATCGAAATCAAGTAAGCATGAAAATAGTGGTGGCAGGCACCCGTGGCATTCCGAATATCATGGGTGGCGTGGAGACGCATTGCGAAGAACTTTTTCCCCGCGTTGCGTCTCGTGGTTTTGGCGTGACCTTGATTCGCAGGTTGAATTATGTGCAGGATGATTTGAAAGAGTGGAATGGTGTGAAGCTCGTCACGATACCTTCGCCTAAGAAGAAGAGTTTCGAGGCGATTATCCATACCTTCCGTGCCATCAACAGAGCGAAGAGGCTTGGGGCGGATGTGCTGCATATCCATGCCATCGGTCCTGCCTTGCTCGTGCCATACGCCAAGTTGCTCGGCATGAAGGTGGTGTTTACGCATCATGGTCCTGACTATGACAGGGACAAGTGGGGATTCGCCGCCAAGACTATTCTGAAGTTGGGTGAGCGGATGGGATGTATGTTTGCGGATGATGTTATCGTCATCTCGAATGTCATCAAGAACCTCATCGCCAAGAAGTATGGGAGGACGAAGAATGTTCACCTGATTTATAATGGTGTGTCGGAGCCTGAGATTTGCGATTATCCTGAATATTTTGAGGAACTGGGGATAGAAAAAGGAAAGTATATCTTGGGCATGTGCCGATTTGTGCCGGAGAAGAACTTGCATCATTTGGTGGAGGCGTTCGTGAAGTGGAAGAAGTCGCACACGGATTTCACGGATTCCACGGATATTAAGTTGGTGTTGGCTGGCGATACGGACTTCGAGGATAGCTATTCCTTGGGATTGAAGGAGATGGCGAGGAAGAATGGTGTGGTGCTTACTGGCTTTATCAAGGGCAGAAAGCTTCATTCGCTCTTGACGAATTGCCGTTGCTATTGTTTGCCGTCAAGTCATGAAGGTTTGCCTATAGCCTTGCTGGAGGCGATGAGCTATGGCGTGAATGTAGTGGTGAGCGATATTCCTGCCAACCTGGAGGTGGGCTTGCCGAAGGAGGATTACTTCCATTGTGGCAATGTGGATGAGCTTGCCGAGAAATTCGGAAAGATTATCGAGCAACCTTTGCAGCATATCGACTACGATATGAGCAAATACGACTGGGAGAAGATTGCCGATGAAGTAGCAACCATCTATAAGAAATATGAACGATAAGTTCTTTCAACTGCTGCGGTTGGCGATTGGTTCTTCTGATGCGATTCCTCATATAGAAAAGGAGGAATGGAGGGAGATTTATGAGATGGCTCGGAAACAGTCCTTGCTCGGAGTCATCTTTGATGGTGTCCAAAAGATGAGTGATGCCACCAAGTTGAAAGGTGAGTCGATAGAGATGGATGTGGACTTGCTGATGACTTGGATGGGGAAATGCAAGCAGATAGAGAAGCGCAATCATCAGTTGGATGAAGCCGCGGTAAAGGTATCTGCTTGGTTTCAGAAAAAAGATTTCCGTTCTTGCATCTTGAAGGGACAAGGGAATGCCTTGATGTATCCTCATCCTGCGCATCGTACTCCTGGTGATATTGACCTATGGGTATCGGGAAAGCCTTTGAATGTGATTCGATTTGTTCATTCCATTGCGCCTGATGAAAAGGCGACCTATCATCATATCGACTTTCCTGCCTTCAACGGCATTCCGGTGGAAGTGCATTATCGTCCTTGCTACTTGCTGAATCCGCTGCGCAATCATCGATTGCAGAAGTTTTTCAGGCAGAGCGCAGAAGAACAGTTCATGCACAAGGCATGTATCGAAGATACAGCGGTCGCAATACCCACATTGAGATTCAATGTCGTC
This sequence comes from Prevotellaceae bacterium, assembly GCA_050873805.1. Lineage (GTDB taxonomy): Bacteria > Bacteroidota > Bacteroidia > Bacteroidales > Bacteroidaceae > Physcousia. The sequence continues at coordinate 15,044 of JBNMJN010000026.1, read as the reverse complement.
TATCAACTGGTTCATATCTACAATCATTTGTTTCAAGAGGGAATCGGTTTGAGACAGATAGTCGATTACTACTTTGTGATAAAGAGTCTCCCAAAGGTGTCGCAGATTGGCGCGAATTCTGATGCCTTTCGGCACGACTTGAGATATTTTGGGCTATGGAACTTCTGTGGGGCTGTAATGTATGTACTGCATGAGGCGCTGGGGTTGCCAGAGGACAAGATGATTGTGCCAATGGATGAGAGGCGAGGGAAGTTGCTGCTTGACGAGATTATGAGTGGTGGTAACTTCGGGCATTATGATGAAAGATATTCTTTCGGGCATGGTGCTGTCGGACATAACCTTCAACGTTTGCACCGAGATTGGCGATTGATGCGATACTATCCCGCCGAGGCATTGAGTGAGCCTGTGTTTAGGACATGGCACTTCTTCTGGAGACTCTGTGTTCGGTGACCGAAAGGAAAGGCAAAGGGGAACAAGGAATAAGAGGAGGGTGGGCTTGTGTGAGTCTTATGCCTGCGCCAGCCATGTGGGGGTGCTGATGTGGGCAGGCGGCAAGGCGGTTCTGCTATGCAGGGACATGCGTGTGTGCGTGATGGCCTTGCCGTTGCCGCTATTTGAGATGAAGGTGTCGGCATGCCAATGGGGAGTCCCTGCAACAATATAGATTCTGATGAAGGAAATCAGGCTCTTTGACTATCAGGAGGAGATGAGGTCGCGGATAGAGCAGGCGTGGTGCCTGCATCGGTCTGTGATGGTGCAGATGCCTACGGGTACGGGCAAGACGGTGCTGCTGGCCTCGGTGGTGGGGGAGTTCCTGCGGGAAAATATGCAGGAGGGCGTGTGGATCGTGACCCACAGGCGTGAACTGGTCAGCCAGGTAAGGGACACCGTGAGGATGTTCTTCCCTGATGACCAGCGTGCGCGCATCCGTGTGATGTCCATCCAGTGGCTCTCGAGGCATTATGGGGAAATGGCGCATGAGCCGGGGCTGATAGTGGTGGATGAGGCTCATCATGCGGTGGCCGAGACTTATGCCGAGGTGCTGAATGCCTGTCCCAAGGCGCGCAGACTGGGACTGACAGCCACTCCCTACCGCATGAGCGGGCAGGGATTCGCTGACCTGTTTGACGTGCTGCTCACCTCGTGGAGCATGGAGCGGTTCATTGCCGAGGGCCGATTGAGCACGTATGACTATTACTCTATCAAACCCGACAGCCAGGACCAGCGGCTGATTGACTCGCTTCAGAAGCGTGGGGCCGACGGGGACTATCAGCAGAGGGAACTGAATGAGGTGATGGACGTGAGGCCTTCGCTCGAAAGGCTTTGCCTGACCGTGAAGGAGTATGTGCCGGGCAAGAAGGGCATCGTGTATGCCATCAGTATTCAGCATGCCGGGCATATAGCCGAGTACTACAGGGAGCATGGCATCAGGGCAGTGGCCGTCTCGAGCTTGACGCCGCTTGCAGAACGGAAAGAGTTGATAGAAAGGTTCAAGTCTTCCTCGCTCTCCTCTTCCCTAAAATCCAAAGAGAATATTTCCCCATCCGCCCCGTCCCTCCTTCATAAGGATTTTTCGAAAATCACCCCGTCCCTCTTTACCCTTAAAGAGGGCTCCACCTCTGTCCCCAAGCCCCTTTCCCCTCAGGGGACAGGGGATGCAACCGCTCCTCCTCGTCGTCCAGAACCGCTACGCTCTAAGGTTGGCGTACCATCAATGGTCTCGCCAGATTGTGTGTGCGGTGTAAACCGCCTTGCTGAAAATACTGATGAAAGAAATCATACCGACGATGCCATCGAGGTGCTGGTGAGCGTGGACTTGTTCTCAGAGGGCTTTGACTGCCCAGATGTAGAGTTCATCCAGTTGGCTCGCCCCACGCTGTCGCTTTCGAAGTACCTGCAGATGGTGGGGCGAGGGCTGCGCGTGTCCCAGGGGAAGGAATACTGCGTGATACTGGACAATGTGGGACTTTACAGACGCTTTGGACTGCCCTCGGCCGAGCACGACTGGCAGGGGTGCTTCAGTGGGCGTGGTGAGCATGCAGGCGCGCTGCAGAGGGCTTGCATGCGGCTTTATAGCGAAAACAGCCGCCTTGACTATCTGTCGCTGGGCGATGACAAAGCCACGATGACGCGCATCGTGAGGCATGAGACACAGAGGCTGCCCAAGGATGCTTACCAGGTGTGTGCGGGTGACAGCGGTCTGCTGGGGGTGAGAGATAGTGCGGGCAAATGGGTGCTGGAGTGCCAATTCCAGCATGTGAGGCTCACCGAGGATGGGTTTGCCTGTTGCTACAACCAGCGCATGGGGCAGAGTCCATGGGTGGACCTCAGTAGCGGGTTGTGCTTTCATAGCCGTCCGCAGGCCGTGACCCTGATGGGGATAGAGTTCTGCAGCGAGGATGGCCGGCGGCTCTTCCCGCGCATCCGGTCGCGGTTGCTTGACGACCAGTCATGGCTCACTGTCAAGACGCTGGCCTTGCAGGTAGGGTGCGGGCTGTCCTGGAAACGCCGCTTTATCCCATGGGACGAGCCTGGGAAGGTGTACCAGCTGGCGGGCGAGGTGAAGGGCACGGGCATGCGCCTGTATCGGGACGAGGAGGGCCGGCATTATGCACAGGCCGACCTGGGGCAGCCTCTGCGGCCTGTCGCGAGCCAGGCAGAGCTGGACCACTTCCGTGCCCAATGTGTGGAGGCGGGCACCAGGTGGCTGAACCACTGGCGCAAGGCTGGCCCCAGGAACATGAGCCTGTTGCTCTATACGCAGGAGGACAGGCTGCGCTACTTCGATGAGTTCACCCCTCTGGGCGATGGCCTGTATTATATAAGGAGAAAGGGGGAGCGTGTGCGGAAGGACACCCCCATGGAGTTCTGGCTGGACTCGCTCACCAACACCGTGCATTATCAGAGGCCCTGGCTCTTCAGGCGTGGTTATGTGAGGATGTTGCGGGAGGGGGAGGTGTTCTTCGTGCGCAACATAGGAGCCGTGGTCGGGGTGCCGCTGAAGAACTGGCAGGTGCGTGCCGATGGCAACATCTGCGTGATAGACGACTGCCTGTTCCTGAGGGAAAGGCCGCGTGAGAGTTACCTGGTGCTCAGGCGCAGCAGCGACTTCTCCTATTTCCTGGTTTCGCCCAACTATGACTGCGGACGTGCGCACGAGGGGCAGAACTTGCGTGTGACGCAGTTCCAGGATGGGCAGGTGGCTTGCACATGGGTGCCGGGTGATGCCCCGTGAAGGCACAGCTAAGGGAGGGCCATCCGGCTCAAAGCCCAATGCAGATGGCCATCCGATGGCCGATGAGGCGCTGCTTATGCAATGCAAGAAAGCCACAGACGTTTCCCCACTGGGGGATGTCTGTGGCTTTCTTGCGTTGTGACCCCTTCCCAGCCAGGTGGGCTGGGGGAGTGGCCTGGCTTACTTCCAGGTCAGCTCACGCCCTATCTGGTCGTAGATGTAGGCCCAATGGGCACGGCTCTCGGCATTGCGGGCAGTCTGGCTTGCGCGCTTGGTGAGCGATTGCAGTTGCTGCAGGGTGTAGAGCACGGCTGGCTGGATGCCGCTGTTGCTGTTGCCGTGGGCGCGGCACAGGTGGGTGAGCATCTCGTTTTGCAGAGCCTGGCGGTAGGGCGACACCTTCTCGCCTGTGCGTGCCTCCGCGAACACCAGGCTGGTGAGGTCGGTCAGGTAAGCCTGTGGCGAGTAGAGCTCGTTCATGTAGTCCAGGCGGTTCATCATCAGCGTCACGGCATAGGTGCCCACCTTCTTGGTCAGTTCCACAGGGTCGGCGGCCAGGCGCCGTGCGTAGCTCATGTCACGCAGCCACATGGGCTCGTGCAGCACCTGCTCGTCCAGGAACTTCAGCGCGGCCTTCTGCTTGTCCAGGGGCTGAGGCTCATACTTGTCGCCGGCCTGGTTCTTGGTGCGGTAAGTGATGCGTGTGCCGCCGATGTTGCGTGCCACATGCCCGATGTATCGCATGAGCTGGCCCCTTACCTGTGCGTACATGCGTGCCAGGTCATCGCCGTAGAGGTCCTTCTGGTCATCGCTGGTCCACTCGCCCAGGCGGCTTATCTCATACTTCAGGTTGCGTATGCCATAGGTGCTTGCCTTCACGGCATCGTCGCCCAGGTCCTCCGTCTGCCTGCGCGGGTCCAGTTGTCCCTCGCTGGTCTCGCCATCACCCCACCACAGGCGCGGGTTCTGCTGGCTCTGTGCAGTCATCTCCTCCATCATCTGGTGGTCCTCATCCTCGTCCTTCGCGTCGGGCAGGTAAGTGTATCCCCAGCGTATGGCCCAGTCGTCGTAGTCGTTGATGCGTGGGAAGATGCCAGCATGGCCAATGTTGTCCTCGGGCTGAGCCACATAGTTGAACCGTGCATAGTCCATGATGCTGGGTGTGTGTCCGTGAGCCTCCACCCAGGCCTTGTCCCTCAGGCTGTCCACAGGCACCGTGCTCGAGGAGCCGAAGTTGTGCCTGAGTCCCAGCGTGTGCCCCACCTCGTGGCTGCTCACGAAGCGTATGAGTTGCCCCATGAGCTCCTCGCTGAAGTTCATCGTGCGTGCAGCCTCGTCGATGCTGCTTGCCTGCACCATGTACCAGTCGTGCACCAGGCTCATCACATTGTGGTACCAGCAGATGTGGCTCTCCAGTATCTCGCCGCTGCGAGGGTCGTGCACGTTGGGGCCATAGGCATTCTCGATGGGGCTGGCCAGATAGCGTATGCAGCTGTAGCGCGCGTCCTCCATGCTCATGGTGGAGTCGTTCTCGGGCCATTCCTTGGCCATGATGGCATTCTTGAAGCCTGCCTTCTCAAATGCCTTCTGCCAGTCGTTGACACCCTGTATCAGGTACTTGCGCCACTGCTTGGGTGTGGCGGGGGCAATGTAGTACACGATGGGCTTCGCGGGCTCCACCAGTTCGCCACGGCGCATCTTCTCCACGTCCTGGGGGCGTGGCTCCAGCCTCCAGCGTGTGATGAACCTCTTGCCCTCCACGCGCTGCTGGTCGTCCGTGAAGCTGGTGTAGCTGTCGGTGAAGTAGCCCACGCGCGGGTCGTAGTACCGCTTCATCATCTGCCTCTCGGGCAGCAGGATGAAGCTGATGTTGAGTCCCAGCGTCACCTTGCCCGTGCTGCGTGCCGCAGGCAGGCTGGAGGTGGGGGCCGCCGCATAGGTCTTGACCATGCGCACCTCGGTGTTCAGGGGAAAGGACTTGATGTCCTCCACATAGCTCATGTCGCCCAGCATCCCCTGCAGCGCGTACTGCGTCTTGACGTATGAGGGGAGTCCCAGGGCTGGGTTGTCCTGGTTGAAGAAGGGCGACACCTTTATCTTGTACACCCCGCCCTGGTGGCTCTCGATCTTGAAGGAGCCTATGATGGGGTTCTCGTTGCTGATGTGTATGGCGCGGCTTATCCGCTGTGTGGAGTCGGCCACGTTGATGATGAGATTGGCGCGCAGCAGCATCTGGTCGTCCTTGCCCACCTGGAAATATACAGTCTGCTCGTTGACCTGCTCGCCGCCGAACTTTCCGCTCTCGGCCGGAGTGGTGGTGTAGCGTGTGGTGGTGAGGAAGTCGCGGCCGATGAGGCTGTCGGCAATCTGGAAGTACCAGTCGTTCTTCACCTTCGTCACATGGAAGAGCCCCTGGCGGTCGATGCTTGGCTTCTCCTCCTGTGGCTTCTGCGGCTGCTCGGGCTGCTGTCCCTTCTTGCCCTTCTTGCCCTTCTTGCCGGCTTTCGGGGCCTGCTTCTTCTGGGCAGAGTCCTTGTCCTTCTTCTTGTCCTTCTTGCCTTTCTTGTCGGCTTCCTTTTCCTTCTGCTTCTGGTCAGAGTCCTTGCCTTTCTTCTTCTCCTGCTTGTCCTTCTTCTTGTCGGCCTGCTCGGTCTTGCCCTTCTCCTCGAGTCCATTGCCCAGGGAGGGAGTCGCTGTCAGCAGCAGGGTGGCCATCAGCAGGCTCAGATACTTGATTCTCATGTCGCTGTATGCTTTTTGTTTGTGCTTGCCGGTTGCTTGCGCGGGTGGCACGGGCGGGTGGCCCGCTCCTGGCGCAGTGCAAATGTACCACATATTTTCCACCTCGCTGGCCTGTGAGGCGAAAATGTTGTATTTTTGCATCCTAATCTATGGGAGACTTCAAACTCATATCCAAGTACCAGCCCACGGGCGACCAGCCCGAGGCCATACGCCAGCTCACCCAGGGAGTCCTGTCGGGGGTGCCGGCACAGACGCTGCTGGGTGTCACTGGAAGCGGAAAGACCTTCACCGTGGCCAATGTGATAGCCCAGGTCAACAAGCCCACGCTCATCCTGAGCCACAACAAGACGCTCGCCGCACAGCTCTATGGCGAGATGAAGCAGTTCTTCCCCGAGAATGCCGTGGAGTACTATGTGAGCTACTACGACTACTACCAGCCCGAGGCTTACATCCCCAGCACCGACACCTATATCGAGAAGGACCTGGCCATCAACCAGGAGATTGACAAGCTGAGGCTCTCTGCCACCAGCGCGCTGCTCTCGGGCAGGAAGGACGTGGTGGTGGTGAGCAGCGTGTCGTGCATCTATGGCATGGGCAATCCGGCGGCTTTCTACGAGAACATGATTGAGCTGCGCGTGGGGCAGCAGATGGACCGCCAGCAACTCCTGCGCCGCCTGGCCGACAGCCTGTATGTGCGCAATGATGTGACGCTTGCGAGGGGACAGGTGAGGGTCAAGGGCGATACCGTGGATGTGGCCCTGGCCTATGCCGACTGCTTGCTGCGCATCACCTTCTGGGGCGATGAGATAGAGTCGCTGGAGGAACTCGACCCCGTGAGCCTGCATCGCCTGGCTGCCTTTGAGGACTACAAGGTGTATCCGGCCAACCTCTTTATGACCAGCCACGAGGCGCAGGAGCAGGCCATACGCCACATCGAGGACGACCTGGCCCAGCAGGTGGCTCTCTTCGAGGAGGAGGGCAAGCCCTTGGAGGCCAAGAGGCTGCACGAACGTGTCACTTACGACATGGAGATGATAAGGGAACTGGGTCACTGCTCGGGCATCGAGAACTACAGCCGCTATTTCGACGGGCGCGAGCCGGGCACGTGGCCTTATTGCCTGCTCGACTTCTTCCCCGAGGACTACCTCACGGTCATCGATGAGAGTCATGTGACGGTGCCCCAGATAAGTGCCATGTATGGCGGCGACCGTGCCCGCAAGAACAACCTGGTGGAGTATGGCTTCCGCCTGCCCGCTGCCCGCGACAACCGTCCCCTGCGCTTCGAGGAGTTCCAGGAGATGACCCACCAGGTCATCTATGTGAGTGCCACGCCGGCCGACTATGAGCTTGCACAGAGCGAGGGCATCGTGGTGGAGCAACTCATACGCCCAACGGGCTTGCCCGACCCCGTGATAGAGGTGCGGCCCACGCAGAACCAGGTGGACGACCTGATGGAGGAGATACAGGTGCGCATCGAGCAAGGAGAGCGTACCCTGGTGACCACCCTCACCAAGCGCATGGCCGAGGAGCTGACCGAGTACCTGCAGCGGCATGGCATCAACACGGCCTACATACACAGCGATGTGGACACCCTGGAGCGTGTGCGCATCATGAACGACCTGAGGGCTGGCACCTACAACGTGCTTGTGGGCGTGAACCTCCTGCGTGAGGGACTTGACCTTCCCGAGGTGAGCCTGGTGGCCATACTGGATGCCGACAAGGAGGGATTCCTGCGCAGCCACCGCAGCCTCACGCAGACGGTGGGGCGTGCAGCGCGCAATATCCATGGCCGGGCCATCATGTATGCCGACACCATCACCGAGAGCATGGCCCTGACGATAGAGGAGACCAACCGCCGCAGGCAGGCTCAGCTGGCCTATAACGAGGCTCATCACATCACGCCCAGGCAGGTGAGCAAGGCGACCACCATGGGCGACCTGCTCCAGGCTGGCAGTGCCGGCGAGCAGCGGGCGTATGTGAAGCCGCAGGCTGCGGCTGCGATACAGGCGGCCGAGCCGGCTGCCTCCCTGCTCACACCCGAGCAGAGGAGCCGTGAGATAGAGTCGCTCAGGCGCAGGATGCAGAAGGCCGCCAAGGAACTGAACTTCGTGGAGGCGGCTCTCCTGCGTGATGAGATGCTTCGCCTGCAGGCTGAGGGGTAGGCCCGCCGCAGGGTGGAAGGGGACTTGTTGGCAGGCTTCCCCGCAAGAGGGAAATATCATGCAGGTATTCACCTTTTCGCGTGCATGTGATACCGTATTACAAGAAAAAGTGCTAACTTTGCGCCATCTATGCGCTGGAATATGAAGAGAAACATGCTGGCCGGCCTGCTCTCCTCCGCACTGCTTGCAGGTTGCGGAGAGTTTAATGCTGTGCAGAAGTCGGCCGACTACGACTATCGCTACGAGGTGGCCAAGGCCAACTTTGCCGAGGGACACTACAACAGGGCCTCGCAGTTGCTGGGCGACCTGATTGCGCCACTCAAGGGGACGCAGTACGGGGAGGAGAGCCTCTACCTGCTCGCGCAGAGTTGCTTCATGCACCACGACTATGAGTCGGCCTCCACATTCTTCCGCAAGTACTACCAGAGTTACCCCAAGGGCGAGTATGTGGAGCAGGCACGCTATGGCTGTGGCTATTCGCTCTACAAGATGACACCCGATGCGAGGCTTGACCAGAGCAGCACCATGGAGGCCATCACCGAGTTCCAGAATTTCCTCGACTTCTATCCGCACACCAGCCTGCGTGAGCAGACCACGCAGATGATATATGCCCTGCAGGACAAGCTGGTGGAGAAGGAGTACCTGGCTGCCAAGCTCTATTATGACCTGGGCAGCTATGTGGGCAACATGTCCTACGGCGGCAGCAACTACGAGGCATGCGTGGTGACAGCCGAGAACGCGCTCAAGGACTACCCCTATGCCTCATCGGAGAGGCGTGAGGAGTTTGCCGTGATGATTGTGCGTGCCAAGTACCACCTGGCTCTCAAGAGCGTGGAGGAGAAGCGCATGGAGCGATTCCGCGATGCTGTGGACGAGTGCTACGCCTTCCGCAACGACTACCCCGAGAGCCGTCACTTGAAAGAGGTGAACGCCATGCTGGCCAATGCCGAGGGTATCGTGAAGAAGAAGCACATCCAGCTGCAGGAAGTAGGCGAGGAGAAATAAGCCTGAACAGGAAGTTTATACATTATATATTATATATGGATTACAAGAAATCTACCGCACCCACCAATACGGTGACCCGTGATGTAATGGACTTGTGCAAGGACACAGAGAATATCTATGAGAGCGTAGCCATCATAGCCAAGCGCGCCAACCAGATATCCGCTGATATCAAGGCCGAGCTCAGCAAGAAGTTGCAGGAGTTTGCCAGTCCCACCGACACGCTCGACGAGACCTTTGAGAACCGTGAGCAGATAGAGATCAGCCGCTTCTATGAGCGTCTGCCCAAGCCCACGCTGATGGCCACCGAGGAGTTCATCGAGGGCAAGATCTACTACCGCAACCCCAGCAAGGAGACTCCCGTAGAGTACTAACCGCGCCTCCCTGGGCTTTGTCCCAGGGCTGAGCAAGACCCGAAACGATGATACAGCGAATACAGACCGTATATCTCTTCCTGGCCTCGATGGCCTCAGTGGCTTGCATGAGCATGGGTGTGGGTCGCCTCTATAGCGACGAGGGTGAGTCGCTCGGTCGCCTGTACAACCTGTGGCTGGCACTTCCTGGCGGGCAGCACTCGCTGTTTCCCTGGGCACTCTTTGCCATCCTGCTGGTGGTGGCCACGCTCCTGCTGGTGAACATCTTCCTGTACAAGCGGCAGGTGAGACAGTTCCGCCTGTGCATCTTCAGCCTGGTGCTCCTGGTGGGGTGGTATGCCGCATACGCTGCCCTGGTGTGGATGAAGGCCAGGGAGATGGGCGCGCATTTCCGTCCCGAGTGGCCTGCCGCCCTGCCGCTGGTGGCCATTGTGCTCGTATGCCTGGGCATGCGTGGCATCACAAGGGATATCCTGCTGCTGCGCTCACTGGACAGGCTCAGGTAGGGCTGTCCTGAACCTATAAGGCTGCACCCCGAAAGGGCAGAGGCTCATTGTGAATGACGCTTCTTGCCCCTTCGGGGTGCTCTCGTGTGTGGGGTGCCTGGCCTTGCGGCACGCAGCCTGGCGCGGTGGACGGCCTACTTCCTGGTTCTTACGATGTCAAACAGGTATGATGCTTTGGCGATGATGGCACCATTGGCGCTGCGCCCAAAGGGATCCTTCTTGGAGTTCTTGAAGATGTCGCTCAGGGCATAGTAGTAGCGTCCCTCCAGCAGGAAGTGGTGGCCGCTGCGCGTGCTCACGTCCATGCCCAGGCCACCTGTGAGTCCGTACTCAAACTTCCTCTGCACCTTCAGGTCATATTGCTCCACCACCAGGTTGGGGCGCTTGCCGAGTGTCTCCTCCGTCCAGTCGCCGCCCCGCTTCTCCTTCTCGCCCAGGCAGAAGCCTATCTGCGGCCCCAGCACCAGGAATCCCTTCACGCCTCCCCGCTCGCGTCCGAAGCCCAGGTTGGCCAGCAGGGGCACCTGCACATAGTTGATTTGCCGCTGGTAGGTGTCGGTGCTCGTCTCGATGTTCTCCTTCCAGCCCAGCCCGGTGTAGTTCACCTCGGCCTGCAGGGCACACAGGGCCGCGAAATACTTCTCGCAGGTGTATCGCAGCGTGATACCGAATGTGGTGCCCGCATGGAAGTCCTGCTTGATGGTGGGGTTGAAGGATACCTTGTTGAGCACATAGCCTCCGTTCACGCCCACGGCCAGGTCGCGCCGGGCCTCGCCCACTTGGGCATGGCTGGCAGAGCATGCTGCCAGGATTGACAGGGTGATGAGTAGCCGCTTCATTGCACGAGTGTTATCTTCTGGTCGGGGGAATAGTGTACCAGCTGCACGAAGTGGTTGGTGCGCCCGCTTCCCGGCGTGTCCTGCCTGAAGAGGAAGTTGTGCTGGGCGGGCTGCAGGCTCAGGTTGCCCTGCTTGTCCTCAAAGGTGTCGCCCAGGGCGGCCAGGCCGTGCATGAAGTAGAAGCCCATGTCGAAGCCCATCATGGCGTAGCGCGGGAAGGTGGCCATCATGGGATGGCCGAAGTTGCTGGCAAAAGCCTTGCCAAAGGACACGGTGGCGGTGCTCAGCGGATGGCTGTAGTAGGTGCAGAAGGCGTAGGTGTCAAACTGGAAGAAGCTTCCCAGCAGCGTCTCGGTGTAGGTGACCCATTCGGGATAGCCCAGCAGCCGCAGCCGGTATCGCGGATGCGCGGCCTGGAAGTCCCGCAACTTGGTGCACAGGATATTGAGTGACTTGATGCCCGTGTTGTCGGGCACGATGCAGTTGACCTGTGTCTGGTTGAAGGCCGACTCGTATGCGAAGTCGTCCCCGTCGATGTTCAGCACCCTGGCGGCCACCTCCTGGCTGGCCAGTTGCTCCTTCAGCTTGCCGGTGAAGAGCGAGCCGCGCGTGTCGGGAGCGTTGGTGTTCACTATCACATAGTTGGCCTCCTTGCCCATTGCCTTGACCACCAGCGCGGCGGCATCCGTGCTGCTCACGTTGGCCGCAGCCGTAGCCGTGTAGGCCAGGGGCTGGCTGGCATTTCCCTGCGTGTGGGCAAAGGGCATCACCAGCCTTATGTCATGCTGCATGCAGAAGTCGTTGAGTGGCTCTATCTGCGCCCCATCCACGGGACCAAAGATGACCTGCGTGTGCTGCAGTTCCTGCTTGTGCGCGCTCAGCAGCTGCTGCATGCTGGCCTTGGTGGAGCCTGTGTGCAGGGCATGTATGGTGATGTCCACGCCGCTCCGCCTCACGCTGTCGGCCGCCATGAGCAGACCCTGGTAGAACTCCACCATCTTGGCCCCCCGCTCGCTGCTCTCCTCCAGCGGCAGCAGCACCCCTATGCCGAGGCTGCCCAGGCTGGTGCGCACGGCGGCCACCGGCTCCTCGGCAGGCTGGGGAGGCGGGCAGGCATCGGGGATGGTGAGCAGTGTCCCCTTCTTGGGCTTGTCCTTCTTGGTCTTCACATTGGGGTTGGCTTGTCGCAGGGCCTGCTCGCTCACGCCATACCTGTCGGCTATGGCAGTCCACGTCTCTCCCTTCTGCACCTGGTGCATGTGCTGGAGCTGCTGCAGGGTGCCTTGTGCCCACAGCAGGGTGGGCAGGCATATCAGTATGAGGGATAATAGTCTTTTCATCAGCGCAAAGGTAAGACTTTTCCCCCTATGCCGCTCATTTTACAAGGTGAAAAGGGAGCGCGGATGGTGGAAAAACGCTAAATTTGCAGAACTATGAGTTATCCTATCCACACAAAGGCATTCCTTGCCAGGCTGGCCGTCCTGCTTCTTGCTGGTATTCCAGCCAGCCTGTGCGCGTCGGCAGCCGTGCCAGGGCATCTGGGTCATCTGGCAGGCACGAGCCTGCCGCTTCCCTCGCGTGCCTTCCTGGGGCAGTGTGCCCAGGAGGGCGAGTTCCCCTCTGTTGACCCCACTGGCACTTATGTGACGGTGGATGGTGAGGAACTGGACGATGCCTCGGCCAGCCAGAGCGCGCCCCTTGAGGCCCATTTCCATGCCAATCCCCAGAACGTGGGCGACTACTCGGCACGCTATGAGTGGAAGATATGGCGCGAGGGCGACGAGAGCAACCTGCTCGTGCACCGCTTCGACGAGGACATTGACTACACCTTCACCAGCAGCGGGTCGTTCCGTGTGCAGCTCTATGCTACCTTTGTGCTGGGCAATGACACCATCACCTATCCTGGCGAGGGCGAGGAGAATCCCATCAGCGTGAGCATCAGCGAGAGCAAACTGGAGTTTCCCAATGCCTTCTCGCCCAATGGCGATGGCTACAATGATGTGCTGCATGCCAAGGAGGGCTACCAGAGCATCGTGTCGTTCGAGGCGGCCGTCTTCAGCCGGCGGGGGCGGAAACTCTACTCCTGGACTTCCCCCGCAGGCGGGTGGGATGGCAAGGTGAACGGCCGCACCGTGAGTGACGGGGTCTATTTCCTGGTGGTCAACGCCAGGGGAGCCGATGGCCGCAAGTATCATATCAAGAAAACCATATCGGTGCTGACGGGCTATGACAACAGTCGCCAGCAGGGAACGGGAGGCACTGATGAGTGAGGGGAAACTGACCATCCTGGGTGCCAGGGTGCACAACCTGAAGAATGTGGATGTGGAGATTCCGCGCCATAGCCTCACCGTAATCACGGGGCTGAGCGGAAGCGGCAAGTCGTCCCTGGCCTTTGACACCATCTACGCCGAGGGCCAGAGGCGGTACATAGAGACATTCAGCGCCTATGCACGCAACTTCCTGGCAACATGGAGCGGCCCGACGTGGACCAGATAAGCGGCCTGAGCCCGGTCATCAGCATCGAGCAGAAGACCACCAACAAGAACCCGCGCAGCACCGTGGGCACCACCACCGAGATATACGACTTCCTGCGCCTGCTCTTCGCCCGCGCCGGCGAGGCTTACTCATACGTCAGCGGCGAGCGCATGGCCAAGTACACCGAGGAGCAGATTGTGCATCTGGTACTGCGCGACTTCGGCTCGCGCAAGATATGCATCCTGGCCCCGCTGGTGCATCACCGCAAGGGGCATTACCGCGAGCTCTTTGAGAGCGTGCGGCGCAAGGGCTACCTGTATGTGCGGGTCGATGGCGAGCTGCGCGAGATACTGCCCGAGATGAAGGTGGACCGCTACCGCAACCACGACATCGAGGTGGTCATCGACCGCCTGCGCGTGCAGGAGAAGGACGAGGCACGCCTGGTACAGACGGTGGCCACAGCCATGAAGATGGGCGACGGACTGCTGCAGGTGCTTGACACCGATACGGGCGAGCTGCGCCACTACAGCAAGCGGCTCATGTGCCCCACCAGCGGAATCTCCTATCGTGACCCTGCTCCGCACAACTTCTCGTTCAACAGTCCGCAGGGGGCTTGCCCGCGATGCAAGGGACTGGGCTATGTGAGCCTGATTGACCCGGACAAGGTGTTCCCCGACCGCAGCCTGAGTGTGAGGCAGGGGGGAGTGGCTCCCCTGGGCAAGTCGCGCCAGCAGATGATATTCTGGCAGATAGATGCCCTGCTGCAGACCTATGGCTGCACGATGGACACACCACTCTCGGAGGTGCCCGATGAGGCACTCGCCGACATCATCAATGGCTCCGATGAGCGTCTGCGCATTCCCTCGGCGGTGGCGCACACCAGCAATGACCTCTTCTGCGAGTATGACGGACTGGCCAAGTACATCAGCCAGATGCTGGACAAGGAGATGGACGCGAAAGCCCAGCGATGGGCCGAGCAGTTCAGCGGCACCTGCACCTGTCCCGAGTGTGGTGGGGCTCGCCTCAACAAGGAGGCCCTGCACTTCCGCATCGCGGGCAAGAACATTGCCCAGCTGTCCTCGATGGACCTCTCGGAACTCTACGACTGGGTGAGCGGGGTGGAGGAGCAGATGGCTCCACAGCAGAGGCGCATAGCCAGCGAGATACTCAAGGAGATACGCACGCGCCTGCGCTTCCTGCTGGATGTGGGGCTGGATTACCTGTCACTCTCACGCTCCTCGGCCACCCTGTCGGGCGGCGAGAGCCAGCGCATCAGGCTGGCCACACAGATAGGAAGCCAACTGGTGGGGGTGCTCTACATCCTGGACGAGCCGAGCATCGGACTGCACCAGCGCGACAACATGCGCCTGATAAACTCGCTGTGCAAACTGCGTGACACAGGCAACACGGTGATTGTGGTGGAGCATGACCAGGAGATGATGGAGCATGCCGACTACATCGTGGACATCGGCCCGCTGGCCGGACGGCGCGGCGGACAGGTGGTGTACCAGGGCACTTACCAGGATATGCTCAAGGCCGACACGCTCACCAGCCGCTATCTGAGAGGCGTGCAGCGCATCGAAGTGCCTGCCGTGCGCCGTGCGGGCAGCGGGCATGTGCTCAGCCTGAAGGGAGCGCGTGGCAATAACCTCAAGGGGGTGGACGCCGACTTTCCGCTGGGCTGTCTCATCTGCGTGACAGGTGTGAGT
>JBNMJN010000025.1:0-40301 GCA_050873805.1 Prevotellaceae bacterium | reverse complement strand
TCTTGTTACGATTTACGCTTGTTTTGAATTGCAACACTAAGATAAGTGAAAAATCTGACATGGCAAAATCCTGAGCAACTTTTTGTTGCTCAGGAACTTATAAATAAAGTTAAATCAAAGTGTTGCGGAATTAAGGTATATATGTGTGGTGTGCGGGGCAGTGGCGGCGTGTGGGGATGAGGCGTGTGCGCGCCTGCCAAGTGCTGTTTTCTCTGTCCGGATTGGCCTTTTTTGCCTAAAAGTCCTTAACTTTGTAGTGGCAGGGTAATGCTTCTGCCGCCTTTTACTTACTCAAACTGACGTTACCCTTATGATGAATCACACAGGCCGCCTCATGGCGGCGGCAGTTCTTACCCTTGGCATTGCGCTCCAGGGCGAGGCACGAAAGACAAGTGTACCACAACCGCTTCCTTACGGGCAAATCTCGCTTGACAGCCACTCCGACCTTCTATGGCGGGTGGAGAAGAACCTGCAGAGGCTCGAGGAGGAGAAGTACTGGCCGCAGAATGTGTTCCTCACCGAGGAGCAGTCGGGCGACTGGCCTGGGGATACCGAAGGGCGCACCATACTGGCGCTGACGCTTGACGCACAGGCATCGGGACGCTCGCCCAGGTATCTCGACGAAATCATACGCCGGGTGCAGCCGCATCTCAACGAGAAGGGGTACATGGGCACCCTGCATCCTGGCATTGCGCATGAGCAGCAGCTCTCGGGCAATGGATGGATGCTGCGCGGGCTGTGCGAGTATTACATGTGGAAGCGGGACGAGGGGGTGCGCCAGGTGATAAGCAGCATAGCACGCAACCTGTTCCTGCCCTTGACCGACAAGTTTGCCGTGTATCCCATCGCGCCCGAGGACCGAGTGCAGGGGCAGGGCGCCGAGTCGGGCAATATCGTGGCGTCGCGCGATGGCTGGGCTCTCTCTACAGATGTGGGCTGCGTGTTTATCGGCATGGAGGGACTGATACATGCCTATGCCGTCCTGGGCGACCCCGACCTGAAGGCGCCCATCGAGACGCTCATTGGCCGATTCCTGCAGGTGGACTTGACGGGCATCAAGGCGCAGACGCATGCCACGCTCACAGCTTGCAGGGGACTCCTGCGCTATGCCGAGCTCACCGGCAATCGCCACCTGGTGCAGGAGGCCGAGGCACGCTTCCGCCTGTATGTGGAGAATGGCATGACCGAGAACTGCGAGAACTACAACTGGTTTGACCGCTTCGGCACCTGGACTGAGCCTTGTGCCATCATGGACTCCTACATGCTGGCCGTGCAACTGTGGCAGCAGACACAGAAGCCTGAGTACCTGGAGTGGGCCGAACTGATATATTACAATGCCATCTGCCATACGCAGAGGCACAATGGGGGATTTGGCTGCGACAACTGTCCCGGCAAGGCCGCTGGCACCATGCGCCTGGCAGTGTCGGCTCCCGAGGCGCACTGGTGCTGCACCATGCGCGGGGGCGAGGGACTCTCATCGGCTGTGCATTACACCTGTTTCGCGGCTGGCAAGGAGGTGTGGATGCCCTTCTACCACTGGGGAAAGTATGCTGCTCCCGTGGCCAAGGGGGTGCTCGGCCTGGAGGTGGAGGGCAACTATCCCTACGGGCATCCGTTTGCCAACCGTGTGGAGGTGAGGGTCAACAGCAACAGCGCGGGCAAGGTGACACTGCGCCTGGCCGCACCCTCGTGGATGCGGGACGTGCGCCTGTCGCTGAACGGCAGGGAGGTGCAGGCTCGTGTGGAGCATGGATTCGTGTCCCTGAGAAGAACATTTGTGCAGGGCGACAGGCTGACGCTTGATTTCAACCTGCCTGTGCGGGTGCTGGCGCCACTCAATGCGGCCAACACCGACGCGCGCTGGAGACGTGTGTTTGCCGGGCCGCTCATGCTCGGATATGATGGCAAGGAGAATGTGAGCCTGCCCGACCATCCAGAGTGGGAGCGCGGAGGCGAGACAGAATGGTTTGTCAGGGGCACAGGAATCAAGCTCACACCTGTTTGCCACCCCTGCGATTCCAAGGTGTGGGAGGGTACTGGCTACAGCAAGCAGATACTCTTCTGAGTCGGATCGCGTGCGTTGGTGGGTCAATCAACATGCCTGGGCACACCGGCCGTGGCCTGTGGGTACACCAATCAACGCGCGTGAGCATGCCGAACCGTGGCATACCCATGTGTCAATCAAAGCATGCGAGCATTCAAGCAAAGCATAATAACATACAATGAGAAAGACTCTATTATCTCTGCTGGCAGCCGCCCTCTCGTGGACTGCCGCTCCCCAGGCACAGGCTGCGGACATCCAGCCTGCCGACAACGGACAGGCACTGGTCAACCCTGGCATGGGATGGACCATGCACTTCTACTCCAACCTGCTGAAGAACTATGGCTCGAAACTCGCACCCAGCGATGTGCTCGATGACTTCCCTGGGCTGAGCACCGTGTATCTGCGGCTGCCCTGGGCGTTTGTGCAGCCCGAGGAGGACTGCTACAACTGGGAGATTGTGGACACGCCCGCGCAGCGATGGATACAGGCAGGCAAGCGGGTGGCCTTCCGCATTACGGCCACCGAGAACTGGATGCAGAGCGCCACACCCGAGTGGGTGTTCCGCGCGGGGGCCAAGTTCTATGAGGTGGACGGCTACAAGGAGCCCGAGTACGACGACTCCATCTTCCTGCAGAAACTGGATGCCTTCCTGGAGCGCATGGCTCGCCGCTATGACGGCAATCCCAATGTGGCCTTTATCGACATAGGCCACTTTGGCATGTGGGGCGAGGGACACACCGTCATCACCACGCCGCGTCATGGCAAGGAGTGGGGACTGGACACGCAGAAGCGCATCATCGACCTCTACTGCAAGCATTTCCGCAACACCCAGCTGGTCATCTCGGATGACTTTGCTGGGCACGATGCGCCTGTGGTTCACTCGCCCATCATCGACTATGCGCTCTCCAGGGGGGTAACGCTGCGTGACGACAGCATCCTGGTGCAGCCCAAGCCCCGCCACTGGTACCACAGTGGCATGGCGGGACTGTTCTGGCCCACGATGCCTGTGGTGCTGGAGCATGACCACATGGGAGAGTCGGCGGCACGCGGTGCCTGGGACCCCCAGCTGCTGCTGCAGTCGGTGGAGGACTACCATGCCTCGTATATGTCCATCCACTGGTGGCCGCGTGTGGAACTGGAGCAGAACCGCGATGTCATAAGCCGCATCAACCTCAGGCTGGGCTACCGCTTGCAGGACGTGCACACCCAGTGGCCCGACAGGGTGCGCAAGGGAGAGCCGTTCACCATCGTGAGCGAGTGGCGCAATGCGGGCGTGGCTCCCTGCTACCAGGGCGGCTACCCCTGCTTCACCATCAAGGACAGCGCGGGTGGCGTGGTGTCGGTGCTGGTGGACGAGACCCTGGATGTCAAGTCGCTGGCCGTAGGAAAGCCTGGCGAGGCTCCTGTCGTCAAGTTGCGCACGCAGGGCATGGTGGCACGGCCGTTCTCTGATGCCAAGGGCTGCTATGTGCGCACCTGCCCCACAGGCGCCTTTGACCTGTATGTGTCTGTGGGCAAGGCCGATGGCACTCCTGTGTATGCGCTCCCCTATGATGGCGATGATGGGCATCACCGCTACTTGCTGGGGAAAATCACGATAGAGGAATAGGAGGCAGGCCCATTGCCTGTGCTCCCTCCCTGCCTGCCTTCCGGCCTTCGTCTTGCCCTGTGTGGGTCTCTCTCGCCTCGTAATCCCCAAGGCACCACCGCAGGCAGATTGCTCGGCCCTGGGAGTGGCGAGGACAGGAGGCTGATGTGGCCGGTGGAGTGCAACAGAGTGCCCCTAAGGCGCCGAGCCTGCTTCATGCAGGGCTTAGGCACCTTAGGGGCACTCTGTGTTGGGCACGCGGGCTGTAAGCTGCGTCCTTGCCTGTGCCGTAGAAAGTTCTTCCCCTTCCGAATCGTCAAGACTGTACGCTTGTCCCCACTGGTTTCCTGCTGAGCCATGAGCTTCCCGTGCGTCCTGCCACAGGCGGCCACGCAGTCCTCTTTGGCGGTGCGTCGGAAACCGTTTGGCGGCCACAAGTGCCGGGTGATGGCAGGCCAGGGTCACACGTCCAGCGTCAGACCCTCGTGTGCGAGGCATGTCTGTGGAAACACCTCCTGGGCTTCCCTGAGCAGTGCCTCCTCGTCCTGGATGCGTGCGCTGAAGTGCCCGATGATGAGGCGGCCTGCCTGTGCGTCCCGTGCCACCTGTGCGGCCTGCCTGGCCGTGCTGTGTGCTGTTTGCCTGGCACGCGCGAGGAATTCCTCGGGGTAGGTGGCTTCGTGGTACAGGGTGCTCACCCCCTGGACGAGCGAGGCCAGGTGAGGCAGGTAGCAGGTGTCGGAGCAGTAGGCGTAGGAGCGCGCAGGATCCGGGGGCGTGGTGAGCCGCTCGTGGGGAATCACGGTGCCGTCGGGGGTTGTCCACGAGGCTCCTGCCTTGATGTTGTTGATTTGGGATATGGGGATGTCAAAGGCATCTATCATCTCGCGGCGTATGTGGGGCAGGAGCGGCTTCTCCCTGAACAGGTAGCCGCAGCAGGGTATCCTGTGCTTGAGGGGCAGGCTCCACACGGCCAGGCTGCGGTCCTCGTGGATGAGGCTGTGGCTTGTGGGGTCCACGGGGATGAACTCCACCTTGAAGTCAATCCCCTCGCAGTAGGTGGACAGGATGCAGGAGAGGAATCCCTCAATCTCCTGTGGGCCATGGATGTACAGGTCGGCCGTGCGTCCCAGCAGTGCCATGGTGCTGATGAGGCCTGGCAGGCCAAACACATGGTCGCCATGGTTGTGGGTGATGAAGATGTGCCCGATGCGTGACATGGGCAGTCCCATGCGCTGCATCTGCACCTGTGCGCCCTCGCCGCAGTCAATCATGAAGTACTTTGAGCGGAAGTCCACTATCTGTGCCGTGGGCATGTGCCGTGTGGTGGGCTTGGCCGAACCGCATCCCAGTATGTTTACCTTGAATGTCTCCATAGTGTTGTCTCGTGTTTCTGGTCCCCTCTCCTGGGCACTCGCTCCTCGGGCTGTGGCGGGCTGGAGTCCTTTTCCTCGTGGGGGTGGTGTGGGCTGGCAGCCTGTGTGGTGGCTTGTGCCGTGGCAGCGGGTTGCTCTTCCCGCAGGGGGATGAAATGAAGAGCGGGGACGGACGCATTGTCCTTCCCCGCTCCGTTATCTGTGCTCCCAGGTCGGGAGTCCTCTGGCTTGGTTATTTGTCAGCCTGCATCTTGGCCTTCAGGTCGGCCAGTGCGCTCAGGTCACCCAGAGTGGTGCTTGCAGCCTGGTTCTGGATAGCGGGAGTCTCCTCCTTGCGGCCATTGCCCTGGCGCTTTGCCTTCTTGGCCTCGCGGGCCTCGGCACGCTGAGCGTCCTCGAAGGTGCGGCTGTGGCTCAGGATGATGCGCTTGCTGTCCTTGTTGAACTCAATCACCTTGAAGGGGAGCTTCTCGTTGAGCTGTGCCTGTGTGCCGTCCTCCTTCACCAGGTGCTTCGGTGTGGCGAAGCCTTCCACGCCGTACTCCAGCTGGATTACTGCGCCCTTGTCCATCATCTCCACGATGGTACCCTCGTGAATAGAGTCCTGCTTGAACACGGTCTCAAACACATCCCACGGGTTCTCCTCCAGCTGCTTGTGGCCGAGGCTCAGGCGACGGTTCTGCTTGTCGATCTCCAGCACCACCACCTCGATGGGTGCGCCAATCTGAGTGAACTCGCTGGGGTGCTTCACCTTCTTGGTCCAGCTCAGGTCGCTGATGTGAATCAGGCCGTCAACGCCCTCCTCAATCTCGGCAAACACACCGAAGTTGGTGAAGTTGCGCACCTTGGCCATGTGGCGGCTGCCCACGGGGTACTTCTGCTCGATATTCTCCCAGGGGTCTTCCTTGAGCTGCTTGATGCCCAGAGACATCTTGCGCTCCTCGCGGTCCAGGGTGAGGATAACGGCCTCTACCTCGTCGCCAACCTTCATGAAGTCCTGTGCGCTGCGCAGGTGCTGGCTCCATGACATCTCGCTCACATGAATCAGGCCCTCCACACCGGGAGCAATCTCGATAAATGCGCCGTAGTCGGCCATCACCACCACTTTTCCCTTCACATGGTCGCCCACCTTCAGGTTGGGATCCAGTGCGTCCCAGGGATGGGGAGTGAGCTGCTTCAGACCCAGGGCAATGCGCTTCTTCTCGTTGTCGAAGTCGAGGATGACCACATTGATCTTCTGGTCGAGCTCCACCACTTCGTGGGGATCGCTCACGCGGCCCCAGCTGAGGTCGGTGATGTGAATCAGTCCGTCCACACCGCCAAGGTCAACAAACACGCCGTAAGAGGTGATGTTCTTCACCATGCCCTCCAGCACCTGGCCCTTCTCAAGCTTGCTGATGATCTCCTTCTTCTGCTGCTCCAGCTCGGCCTCGATGAGTGCCTTGTGGCTCACAACCACATTCTTGTACTCCTGGTTGATCTTGATAACCTTGAACTCCATGGTCTTGCCCACGAAGATGTCGTAGTCGCGGATGGGCTTCACGTCAATCTGTGAGCCGGGCAGGAATGCCTCGATGCCAAACACGTCCACAATCATGCCACCCTTGGTGCGGCACTTCACGAAGCCCTTGATGATTTCCTCGTTCTCCAGAGCCTGGTTCACGCGATCCCATGAGCGGCTTGCGCGTGCCTTCTTGTGCGACAGCACGAGCTGGCCTTTCTTGTCCTCCTGGTTCTCGATGTACACCTCTACGGTGTCGCCCACTTTCAGGTCGGGGTTGTAGCGGAATTCGCTGGCAGGTATGATACCATCGCTCTTGAAGCCGATGTTCACCACCACCTCACGCTTGTTCATCGCGATGACGGTGCCATCTACCACGTCGTGGTCACTTACCTTGTTCAGAGAGCCAGTGTAGGCCTGTTCTTGTGCCTCGCGGCTGTCTGATGTTGTCTTGCCACCCTGCTCGAAGGCTTCCCAGTCGAAGTCTGCGGCGGGAGTAACATTCTTGTAATCTGTCATACAGATACAGATAAATTAAAAAGATTAGTAATGTGAATTAACTCGCGTGCAAAGGTAGTTCTTTTTGTGAACTCCACCAAGTGTTTTGTCCAAAGAATGATGTAGTTACGCTGAAAAAGGCGTGTTGCGCAGCGATGGGTGGCCTGCGCGTGTGTGCTTTGCCTTGCCGGGCTGTGGTGGCTGGGCACTTATGGTGGCTGTGGAGGGCTGTGGGGTGGTGTGGACGGGGTGGGTGGCGTGCCTGGGTGTGGCATGCGGGGCCTGGGCTGTGGGGCGGTGCTTGGGTGCGTGCGGCGTGCTGCATGCTTGTGCGTGGGGTGGTGTGTCTGGTGGAGCGGGCGCGTCATCTTTTCGTTCAGCCTGGGCTGGACGGTCAACGCAGGCCGCTGCGTGGGCTGATGCAGCGCGCTCCTGTCATCGTTCAGCCCAGGCTGGACGAATGTCCTGTGCCTGCGCGTGGGCTGGTGGGGAGCCGCGCTTTCGGCATCGGGGCTGGATGCGCGGACAGTGCTGCCTGGGCGCGTGGATTGTGATGCTTGGATGTGCGGGCAGTGCTGCCTGGGCGCGTGTGGCGGATTGTGCTGGCGGATGTCGGTGGGGGCGGCTTCGTGTGTGTGCGGGAGCGTGCGTGTCGCATCGGCTCGAAGTTTGTGGGTGTGGTTGCGGAAGCCGCCATGTGCGCGTGGGGCGGTGCGCATACAAAGTAAAGGCGGACGCTCCATGAAGGTGCGTCCGCCTCTCTCGTGCTGTGAAGTAGGGACAATCGGATTCGAACCGATGACCTCTGCAATGTGACTGCAGCGCTCTAAACCAGCTGGGCTATGCCCCTGTCCTGCTTCGTTTGCGGTGCAAAGGTAATGCCTTTTCCTGTATTGCACAAGGTTTTTGGCGAAAAAGTTTCGCTCCTGTGCGCTTTTTCTTTTCTCGTGCCGCCAGTCCGTAGTGCGTCGGCCACATGTATCTTGCACTCTTACAGGCATTCATGCTTGCTTGTGGCGAGGTGAGGGCCTGTGGCCTTGTGCTGCTGTCCTGTGTATGCCTTGTGGGGGCAGTCCCGGCCAGTCTGGTGTCTGTGCTTCCTGCATGTGGCATGCTCAGCCTGCCAGCGGGGTGCTATGCTGGCTGGCGTTCATTCCCCTCCTGTGGCAGGAGCGGGCAGGAGCAGGGTGGGGGACACCTCGTTGCCGTCGGGCTGCAGGAGTTCGGGCTTGGCTGATTGCCTGTGCTGGATGCCCAGGATGGCCAGGACGGCCAGGATCACGCAGCACAGGGTGAGTGCCATGGGGAGCAGCAGCGGGAGTAGCGGGGACGGCTTGCGGGCAAGTGCCTCGCAGGCCGACTCGGGCCGCTCATCGGGGTTTTGTCGCATGCAGAGCCTGGCACAGTGGGCCAGGTGGCTGCTGCCGGTGGCCTGGCCATGTCGCGCAGCACCACGCCGAAGGAGTAGATGTCGGCCTTCATGTTGGCCTTGTAGCCCTTGTCGGTAATCTCGGGGGCCATGTAGTGGCTGGTGCCTGCGGGCATCTTGAGCACGCAATGCCCGTCGCTGTCGGACAGGCTGAAGTCTATCAGCTTGGTGTTGTGCCCGTTGTAGGTAAGCATGATGTTGGCAGGCTTGAGGTCGCGGTGCAGTATCTGCTTGCTGTGCATGTAGTCGAGGGCCTCTGCCAACTGGTGCGCCACCTTCTCGGCCAGTTCGTCGGTCAGTTTGCCCTGGCTTATGCAAGCCTCCAGGGTCTCTCCATCGATGTGCTCCATCACGATGGCCTGTCCCAGCGTATCCACCTCCTCTAAGCCCAGGGTGCGGCAGATGGCAGGGTGGTCGAGTTGCAGGCCGATGTCAAACTCCTTGTCGAGTGCCTGCCGATAGGGCGTGGAGAGCAGGAAGTCCTCCTTGAGGCACTTCAGCGTGTACAGCTTGCCATAGCGTCGCGCTGTGAGCAGGCGGGCATGCCCGTGCCGTGACACATAGATGGGCTTGAGGTCGGTGAAGGCACGCTCGTCCTGCAGGGGGGCGCGCATGCCAGCCTCCTGCCCGATGTCGCGGATGAAGCCCGAGGAGTCAATGGACTGTGTGCCGTCCTGCTGCGTGGGGCAGGTGGGCATGTGTGTGTTGCCGTTGTCCTGTGTGCTCATGCTTCTACCTTCAAGATGGTGAGTCCGCCATTGCGTCCTGCCACATACGAGGGGGTCCGCTCCCCGTTGCGTTCCAGGTAGGGCATGTACAGGGGGTAGCCCAGCATGAAGTTGCCACACAGGAAGCGGTCGCCCACCTGCAGCTTGCTGTTCTCCGAGGCCAGCACCTCGTAGGTGCTCTGGCCCAGGTAACTCAGTCGCACGGTGCGGTTGGGGCTCCATCCTATAATCAGTTGCTGTCCCTGTGTGAGGTCGGTGCTCATCACCTGGTTGGACAGGAAGAAGGAGGACTCTATGGTGCCGGTGCTCTTCAGCCACTGGCAGAAGTTCTTGAAACTGTTGTGCCCGATGTAGCGCGACAGGATGTCGAGGGTGGACACGCGCGGTGTGTGCTCGTCGGCCACATATCCCCACAGCCGCTTGAGCGTGGCGGCCGAGATATTCTCGTTGGTCATCCTCTTCACCACGATGGTGAACTCCTCAAATGCTGTGGTGGTGGTGAGCGCCTTTCCGCGCTTCTCCTCCACAAGCCGTTTCAATTCCTCAATCTCTGGCGTTGTATTCATGTCTGTGGGTTGGTTGGTCGTGTGAATGTGTGAGTGTGTG
Source organism: Prevotellaceae bacterium (assembly GCA_050873805.1). Classification (GTDB taxonomy): domain Bacteria; phylum Bacteroidota; class Bacteroidia; order Bacteroidales; family Bacteroidaceae; genus Physcousia. Next base: position 30,531 of record JBNMJN010000025.1, on the reverse strand, counting down.
GTGGTCCCTGGCACAGGCCGGGCTGTGGGGCAGGACGTCTCAGGGTATCTCCTGGAAGTGTGCAAACTCCTTCCACCCCTGGCTGGAGCGGTAGCGCGTCTTGCATCCGCGCGGCACATGCAGACAGCAGGTGGGGGTGAAGGGGGCGCCCGAGGAAGCGAAGGCATGTGAGTTGCAGTAGGGTGGCAGGGTGGCCTCGATGTAGATGTGCTCCAGCGCGCAGCCGTCGAAGGCATAGTCGGAGACCAGTTCGAGCCCCTCGCCCAGCCGCACCACCTTCAGGCGGGTGCAGCCCTGGAAGGTGCCTGTGGGCAGCGTGGCCAGGTGGGCGGGCATCTGCACCTCCTCCACCAGGCTGTGGCTGAAGGCTCCCTTGCCTATCTCGCGCAGCGCGTCGGGCAGCGTGAAGTGGGTGATGCTGCACTGGCGGAAGGCATAGTCGCCTATGCTCGTCACGGTGGAGGGCAGGGTGTAGTCGCCGCTCTTGCCCATGGGGAACCACACTATCTGTGTCGCGCTGGCGTCGAGCAGCACTCCGTCGGTGCTGGTGAAGTGGCGGTTGGCGCCATCCACACCGATGCGCTCGAGTGCGGTGCAGCCCCGCGACTGTCCCACGCTGGTCACCGAGGCGGGGATGACTATCTCGTGCAGGCTGCTGCAGCCCTCAAAGGCATTCTCCTCGATGGTGGTGGCCGATGCGGGAAGCCGCACCCACTCCAGCTGGTCGAGTCCTGCAAACAGCCTTGCGCCCACGGTGCCGTTCTGGGCCAGGTGGTTGTGGTCGTAGGTGGTGCCGTCTGCGATGATGTCCGTCTCGGTGAGGTCGGCGCGTACCAGCCGGCCGCCTGTGCCGTTTCCGTCGCTGTCACGCCCCATCATGCTGCGCAGGCAGCGCAGGTCGTCCCCGTTGAGCGGACCGCTGAAGGCCAGTTCCTCGGTCTCGCACACCACCCCCTCCATCAGTTCGGCCAGCTGGCCGGGCCTGTTGAGCACGAAGGTGTTGCCGGTGGAGTAGGTGAGCGTGTCGGTGAGAGCCTCTCCTGTGGTGTTGGCAGCGTAGCCCCACAGTTCGTAGGTGCTGCTGGGCTGGAGTGCGTTGATGTGCAGTTGCGCCTCGGTGCTCCCCCCGGTGATGTCGGCCTCCACCTTGCGCAGGATGCCAGTGCGCTGCTCGCGCACATAGCAACCCAGGGCGGTGAGCGGTTCGCCGCCTGTGTCGGTCACCTGGATTGCCAGTATCATGCTGATGGGACCAGCCGAGAGCAGTCGCAGTGGGGCGGCCTGTGGGCGCACGTTGGGCTCTGTGGCAAAGCGCACGGTGTCCGACGTGAGCCTTACCCTGCCATTGTCCGTGGTCATGTACCAGTAGTAGTCTGCGCCATGGGTCAGATGGTCCAGTCTGGCCACCAGCGTGTCGCCCGAGGCTCCAGCCTCCATGACCAGTGTCTGCTCCGTGCCGCCGTCCTGTGTGTAGTGGAATGCCACCAGGGGCATCTCGGTGTTCCCGCGCAGGGTGACGATGCCGCGCAGGGTGGCTTCTGCCCTGGTCACGCCTGTGGCAGGCAACACCTCGAGCAGGGGCTCGTAGGTGTACGGCTTCTCGCTCTCGCTGCAGGCGGTGGTCAGGGCGAGCGCCAGTGCCGCGCCTGCCATATATAATATGTGTATGTTGCGTGTCATGCTTGTGTGTCAAAAGTTGATGCCTATGCCTCCTGTGCCCTGCCAGCCCCAGTCCTTGGCCCATGTGGCCGAGCCCATGACGGAGAGGCGCTTGTGTGTGAAGCCCAGTCCCAGTTCGGCGGCCACGCGTGTGCCGCTCAGGTCGGTGCGTTCCGCATAGCCTCCTCCCTCGCTCTTGGCCAGTTGCCAGGTGACCTCCCGGTGGCAGATGCCCATTCCCTCCATCAGCAGGAAGCCCTTGCCCAGGTGATGGATGGCTCCTCCCGTAATGGTGTAGAGCCCCTGCCGTGTGTGTCCGGTGTAGTAGGGGAGAGTGCCGGAGCCGTCCACCCGTCCCTCGGCACCGCTTATCTCCATGTCATGCTTGCCCGTGCGCATGTTCCAGCTGCCGCGCACCCATGCTCCGTGGCGGCGCATGAGTGTCAGCATGATGCCGCAGGAGGGGCCTGCCTTGTGCCCCGACAGGGTGAGCAGCACATGTGTGCGCAGGGGCAGGCGGGGCCGCCTGTGCTCCACCACCAGGGTGTCGGTGAGTGTCTGCGTGAGCATGATGGTGTCGGTGCGCACGGTCACAGGCTCCGGGGGCAGCGTCAGCCTCAGTTCGTAGGCCACCCTCTCCTCCAGCGGCTGCTCAAACTTGTAGCTTCTGATGACTCCCCACTTGGGGTGCCTGATGGTAATCTCGCTTGACTTGCGGGGCATGTAGAGCCATATCTCGCCCACGCGGTCCACCCTCTTCACAATGCCCAGCGGGGTGTCGAACCTATAGTCCTGTGGCGGTGTGACCTTCAGCAGGGCGCACGCATCGCCGTTATTGTCCCTGATGGAGTCGCTCATGAAGGCTGTTATGTCAAGGGCGAGCCGGCGCATGCTTGCCACCCCGAACTCTTGCGCAAACAGGTAGTAGGCCAGTCCTGTCAGTATCCACAGCAGCATGGCCATGAGTATCCTTTTCTTTTCCTTGTTCATCTATTGTAGGTTGAAGTTGGATAGGTCAATCAGTTCGGCGCCATTCTTCACATCGGCCTCGGGCTGCCAGGTGCGCACATGGATGAGCGGACGGCCTGGCTTGCGGAAGTCCCACAGCAGGAACAGGTAGCCATCGTCGCTGTAGCGGTCGGACTGGTAGTGCTGCCTGAGCTGCACCCCGTAGATGCCATCCATGGTGGGATGGCGCAGGATGCGGAAGTCGGCAAACTGCACATGGATTTTCCTGTTTGCCTGGAACACCTTCTCCAGCCGCTCCAGGTACTCCTCCTTGGTGCGCATGCTGTACTTCACCATGTCGGCGCCCTGCGCTCCATCCTGGCGTGCGGCATTGCTCACCACATTGCCCACGATAATCAGGGCGCGGTCGCTGAACACCTGGCGCAGGAAGGGAAGGTCGCGGCGCGTGTAGGCCGTGCGGAAGTGCTCGCAGTAGTCCAGTATCTGATGGCGGCTTGCGCTGTCCTGCTCCTCCAGGTGCCCCTGCACCACCTTGGCTGCCTCGGCATAGAAGGGGTTGCTCTTGGCCATGTGCCTGAGGTCGGCCTGTGCGATGAGCGACTGGGGGCGGGCTTCCGTCTTGCTGTCCGCAGGCTTCTGCCCGGCCTGCGCGGGCTGTGCCTCGGGTGTCTCCTGCGCCTTCACCTGTGCCATGTTGCGGCCCTCGGTGGCCTGCTGGGCCAGCGTGTCGGTGCTGGTCAGATAGGCTGTGCCCAGGGTGTCGATGTAGCCCGCTTGCCCTGTCTCCTTCATCCTGAAGGCCAGCCGCCCGTTGTGGAAGCGGTCGGCAAGCACGCAGTTGCGCACCGGGATGCTGAAGAGCGGGTTGCCCTGTGCGTCCTCCACGGCCAGGGTGGTGTGGCCCATCCTGTCCCTCAGTTGCACCAGCCGCTTGCCCTCCTGCAGCCCGTAGTCCACGCGCTCCAGCCCCCTCTCCTTGGCCGAGGGGGTGTGCAGCCACAGCGTGGCCGTCCACACAGCCAGTGCGGTGGCCACCAGTGCCGTCAGTATGGTGTATATCCTTGTCTTTCTCATCTTTGCCTGTTTCCTCTTATGCCACAGCCATCTGTCCTGCAGCGTTGTGGCGGTGCGTGCCTACCACTTGTCCACCTCGCCCGAGATGTTCATCTCCACCCTCTCCGGGTCTTCGTTGATGACGATGTTTATCAGATGGTCGGTGCCCGCCTTGAAGTGTAAGATGCCGTCGAACACATAGGAGACTCCTCCCATCTCCACCTCCACCAGCGGCATGCTGTACTGGATGCGCTGTGGCACCACGATGGCCTCATACACATAGTTGCTGCGCTGGCGTGCGCGGATGGCCTTCTCCTGTCCACGGGGATTCTTGGTGGCCTCTCCCACGGATAGGTCGATGGTGGCCTCGGGCACGGTGCTGAGCACATACACCTGTGCATTGGTGGGCAGGTCGTCCTCGCAGTCCTCGCCCTTGATGAGCCTGATGGTGAGGTGGCTCATCAGATGCTGGAAGGTGAGAGCCACAGGGTCGGCCGTGGCTGCCACTCTCTTGCGCGCGGCATACAGCAGGTCGCTGGCCTCGTAGCCGCCCGGCGTGCTGCCGCTCCTGGGGGTGCTCTGGTCGGTGCTCACCGCAAAGGGCATGTCGGTCACCGACTCCACGGGCAGCGTGTAGGGGTAGTAGGCATACAGGTTGTAGCTCCCCTCGTCCCAGTACAGCGGATAGCGTGCGCTCCATGTCTGCCCCGCTCCGGTGCAGGTGAGCGCGACATTGTTGAGCAGATTGTCGGTTGCAGTCAACTTTATGCTGTCGGCGACCACATACAGACCTATGCGGTCGCCTGCCTCGAAGGCCGTGGCTGTGGCGCGTGTCGTGCTCGGATGCTCCATCATGAGCCGCATCTCCATGTGCCCCTCGCCGTTGCCCTGGGGCGTGGGGCTGTCCTGGGCGCATGCGGCCAGTGCCAGCAGCCCTATATATAATAATGTGTTCCTGGTGTGTCTCATCTCTGTGTCCTGTGTGTGGTGTGGGTGTGTGTGCGGGCCTGGCGTGCTCCTGCCAGGGGACTGCCCTGGTGGATGACGGGTGCCTGCCGGTGTGTGCCGCCGGCCAGGGAGGCGCGTGCCGAGCGTGTGCCCGTGCTCACGTCCAGCACGTCACGCGCCTTGAAGTCCTCGTAGTCGAACTCCTCGCCTGCATACTCCTTGATGCGGCGCACGATGCTCATGCGGCTGATGGCGTTGAAGTAGGGGGCGTTGTCGTTCATGCACGAGTTCAGTTCCGACCGGTACACGCCTTGCGCGTATCCGAAGCCGCCCTCATAGATGTCGGTGAGTCCGTTGTATTTGCTGTCGAGCATCAGCAGCCGCCAGGGCACCTCGTACTGCTTGCCCGTGGTGGAGAGGTTGTCATACCATCCCCGTTGCTTCCCTGCCTCCAGTTCGCTGAGTCTTGCGCTGGGGATGAAGCCGCTGTTGTAGGAGTACTCGTCCCCCAACTTGCCAAACGCATGTCCGCATGCCTCGTGCTGGATGATGCCGAGCGCGTCATAGGGGTACACATCCTCGGTGGGCGGACAGAGTGCGATGGCCGAGCCGTCGCTCCACAACTGGGTGTTGCCGCTGTACTCCTTGGTGTTGGGCACCAGGATGATGAGCGTGCGGCTGAGGTCGGTGCCCGGCGGCAGAATGTTTTCAGCGTAGGCAAAGACCTTGTCGCTGTTGGCCGTGAGCCCGCTGGCACCGGCATAGGTGGTGCCCAAGCGCGTGTCCTGCTTGAAGTTGGCGGTGCCGATACCGCTCTCCTGCGAGAGCGCGATAGCCGTATATACATTGAAGTACTGGCTGTAGGTCTTGTACGGCTCGATGCTGAAGAACCGCTCCATCTGCTCCTTCATCATGTCCAGGTAGGCTCCTCGTGCGATGTCGCTGGCATCGTAGCCGTCGCCCAGGAGCAGGATGTTGATGCCCCCGTTGTTGCCCTCGGTGGCTTTCTGCAGCGTGATACGCTGGTCGCACTCGTGCCTGTAGTCGCGCTGGGTGAGCTGCACCTCGCACACATAGTCCTTGTCTGTGAGGGTAAACACCACCTTCCCCTTGCGGTCCTCGGCCGCCTGGGGCAGAGGGTCGATGGTGAGGGTCAGCGTGGCGTTGCCGCTGCCCGACGTCTGCGAGAGCGAGCACCAGGTGGGCTGGCTCTCCACCTTCCAGGCTCCCTTGGCTCTCAGGGTGATGGTCTGCTCCTGCCTGGCGTTGAGCGCGCACACCTGGCCTGGCGTGCAGTTGAGCTCGTGGTGGGCGGCGATGAACTTAAACTCGCGCCATCCGGGAGCCACCTGGTAGGCAGCCACAGCAGCCTCGGGCACCTCCAGCGTGAGGCTGTCCTTGGGCACACCATCAAATGGTGTCCCCTCCAGAGTGGGCGGCGTGGGTGCCTCGCACACAATGCTTCTGATGCCTGTGCAGCCTGCGAAGGCATTTACACCGATGCGTGACACGTTCCTCCCCATCCTGAGGCTGGTGATACCCGTGCATCCGCTAAAGGCACAAGCTCCTACTTCCTCGATGCTTTCGGGTAAGTTGATAGGGCCTGTCAGGTATGTGTTGTTGCTGCAGATGTATGCAGGGAGATCTTCTATTCCTTCGGGAATGACAACATGGTTGAATCGCGTACCTTCGAAAGGAAACTGGCCGATATCTCTTATGTACTTGGGGAGCACGAGGTCGCCCTTTAGTCCTGTGTGCTGGAATGCACAACCACCGATGTGAAGTATGCCATCGTGCAGCGTGAGCGTGCCGTTCAGCCCACTGCAATTATGAAAGCAATAATCTTCAATGTACTTTACATTTTGTGGAACAACAATGCTTCCCGTCAGTCCCGCGCATCCTGCAAAGGTACTATTCCTCAGATATGTGAGCCCATCGGGCAGTATGAGGTTTCCAGAGAGTTTGTCGCAGTTTATGAAAGCCCCTTGGCCAATGTCTGTCACTCCTTTGGGAATCCTCAGCGTGCCCTCAAAATGGCTAAACGCAAAGGCATATTCTCCGATTTTTTCCAGCGTACTGGGGAGGTTCAGTGGGCCGGAGAGGCTTGAACCTCGGAATGCACCCACACCAATGGACTCAACCCCCCTCGGGGATGACGAGTGTTCCTCTGATATTGCAACAGTCTTGTAGCGCCCCCTGGGCGAACGTCTTGATTTTCTCTGGCAGTATCAGTCGGCGTAGTCCTGTGTGCTTGCCTAACAGAAATTCACCGTTGGCAAGTGTCAGCTCCTTCATGTTCAGGCTTCTCAGGCGGGGCAAAAAATCCTCGTTAATCTCAAACAGGTCTATTCCGCTCATTACTCCCGTCACTTTTAGAGCCACTATACTGCTGGGGTCGATGCCCAGTGCAGCGATGGAGTCCCTGAAGTGATACTGGGTGCTGTTTACCACGATGTACTTCCTGGCCGTGCCATCGTGGCTCATGGGGTCGCTTTCCCAGGGTGTGATGCTCTCTCCCAGGAGCGTGAGCGTGTAGTCGCCCGTGGGGAACTTGCGGTCCACCCTGATGGTGAAGTTGTTCATGTGCCCGGTCTGGAAGGTGAAGTCCTCCTGCCTGCTGAAGTGGTAGGTCTGCCCGTCCAGGGTGATGTCCACCAGTGGGGTGCCTGCCGCCAGGGTCTGCGGCACCACGATGGCTCGCCACTCATCGCCGTTGTGCTGTGGCTGGGTAGCGGTCTTCTCCACCTTGCCTGTGGGTGTGACGGTGCCAGTGGACAGGTCGATGCTTGCCTTGCGCACCAGGTTGACCAGCTGCACGTGCTTCTCCAGCTCGGCCCATTCCTGTGCCGTGAAGCCCTCGCCCATGGCCAGTGTCACCCTGGCACATGCCATGCGGTGAGCCAGGGACAGGCGTATGCTGGTGGTGGTGGGGGCGATGTCGGTGGCCTTGCCCCACAGGAAGTCGCTTGCCTCGTAGCCCCCCATGTCGCTCAGGTCGGTCTCCCTGTCCTGGTCGGCCTGCACGGTGAAGGGGTAGTCCGTCACGCTCGCGGGGCTTCCCAGGGGGTAGTAGCCGTAGATGTCCACATGCGTGTGCTTGTCCTTCCAGTAGATGGGCGAGGCAGGCGTCCACTTCCCTGTGGCCTCGTCGTAGGTGTGGCACACGTTGTTGGCGCGGTTCTCGTAGGGCCTTAGGGCGCCGGGCTGGTCGCCCTCATAGTCCACCACATACACGCCCATCTGGTCACCGTCGGCAAAGCCTTCGTCATCAACGCGTGTCGTGGCCAGTTGCTCTATCTCGGCCCACAGCGTGAGTGGGCTGCTTCCGTCGCCCTCCTGGCCTGTGGGCAGCAGGTCGGTGGCGCAGGACAGGGTGGCCAGCAGGGTGCTGGCTATGAGGATGTGTCGCAGGAGGTGCTTGTGTGTCATGTGGATATCGTAAGTGTAGGGGGAATGAATGAAGGTGGGTCAGTCGGCCACGCCGCCGTAGTCGGTGGGGTCGGTGCTCCACCCTGTGAGGGTCACGCCCATGCTGCTGTCTATCTTGTTCAGCGTCACCGTGGCGGTGTGCGAGGTGCCCGCCTGTAGCGTGAGGTTGCGGTTCAGCGTGTAGCGGTCACCATTGAGCAGGATGGTGATGAATCCTTCGCTGTTCACCTTCTGCGGCGTGACGATGGCCATGAAGGTGAGTGGGTCGGTGCGGCAAAGGCGTATGTCGCTCGTTGCCGTGCCCTGGGTGGTGACGGTGGCGGTGGCAATGTCCACCGTGGCTTTGGTGATGAGCTTGTTGAGGTAAACCTCCAACGAGGCTTTCTGCAGTTGCTCCTCGGTGAGCCCCTTACCAGCCCTCAGCCTCACTATGACGCGGCTCATCAGGTGCTGTGCGCTGATGCACAGGTCGTCGCGCGAGGGGGACACGTCGATGGCAGAGCCGGCCAGCAGGTCGGCCTGGTGCATGGCGGCCTGGGTGCTCTGGTCGGTGGGGATGTCCACTGCCCAGCGACGGGGTGTGCTCATCTGGCTGGTGTAGGGGTAGTACAGGAAGATGTCGGCATGCGTGCTGTCGTCTATCCAGTAAACGGGCTGGTCGGAAATCCAGGTGCTGTGGTAGGTGAATCGCGCATTGTGGAGGTAGTTTGTCCAGGAGAGCAGGGAGGGCAGGCTGCCGTCGGTGTGCTTGACCATGAAGATGCCCACCTGGTCACCGTCCTCGAATGCGCTGCCGGCCTCCTCCTCCATGCTTGCCGATGGCTGTGGACTGATACGCAGAATCCACGATCCGCTGCCAGGCTTGGGCAACTCGTTGCTCCCCTGCTGGCATGAGCCGCAGAGCAGGGACAGGAGCAGGGTGGCGCAGAGTGCGCGGGCTTTCTTGCGCGGGATGGAGGGCAGTGGTGTCATTTGTGCCAAGTTTAGGTTTGTTCACTTTCGTTAACGCAATTGCAAAGATAGGGAGTTTACCCTTCTCGCGCAAGTTCACAATGGTTCATAATTGTGTGGGGATGCTTGTGGAGGGAGGAAAACTGCCTTTTCCGGCTTTCCCCGAGGGGGAGGGGCGGGTGCTTTCGCCTTTCAGGAGACGTTTCTCAATGCAACGCGCGGGCTGCACAGGCGCCCTCTCCTCTGGCTGGCTTTCTCGTCCTGAGCCAGGGGAAGGATGCTTGTGCAGCCCGCGCGCTACTGTGCTTTTGTGGATACGCTTGCACTCGCTCAAAAACGCATGCCGCTGCAATCGCCAACGCATGCCGCTGCATTTGCCAACGCATGCCGCTGCATTTGCCAACGCATGCGGCTGCATAATTGCGGGGGTGCTGGCATGGGGGAGAGCCCAGTGGGCTGGGTTCTGCCTGGCGGCTGTCAGTAAGCCTGCTGGTGCACGCCCGCCACGGCCCGGCCACTGGGGTCGTTCATCTGCTTCCATGCCGCGTCCCACTCCAGCGCTATCGATGTGGAGCAGGCCACGCTGGCCTCCTGGTTGACGCTCAGGGCCGCGCTGCGGCTGGGGAAGTGTTCCTCGAAGATGCTGCGGTAGAAGTACTCCTCCTTGCACAGGGGTGTGTGGATGGGAAACCGCTCGGCAGCGTGTGCCATCTGCTCGTCGCTCACCTGCTCCGACGTAATCTTCTTCAGCGTGTCGATCCAGCTGTAGCCCACACCGTCGGAGAACTGCTCCTTCTGCCTCCAGGCTATCTCCTCGGGCAGCATGTCGGCAAAGGCCTGGCGCAGCACCTTCTTCTCTATCACGTTGCCTGGGCACATCTTGGCCTGGGGATTGAGCCTCATGGCGATGTCCAGGAAGTCGCGGTCCAGGAAGGGGACACGTCCCTCCACGCCCCAGGCCGAGAGCGACTTGTTGGCGCGCAGGCAGTCGTACCAGTGCAGCTTGCCCAGCTTTCGCACCGTCTCCTCGTGGAAAGCCCTGGCCGAGGGAGCCTTGTGAAAGTAGAGGTAGCCCCCGAATATCTCATCGGCGCCCTCGCCCGAGAGCACCATCTTGATGCCCATGCTCTTGATGACACGTGCCAGCAGGTACATGGGTGTGGAGGCGCGCACGGTGGTCACGTCGTAGGTCTCGGTGAAGTAAATCACATCGCGCAGGGCATCCAGCCCCTCCTGCAGGGTGTAGTTGATCTCGTGATGCACGGTGCCTATATACTCGGCCACGCGTCGTGCCTTCTCCAGGTCGGGCGCGCCCTTGAGCCCCACGGCGAAGGAGTGCAGGCGGGGCCACCAGGCACCCGTCTGGCCGCCATCCTCCACGCGGCGGGCGGCAAACTTCTGTGCTATGGCGCTGATGATGCTGCTGTCCAGGCCACCGCTCAGCAGCACCCCGTAGGGCACGTCGCTCATCAGCTGCCGCTTGACGGCCTCCTGCAGGCCCACGCGCAGCGAGTCGATGTCGGCCCCGTTGTCCTTCACCGCCTCGTAGTCCATCCAGTCGCGCTTGTACCAGCGGTGCATCACACCCTCGCGGCTGTACAGGTAATGGCCAGGCAGGAAGGGCTCGTACTCGTCGCAGAATCCCTCCAGCGCCTTCAGCTCGCTCGCCACATAGGTCTTGCCATCGGCATCATGGCCGATGTACAGGGGGATGACCCCGATGGGGTCGCGCGCTATGAGGTACTCGTTGCGCTCCTCGTCGTAGAGCGCGAAGGCGAAGATGCCGCTGAGCTGTTCCAGGAAGTGGATGCCGTGGGCGCGGTACAGGGCCAGGATTACCTCGCAGTCGCTGCCCGTCTGGTACTCGTAGGTGTCGGCTGTGGCGCGCCTGATGTCCTGGTGATTGTAAATCTCCCCGTTCACGGCGAGCACCTGCTTGCCGTCGGGACTGTAGAGGGGCTGCTTGCCGCTCTGCGGGTCCACGATGCTCAGACGCTCGTGGCACAGGATGGCATGCTTGCCGCAGTAGATACCGCTCCAGTCGGGCCCACGGTGACGAATCTTCTGGCTCATGCGCAGGGCTTTCTTGCGCAACTCGGGGGACTGCTCTCTTATGTCAAATATACCTACTATTCCGCACATGGTGTGACACTATTTATTGGTTATTGTGGTGCAAAGTTACAAAAAGTGCGTGATATATGTATTGCGAATAGCAAAATGTTTATTGTTTCGTTTGATTTGCTTGCAAAATGTACCTATCTGCGCTGCGTGGGCGGCCGAAAGCGGCGCTGGGTGGCATGGAAATGCGGTTGCCGGGAATGCCAAGGCGCGGCGTCCCGGGGGAGGGTGGCGCCGCGCCTTGCTGCTTGCTTGCCGCTGTGTGGGGGTGGGGGTGTCAGTATTCCAGCGTCACGGGCCCCATGAGTCCCGAGTCGCGCAGTGGCGCGCCGGCCGCCGGGCCGCTTATCGTCCAGGTCTTGCGGTCGGCCTCGGGGAGCGAGGCATCGTGTGCCAGGCGGTTGAACCAGGTGCTGGTGACCTTCACCATGAGCGTGTTGTCGCCCTCGTGCAGCAGATGGCCCACCTCGGTGGTGTAGGGCTCTGTCCAGAGCACCTCGGCGGGATGTCCGTTGACCAGCACCTCGGCTATCATGTCCACGCGCCCCAGGTGCAGCAGGTAACTGGTCTGCCCATATACCTTATCTATATGAAGCGTGGTGGTGTAGGTGGCTGTGCCCGAGAAGGAGCGTCCCTCGGGGCCCAGGGGAAGGTCTTTCCACGGCTTCAGTTCCGTGACCAGGAGGCTGTCGGGCGCGCCCCATCCCTGGGGGAAGGACAGATGCCAGGGGCCTGTGATGTGGATTTCCTGCCCACAGCGGGCTGCAGGCCGTGGCTGTGCGGGCGAGGTGCCCTGGTGGCGGAACACGATGAAGCGGCTCTCGGCCTGCCTGAGGTCAAGGCTCACGCTGGTGTAGCCGTCGGCCTGTGTGGCATCGGCCTGCCAGATGCGGCCGTTCACGGGATTCCACTCCTCGGCTGTCCCCTGGCAACGGAAGCGCACCTGTCCCCTGAAGGTGCCCTGTGGCGGTGCTGCCACAAAGTACCAGTCGGCATCCTGGGTGCGCCTGTGCAGCCACAGCAGACGGCTGTCGGGCAACTGCACGTCGGGCTGCATGCGTGTGGCCTCCAGGGCCTCCTGGATGCTCATGCCCACTGCCAGTGTGCCCTTGCCCACGCGGTAGAGCCCGGGCTTGTGCCTCTTGCCCCACACGCGCCTCACGGCCTGGCGGAAGGCTTTCTCGCCCTGCTTGCCGCCCATGAGCGTGGCGGGGCCGCTGGGTGCGGAGGCCACTACCAGCGCGCCCTGGCGCAGGAGGCTGTGGATGTGCTCCACGGTGGAGGTGAGCATGCGCTGGCGGTCGGGAATCCACAGCATGCGGTAGGTGAGCCCCTCGGGCGTGTGCAGCAGTCCGCCGCTCACGGTGAGGCGGTGGGTGAGCACGTCGGTGTTGCAGTAGTCGTAGCGGAAGCCCTGGGGGAAGGGCGCGTGCTGGCTGGGGCGGTGCATGGCCTCGTCGCCCAGATACCACAGCACGTCGGTCACCGGCACACCGCGCTCGAGCATATAGCCCGTGCGGGCCAGGCAGCGTGTGAACTCGCCCATGTGGGGCCACCACGTCTGCTGCCGCAGGAAGGGGGTGCCTATCGTGCTGCCGAAACTGGTGCCTGGGGGCAGGAAGTGGGTGTGGGGATTGTGGGTGTAGGTGTGGAACACGGGATGCGTGACACCCTCGGCCATGTAGAAGTTGGCCACATCGCGCAGCATCTGCCAGTGCTCGTCCCAGGTGAGCTGGAAACTGGTGAATGCCTCGGCCGCCACGCGGGTCTTGCCATAGAGGTGGGCTGCCGAGGCGGTGGGGCGAACGGGCTTGAAGTCAACATCGCCCACGAAGCCCTGCTCAAAGGGCTGCCAGAACTCGCACATCGGCACATCGGCATACTTGTAGTACTCCATGGGGTCCATGGGCACCACGTCGCCACCCGCCGTCTCGTACTGCACCTTCATGCCCTGCCTGTGGGCCAGCTGGGTCATGCGGCGGAAGAAGTGGTCGCAATAGAGGCGGGTGAGCACGCGCCGCCAGTCGAGCAGGAAGCGCGACGTGCGCTCCTGGTCGCCCACCACATACCCCATCAGGGCGGGCAGCCAGGGGCGCAGGGCATAGCCGGTGCGCTGCTCAAACTCCTGTTCCATGCCGGGAGTCCACGTCTGCGTGAGGCATTCCCAACTGTCCATCAGCATGCCGGCGGCGGGATGGGCGGCGAGGGGGCCTTGCATGAGGTGTCCCACATAGCGGGCAAACTGGATGTCGGCTCCCGTGGAGTCCAGCTTGTTGCACTCCCATCCCGTGGCCTCGGCGGGTGCGGGGCCGTTCTTGGCCCCGGTGTTGATGTGCCCTATGCGCAGCACGGTCCACTTGCGGCCGTCGGGCAGTGTCCAGCGCAGGTGTCCGTGGCCGTCGGTGTGTGCGGTGATGTCGCGCACCTCGCCCTGGGTGAGGAAGGCGGCGGGGCTTTGCCGCGTGTGCTCCTGGCTGGTCTCCCTGGCCATCAGCGTCCAGCCAGCCTCGGCGCGCCAGTGGTTCTTGTGGGCGGCCGACAGGAATTGTATGCTTCTCATCTTGAGTTCATGCTGGTGGGTGATGGTGAGCTCGTAGTGCGCGGGGTGGGGCGCCTCGTGGCAGGCCAGTTCCAGGGGCATGATGTCCTGCCAGTTGCTCATGGGCACTTCGGCGCTCAGCAGCGTGTCGCGCAGTCCGCCCGCCTGGCAGGCAACCAGCGTGAGGCACACTCCAGGCTGATACACCCACCTGCGCCCAAAGCTTTCCACCGGGGGCAGTTTGACGGTGCGTATGGTATCGCCCTCGGGCAGGGTGAAGCGTATCGTGTGTGTGCCCGTTCCAGGCAGGTCCAGCTGCCCCTGCAGCGTGCCTGTGAGCGCGGCCTGCCAGTCGATGCCATCTGCGCTTTGCACATCCTGTGGCTTGAGCGGCTCGCCCGTGTCACCCTGCGGGGTGGGGAAGGCCAGCACGCACACGTCCTGCCAGTTGCGCCAGTCGGGGGAGGCATTGCCGGGCAAGGGCAGGGTGAGGCTTGCGGTCGTCTGCCTGCTCCCGTCCAGGTCGGTGCGGCTCCATGCCAGGTGACGCATGGCATTCTCGGGCTTGATCCAGGGGCCTCCCGCCATGGCCCATCCGGGACAGGTCTGCAGCGTGAGGCGCAGTCCCAGGCTGTCGGCCTGCTGTCCCACATAGGCCACCAGGTTCTCCCACTCGGGCGTGAGTGCCTTCACGCCGTCCTGGATGCCCGGCCACAGGCCGCCAAAGTTGCCGTGAAACCATTGTATGCCCGATATGCCGGCCTGCTTGATGGCCTTCATGTCGGCCGTGATGCCCTCGCGGGACACGTTTCCGCCGATGAAGTGAAACCAGGTCTCGGGCCAGTACAGGCGTGGGGGCTGTACGAAGTTGGCCGCGTCCTGGGGGCCAAAGAGCGCTTGGACTTCCTGGGGCGACGGGGCAATGTCGGTGATGTGGCCTGATGCCACGCGGGGCTGGGTCACGGGGGCATCGCCGGGGATATAGGCGCCATAGGCCATGGGCGTGCCAGGCTGGGCATGTGCCAGGCTTGTGGCAAGGGCTGCGAGCAGCAGAGCGGTGACTGGTGTGTGCATGCGGTGAATGTAATGTGTAGTTTTCAACTTAGTGCATGTAAAGTTACGGAGAATATATGGAAAAGTGGCGGATAGGTCCTGTAAAAGTGGACATGCGTGAAGCGCACGCGGTAAAAGTTGTTAAACGGAGCACAAATAAGGACATTCCGAAACTGGCACTTACGCGAATTATCCGTACTTTTGCATCGTGTAAGGACAACATACAAGAGCTGAACTATGAGAAAGATTAACTGTATCGGGATATTGACCAGTGGTGGCGACGCGCCTGGCATGAATGCGGCAATACGTGCGGTGACGCGTGCAGCCATAGCCAATGACTTCAGGGTGATGGCCATCTACCGTGGTTATGAGGGTCTCATCAATGATGAGATACAGGAGTTCACCACCGAGAATGTGAGCAACATCATACAGCGCGGCGGCACCATACTGAAGACGGCGCGCAGCCATGAGTTTGAGACTCCCGAGGGCAGGCAGCATGCCTACGAGAACATGCAGAAGCGCGGCATCGACGCGCTGGTGGTGATTGGCGGCAACGGTTCGCTCACAGGCGCGCGCATCTTTGCCGAGGAATTTGATGTTCCCTGCATCGGCCTGCCTGGAACCATCGACAATGACCTCAACGGGACCGACAGCACCATAGGCTACGACACTACGCTCAACACCATCACATCCTGTGTGGACAAGATACGCGACACGGCCACCAGCCACGAGCGCATCTTCTTTGTGGAGGTGATGGGGCGCGATGCGGGCTTCCTGGCGCAGAACAGTGCCATAGCGGCAGGCGCGGAAGCCGCCATCATCCCCGAGGACAGCACCGGGGCCGACCAGCTGGAGCACTTCATCGGGCGTGGCATCCGCAAGAGCAAGTCGAGCAGCATCGTCATCGTGAGCGAGAGTCCCAAGTGCGGCGCCATGTACTATGCCGACCGCGTGCGCAAGGAGTACCCCGAGTATGACGTGCGCGTGTCCATCCTGGGGCACCTGCAGCGCGGAGGAAGTCCCAGCGCGGGCGACCGCATCCTGGCCAGCCGCCTGGGTGTGGGTGCCATACAGGCCATCATGGAGGGACAGCGCAACGTGATGATTGGCATCAAGAACGATGAGGTGGTGTATGTGCCATTCTCCAATGCCATCAAGAGTGACAAGCCTGTGAAGAAGGAGCTCATCGATGTGCTGGCTCTGCTGAGCATCTGACCTGTCTTCAGCACCAGGCGACAATACAGCGGCAGCGGCTCTCTCCCATTGTGAGGAAGAGGGCCGCTGCCGCTGTATTGTCTGCCTTTCCAGGGTCTCGTCACCTTGGGGCAAAGGCCATCGTGCTTTGTCTTTTTCCAAGCCGGGCTGGCTTGCAGGGGCAGAGCCTCGGGACACCGTATGCCCCCCGTGCCCAGTCGTTTCCAGCTCCTGATAGGCTTGCAGCCATGGCGTGCGGGCGACTGTGGCTACTGCTGGGTGGCCGTTCCCGGTTCTTGATAGGCGTGCGGCCATGGCGTGCGGGCGACTGTGGCTACTGCTGGGTGGCCATTCCCCGGTTCTTGTAGGCTTGCAGCCATCAGGGCACAAGGCCATCGGGGTCTGATTCCCTCGGAATCCATTGACCCCAGAGCCTGGTTGCCAGAATCCCAGGGGACAGATGCGCTCAGGAAGTCTAATGCCCCCTTACTTGATGACCACCATGGTCCAGTAGGTGAGCGAGGGGAGTGTGAAGGTGAGCGTGCCGCCCTCCTGGTTGAAGTCCAGTTCCTGCATGGCTCCGCCCAGCTGGTCGGGAGTGGCCACATAGAGGTGCTCCACAGGTTTGTCGAAGGTCATGCTCAGGGGGATGGACTTCTTCTGCGAGGGTGCGGGCATGGTGCCGTCGGTGTCGCGCCAACTGAGACTGTTGGCCGTGGTGAAGTTGAGCAGGTGCAGCACGGTGCAGTCCTCCTTCTCGCGTGCTATGGTGGTCACACCGCCCAGTTGTGGTGCCCAGCCGTTGATGGACACCTTGCCCGAGGTGTCGGTGGGCACGAGCGCGGTGCCGGTGTTGAGCGTCCCGCCATCGCGAAGCAAGTTCTGATAGGCGGTGAGGAAGTCGTAGTAGCGTGTGATGCTGGCCTTGAGCGCGCTGTTCATCTTCACCGATGAGTAGGGGAAGTACTCGCGGCAGAGCATGTGGTCGCCTCCCAGCTCCAGGTGGCTGCCACCCAGGGCAAACATCACCGCGTCGGCCATCAGCACGCCCGGCACATTGAAGTCCCTGTTGTCGAGGTTGTAGTTCATGTAGGCTGCGAAGACCGTGTTCAGCGAGTCGCCTCCGTACTGCCTGTTGCTCTCCAGGATGCTCAGCAGGTCGGCATAGTCCTTCTCGTAGTCCCACACCTCGTTGTACAGGAAATCCATCTTGCCCGTCTGTGCTATCTCCCTGGCCGCATAGCTGCTCACGGCATTCATCACCAGGCTTTTCTTGGGGAACTTGCTCTTGATGTACTTGATAAACTTAGCAAAGCCTGTTGGGAAGTTCACCACGCTACCGCTGCTGTTGTAGCGCGTGCCCCTGTCGCCCAGCTGGTCAATCTGAAAACCGTCGAAGTCCAGGTGGTCATACACCTCGGCCACACGCTTGCCCATGTAGGTGAGCCACGATGTCTGTCCGGGGTCCACCAGGTAGATGTCACTCTTCCATGATGAGGGGAGTTCATGCTTGTCGCGGTTCTTGTGTGCCTGGTCGGTATAGACAAACAGGGACGACCGCACCCCGTCGGCCTCGGCGTCGCTCAGCGCGCCGTAGCACAGGTTGTAGAACATGCTCTTCATGCCCCTCCTGTGCTGCGCCTTGATATAGTTCTCCACGCTGCTCGTATATACGGTGCGGTTGGCGATGTCCTTGTAGGTGTCCAGCGTCAGCCCATCCGAAGTGCCTCCCCAAGGCCAGTGGTGCTTGTAGTGCCAGTCCTGGAACTGCACGCCATTGATGTGGCAGCGGTTGAGCCAGTCCATCTCGGTGGCCACTGTGGCCGAGTCCTTGCTGCTCCCGAAGTCGGCCACGAACCCATAGCGGGGGAATCTCTTCCAGTCCGAACTCACGTCCACGGCTATGGTGCCGCGTATGATCTCCTTGCCCATGCTTGTCTGGCACACCTGCACCAGGTAGCCCTGGAAGTCCTCGCTGGGTGCCTGCCATGTCCACTCGTTGCTGCTGAGCGGCTCCTCCAGCAGCACCTGCCCCAGGTGCATGTATCGCGCGAAGGCATTGGTGAGCTTCCTGCCCTCGTACCTTAGCCTTACGGTGGCGCCGGGGTGGTAGCATGCCGAGTCGGTGCTGAGTTCCAGCGTGAGGTTGGCCGTCTGCGTGCGTGGGGTCTCATATTGCGGCAAGTCCTCATAGGCAATGCTCTCCACCTCGCCCATGGGCAGCTCCAGGAGTGTGCCGTTGCTCTTGTGTATCTTGATGCTTTGCGCCAGCAGGCTGCCGCACGCCAGTGCCAGTGCGGCGGCCAGGCAGGCTCCACGCCTTGGGGTGGCGCATGTGGTGAATGTACTCATGTGGATGTGCTATTATATATATAATGAGTGATGCTCATGTGCGATGCCCTTGCCGGTGCTGGCAGGCATCCTGTGTCACATGTCCATGCAAAGTTAGTGAAATCCCTGCAGCCGCGTGTGGGTGTCCTGGGAATATTTTGCCAAAAGTAATTGATTTGCGTGGCCAGAGGTTACCTGGTGGGGTGTAGGGGGTGGAGGATAGGTGCGTGGGGGGACAAAAAAAAGAATCAATATCATCACTGACCTTGATTCTCTAACCTTAAAAATCTAATACCATGAAAAACACTTTTTGCGTGCGGTGCGTACGGGACTCGAACCCGTGACCCCATGCGTGACAGGCATGTATTCTAACCTACTGAACTAACGCACCAACATATCAAAGAGCGGAAAACGAGACTCGAACTCGCGACCCCAACCTTGGCAAGGTTGTGCTCTACCAACTGAGCTATTTCCGCGTTGACGGACACAGATGGAGTGGGTAGAGATGGATTCGAACCACCGAAGGCGTAAGCCAGCAGATTTACAGTCTGCCCCATTTGGCCACTCTGGTATCTACCCAGTTTCCACTGACTCGCTGTCAGGTGTGACTCCTATAGGATTCAAACCTATAACCTTTTGATCCGTAGTCAAATGCTCTATTCAGTTGAGCTAAGGAGCCATTCCATCGTATTTCCTGTGGACGCTGACGGATTCGAACCGCCGACCCTCTGCTTGTAAGGCAGACGCTCTGAACCAGCTGAGCTAAGCGTCCAATCTTGCTTCCCGGACTGTCCTGCCTCGCTTGGCAGCGTTTGTTCCCGTTTTGCGATTGCAAAGGTAGGCCGATTTTGGCTTCCTGCAAAGTATATCGACCTTTTTTTGCCAAAAAACTGCATTTTTATTTTCTACTCCTTATATATATTATGCGTGCGCGAGTGTAAAAGCTCCCTCTTGGCCTTTTCCCGGAAAGAAAAGTGCACTTGCTCACCAGGTGCGGTTGCATGCGTTCTCAGATGCAGCGGCATGCGTTGGCAGATGCAGCGGCATGCGTTGGCGGATGCAGCGGCATGCGTTGGGCAATGGAGTTCGCTGTTTCCTGTTGCCAGAATGCTTCCACCTGGCATGATGGGGGTGTGAGTGGAAAAATGGGACACGATGAGGTACATATAGGATAATTTTTGTACTTTTGCAACGACAAAGGAAAATGGGGACAGGGAAGTAGAGGACAGCGTGCGGCGGTCTGTTCCTTTGACCTCGTGTATAATTGCGAAAGAATGTCTTTATCCATATTGCGTGTGTCGGGCAAGGTGGCACAATCGCTATGCCGTGCTTGTTGCGCACATTTGTTTTTCCTTCTTGCGCTGTCTGCAATGGCAGACTCGTCCACATGCTGTGACAGCGTGCCTGCATTTGGCGAGCCCTCTCCCGGCTGCTCTCCTTGCGGCAGGAAGGTCTCCCCTGGTGTCGCGCCCTCAGTGGATGGCGACGCCCTGGCCGACTCCCTGCCGGGCAGTATGCCCAGTGCCGACAGCCCCCTGCAGGTAGAGGTTGGCGGCAACATCGATTCCCCACAGGAGGTGGAGAAGATGCTGGTGACAGGCGGCGACACCCTGCGGGTGGCCGATACGCTCAACCGCAGGCGGCTGCTGGCCAATACACGCACCTACCGCATGGTGTGCGTGGGCTTGCCCCTGATGGTGGGCGGGCTGCTGGCCATGAAGGAGGACAAGAACTTCCGCCAGTTGCGTACCGACTACTTTCCCCGCTACAAGCACACCGCCGATGACTATCTGCAGTACTCGCCCGCTGTGGTGATGCTGGGACTGAAGGCGGCGGGAGTGCGCGGCCGCTCCTCGTGGGGCAGGATGCTCGTGTCCGACGCTTTCTCTGTGGCATTGATGGCAACTATTGCCAATGGGCTGAAGGAGAGCGTGCAGGTGCGCCGTCCCGACGGTTCCAACACTCGCTCGTTCCCCTCGGGACATACCGCTACCGCCTTCATGACTGCCACCATGCTCACCAAGGAGTATGGCTACAAGAGCAAGTGGGTGGGCTTTGGCTCCTATGCGGTGGCCTCCAGCGTGGGGCTGATGCGCATGGCCAACAACCGCCACTGGCTGAGCGACGTGATGGTGGGCGCGGGCATAGGTGTCATCTCCACCGAGTTGGGCTATTTTCTCACCGACCTCATCTTCAAGGACAAGGGCATCAACCGCCCCCTCATGGAACGCGAGGAGTATCACCGCTGGGCCAAGCCCTCGTTTCTGGGCCTGCGGCTGGGCGACTATATCCCCATGCACCGCTATACCCTGGGCACGGGCCATAAGCTGGATGCTGCGGCCGGCTGCGCCGCAGGTGTGGAGGGGGCATGGTTTGCCAATCACTGGATAGGCGTGGGCGGACAGGCGATGGGCACCAACTACTATGTCCTGCTCAATGACAAGTCCACCCGTACCGCGCGTGCATTGACGGTGATGGCAGGCCCCTATTTCTCGTGGCCGCTTACCTCCCGATGCTCGCTGGGCAGCAAACTGAATTTGGGATATGTGCGCATGTGCTCCATCAAACTGCCCGAAAAGACTGTGCCAGCGCGTAATGGAACCAACTTTGGCACGGGACTCTCCTGCACCTACAAGCTGAGGCAGAACTACACGGCGGGACTGCACATCGACTATTACCTGCTTCCGCCGCATAGCACATACAGCCAGCAGCTCCAGCACATGCTGTGGGCGGGCACCTCGTTCAATATCATCTTCTGAAACCAAGTTACGCTTATGGCCAAGGACAAGAAAGTATATGTGTGTGAGAATTGTGGGCAGGAGAGCCTGCGATGGGTGGGCCGGTGCCCCTCGTGTCAGCAGTGGAACACCATGAAGGAGCTTACCATACATGAGGACAAGCCATCGATGGGGGCGGCAAGGGCGGCCCTCAGGGCTGCTGGGCATGACAGCGCGCCCAAGGCGCGCCCGGTGCCTGTGTCCGAGATACGCGCCGATGAGGAGCCGCGCATGGACATGGGCGACCGCGAGCTCAACCGTGTGCTGGGCGGCGGACTGGTTCCAGGCAGCCTGGTGCTGCTGGGCGGCGAGCCAGGCATAGGCAAGAGCACCCTGGTGCTGCAGACTGTCCTGCGCCTGCAGGGCCGCCGCGTGCTGTATGTGAGTGGCGAGGAGAGCGCGCGCCAGCTCAAGCTCCGTGCCGACCGCCTGCTGCCCGCACAGGCTGGGCGGGGCAGCGCGCAGCCCGCCAGCGACCTGCTCGTGCTCACCGAGACCTCGCTTGAGCAGATATTCGTGCAGATAGAGCAGACCCGCCCCGACCTGGTGGTCATCGACTCCATACAGACCATACAGACCGAGACGGTGGACAGCAGTCCAGGTAGCCTCACGCAGATACGCGAGTGTGCGGCCAGCCTGCTCAAGTACGCCAAGTGCGGGGGAGCCAGCATCCTGCTTATCGGGCACATCAACAAGGAGGGCACCCTGGCTGGCCCCAAGGTGCTGGAGCACATCGTGGACACCGTGCTGCAGTTTGAGGGTGACCAGCATTATATGTACCGCATCCTGCGCAGCATCAAGAACCGATTTGGCAGCACCAGCGAACTGGGCATCTACGAGATGCGCCATGATGGACTGCGCCAGGTGGCCAATCCCAGCGAACTGCTGCTTACCGACAACCGCGAGGGGCTGTCGGGCGTGGCCATTGCCTGCACGGTGGAGGGTGTGCGCCCCTTTATGATAGAGACCCAGGCTCTGGTCAGTACGGCTGCCTATGGCACGGCACAGCGCAGTACCACGGGATTTGACGGCCGCAGGCTCAATATGCTGCTGGCCGTGCTGGAGAAGAGGGTGGGGTTCAAGCTGGCCACCAAGGACGTGTTTCTCAATATCGCGGGCGGTCTCCGTGTCACCGACCCCGCCATCGACCTGGGCGTCATCGCGGCGGTGCTGAGCAGCAATGTCGATACCCCCATCGATGTGGACACCTGCGTGGCGGGCGAGGTGGGGCTCAGCGGCGAGATACGCCCCGTGTCGCGTATAGAGCAAAGAATAGCGGAAGCCCAGAAGCTGGGCTTCCGCCGCATGCTGCTGCCGGCTCATAACCTGAACGGGATAGACCCACGGCAGTATGATATCGAACTGGTGCCTGTGAGGCGTGTGGCCGAGGCCGTGCGCGAACTATTCGGATAGCCACTCGGCGCAGGCCTCGGCACACCTTTCCCCGTCCACTCCCGCGCTCACGATGCCACCTGCATAGCCTGCCCCCTCGCCGCAGGGGAACAGCCCCTGCAGGCTCACGTGCTGCAGGCTGTCGGCCTGTCGGGTGATGCGCACGGGGCTGCTTGTGCGCGTCTCCACCCCTATTACTGTGGCCTCGCTGGTCAGGAATCCCCTCTTCTGCTTTCCCCATGTGGCGAAAGCCTCGCGCAGGCGTCCCGACACTCCCTGTGGAAGCCACTCGTGCAGCGGGCTGGCAATCAGTCCGGGCGCGTAGGACGAGGCGGGCAGGGAGGCCGAGAGGCGTCCGCTCACAAAGTCGGTCATCCTCTGTGCGGGAGCCGTCTGCTTGCCGTTGGCCTGTTGCCAGCAAGTGCGCTCCAGCCTCTCCTGCCAGCGCATCATGGCCAGCGGGTCGTCACCGGCCATGATGTCCTCGGGCCGCAGTTCCACCACCATGCCGCTGTTGCTCCATGCGCCGCCACGGTTGCTGGGGCTCATGCCGTTGACCACCAGTTGCTCCGGGCCACTGGCCGCTGGCACCACAAATCCCCCGGGGCACATGCAGAAGCTGTACACCCCTCGGCCCTCCACCTGCCTTACCATGCTATATTCGGCCGCAGGCAGCCACTTGCCGCGTCCCTGGCGGCTGTGGTACTGTATCTGGTCGATCAGCCTGGCCGGGTGCTCCAGCCTCACGCCCACGGCCAGTCCCTTGCACTCGATGTGCAGGCGCCTCTCGGCCAGGTGGCGGTACACATCCCTGGCCGAGTGTCCTGTGGCCAGGATGACGGCCTCGCCCCTGAACTCCCGCTGGGAGCCGCTCACGGCATCGTGGGCCAGCAGTCCCTCCACGCGCCCCTCGCGGATGAGCAGGCTGGTCATGCGCGTCTGGAGGTGCACCTCGCCCCCACAGCGCAGGATGGTCAGCCTCATGTTCTCGATGACTCGCGGCAGGCGGTCGGTGCCGATGTGCGGGTGCGCGTCGACCAGGATGCACTCCTTGGCCCCATGCTGCACGAAGATGCGCAGGATGCGGTCGGCATCACCGCGCTTCTTGCTGCGCGTGAAGAGCTTGCCGTCGCTGTAGGCGCCCGCCCCGCCCTCGCCAAAGGCGTAGTTGCTCTCGGCGTTCACCTGCTGGTCGATGCGTATGCGTGCCACGTCCCTTTTCCTTTCCCTCACGTCCTTGCCCCGCTCGATGACCACCGGGTGCAGTCCCAGTTCGATGAGCCTCAGTGCCGCAAAGAGTCCGCCAGGGCCAGCCCCCACTACCAGCACCCGCCTGGCCTGGCTCACGTTGGGGTAAGTGATGGGGGTGAAGGGCAGTTCCTCGGGCTGCTCGTCCATGTAGGCACGCACGGTGAGGTTGACATACACGGTACGCTGTCGCGCGTCGATGCTTCGCCTCAGCACCCTCACGGCCTGCGGCTCGATGCCCCTGTCCCGCTTCAGAAAGGCGATGATGCTCTGCTCGTCGTAGGCATCCTGGGGGAGTATTCTCAGATTAAGTTCCTGTGTCATAATGTTGAAATGCGCTGCAAAGTTATCTCCTTTCCCCGTTCCCCGCAAGTCCGTGGCCTGCTTTGTTGTCCTGCCGGCAGGCCAGCCTGGGCATGCGGAGGGTATGCACACAGGCATGCTGGTTGTGCCATACATTGACTAAATGAGCCCTGTGGCGTGCAAAACACCTGCTTTTTGCCTGCCAATCGGGATTTTCTTGCTACTTTTGCAGTGTAATCAATGGCAAATACATCAAGAAAGTCAAAGGGATGAAAGTACTAAAGTTTGGCGGAACATCTGTAGGTTCCGTGGACAGTATCCTGAGTGTGAAGCGTATCGTGGAGGCCCAGCAGGAGCCTGTCATCGTGGTAGTGAGTGCGTTGGGCGGCATTACCGACCAGCTGATACGCACCGGCAAGATGGCCGTAGAGGGTGACCCGCTGTACCAGAAGTCCTTTTGGGAGATAGCCCAGAGGCACGAGGACATGATAAATGCTGTCATCAGCGACAGCAACAAGAGGCAGGCGCTGCTGGGCATCGTGCACGACCTGCTGGAGGAGTTGCGCAGCATCTACCAGGGTGTGTATCTCATCCACGACCTCAGTCCCAAGACGCAGGCCGCCATCGTCTCCTATGGCGAGCGCATCAGCAGCCGTATCGTGGCCGCGCTGGTCAGGGATGCCGAGTGGTATGACAGCCGCACGTTTATCAAGACCGAGGTCAAGGGCGGCAAGAACTGCCTGGCCACGGAGCTCACCAGCCAACTGGTGAGGGAGAACTGGGCAACGCTGCCCAAGGTGAGCCTGGTGGGCGGTTTTATCAGCTCGGATGCCGTGAGCGGCGAGGTGACCAACCTGGGCCGTGGCGGCAGCGACTACACCGCCAGCATCATCGCCGCTGTGCTGGATGCCAGCGTGCTGGAGATATGGACCGATGTGGACGGCTTCATGACCGCCGACCCGCGTGTCATAAGCACCGCCTATGTGATACCCGAGCTCAGCTATGTGGAAGCCATGGAGCTGTGCAACTTCGGTGCCAAGGTGGTATATCCCCCCACCATCTATCCCGTGTGCGTCAAGCACATCCCCATTCTCATCAAGAACACATTCAACCCCGAGGCCCCCGGCTCCATCATCAAGGACGAGGTGAAGGCCGACTCGCGCATCATCAAGGGCATATCCAGCATCAAGGGCACCTCGCTCATCACCGTGTCGGGCCTGTCCATGGTGGGCGTGATAGGCGTGAACCGCCGCATCTTCACCTGCCTGGCCGACAATGGCATCAGCGTGTTCCTGGTGAGCCAGGCGTCGTCGGAGAACAGCACCAGTATAGGTGTGCGTGACGAGGATGCCGAGGAGGCATGCCGCGTGCTCAACGATGAGTTTGCCAAGGAGATAGAGGACGGGGCCATGTTCTCCATGCGTGCCGAGCAGGGCCTGGCCACTGTGGCCATCGTGGGAGAGAACATGAAGCACACCCCCGGCATAGCGGGCAAGCTGTTCAATGCCCTGGGCCGCAGCGGCATCAGCGTGATAGCCTGCGCGCAGGGGGCCAGCGAGACCAACATCTCATTCGTCATCAGCGCCACGCACTTGCGCAAGGCACTCAATGTCATCCACGATTCTTTTTTCTTGAGTGAGTACCAGGTGCTCAACCTCTTCGTCTGTGGAGTGGGTACCGTGGGCGGTTCCCTGATCGAGCAGATACGTCACCAGCAGGCCAAGCTCATGCGCGAGCTTCGCCTCAAGCTGAATGTCGTGGGCATTGCCAGTGGGCACAATGCACTGTTTGACCGCCGTGGCATCTCACTTGACAACTACAGGGAACAGCTGCAGAATGCCGAGCCAAGCAACATCCAGCGGCTGCACGACGAGGTGATAGGCATGAACATCTTCAACAGCGTCTTTGTCGATTGCACTGCCAGCCCCGATGTGGCTGGGCTCTACCGAGACTTCCTCGACCATAATATCAATGTGGTGGCCGCCAACAAGATAGCCGCCAGCGGCAACTATGCCGACTACCGCGAGCTGAAGAAGACGGCGCAGCGGCGAGGGGTGAAGTTCCTCTTTGAGACCAATGTGGGAGCAGGCCTGCCCATCATACGCACCATCAACGACCTGTGCAACAGTGGCGACCGCATCCTGCGCATCGAGGCTGTGCTCAGCGGCACGCTCAACTTCATCTTCAACACCATCTCGGCCCAGGTGCCCTTCAGCCGCACCGTGGCAATGGCCAGGGAGGAGGGCTACAGCGAGCCCGACCCGCGCGTTGACCTGAGCGGCAAGGATGTGATACGCAAACTGGTGATTCTGGCACGCGAGGCGGGCTACGAGGTGAGCCAGGAGGATGTGGAGGTGCATCCGCTCCTGCCCAGGGAGTTCTTTGAGGGCTCGCTCGATGACTTCTGGAAGAACCTTCCCTCGCTCGACGCAGACTTTGAGCGTCGCCGGCAGAAGCTGGAGCGGGAGCACAAGGTATGGCGTTTCGTGGCCAAGTATGAGGACGGGCATGCCAGTGTGTCGCTGGAGGAGTTCAGCAAGGAGCACTCCTTCTATGTGCTCGAGGGCTCCAACAACATCGTCATGCTCACCACCGAGCGCTACCACAAGTACCCCATGCTCATCCAGGGCTATGGGGCGGGGGCCTCGGTGACAGCCGCAGGCGTGTTTGCCGACATCATGTCGCTGGCCTGAGCAAGGCTGGCCAGGCCCGCGCGGGCTGAGCCTCCTCCCGGCCTACCCCTGGGGGAGGGGCTCGCATATACAATGGCACATTCCCTGAGGGGTGAGTCATACGCCTGCCACAGGCAGCACACGGGCCTCGCATATACAATGCTACATTCCTCTAACCATCCAACCCTCCAACCCTCCTCCTCCCCCTTGGGGGAGGCTGGGAGGGGGCTTGGCTTTTCTTACTATCTATTATGAAACATCTCATCATACTGGGCGATGGCATGGCCGACTGGCCTTGCGATGAACTGGGTGGCAAGACGCTGCTCCAGTATGCCCACATCCCGCACTTCGACTGGCTTGCCCGCAACGGGCGCAATGGCCTGCTCAAGACCGTGCCCGACGGCTTCCACCCTGGCAGCGAGGTGGCCAACAGCAGCATCCTGGGCTATGACCAGCACCTCGTGTATGAGGGGCGCGGCCCCCTGGAGGCTGCCAGCATAGGCGTGGAACTGGCTCCCGATGACCTGGCCATGCGCTGCAACCTGGTGAGCCTGGACGGCGACCTGCTCAAGAATCACTCCTGCGGCCGCCTGGAGACCGAGGAGGGCGACGTGCTCATGCGCTACCTGCAGGAGCACCTGGGCAGTGACCGCATACACTTCTACACAGGTGTGCAGTACCGCCATCTGCTGGTCATCAAGGGCGGATGCAAGAATCTCCTGTGCACACCGCCCCATGACATCCCCGGCAAGCCCTGGCGCGAGCACCTGCCCAAGGCCGCCACGCCCGACGCGCAGGACACGGCCACGCTGCTCCTGCACCTGATGCAGGAGAGCCAGAGGCTGCTCGCCACCCATCCGCTCAACCTTGGGCGTGTGGCACAGGGGCAGGATCCTGCCAACAGCATCTGGCCCTGGGGTGGAGGCTATCGCCCCATGATGACTCCCCTTACCCGCACTTATCCGCAAATCAAGCGCGGGGCGGTGATTACCGCAGTGGACCTCATTCGCGGCATCGGCCATTATGCCGGGCTGCGCATCATCGATGTGCCGGGAGCCACGGGCTTGTGGGACACCAACTACGAGGGCAAGGCGCAGGCCGCTGTGGATGCCCTGCAGACCGATGACTTCGTGTATCTGCATGTGGAGGCCAGCGATGAGGCAGGCCACGATGGCAGTATCCCCCTCAAGCTGGACACTATACGCTCGCTCGACCATCGCCTGCTGCGTCCCATCCTGGAGGCTCTGGATTCCCAGGGCACAGGCCTGCTGCAGGCCGCAGGCGAGCCTGTGGCCATCGCCCTGCTGCCCGACCATCCCACGCCCTGCCATCTGCGCACTCACACCAATGAGCCTATCCCCTTTGCCATCTACGCCCCCGGCATAGAGCCCGACCAGGTGCAGACGTTTGACGAGGAGGCTGCCCGCCAGGGGGCCTGTGGATTGCTGCAGGGCGATGAGTTCATCAGGATGTTTATGGGTGTGGAGGAGATGGGAGCCCCCTCCTAACCTCCCCCAGGGGGGAGGGACTCGTCTCCTCTGCCCCCTCCTGCGATGAGGGTTGCCTGGGGAAGTGCATCTCAAGGGTCACCACAAGGGTGTCGCTTCGGCCACATGCCTGCCTGCCCATAGAATTGCACGTCCGCCCCCCCCTGCATAACCATGCGACCGCAGAACCGCATGCCCGTACAACCACATACCCGTACAACCGCAAAACCGTACAACCGTACAACCGCAAAACCATAGAACCGCAAAACCATAGAACCGCAGAACCGTAAAACCGCAAAACCGCATGAAATACTACAGTACAAACGGCAAAGCACCCCTGGCCTCACTGGAGAAGGCCGTGGTGCAAGGACTGGCCGAAGACCGTGGCCTCTATATGCCAGAGCGCATCGTGCCCCTGGATGCCGAGTTTATCGCACACCTTGAGGACTACTCCTTCCCGGACATAGCCTGCCGGGTGGCCGACTGCTTCTTTGGCGAGGACATCCCGCAGGACGAGCTGCATGCGCTCGTGCGTGACACCCTCATCTTTGATGTTCCCCTGGTGGAGGTGGCCCCGCGCATCTACTCGCTGGAGCTCTTCCATGGCCCCACACTCGCCTTCAAGGACGTGGGGGCGCGCTTCATGGCCAGGCTGCTGGGCCACTTCATCCGCAAGAGCGGCAGGCACGAGGTGGTGAATGTGCTTGTGGCCACTTCGGGCGACACCGGTTCGGCCGTGGCCAATGGCTTCCTGGGCGTGCCCGGCATCCATGTGTATGTGCTCTATCCCAAGGGCAAGGTGAGCCCCATACAGGAGTGCCAGTTCACCACCCTGGGCCAGAACATCACCGCGCTGGAGGTCGATGGCGTGTTTGACGACTGCCAGGCACTGGTCAAGAGTGCCTTTATGGACAGCGAGCTCACCGCCCACATGCGCCTCACCAGTGCCAACAGCATCAATGTGGCACGCTTCCTGCCCCAGAGTTTCTATTACTTCTATGCCTGTGCCCAGCTTCGCCGTCAGGGCTGGCAGGGCAGGGTAGTGGCCAGTGTGCCCAGCGGCAACTTCGGCAACCTCTGCTCGGCTCTCATTGGCAAGCGCATGGGGCTGCCCGTTGACCGCTTCATCGCAGCCAACAATGCCAACGATGTCTTCTACAAGTATCTCCTCACGGGCCAGTACACACCCATGGCCAGCCGGCAGACCATAGCCAATGCCATGGACGTGGGCGACCCCAGCAACTTTGCGCGCATCCTGGACCTCTACGGCCACAGTGTCGATGCCATCCGCCAGGACATCAGCGGGGCCACCTACACCGACGCTCAGATTGCCGACACCGTGCGTGACTGCCTGCGCGAGACAGGCTACCAGCTTGACCCTCATGGCGCTTGTGGCTACCGCTCCTTGCAGGAGCAGTTGCGCGAGGGCGAGGCCGGCTTCTTCCTCGAGACCGCCCACCCGGCCAAGTTCCAGGGTGTGGTGGAGGGCATCACAGGCCAGAGCGTGGAGATTCCCGCCCGACTGGCTGCCTTCATGCAGGGCGAGAAGCAGAGCGTGCCCATGAGCAAGGACTTCCGGGACTTCAAGCAGTTCCTGCTCGCCCGCTGACCTTCAGAAGGCCATGCCTGGGGCACTTCGGGACTTCCGCCCCGTGCTTGCGCGATACCCATTACAGGGCTGCGTCATGTGAGTCATGGCGCAGCCCTTTTTTACGCATGCGGCTGCGTTGGCGATCGCATGCGGCTGCGTTGACAGGCGCATGCCCTTGGGCAATATTGCCCCTCTCTCTTCTGGAGGGCGATGGTCGGGTCTTGTGTCCAGAGGCAAAAATAAAATGGGGAAAGATTCTTGGGTGTGTAAAGGAAACTTTGTAAATTTGCACGGAACAAGACAGAGAAACAAAAACAAAGAGGGGAAAACGTCCCCTCGCTGATGGCACGCGGTTGGATGTGTCACATGCGCAAGACTGCGGAATGCTCTGGGGCAGGATGTGCCCAATGGAGAGTGCAGGTGCAGAATAACGGTAGTCCTATTAAATATCTTAACCAATACAAATCAACAAATCTATGAGGAAACAATTACTCACGGCGATGCTTGGGCTTACGGCCACAGCCTCGCTCACGGTACCTGCCTCGGCAGAGGGTCTGCTGGTGGTGGGAGCCAACATTGTAATCGCTCCTTCGTCGCGCTATGACGGCGACAAGGAGTGGAAGGCTACCACATGGGTCTATAACACAGGCAACGTCTATGGTGAGGGCAACGAGAGCAATCCCTACTTCAACATCATCTGCGGCACGCCCAGTGAGGACGCCAACGGCTACAACTGGTACGAGGCGCCCTACGACACGGCCACGGCAGGCTTCAACGAGGAGCGCAACGAGCCTATCAAGTGGGAGGACCACAGCGC
>JBNMJN010000024.1:0-41003 GCA_050873805.1 Prevotellaceae bacterium | reverse complement strand
GATAAAAAGTGCCTCCAGTGCCATGTTACCTTGCCGCTTTTTCGTAACTTTGCATCTGTTATGCAACCATTGGCAGAGAGAATGCGTCCACAGACTCTGGACGACTATATTGGGCAGCAGCACCTGGTGGGTGCGGGGGCTGTGCTGCGCCGCATGATAGAGGGGAAGCGCATCAGCAGTTTCATCCTGTGGGGGCCTCCTGGAGTGGGCAAGACCACCCTGGCCACCATTATCGCGCACCAGCTGGACATTCCCTTCTTCACCCTGAGTGCGGTGACGAGTGGGGTGAAGGAAGTGCGTGAGGTGATAGAGCGTGCGCGCAACAGCCGCTTCTTCAACTCGCCCAGCCCCATCCTGTTCATTGACGAGATACACCGGTTCTCCAAGTCGCAGCAGGACTCCCTGCTGGGCGCGGTGGAGCAGGGAGTGGTGACGCTGATAGGCGCCACCACCGAGAATCCCTCTTTTGAGGTCATACGTCCCTTGCTCTCGCGGTGCCAGGTATATACGCTCAAGCCGCTGGAGCAGGCCGACTTGCTGGCTCTGGTCAAGCGGGCCACCGAGCGCGACACGCTGCTCAAGCAGAAGAAGTTTGAACTGAAAGAGACCTCGGCGCTGCTCCGATACAGTGGAGGCGACGCGCGCAAGCTGCTCAATATCCTGGAGCTCCTGTATGAGTCGGCCGGGGAGAGCGACACGGTGACCATTGATGACCACACCGTGACCGACCGCTTGCAGCAGAATCCCATGGCTTACGACAAAGATGGGGAGATGCATTACGACATCATCTCGGCCTTCATCAAGAGCATCCGTGGCAGCGACCCCGATGCCGCGCTCTACTGGCTGGCACGCATGATAGAGGGAGGCGAGGATCCGGCCTTCATCGCACGCCGCCTGGTCATCAGCGCGAGCGAGGATATAGGACTGGCCAACCCAAACGCGCTGCTGCTGGCCAATGCTGCCTTTGATGCCGTGATGAAGATAGGGTGGCCCGAGGGGCGCATCCCTCTGGCCGAGGCTACCGTATATCTGGCCACCAGTGTCAAGAGCAACTCGGCCTACAACGGCATCAACCAGGCTATCCAGGCCGTCAGGCAAACGGGCAATCTGCCTGTGCCATTGCATCTGCGCAACGCTCCCACAAAACTCATGGAGCAGTTGGGCTATGCTCAGGGCTACAAGTATGCCCACGACTACGAGGGTCATTTCGTGCAGCAGCAGTTCCTGCCCGATGGCATGGAGCATCTGCGCCTGTGGCACGCGCAGCCCAACCCTGCCGAGGAACGCCTGCGCGAGCACATGGTCAACTGCTGGGGCGACAGGTACAAGGAGTAAAGCGTGAGATGGTGAGGCTGTGAGGCTATGAGGTTGTAAGGTTAGGAGGTTTTTAGGTTAGGAGGCTATGAGGTTGTAAGGTTAGGAGGTTATGAGGTTGCAAGGTTAGGAGATTGGGAGGCTCGTCAAGAGCGATGCTGACCGCACACACAACCACAAAACCGCACACACAACCGCAAAACCGAAGAACCATAAAACCGCAAAACCGCACGCGCAACCGTAAAATCGCACATAAAAACGCATATACAAACGTAAAAACGCATATAGATATGGTAAAGAAAATCCTTCTCCTGGGCTCGGGAGAACTGGGCAAGGAGTTTGTCATCGCCTGCAAGAGGCTTGGCCAGTATGTAGTGGCCTGTGACAAATACGACCATGCACCTGCCATGCAGGTGGCCGACGAGCACCGCGTGTTCAACATGCTTGATGGTGACGCGCTCATGCGCGTGGTGGAGGAGGTGCACCCCGACATCATCGTGCCTGAGATAGAGGCCATACGCACCGAGCGCCTCTACGACTGCGAGCAGCGTGGCATACAAGTGGTGCCCAGTGCCAGGGCCGTCAACTTCACGATGAACCGCAAGGAGATACGCGAACTGGCACACACCCAACTGGGACTGCGCACGGCTGCCTATCGCTATGCCAACACCTACGACGAACTGGTGGAGGCTGCCTCACAGATAGGATTTCCGTGCATCATCAAGCCGCTCATGAGCAGCAGCGGGCATGGGCAGAGCAAGGTGGACTGCCCCGATGACCTGGAGAAAGCATGGCACTGTGCCTGCGAGGGATGCCGTGGCGACATCATGGAGGTCATCGTGGAGGAGTTTATTCCCTTTGACTACGAGATCACGCTGCTCACCGTGACCCAGAAGAGCGGCCCCACACTCTTCTGTGCCCCCATCGGTCATGTGCAGAAGGGCGGTGACTACCGCGAGAGTTTCCAGCCACGACGCATGCGGCCTGAGCATCTGGCCCAGGCCCAGCACATGGCAGCACAGGTGACCCAGGCTCTCACGGGCGCAGGAATATGGGGCGTGGAGTTCTTTGTGAGCGAGAGCAAGGGCGTGATATTCAGCGAACTGAGCCCAAGACCGCACGACACAGGCATGGTGACCATGGCCGGGACACAGAACCTGACGGAGTTTGAGTTGCATTGCCGAGCCGTGCTTGGCCTGCCCATCCCCGAAGTGACACTGGAGCGACAGGGAGCCTCGGCGGTAATCCTTTCCGATGTGGAGACCGCAAACCCCGAATATGATGGTATGGAGAACGTGTGCGCGGCACCGCAAACCTACCTGCGCATCTTCGGCAAGCCCGAAGCGCATGTGGGCAGGCGCATGGGTGTGGTGGTGTGCTGGGACGATGTCTCGGCCTCGCAGGAGCAGCTGCGCGAGAAGTGCAAGGCACTGGCCGCCCAGGTGCGTGTGCGATAAAAGGCCTACAGGAGTCGCTTGTGGAACTCCTCGGCCCACTCATCCAGTTCCTCATCCGCCAGGGTGGGGAACTTTTTTCTTATCACCTCGCGGAAGGCCGCCTCGGCCTTGACGCGCAATTGCTGTTGTCCCATCTTGATACCACTGCGGTATGGGGTGGAGGGCAGGAGAGCCCTATTGAAGTTTCCGTCGCTCATGTCTGTATGGCTGGTGTGTGTTTCTCGTGCAAAAGTACTGCTTTTCCATGAGAAAGGCGGGGGCATGGGCCTCGAAAAAGAAGGAGCCCCCGCACAAGGCTCCCTTCCCTTACTTTGCCCGAGGGGAAGGAGTATATGCCATCGGCTTTCACTTTCGCATGGCGGATGTGGAAGCACAGCACAAAGCCCCCTTCCCTTACCTTCCCCGAGGGGAAGGAGTATATACCATCGGATTCCACTTTCGCCTGGCGGATGCGGAAGCACCCGCACAGCCTTCCCTAAGGGGGGAGAAAACGCTTTTGAAGCCCCACTTGGGAGGCAGGAAGAGGCTTCCTGCAATTCTGTTGTCTGGTGCATCGGAAAATGCAGTGCGCCGCGTTGGCGATCGCAGTGCGCTGCGTTGGCACATGCAGCGCACTGCATTGGCACATGCAGCGGCATGCGTTTTTTAGGGGATGCAGGCGGACTTATCGGAGCAATGTGGCATCAGACTTCCAGGAGTGCTTCCTTCCCGAAGGATTGTCACAGTAAGCCAATTGTACCTCCGATACAGAAAAAGAAAAGGAACGCACTACAATTCAAGCAGATATCGGAAACAAACACCGATGTAGCCGAGACAGGAAATCCATCCTCCCTCATGAGTGAAACCAAAGAAAGCGACCTGGCCTTCACCTGAAAAAAGTGCTCCAATGGTCACCTCCCCCTTGGGGGAGGCCGGGAGGGGGCTTTGAGATGCCTGCGAGGGGGCTTCGAGATGCCTGTGAGGGAGCTCTTTCCCTCCCTCTCAGCCCTTCTGCAGCAGGAGCATGGCCCAGTGGTCCTCCACGCGCTTCTCCACAAGGCGCATTCCGTAGCGGGACGCAGCCTCGGCCAGAAGCGGGATGTCCTGCTCGTAAAAGCCGCTCAGAAGCAGTTGCCCTCCTGCCTCCAGCGACTGCACAAACTGCTGCATGTCAGCCAACAGTATGTTTCTGTTGATGTTTGCCATCAACAGCTGGGCCTGGTCGTCATGCTTCAGCGCCGAGGCATCACCCAGACGCACCTCCACGCGTGCAGAGCCGATGCCATTGAGCAGGAGGTTGTCGCGGGCATTGTCGGCGCTCCACTCGTCGATGTCATAGGCCAGCACATGCCTGGCGCCCCTCAGGATGCACATGACGCTCAGCACTCCAGTGCCTGTGCCAGCATCTATCACGTCCAGCCCCTGCAAGTCGGCCTGCATGAGCCACTCCAGTATCATGCGCGTGGTGTGGTGGCTGCCCGTGCCGAAAGCCTGCCTGGGTGATATGGTGATGTCATAGGGCAGGGCAGGCACATCGGTATGGCGTGTGTCATGCACCACTATCTGGCCTGCGATGACCACAGGCTGGAAGCCCTCCTCCTCCCACATCTGGTTCCAGTCCTGGTAGGGCGCGTCCTGCGCGCTGAAGGTGATGCGGATGCCAGGCAGGGGAAAGTGGTCCAGCACACGCTGCACCCGCCCCCCGTCCCAGAGCGGCTGCTGCACATAGCCCACCAGTCCGTCCTCGCTCTCGGCAAAGGTCTCGAAACCCTCGTCGCCCAGCAGCGCGGCCAGCAGGTCGGCGGCAGTCTGGCTGCAGGGGCTTATCCTGAATGTAACCTCGGTGTATCTCATAACAGAGGGCAAAATTATGATAAAAAACCCTAATGGGGGAATTTTCCTCCTGTAAATAGGCTAAATCCTTTTGGGCATTTCACCGAAAGGGGGTAACTTTGCGCAAGAAACTTAAAAGCGAGGAATATGAAAAGGAATATGATTCTGCTTCTGGCACTTTCGGTGCTCCCATATACAGCGATGGCACAGGGCACTGACGATGACATGTACTTCGTTCCTGGCAAGAAGAAAGTCCAGGTGGAGAAGGCGGTGACACTGCCTGCGACCGACGCCTCAAGGCAGCGTCCCGTGGTGGTGACCGAGGCTGACCCGAATGCTGATTACCATACAGGACAACTGCGTGACGTGGATGAATACAACCGCCGTGGTGCTGGCAGGGACGGGGTATCGACCCGCCTGGTGGGCGACACCCTGTATGTGACCTCCACCGACAGCACTGGCTCGCAGGTGGTATCGCGCTATGCGCCCGGCGAGAGGATGGACGACGCCTATGGTGTAGCTCCTGGCGATGACTACCGCTACAGGGACAGCGACGATGGCTACTACGATGACGACTATTACTATACGGCACGCCTCTACCGCTTCCGTGGGCTGGCATGGCGCGACCCATTCCTTTGGGACATCAGCTTTGGCTGGTATGACCCCTGGTACGACCCCTGGTATGGCTGGTGCATGCCTTATTACCGCTACGGCTATTGCGGGTGGTACGACTGGGGATGGGGCTGGCATCACCATCCCGGATGGGACTGCGGATGGGGCCCTCACGGATTTTACCGCGACCACTTGCCGCATAACCCCAGCCTGGCATACCGCAACCATGGCGAGCGCGGGGGCAGATACATGACCGCTGGAGCAGGAACAGGCACACGCGCAGGACGTGTGGGCAACACACGCATGGGCAGCACTGGCCGCTACGAAGGAGTGGCTGGCACACGCGCAGGACGCCTGACCGGGCGCACGGACAGCGGACGATACACCGGCACGCGAGGCACAGCAGGCTACACGACCCAGCGGGGTGGACGCTCCGAGGGCGTTACCCGTGACTCCTACACCCGTGGTGGCACATCCACAAGCCGCAGTTACACGCAGAGCACACCCAGCCGAGGCTCATCGATAGGTGGCAGCACACGCGGTGGTGGCTTCAGCGGGGGCGGCTTCGGTGGCGGTGGCTCACGCGGTGGCGGTGGCTTTGGCGGCGGTTCGCATGGCGGTGGCGGACGTGGTGGACGCTGATGGCATGACACTTGAAGCAAGAATATTGAAAACAGACATACTATTTACTTAAATAGAAAGAATCTTATGAGAAGAGTTGGTATGGCCTCCCTGCTGCTGCTCATGGCAGCAGGCACACAGGCACAGAATACATTCCAGAACGAGCAGGTGACCAATAATGCACAGGATGTGATAGGCACCGCACGCTATGTGGGTATGGGCGGAGCCATGGGCGCACTGGGTGCCGACCTGGGTGTGATGGCATGGAACCCCGCTGGCATCGGACTCTACCGCAAGAGTGACGTGGCACTCACCTTTGGCGGACAGTGGAACAAGGAGCGCATCAGCAATGAGAACCGCGGCACGGGCACCTTTGACCAGATGGGCTTTGTGTATAGCGTGAAGATGGCCAACCCCGTTTGCCGCTTCTTCAATGTGGGCTTCAACTACCAGAAGAAGGCCAACTATAACTATAACTTCTATGCCGACAACGCGCGACTGAACGGCCTGAGCCAGATGGACCAGGTGGCCGAACTGGCATCAAGTGCCTATGACACACAGTACAACCTGGCTGGCATGGCCGTGGACAACCAGTGGCTGACACCCATCTACGGGGATGAGCAAAACCCCGAAAAGGCTACGGGCTATTACAACAAGTTTGGTGGAGAGAGCAGCCTCTACACCCGCCACTCGGCAGGAAGCCTGCAGGGATACGACATCAACTTCAGCACCAACCTCAAGGACCGCGCTTACCTGGGCCTCAATATCGGCTTTGACAATGTGGACTACCGCTCGTGGTCGGAGTACACAGAGTTCAACAGTTACAACAATGAGGCTGGGGAAAACGTCAAGGGCGACTATGCCCTGTACAACGACCAGAAGATAACGGGCTACGGCATCAATGTGAAACTCGGTGTCATCGTGCGACCCATCGAGGACAACCCCTTCCGCATTGGCCTGGCAGTGGAGACTCCCACCTGGTACAGGATGAAGAACAGCACCGTGTATGACCTTACCGACCTGGTGGAGAACCAGCGTACCGACCAGAAGGAGAGTTATCTGGAATATACCGTGCGCACTCCCTGGAAGGTGCGTGCCAGCGTGGGCAGCACCGTGGGGCAGTCCTTTGCATGGGATGTGGACTATGAGTATGCCAACTATGGCAGCATGCACATGGGATACCCCAAGTATGACGAGTGGGATGATTACCACACCTCCTTTGCCAACACCACCGACAAGGCCATGAACCAGCATGCCAAGCAGACTCTCAAGGGTGTGCACACCCTGCGCGCTGGTGTGGAGTACCGCCCGGTGAAGGCATTTGCCATGCGCCTGGGATACAACTACATCACATCGGCCTACAAGGACCAGGTGAACTTTGACCAGTACAACATCAACAGCGCGGCCATGGACTATGCCACCAGCACCAGTTACATGCGCTGGGGCGACACCAATATTCTCACCCTTGGCTTGGGTTACCGTGTGAAGGGCTTCTACGTTGACCTGGCCTACAAGGTGCGCAACCAGAAGGCCGACTTCCATGCCTTTGACACTTCCTTTGCACAGGGTGAGACCAGTTTCACGCAGAATAACCCTGACCTGAAGAATGTGACCATCGACCCCGTCAACGTGAACATGACGCGCCAGAGCATCGTGTGCACACTGGGCTACAAGTTCTGAGCCCACAGGCCACCGCGCCCAGTCTCCTTGGCAGGCACGGTGGCGGGAGCAGGGAGAGTGCTATACATTATATATTATATAGCGCTGCCCAAACTGGCAAGGAGCGTGGCGCAAACCGCAGGAATGCGCCGCCGGCAAGAGACCAACAGGCGGTCTGGCTCTGCACAAGAGAGTCAGACCGCATTTTTCACGTTTTATCACTACACGACGAATGCCAAACAATGACACTACGGGGCACGAAGCCTCGCACCTGGATATGCTGAGCGGCCCCATTGCCATCAAGATGGTGTGGTTTGCCCTGCCTGTTGCGGGCACAGCCTTCCTGCAGCAGTTGCTCAATGCCGCCGACGTGGCGGTGGTGGGACGCTATGCCAGCAGCACCGCACTGGCGGCTGTGGGCGCCAACGCCTTCATCATCAATCTGATGATCAACCTGTTTGTGGGACTCAGCGTGGGAGCCAATGTGGTGATTGCGCGCCTGCTGGGCGAGGGTGACCAGGAGCGTGTGGCGCGGGCTGTGCACACCTCCATCGCCCTTTCCATCGTGAGCGGAGTGCTCCTGGCAGCCGTTGGCTGGCTGGGGGCAGAGCGCATCCTGGACTGGCTCGACACGCCTGCAGAAATCATGCCGCTGGCTGTGCTCTACTTCAGGATATACTTCCTGGGCATGCCCTTCCTGATGCTGATGAACTTCTCGGCCGCTGTCCTGCGCAGCAAGGGCGACACGCGCCGACCGCTCTTCGTGATGGCAGGGAGTGGAGTGGTGAATGTGCTGCTCAACCTGATATTTGTGGTGCGCTGCCACATGAGCGTGGAGGGCGTGGCAATAGCCACCCTGGTGTCGTCGGTGCTCAGCTCGGCCATGCTGCTGTATATCCTGTGCCACGAGCAGGGCATGCTCAGGTTGCGCCTGCGTGAGGTGCGCTTCCATTGGGACGTGCTCAGGAATATAGCCGCGATAGGCATTCCGGCCGGTGTGCAGGGCATGATGTTCAACTTCTCCAACGTGCTCATCCAGGGCGGCATCAACTCCCTGGGGGCCACGGCAATAGCGGCCAACACGGTGTCCTTGAACTATGACTACTTCTGCTACTTCGTGTGCAATGCCTTTGCGCAGGCAGGCACCTCCTTCCTGAGCCAGAACCACGGGGCAAGGCTCTATAGCCGCTGCCGCCGTGTGATACGCGACACCATTCTGCTGGGCGCAGGCTCCACGCTGGTGGTGAGCCTCCTCTTTGTGTTCCTGGCTGCACCCTTGAGCGGACTCTTCACCTCGGATGCCCAGGTGATTAGCCTCTCGGCCCAGCGCATAGCCATTGTGCTCTCCTTCTACACCGTGCATTCCTGCAACGAGACGCTCTCTGGCTTGCTGCGGGCATTGGGCCACTCACTCACACCCACCCTGGTGTGCGTGGTGTTTATCTGCGGCGTGCGCCTGGTGTGGCTCTACCGCGTGTTCCCCACCAATCCCACCCTGGGCTTCCTGTCCTGCTGCTATCCTGTGAGCTGGATGGTGAATGCCACAGTGCTCTTCTGCGTCTTCTTCTGCATCCTGAAGCGCAGCCCCTTGCGCAGAATCAGGGTGGACTGACCTCCCCCATAGGGCTTCAGATGCGCATTCGTACCACCCCCTTCTTCCTGCCCATCACTCCCGCCTGAGCCTTGCCATTGACCGCCATGCCTTCGCCATGGCCGTAGGTAGTCCGCCCAGGCAAAGCATGACGCCAGGAGAAGTTCAATGACCAAATGGACACAAAAAGGATACTTCGCCAGTCTATCCTAAGATAAACTGGCAAGTATCCTTTTTTACTTCGCCAAATATCTTATATTACCGCATCAGGCTTCCTGTGCTGCTTCGTCAGGCATCCCGTGTTGCTGCACCAGGTATGCTGTATCGCATTTTGGCGTATTCCGCGATGTCCATGCGAGGTCAACGTATCTGCACGGGTGAGCCCAGCACATTGGCATGCACCTCGTGCCCGTCCCACACCAGCCTTCCATTGACCCACGTGCGCTCTACCTGCCAGGAGAGCGTGTCGCCCAGGCGGGGACTCCAGCCACACTTGCTCTGTATGCACTCCCTGGTCACCTGCCAGGGCGAGGCTGGGCGCACCAGCACGAGGTCGGCATGGTAGCCCTTGCGCAGGTAGCCACGGCGGTCAATGTGGAGCAGCGAGGCTGGGTTGTGGCACATGAGCTGCACCATGCGCTCGAGCGTGAGGATGCCCTCGTCCACTAGTCCCAGCATGGAGGGCAGGCTAAACTGCACCATGGGCATGCCGCTCATGGCACACTTGCAGCCCCCCTGCTTCTCGCTCAGCAGGTGTGGGGCATGGTCGGTGGCCACCACACGGATGCGGCCGTCGGTGAGTGCCTGGCGAAGTGCATCACGGTCGGAACGCTCCTTGATGGCAGGATTGCACTTGATGAGCGCGCCCAGGCGGCTGTAATCCTCGCGGCACCAGAGCAGGTGTGCCACGCATGCCTCGGCTGTGACCTGCGCATCGCCAGGCGTGAAGAGGTCGAGCTCATCGCGGGTCGTGAGGTGAGCCACATGCAGCCGTGCGCCCGTCTCCCTGGCCAGGCGCACGGCCAGGCGGGTACTCTGCAGGCAAGCAACGCGGTCGCGGATGTCGGGGTGGTGGACTACATCGGGGTCATCACCATACCGTGCCTGGGCCTGGGCCATGCGCTGGTCGATGCGCGCGGTGTCCTCACAATGGGTCATCAGCAGGGTGGGGCAGGAGCGGAAGATGGCTTTCAGTGCCTCCTCGTCATCCACCAGCATGTTGCCTGTGCTGCTGCCCATGAAGAGCTTCACACCTGGCACCAGCGTGGTATCCACCTGGCGGATATCCTCCAGGTTGTCGCAGGTGGCTCCCAGGTAGAATCCGTAGTTGACATGACACCTGTCCGAAGCCATACGGTACCGCTCCTCGAGGAGAGCGAGTGAGGTGGTCTGCGGCTTCACATTGGGCATGTCAAGCACGGTGGTCACACCTCCAGCGGCTGCGGCTCGTGTCTCGCTGGCCATGTCGGCCTTGTGCGTGAGCCCAGGCTCGCGCATGTGCACATGGTCGTCTATCACTCCAGGGAGCAGGAAGCAGCCTGTGGCGTCCACGGTCTCCTCGCCCTGGGGAACCTCTGTGCCGCGCAGGATGTCGGCCACCAGTCCGTCCCTAACAATGAGGGAGCCCGTAAAACGTTCTCCCTCATTCACTATCGTTGCATTGCGTATAATCATCTCTTACCCTTTATCTTGCCCAGCCTCAGTCGGATTACACCAAAGAGAGCCTCGCTGAAGATACCCCCGCTCATCTTGCTGGTGCCCAGCTCGCGGTTGACAAACACCACGGGAACCTCCTTGATTCGGAATCCCAGTTGGAGTGCGCTGTACTTCATCTCTATCTGGAAGGCATAGCCCTTGAAGCGAATGTGCTCCAGGTCGATGGCCTCGAGCACCTGACGGCGGTAGCACACAAAGCCGGCAGTGGTGTCGCGCAGACTGATGCCGAGCACCGTGCGCACATAGGCCGAGGCATAGTAACTCATGAGCACGCGCCCGATAGGCCAGTTGACCACGTTCACACCCGTGATATATCGGCTTCCCACCGCCACATCGAAGCCCTCGTCGTGGCATGCGGCATAGAGCTTGGGCAGGTCGGCAGGGTTGTGGCTGAAGTCGGCATCCATCTCAAAGATGTAGTCATAGCCTTGCTCGATGGCCCACTCGAATCCCCGGATGTAGGCAGTGCCCAACCCCAGCTTGCCTTGCCGCTCTATCAGATGCAGGCGTCCGGCCAGCGGGCCCAGCATGAGTTCCTTGACCACCCGGGCTGTGCCGTCGGGGCTGCCGTCATCGATGATGAGCACGTCCAGTGCTTTCTCCAGCCCGGTCACCGCCGTGATGATGGCCTTGATGTTCTCTATCTCATTGTAGGTAGGTATGATTACGATACCGTCGCTGTGTGGCTTCGTTGTCATAGTGGAATGTGCTTGTTTATAGCAAAGGTAACGCAATCCTGCGTGACAGCCAAAAAAGGGCGATGCTTTTTGATGCTCGTGCGGGAAAATATCGTACTTTTGTTCTACGAAACGTGATTCAACGCTAATATAACCCTTATATGCAGCAACAGAAAGTCATTATCTTGGATTTCGGGTCGCAGACGACCCAGCTCATCGCGCGCCGCTTGCGCGAGCTGGACACGTTCTGCGAGATACTGCCCTACAACAAGTTTCCCGTCTCGGACCCCAATGTCATAGGCGTGATACTGGCAGGCAGCCCCTACAGTGTCTATGACCCCCAGGCCTTCAAGGTGGATTTGTCGCAGTTCCGTGGCCGCATGCCCATCCTGGGCATCTGCTATGGAGCCCAGTACATGAGCCACACTCTGGGTGGAAAGGTGGAGCCTGCGGGCAGCCGTGAGTATGGGCGTGCCAACCTGACAACCATCAATCTCGAGGATCCGCTGTTCCGTGGATTTGAGCAGGGAAGCCAGGTGTGGATGAGCCACGGCGACACCATCACGGCTCTGCCAGAGGGCTTCCATGCCATTGCCAGCACCGACAAGGTGAAGTATGCCGCCTATGCAGCCGACAACGAGCCTATCTGGGGCGTGCAGTTCCACCCCGAAGTGTTCCACTCGCTACAGGGCACCCAGTTGCTCAAGAACTTTGTGGTGGACATCTGCGGAAGCCGTCAGGACTGGTCGCCAGCCAACTTCGTGGACACCACCGTGGCAGAGCTTCGTCAGCAGATAGGCAGTGACCGTGTCATCCTGGGTCTGTCGGGAGGTGTGGACAGCAGCGTGGCTGCCGTGTTGCTCCACCGTGCCATAGGCGACCAGCTCACCTGCATCTTTGTGGATCACGGCATGCTGCGCAAGGACGAGTTCACCAGCGTGATGCGCGACTACGAGTGCCTGGGCCTGAATGTGATAGGTGTGGATGCCAGTGCGCTCTTCTTCTGCGACCTGCATGGTGTGACGGAGCCTGAGAAGAAGCGCAAGATTATAGGCCGCGACTTCGTGAAGGTGTTCAACGAGGAGGCGCGCAAGATTACCGATGCGAAATGGCTGGCCCAGGGCACCATCTACCCCGACCGTATCGAGAGCCTCAATATCACGGGCAAGGTAATCAAGAGTCACCACAACGTGGGCGGACTGCCCGAGGAGATGCACCTGTCCCTGTGCGAGCCCTTGAAGTGGCTCTTCAAGGATGAGGTGCGCAGGGTAGGGCGCCAGCTGGGCATTCCCGAGCATCTGATAGGCCGCCACCCCTTCCCAGGCCCCGGACTGGCCGTGCGTATCCTGGGAGCCATCACGCCCGAGACGGTGCGCGTGCTGCAGGAGGCTGACCACATCTTCATTCAGGGACTGCGTGACTGGAAACTCTATGACCAAGTATGGCAGGCAGGAGCCATCCTGCTCTCCGATGTGCGCAGCGTGGGCGTGATGGGTGACGAGCGCACCTACGAGAATCCCGTGGCCCTGCGTGCGGTGACCAGCACAGATGCCATGACGGCCGACTGGGCGCACCTGCCCTATGAGTTCCTGGCGCAAGTGAGCAACGAGATAATCAATAAGGTGAAGGGGGTAAACCGCGTTTGCTACGACATCTCGTCAAAGCCACCTGCAACTATTGAGTGGGAGTAACCCCCCGCAGAAGGTTGCTTGACAACGAATGCGCCCCGAAGTGTCATAAGCACAAACAATGTGCCTTGACCCTTCGGGGCGCGTCTGTGATGTTCGGTGACGTAAAAGCCTTCTGGAGTTGGCTGGGAGAGGCCTCCTACCTGGGCATTGCCCCAGACCGCAGGCAGCCCCTGCTTTCAGGCTACAGCTTGCCTCGCAGGGATTTCACTCCCGCATCCCTGATAGGGAGGGGGGGGATGCTGCGCCCTGCTTCCTGTGCCCAAACTCGTTCACTCCTGCATCTTTGATGGGGATGGACACGATAAGTCCCCTCCCGCAATGTCGCAGGACGAGCCGTCAGCGCGAGTATTCCTCCCTGGTGAAGGTGAGTGTCATAAGCGGACGGCCTGTGCGCTCGCTCCGATAGACACGCGTGATGGTGACCCCCATGTCCTTCAGGTCCTTCTGGTCGATGTTGTTCTTGAGCTCAGTCAGATAGGAGTCATGCAGTTCCCTCACCACCTCATCGCTGTACAGGCTGTCCATGTCCAGCGCGCCCTTTACGGTGAAGTGGTAAGCGTAGGTGGCTGTAGCCTGGTCGTATGCGGCGCTGTCAAGTGTGGTGTACTCGTCGATGTCGTGCGGGCAGTTGTTCTGTGTGAACTCCCT
The DNA here is from genome assembly GCA_050873805.1 of Prevotellaceae bacterium. Lineage (GTDB taxonomy): Bacteria > Bacteroidota > Bacteroidia > Bacteroidales > Bacteroidaceae > Physcousia. The sequence goes on along the minus strand of JBNMJN010000024.1, from coordinate 27,205 downwards.
GGCTTCGCGCTCGAGCCGCTGCTCCTTGGTCTCGCGGCATCCGCATGCCAGTGCCAGCAGCATGGGCAGCGCGATGAATATAGTCTGTTTGCCTTTCATTATACGTCATTGATTAGTTTGGCCAGTCTGCCCACAGGGCTTCCCACCATAGGAGGACTTCCCCTGTGCGGCAGCATAACCGTGATAAATCGCCATGCGAAGCCTGCCTGCACACATGCGACGGCAGGCAGGCAGCCATCTGCAGGCTACTTCTTGAGATATTGCTGGAAGAATTTCCACACCTCCTCGCCGGTGTCAATGTCGGCACGGAACCAGTTGTGTCCAGCTCCGATGACCTCGTAGAGCCACACGTCATTGTGCGTCTTGGGGTTGGTGTAGTAGTGATGCACCACCAGGTGTCCGTTCTTCGCGTAAGACCGTCCTCTGACGGTGTCGGTGGGCAAGGGCGTACAGCCATTCTGGTCAATGATATGCTGCACGGCATCCGGCACGCTCATATAGGAGCCCCATCCGTACTTGTTCTCCAGGTCGCCTCCCCATTCCGAGGTGCGGTCCTCGGTGCCATGTATCTCCATGAAGGGGAAGGGGCGTGTCCTGACTCTCTCCTCGTAGGCCCATGTGAGTGTGAGTCCTGCCAGCGAGGCCAGCGCACGGAAGGTCTTCTGCCCCTGGTGAGCAAGCACATAGCACAGGTCACCACCGTTGGACATGCCTGTCAGGAAGGTGTTTGCCTTGCTCAGGCGATATTTCTTCTGCACATGGCGTGCCAGCCGTTCCACGGTGCTCACGTCGTCCATGTCCCATCCTTCCTGGCTGGGATAACGCACGTTCCAGCCCCGCTTGCCCGTATGGTCCTTGAGTCCGAGTGGTATGCAGAGCGCGAAGCCATGGTGCACGGCCGCGTCATTCATCCATGTATCTGTCGATGACTGCATCCAGTCCTCGGCCGAGACCTTGCTTCCATAGCCGTGCAGCACAAGCACAAGCGGGGCCTTGCTGGGCAGGTTGTCGGGCAGGAGCATCTTGAAGTGTCGCATGTGCCCATTTATCACCAGCGAGTCCTGCACCATCCTCTGCGCATGCAGAGCCTGGGAGCCAAAGGCCACAAGGCATGCCATGGCCAGCTGGGTGTATTTGAAAATCTTTCTCATCAGTATCGTGTTGTTAAGTAAGCATGTTGTGGTTTACTCGATTACGGCCTTTTCCTGTCCAGCGTGGGCAGCATCAGCAGGATGGAGAGCAGGCAGGCCAGCAGCAGGGACACGAATGTCCAGTTCCATCCAGCGTGGCTCGAGATGTAGCCGATGGCTGTATTGGCCAGTATGGCAGTACCAAAGAAGTAGCCAAAGAAGCCCGTGAGTCCGGCCGCTGTGCCCGCCGCATTCTTGGGCACAAGGTCAAGAGCCTGCACACCCACCAGCATCACAGGGCCATAGATGAAGAATCCGATACCCGTGAGACTGAGAGTCACCAGGCTGATGCTGGGTGTCTCGAGCGAGGAGGCATACCAGTAGATGCCAATGAAGAGTGCCACCAGTGCCATGAAGAGCATGGTGGGCCAGGCCCGGTTGCCCCGGAACACCTTGTCGCTGATGATGCCGCAGATGAGTGTACCCGGGATTGCCGCATACTCATAGGCGAAGTAGGCCCAGCCTGCCGACTTGATGTCCACGCCCTGGTCGCTCAGCAAGGCAGGTGCCCAGTCGAGGCAGCCATAGCGCACCATGTAGATGAAGGCATTGCTCAGGGCTATTGCCCACAGGCACTTGTTGGGCAGCACATGCCGCAGCATGATGTCGCGAATGCTCAGCACAGCCTCACTGTGCTCGTTGTAATGCTGGGGGAAGTCGCCACGCCACTTCTCCACGGCGGGCAGGCCTTGGCTCTGCGGGGTGTCACGCAGCAGGATATAGGCCAGGATGGCAATGGGGATGACGGTAGCGGCTGGGAAGATGAAGGTGCCCGCGAGGAAGTACAACTCGGTCTGGCTACCATAGAGCCAGGAGCCAAACCACACGGCGCCATAGGAGGCCATAGGGCCTATCAGGCCACCGCCCACATTGTGGGCACAGTTCCACACAGCCATCATCGTGCCGCGCTCATTCTGCGAGAACCAGTGGGTCATCACTCTGCCACAGGGTGGCCATCCCATTCCGCCAAACCAGCCCACCAGGAAGTTGAGGGCGGCCATCAGGCTCACAGCCACGGCCTTGCGCTCGGGATGATGCAGGATATCGAGCCAAGTGACAGGCACTGCCATGCTGGCCATGGCCATGGCGCTGAGCACCAGCCCCAGGGGGAGAAACTTGCGCGCGTCGCTCCGGTCTGACACCGAGCCCATCAGGAACTTGCTCAGCGCATAGGCTACCGCATTCATGCCAAGCGCGATGCCCAACTCGCTCTTGTCAATGCCCAGCTGCTCCAGCATGGGAATGGCCATGGCAAAGTTCTTGCGCACCAGGTAGAAGGCTGCATAGCCAATAAAGGCACCGATGAAGACTTGCGCACGCAGGCGTCGGTAGCGGGCATCCGCCTCGGGGCCTGTGGTCTCGGGACGGAAGGGTGGGGGAGACAATAAACTCATTTTGCTATTTTTGTTTGACAGGACACCCTCCTGTGGGGTGCTTGGTTACACATTATATATTATAGGCCATCCGTGCAGCCCCTCTCAGGGAATGGTGAAGGGGTACACCAGGTAGCCAGCCTGCTCCTGGGTCAGAGTCTGTCCCAGGTACGCCAGCACATACTCGCCTGGCTGCAGGCTGTAGAGTGGCTTGCACACAAAAGCCTGCTTGCCATCGGCCTGGATGCTGAAGCGGGAGGGCTCCAGGCGCACATACTCGTTGTCACGCAACTGGTCCTTGGGCAGGCGACGGTGGTCGCGCTTGCGCTTGAGCCGTATCAGCGCATAATCCACCAGGGGCTCCTGGTCGCCAGGCTCGACTCTGAGGACAGGCTTCCTGTCGTCTGCCATCTGCCTCGAAAGCTTTCCCCACAGGTACACCACGCGGGTGTCCTTGAGCTTCTGGCCCGCAATGGTCCACCCGGGCTTAATCTCCGTCTGCATCTCCTCGGCACCCAGGCGCACCCAGGAGCCTGCCACGCGGAGCGACACTTCCTGTGCCTGGCACAGCGAGGCCTGGAGGCAGAGCCATAGAAGTACTTTCCATCTCATCACATGCAAAATTAGCATTTTGTGCCGACTTGGGCAAGCGTAGGCTTGTACAAGTGAAAATAAATGTATTCCTTTGCACCCATTATGACATACAACTTGCTTAAACTGGGCATCACGGAACTCAACGTGATGCAGCAGGACATGCTGCTGGCTGCGCGCAGATGGGAGAGGATAGTGCTGCTGAGCCCCACCGGCTCGGGCAAGACCCTGGCCTACCTGCTGCCTGTGCTTGACGCGATGGACGAGAGGCAGGACGGACTGCAGACGCTGGTGCTGGTGCCTTCGCGCGAACTGGCCATCCAGACGACCGATGTGGCCCGCCGCCTGTGCCCCCAATGCCGTGTGATGGCATGCTATGGCGGACATGCGGCCATGGACGAGCATCGCACCATGAATGGCATGCATCCCCAACTGATAGTGGCCACGCCAGGACGCATGCTGGACCACATCAACAAGGGGAATATCCAGCTCGATGCCCTATCGACACTCGTGATAGACGAGTTTGACAAGTCGCTCGAACTGGGATTCCAGGCACAGATGGAAGCCATCATCAGCCAACTGGGGCAGGTGAAGAGGCGCATCCTGCTCTCTGCCACCGACAATCCCAGCATCCCGCAGTTTGCAGGGGGCGAGGGCTTCCACCGAATCTCGTTCCTCGACAAGGAGGAGGCGCTCCCCGACGGCATCACGGTATATAAGGTGGACTCTCCACAGAAGGACAAGCTGGAGACGCTGCTGCGCCTGGTGTGCGTGCTTGGCACGCAAAAGAGCCTGGTGTTCCTGGGCTTCAGGGAGAGCGTGGAGCGTGTGGGAGAGTACCTGCGTGCCCATGGTGTGGCTGCCGACCTGTTTCACGGAGGGCTCGAGCAGCAGGTGCGCGAGCGTGCCATCCACCGGTTCTCATGCGGCTCATGCAACGTGCTGGTGTGCACTGACCTGGCTGCACGCGGCCTGGACATTGACGGGGTGGAGAATGTAATCCACTATCACTTGCCTGCCGACCGTGTGACCTATGTACACCGCAATGGACGCACAGCCCGGTGGGACGGGCAGGGCAGTGCCTACCTGCTGGTGGGGCCGCAGGAGCAGGTGCCCGACTTTGCCCGCGAGGACTGCCATGACCTGCGCCTGCCCCAGCGTGTGCCCGCACCGGCAAAACCACTCTGGGCCACATTATATATAGGCAAGGGCAAGAAGGACAAGATAAGCCGGGGCGATGTGGCTGGCTTCCTGAGCAAGGTGGGTGGCCTGGAGCGCGAGCAGATAGGGCGCATCGACGTGCTGCCGCAATGGTCGTATGTGGCCGTGGACAGCCGCCAGGTGCGTGCGCTGCTGGACAGGATACGCGGACAGAAGATAAAGGGTGTGAAGACCATCTACGCCCTGGCCGACTGACAGCCACCATTCGCACAACGCCCCGAAAGCCTGCAAGACGCATTGCAATGGCTTTCGGGGCGTTACGCATTATGGCCGCAGGTGTGGCCTATTCGGCAAACTTGGCATAGCCTCGTATCATGTGACGCAGGTTGCTGAGCAGTTCCTGCGACTCCTGCACCAGGCTCAGGAACAGAATCATCGACTCCAGGTTGAGCGGACGGTTCTGTATGTCATCGATGACAGTCTTCCTGTAGGCCGACAGCTGACGCTGGAGAGCCATCGCGTCAGCCCTCAGCTCTTCGGGCGAATCTTGCCCGCACTCCCCAGTTGGCCCATCGCAGTCCAGCAGTTGCCTGGTGCGCTCAAACAGTTTGACAATCTCCTCGCGGTAAGCCAGGAAGGGCGCCGAGTACTCGCTGCCCACAGGCATGAAGTTGTTGCCGATATGCTCGCGGCAAGGCTCCGTGATGCGCTTCAGGCAGTAGAGCATCTGCGAGAGTGCCCCAATCCCCAGGAAATACCAGGTGTTACGCTCTATGCTCAGGATATGGTTGACCCGCCGCAGAGCCAGCACCTCCTTGCGCCGCTGCCTCTTGAGCTGCTTGCGCTGCTCCTCGATGTGCGAGGAAGCCTTCTTGAGCGGCCTGTACTCCTCGCGGAAGAAGGCATCGGTGACCTGGCGGTAGCACTCCTCCACAAAGGCCAGCTGCTCCCGGCTGTACAGGCGCACATGCTTGACAAGCAGCGTCCAGTTGCTGGCCTCGTCGTGTGAGCGCATAATCTGGGCGAAGAGGGTGTCCTGCCTCTCCTGCGCACTCTTGTTTGCCTGCCTCAGATTACTCCTTACCAGGAAGAAGATGGCAACCACAATGCCAATGGCCATGGCGGGGAAGTGCCCGAAGTACATGACGCATGTGACCAGGTAGGCCACTATGAAGGCCACTCCAGCCGTGATGAACCACCCGCCAATGACCGAGAGCACGCCGGTGATGCGGAACACGGCACTCTGGCGGCTCCATGCGCGGTCGGCCAGACTGGTGCCCATGGCCACCATGAAGGTGACGTAGGTGGTGGAGAGGGGAAGCTTGAGGCTGGTGCCCATGGCCACCAGCAGTCCTGCCAGCACCAGGTTGACAGCCGCGCGCACCTGGTCGAAGGCAGCCCCGGCAGGCAGCACGGCCTCGTCGGTACAGAAGCGTGAGTCAATCCAGCGGCTCACAGGCGCGGGAACGATGCTCCCTGCTGCGCGCGAGCAGACCATGGCCGAGCGAACCAGCGTGCGTGCCACGGCCGAGGAGCCAAACATCTCCTCGCCCTCGTCCTGGCGGCTCAGGTCCACGCTCGTCTTCACCACATTCTGGGCCTTGGGCGAGAACACCAGCGCAAGCACCATGATGACCCCAGCCAGCACCAGAAACAGGAGGGGAGTGTGCGCGCTCTGCATCAGGCTGACCATAAGGTAGCCCGCAGGATCGCTGTTGCCATGGGCCATGTAGTCCTGAAAGGCATCAAGCCCAGTAAGCGGCACACCCACAAAGTTCACCAGGTCATTGCCCGCAAAGGCCATTGCCAGGGCAAAGGTGCCAGCCAGCACCACCGTGCGCATCACATTGAGTCCCACCATGCTCAGCACCGTCATTACCACGCTCATCAGCACCGTGCCTCCGCCCAGTATCATGCAGGTGTGGCTATTGACAAAGTCATGCAGGGCAGGAGTCATCAGCGTGGACCCCTTGAGCCCGCCCACCAGCATGAACCACACGATACTGGTGATGGCCAGTCCGCCAAACACACCATTCTTCAGGTGCGAGCGCCCGTTGAAGGTAAACACCACGCGCGCTATCCATTGCGTGACAAAACCAAGCACAAAGGCGATGGCCACGCTGAGGAAGATGCCCATGATGACACTCATGGCCTTCTCGGTATTGATAAGGTCGCCCAGCGTGAGCACATGCCCCGTGGCATCAGTAGCCCCCTGCATAATCTTGACCAGGGCCAGGGCAAAGGCACCTCCGAGCAGCTCAAACACCATGCTCACCGTGGTGGACGTGGGCATGCCCAGGCTGTTGAACACATCCAGCAGCAGCACATCGGTGAGCATGACAGCCATGAAGATGCTCATCACATCATAGAAGCTGAAGAACTCGGGAGTCATGATGCCATGCCTGGCCACGTCGAGCATGCCATTACTGAGCGATGCGCCCGCAAACACACCCACCGAGGCAATGATGACAATGGTGCGGAAGCGGGCCACCTTGGCGCCGATGGCCGAATTGAGAAAGTTCACAGCATCGTTGCTCACGCCCACCACCAGGTCAAAGATGGCCAGCACAATGAGAAACACCACGATGCAGAGAAATAATGTGTCCATAGGAAATAGTATGTGTATGATATTGGTGAGGCAGATTCTGCGCCATAGGCAGGACTCTGCATACAGTCACAGTGCCAGGTAAAGGGCCGCGAGAAAGACTGCCAGGATGACGGCTCGCACTACATTGTAGATGAACTCGGCTTTTTTCGCACTCATATCCAGTCCGTTTTTACTTTCCGTGGCAAAGATAAGAGACGGGTGTTACAGACGTGTTACAGGCGGGTTACGAGTGCGTTACAAGCAGCGCGCAGGACACCCTGTGAAAAAATGTAATACGATTGTAACAATAGTGTTGCACGGTTTTAACCAAAATGTAATGCCTTTGTAGCACTCAAGAAAGCGAGACTTACACACACATACACATAAGTATATGGAATTTCTGATACTGGTTGGCTCTGTCGCACTGCTTATGTACGGCATGAAAGTCATGAGTGAGGGCCTGCAGAAGATGGCGGGCAGCCGCCTGCGCACAGTGCTCGGCACGATGACCACCAACCGCTTTACTGGCCTGCTTACAGGCGCGTTCATCACCACCTCCATCCAGTCCTCCACGGCCACCACGGTGATGACCGTGAGTTTCGTGAGCGCAGGCCTGCTCACCCTCTCGCAGGCCATCTCTGTCATCATGGGCGCCAACATCGGCACCACAGCCACGGCATGGATTATGGTGCTGGGCGGCAGCTTCGACATGCGCATGATGGTCTATGCAGGCATCATCGTGGCCATAGCGCTTATTTATACAAAGAAGAATGTGAATATGGGAGAGTTCCTCATGGGACTCTCCCTTATGCTTCTCGGACTCACGACCCTCAAGACGAATGCAGCAGAGATGCACCTGGACCAGAACATACACATCCAGAACTTCCTGCAGAGCGTAAGCGGCTGGGGATTTGGCAGTTACCTGCTGTTCCTGCTCATAGGCGGACTGCTCACCTGCGCCGTGCAGAGCTCGGCGGCCATCATGGCCATCACCATGACGCTGTGCTCCACGGGCGTGCTGGACATATACCTGGGCATCGCACTCGTCATGGGCGAGAACGTGGGCACCACCATCACGTCAAACATCGTGGCCATGAGCGCCAACACACAAGCCCAGCGGGCTGCACGCGCGCATCTCATCTTCAACCTCTTCGGGGTGATATGGGTGCTCTGCATCTACAAGTACTTCGTCAACTTTGTGTGCTCCATGGTGGGCTGCGATCCCCTGCATGTGGAGAATCCCGTGATACTGAATGTGGTGCTGGCAGCCTTCCACACCTCGTTCAACGTGTGCAACGTGCTCATCCTCATCTGGTTTATCAAGCCCATGGAGAAACTCGTGTGCATGCTTGTGCCGCAGAGGGAAGGGCAGGACGATGTGGAGGAGGGTCGCCTGAAGTTCATTGGCGGCGGACTCCTGAGCACGGCCGAGCTCAGCATCTTCGAGGCATGCAAGGAGATCAACCTCTTTGCCGTGCGCTGCCAGCGCATGTTCTCGCTGGTGAAGGAACTGCTCGAGACAGAAAACGGCGACGACTTCAACAAGCTCTTCTCGCGCATCGAGAAGTACGAGAACATCACCGACAGCATGGAGGTGGAGATTGCCAACTACCTGCACAAGGTGAGCGAGGGACGACTCTCAAGCGACTCCAAGACACAGATACAGCGCATGATGCGCCAGATATCCGAACTGGAGTCCATCGGTGACTCCTGCTACAACCTCGGGCGCACAATGAACCGCCTGCGCATGCACTCCAAGGAGCGATTCACCGAGGAGCAGCTGCGGCACATGCACACCATGATATCGCTGGTCACACATGCCCTGGAGGCCATGGTCAACGTGGTGGAGAAAGCCCCCGACCACCAGTATGCCGACTACAACGTGTCGTACAACATCGAGCACGAAATCAATAATTACCGCAACCAGCTGAAGAACCAGAACCTGCAGGACATCAACGACGGGCTGTATGGCTACCAGATTGGAGTCTATTACATGGACTTCATCAGCGAGTGTGAGAAGCTGGGCGACTATGTGGTGAATGTGGTTCAGGCCACCAAGTAAGGGCACCACACCCCTGCACCGCCACCTATGCGCCGGGCACCGCACCTCACAGCGATGCCCGGCGCATCCCTTTTCTCCCAATCCACCCATGAGCGAAGGACACCGCATGCGGCCGCCCATGGACGGGCGTACAGAGGCAGGAAACCACCCAGGCGGGAAGCGCTCCCAGGCAAGCATAAATGCCTGCGGGCGGAAGACCGGCACGGCGGGCGAAAAAAACGCAGCGCGCTGCATTGGCGATCGCAGCGCACTGCATTGGCCATCGCAGCGCGCTGCGTTGGCCATCGCGGCCGCATGCGTTTGAGCGCAAAGAACACGAAGAAGACCAGGGACGAAGGTTTTGTGGCGCATATACTTTCGTGTGTGGCATAAAAGCCGTACTTTTGCACTACCTTTCCGAAAGGCGCGGCATCGCGTCCGCTGCGGGGAGGACTGCAGCCAACACAGCACATCCAACACATCTATAATATAGCAAATGGAACAACTGAAGCATGAATGCGGAGTGGCCATGATACGCCTGCTCAAGCCTCTGGAGTATTATCAGCAGAAATACGGGACGTGGATGTACGGGCTCAACAAACTCTATCTCCTGATGGAGAAGCAGCACAACCGAGGACAGGAAGGCGCGGGACTGGCAAGTGTCAAGATGGAGGCCGCTCCCGGGCAGGAGTATATGTTCCGCGAGCGTGCCCTGGGCAGCGGAGCCATTACCGAGATTTTCCAGAACGTGCAGAAACGTTTCGCCGAGTGCTCGCCCGAGCAGCTGGCGGATGTGACTTACGCCAAGGACAACTTACCCTTTGCCGGCGACATCTATATGGGCCACCTCCGGTACTCCACTACCGGCAAGAGTGGCCTTTCTTATGTGCATCCCTTCATGCGCAGGAACAACTGGAAGGCCAAGAACCTGTGCCTGTGCGGCAACTTCAACCTCACCAACGTGGACGAGGTGTTTGACCGCATCGTGGAGAAGGGACAGCACCCACGCATCTACAGCGACACCTACATCATGCTCGAACTGATGGGGCACCGCCTCGACAGGGAGAGCGAGCGCGTGTACAACATCGCCCTGGACAGAAAACTGGAGGGGATGGACATCACACGCTTCATCGAGAAGAACATAGACGTGCGCAATGTGCTGCAGACGAGCACCCCATTCTTTGACGGAGGATATGTGGTGTGCGGATTCACGGGAAGCGGCGAGATGTTCAGCATGCGCGACCCTTGGGGCATACGGCCTGCCTTCTGGTACCGTGACGAGGAGGTGGTGGTGGTGGCCAGCGAGCGCCCCGTGATACAGACAGCCTTTGACCTGGAGACCGACCAGATACAGGAACTGGCTCCGGGGCAGGCGCTCACCGTGCGCCGCAGCGGCGAGGTGAGCCTCACGCAAATCCTGCAGCCCAAGACCAAGAGGGCATGCTCCTTTGAGCGCATATACTTCAGCCGGGGCAGCGACCGCGACATCTACCGCGAGCGCAAGGCACTGGGAGAGCAACTCACAGAGCGCATCGGCGAGGCCGTGGACGGGGACATTGCCCACACGGTGTTCAGCTTCATCCCCAACACAGCCGAGGTGGCATTTTACGGCATGCTGGACGGCTTCAAGAAGAAGCTCAACAGGCAGAAGGTGCAGGAGCTCTATGACCTCACACAAGACCACCAGCCCACCATCGAGGAGATTAAGCATGTGCTGCGCCCATACATCCGCAGCGAGAAGGTCGCGCTCAAGGACATCAAGCTGCGCACCTTCATCACCGAGGGCAACAGCCGCAACGACCTGGCCGCACATGTGTATGACATCACCTATGGGAGCGTGGAGCCCTACGTTGACAACCTGGTTGTCATCGATGACAGTATCGTGCGCGGAACCACGCTCAGGGAGAGCATCATACGCATCCTCGACCGCCTGCACCCGCGCAAGATAGTGCTGGTGAGCAGCAGCCCCCAGGTGCGATACCCCGACTATTATGGAATCGACATGGCTCGCATGGAGGAGTTCATCGCCTTCAAGGCCGCCGTGGAGCTGCTCAAGGACAAGGGGCAGCAGCAGGTGGTGGACGATGTGTATGCCGCGTGCAAGGCCCAGTGCGCGCTGCCAGCCGCACAGATGGTGAACCATGTGAAGGAGATTTATGCCCCATTCACCGACGAGGAGGTCTCGGCAAAGATTGTGGAGATGCTGCGCCCCGCAGAGGTGACCACGCCCATTGAGCTTGTGTATCAGACTCTGGAGGGGCTGCACCGCGCTTGCCCCGCACACTCGGGCGACTGGTACTTCAGCGGCGACTATCCCACACCGGGGGGCGTGAAGCTGGTCAACAAGGCATTCATTAACTATTATGAGAATATCTTTTCAAAGAAATAAATGAACAGAAAGGTTACACTGAGACTGGAAGACGGAACAGAGTTCCATGGCACTTCCTTCGGCTACGAGAAACCCGTGGCAGGAGAGGTGGTGTTCAACACGGCCATGATGGGCTATCCCGAGAGTTTGACTGACCCCTCCTACGCGGGACAGCTGATGGCACTCACCTTTCCACTGGTAGGAAACTATGGCGTGCCACCCTTCACATTCCGCGAGGATGGGCTTCCCCGCTTCATGGAGAGTGAGAAAATCCACGCGCGTGCCATCATCGTGAGCGACTACAGCCGTGAGTTCAGCCACTGGAACGGGGTGGAGACGCTAGGACAGTGGCTCCAGAGGGAGCAGGTGCCCGGCATCACAGGCATCGATACCCGCCAGCTTACCAAGGTGCTGCGCGAACACGGAGTGATGATGGGCAAGATACTCTTTGACGACATGCCCGACCAGGTGCCCGAGGCCAACTATGCAGGTGTCAACTTCGTGGACCAGGTATCCTGCCGCGAGGTCATCCGCTACAACCAGGGCGCAGCCAAGAAGGTGGTGCTGGTGGACTGTGGCGTGAAGGCCAACATCCTGCGCTGCCTTATCGACCGTGGGGTGGAGGTCATACGTGTGCCCTGGAACTATGACTTCAACGACCTGGAGTTTGACGGACTCTTCCTTGCCAATGGCCCCGGTGACCCCGACACCTGCGAGGCCGCCGTGCAGAACATACGCAAGTTCCTGGCCAATCCAGTCGTGCGGCCGTGCATGGGCATCTGCATGGGCAACCAGCTCCTGAGCAAGGCTGCGGGCGCTACCATCTACAAGCTCAAGTACGGACACCGCAGCCATAACCAGCCTGTGCGCAAGGTAGGCACCAACCAGTGCTTCATCACAAGCCAGAACCATGGCTATGCCGTGGACTCCACCACGCTGCCAGCCGACTGGGAACCGCTCTTTGTGAACATGAACGACGGCAGCAACGAGGGCGTGCGCCACAAGGTGAACCCCTGGTTCTCGGCACAGTTCCACCCCGAAGCCTGCTCCGGCCCGGTGGATACGGAGTTCATGTTTGATGACTTTGTGAAACTTCTCTAATGATAGGACTATGGTAGATAGCAACATAAAGAAAGTATTGCTGCTCGGTTCGGGCGCATTGAAGATTGGCGAGGCTGGAGAATTTGACTACTCGGGCTCACAGGCGCTCAAGGCCTTGCGCGAGGAGGGCATCAGGACGGTGCTCATCAATCCAAACATTGCCACGGTGCAGACCAGCGAGGGTGTGGCCGATGAGATTTATTTCCTCCCCGTGACACCCTACTTCGTGGAACGCGTCATTGAGAAGGAGCGTCCACAGGGCATCTTGCTCGCCTTCGGCGGACAGACCGCACTCAACTGCGGTGTGGAGCTCTACAAGAGCGGAGTGCTCGAGAAGTATGGCGTGCAGGTGCTGGGAACCCCCGTGCAGGCAATCATCGACACCGAGGACCGCGAACTCTTTGTGGAGAAACTCGATGAAATCGGGGTGAAGACCATCAAGAGCCAGGCTTGCGAGAACATCGAGAGCGCACGCGAGGCTGCCAAGCAACTGGGCTACCCGGTAATCATACGCGCGGCTTATGCGCTGGGCGGACTGGGCTCGGGCTTCTGCGACAACGAGGAGGAGCTGGACAAGATTGCGGAAAAGGCCTTTGCGTTCTCGCCACAGGTGCTGGTGGAGAAGAGCCTCAAGGGCTGGAAGGAGATTGAGTATGAGGTGGTGCGCGACCGCTATGACAACTGCATCACGGTGTGCAACATGGAGAACTTTGACCCCCTGGGCATCCACACGGGTGAGAGTATCGTGATTGCGCCCTCGCAGACACTCACCAACAGCGAGTACCATAAGCTGCGCGCACTCAGCATCAAGATTATCCGACACATCGGCATTGTGGGCGAGTGCAACGTGCAGTATGCCTTCGACCCGCAGAGCGAGGACTACCGCGTGATAGAGGTGAATGCCCGCTTGAGCCGAAGTTCGGCATTGGCCAGCAAGGCAACAGGTTATCCCCTGGCATTCGTTGCTGCCAAACTGGGACTTGGATACGGCCTCTTTGAGCTGAAGAACTCTGTGACGAAGACCACGAGCGCGTTCTTTGAGCCTGCCCTGGACTATGTGGTGTGCAAGATACCCCGCTGGGACCTGGGCAAGTTCAGGGGTGTTGACCGCGAGTTGGGCAGCAGTATGAAGAGCGTGGGCGAGGTGATGGCCATTGGCCGCACCTTTGAGGAGGCCATACAGAAGGGCCTGCGCATGATAGGGCAGGGAATGCACGGATTCATCGAGAACAAGGAACTGGTCATCGAGGACATCGACAAGTCCCTGAAGGAGCCCACCGACAAGCGCATCTTCATCATTGCCAAGGCCATGTCACAGGGCTACACCATCGACCAGATACATGAGCTCACCAAGATAGACAAGTGGTTCCTGCAGAAACTGAGGAACATATGCGACATTGACAGCGAGCTGCACCAGTGTGCCAACATCAATGTGCTGGAGGCCGAACTGCTCAGGCGCGCCAAGGTGTATGGCTTCACCGACTTCCAGGTGGCACGCGCGCTGGGCATGGAGCAGGAGATGGACATCGAGGAGGCCATGCTGGCTGTGCGTGCCAAGCGCAAGCAGATGGGTATCCTGCCCGTGGTGAAGCAGATAGACACACTGGCTGCCGAGTATCCCGCACAGACCAACTACCTGTATCTTACCTATAGTGGCGTGGCACACGACATCGCCTTCGAGGCCGACAAGAAGAGCATCGTGGTGCTGGGCAGCGGCGCCTACCGCATTGGTTCATCGGTAGAGTTTGACTGGTGTGGCGTACAGGCACTTAACACCATACGCAAAGAGGGGTATCGCAGTGTGATGATCAACTACAACCCCGAGACGGTATCCACCGACTATGACATGTGTGACCGCCTCTACTTTGACGAGCTCACCTTTGAGCGCGTGATGGACATCCTGGACCTGGAGTGCCCCAAGGGTGTGGTGGTGAGCACGGGCGGACAGATTCCCAACAACCTTGCCATGAAGCTCGACGCGCAGCGTGTGCCCATACTCGGCACACAAGCCAAGTACATCGACAACGCCGAGGACCGTGACAAGTTCAGCGCGATGCTCGACCGCATCGGTGTGGACCAGCCCGAGTGGAGCGCGCTCACCTCCATGGAGGATGTGCAAGTGTTTATCGACAAAGTGGGCTTCCCCGTGCTGGTGCGACCCTCGTATGTGCTCAGCGGAGCGGCCATGAATGTCTGCTCCAACCAGGACGAGCTGGAGCGTTTCCTCAAACTGGCGGCCAATGTGTCAAAGAAGCATCCCGTGGTCATCAGCAAGTTCATGCAGAACACCAAGGAAGTGGAGATGGACGCAGTGGCCAGAAACGGCGAAATCATCGCCTATGCCATCAGCGAGCACATCGAATTTGCAGGCGTGCACAGCGGTGACGCCACCATCCAGTTCCCGGCGCAGAAGCTTTATGTGGAGACCGTAAGGCGCATCAAGAAGATAAGCGCACAGATTGCCAAGGAACTGAACATCACAGGCCCCTTCAATATCCAGTACCTCGCAAGGGACAACGAAATCAAGGTCATCGAGTGCAACCTGCGTGCGAGCCGCAGTTTCCCATTCGTGAGCAAGGTGCTCAAGATCAACCTCATCGAACTGGCCACCAAGGTGATGCTTGGCTTACAGGTGGAGAAGCCGCACAAGAGTTTCTTCGACTTCGACTATGTGGGCATCAAGGCAAGCCAGTTCAGCTTCAACCGCCTGCAGAAGGCCGACCCCGTGCTGGGCGTTGACATGAGCAGTACGGGCGAGGTGGGCTGCCTGGGCGATGATGTCAACTCGGCCCTGCTCAAGGCGATGCTCTCCGTGGGACACAGGATTCCCAAGAAGAACATTCTGCTCTCCACGGGTGGTGCCAAGGAAAAGGCTTCGATGCTGGACGCAGCCCGCACGCTCATTGAGCATGGCTACTCCCTGTATGCCACCGGCGGAACAAGCCGTTACCTGAGTGAGAACGGTATCGAGAACACCACCGTCTATTGGCCCAGCCAGGAAGGCATGCACCCCCAGGCACTGGACTTGCTGCATGAGCACAAGATAGACATGGTGGTCAACATACCCAAGGACCTGACCGCAGGAGAGCTCACCAATGGCTACAAGATACGCCGGGCCTCGGTGGACCTGAACGTTCCCCTGATTACCAATGCACGCCTGGCGGCCGCCTTCATACACGCCTTCTGCACCGTGAAGGTAGAAGACCTGGCTATCAAGAGCTGGAACGAGTACAAGTAATTACGCGCTGCCAGGGCAGCACATGAGCATACAAGTTGGTATTTCCCATATAACCTATTGGGAGATACCAACTTTATTTTATAACTTTGCATGCGAAAAGGCAAATCCCGCAAGCCACTGGGAAGAATGTGCAAGGGAAATGCCCATGAGTTAGCAAAGAGATGGATTTCCAAAGCATATATGTAGGACTGGTTCTTCTGTTCATGTTATGGGCATTGATTGCCGATAAGATGAGACCTGGCCTTATACTGTTCACGGCTGTGGTGATGATGCTCTGCGCGGGAATCTTGACTCCCAAGGAGGCCCTGGAAGGCTTCTCCAACAAGGGCATGATTACGGTAGCATTGCTCTACCTGGTGTCAGAGGGTGTGCGCAAGAGTGGCATCCTGGAGGCTCTTGTAGCCCGCCTGCTGCCCACGCGCAATGTCTCCACCACACGCTCGCTGCTGCGTTTCCTGCCCACGATATCCTTTGTGTCGGCCTTTCTCAACAACACTCCCGTGGTGGTCATATTCGCTCCCATGGTGAAGAGATGGGCACAGAAGGTGAAGCTTGAGCCGGCCAAGTTCCTCATTCCCCTGAGTTATGCCACCATCCTGGGCGGCATGTGTACGCTCATAGGCACAAGCACCAATATTGTGCTGAACGGCCTGGTCTCCGATGGCATTGCCGATGGCATTGTCAGGGGAGGACATCCACTGGCCATGTTTGAGCTGAGCAAGGTGGGGGTGGTCATAGCCATATCGGGACTGCTCTATCTTGTGCTGCTGTCCAGATACCTGTTGCCGTCAAAGCGCAAGAGCGAGGCCGAGGATGGCGAGGAGCCCTCCTCACCCGACGTGGTGCGGGTGGAGGCCCTGCTGAGCACGCGCTTCCCAGGGCTGGGGAAGTCGCTGCGCGAGTTTGACTTCTACCGCCACTACGGAGCCACAGTGCGCTGCATACGCCGCTCGGGCGAGTTGCTGGCGGGAGACTGGATGAACACACCGCTGGACAAGCACGATACGCTGATTCTTGATGCCGACCGCACCTTTATTCCCACCTGGGGCGAGAGCCGTGTCTTCTGGATGCTCAACCCCGTAGGAGTAGAGCCCGAGCTGAGCAGCAAGAAGAAGTACCTGGCTGTGGTGCTCGTTGCCATTATGATTCTGGGCGCGACCCTGGGCGAGCTCCCCTGCGTGCAGGAACTCGGACTGCGGGTCAAGCTGGACATGTTTTTCTTTGCCTGCTGCACCACCGTGGTGATGGCATGGACAGGCATGTTCGCTCCGCGCAAGTACACAAAGCTCATCTCATGGGATGTGTTGATAACGATAGCATGTGCCTTTGGGATAAGCAAGGGTATGATCAACAGCGGGCTCGCCGACTTCCTTGCGGGTTATGTGATTGACTTGGCCGACCAGGCAAGGCATAGCCAGAACGGCATATACATCGCACTTGCCGCCCTGTATCTCATCACGAACCTCTTCACCGAGCTTATCACCAACAATGCGGCAGCAGCGCTCGCCTTTCCGCTGGCCGTGTCAATCAGCACGCGCATGGGCATCGACCCCACACCATTCTTCGTGTGTATCTGCTTCGCGGCAAGCGCGTCGTTCAGCACCCCCATCGGCTATCAGACCAATCTGATTGTGCAGGGTATTGGTGGCTATCGCTTTACGGACTTCCTCAAGGTGGGACTGCCACTGAACATCATAGTGTTCTTCCTCAGCGTATTCCTGATACCCCAGTTGTACCTGTAGGCCAAAACATATTGGGCAGCCGGCTGCCGGCCTGTCCCGCCTCACAGGATGCAGTTCTCGGCAGGAACAAGCAAAGCGGAACCTGAGAGCAAACAAGGCGAGAGAAAGCTGATGGCCAAGGAAGGCCGTGCAGGCGGCAAGGCGAGACATCACAGACGCAAAAGAGACAGATGGGGCAGAGGCTCCCGACAAGATACATTGATAATAGTAAAACGATAATGACAGAGAACATTTACCCCATATACGACCGCATGATGAGCCGCGAGGACAAGGAACAGCTCCTGGGTCAGCGCGGGCTGATGGTATGGTTCACGGGACTGAGCGGCAGTGGCAAGAGCACTGTGGCAATGGGAGTAGAGCGCAAGCTCCATGCGCGTGGCATTCTGTGCCGCATCCTGGACGGCGACAACATCAGGGCAGGAATCAACAGCAACCTGGGCTTCAGCGCCGAGGACCGCAACGAGAATATCCGCAGGATAGCCGAGGTGGGCAAGCTGTTTGTGCAGACGGGCATCGTCACCCTGGCCTGCTTTGTGAGCCCCACCAACGACCTGAGGCGCATGGCCAGGGAGATAGTGGGCGGCGATGACTTCCTGGAAGTGTATGTGAGCACTCCCATCGAGGAGTGTGAGCGCAGGGATGTCAAGGGACTCTACGCCCGTGCGCGGCGCGGTGAGGTGAAGAATTTTACGGGCATCAGCGCCCCCTTTGAGAAGCCCGACCATGCCGACCTAAGCCTGGACACCAGCCGTCTCACGCTGGAGGAAAGCGTGAACATGCTGGTAGAGGAGATTATCAAAAGAGCAAAACCAAACAAATAAACACAAGATAAACATGGCAGAATACAGTTTGAGCCATTTGCAGGAACTCGAAGCGGAGTCGATACATATCATCCGCGAGGTTGCCGCCGAGTTTGAGAACCCTGTAATGCTATACAGTATAGGAAAGGACAGCAGCGTGATGGTGCGCCTGGCCGAGAAGGCGTTTGCGCCTGGCAAGGTGCCTTTCCCCTTGATGCATATCGACAGCAAGTGGAAATTCAAGGAGATGATAGAGTTCCGCGACCGTTATGCCAAGGAGCACGGATGGAACTTGATTGTGGAGAGCAACATGGAGGCGTTCCGCGCGGGCGTGGGTCCCTTCACGCACGGAAGCAAGGTACACACCGACTTGATGAAGACCAAGGCTCTGCTGGATGCGCTCAACAAGTACAAGTTTGACGCAGCCTTCGGAGGCGCGCGGCGCGACGAGGAGAAGTCCAGAGCCAAGGAACGCATCTTCAGTTTCCGCGACCAGTTCAACCAGTGGGACCCCAAGAACCAGCGTCCTGAGCTGTGGGACATCTACAACAGCCGTGTGCACAAGGGCGAGAGCATCCGTGTGTTTCCCCTGAGCAACTGGACCGAGCTGGACATCTGGCAGTACATCCGCCTGGAAAACATCCCCATAGTGCCCCTCTATTTCGCCAAGGAGCGTCCTTGCGTGGAGATAGACGGCAATCTCATCATGCCCGATGACGACCGCTTGCCCAAGGAGTACGTCCCCAAGATACAGAAGCGCATGATACGCTTCCGCACTCTGGGATGCTGGCCACTGACTGGCGCGGTGGAGAGCAACGCCTCCACCATCGAGGAGATTGTGGAAGAGATGATGACCACTACCAAGTCCGAGCGCACGACACGCGTGATAGACTTCGACCAGGAGGCCAGTATGGAGCAGAAGAAGCGCGAGGGCTACTTCTGATGAGGTGCAGTTCTGACAACTTAACAATGACTATTATGGCAAACAGCAAAGTAAATATAAAGGATTTTCTGGACGCCGACGAGCGCAAGTCGCTCCTGCGCCTGCTTACGGCCGGCTCGGTGGACGACGGGAAGAGCACGCTCATCGGGCGTCTCCTATTTGACAGCAAGAAACTGTACGAGGACCAGCTTCAGGCTCTGGAGCGCGATTCCAAGCGCGTGGGCAACGCAGGTGCGGGGCAGATTGACTATGCCCTGTTGCTCGACGGACTGAAGGCCGAGCGCGAGGAAGGCATCACCATCGATGTCGCCTACCGCTACTTCAGCACCAACCAGCGCAAGTTCATCATAGCCGACACCCCGGGACACGAGCAGTACACCCGCAACATGATTACTGGAGGATCGACAGCCAACCTGGCTATCATCCTGGTGGATGCGCGCACGGGAGTCATCACACAGACACGCCGCCACACATTCCTGGTGAGCCTCTTGGGCATCAAGCATATTGTGCTTGCCGTCAACAAGATGGACTTGGTGAACTTCTCAGAGGAGGTCTTCAATGAGATACGCGACGAGTACCTGGCCTTGACCGAGCATCTCGGCATCGAGGATGTGACCTGCTTCCCGCTCTCGGCACTCGAGGGAGACAACGTGGTGGAGAAGAGCGACCGCACTCCCTGGTACGAGGGCAAGAGCCTGCTTGACTATCTGGAGACCGTGCCCATTGACCAGGACCGCAATATGACGGACTTCCGCTATCCCGTGCAGTATGTGCTGCGCCCCAATCTGGACTTCCGTGGATTCTGCGGCAAGGTGGCAAGCGGTGTCATCCACAAGGGCGACGAGGTGGTTGCCCTGCCCAGCATGAAGCACAGCCACGTCAAGAGCATCGTCACCTATGAGGGCGAGCACGACCTGGCCTTCTGCCCACAGAGCGTGACCCTGACACTGGAGGACGAGATAGACATATCCCGTGGAGAGATGCTCGTGAAGCCCGACAACGTGCCGCATATCGGCCGGCACTTCGAGACAATGCTCGTGTGGATGGACGAGGAGCCCATGGACAGGAAGAAGCAGTTCTTCCTGAAGCAGACCACCAACACCACCCGTGCCACGGTGACCCATGTCAACTACAAGGTGGACGTCAACACCATGCAGCACCTTGAGGGAAGCGACTTCAAGCTCAACGAGATAGGCAAGGTGCAAATCACCACTGCCAAGACACTCTTCTTTGACCCCTACAGCAAGAACAAGGCCACGGGCGCCTTTATTCTGATTGACCCCATTACCAACAACACCAGTGCAGTGGGCATGATATGCAACCCGCTGGAGGAGGATGAGATCAACCAGGGAAGCGACATCCCCGTGCTCGACTTGCCCAAGCTGGGCATAGCCCCCGAGCACTACGAGGCCGTGGAAAAGGCCGTGAAGGACCTGAGCCGGCAGGGATTGGAGATAAAGATTATCAAGGAATAAAGTATAACGAGGACCTGTGAGGATGTGGCTGCATGTGGCAGCCGCATCCCGCAGGCCTTCTTGTCTGTTACATTCCCAAGCACCAGTACGGCTTTCAGGAGAGAGCTGTCCAGGCCCCCACAGGAGACAATCCGGCCATCACAGAGCCCCCAACTGGGCAACGGAGAGTGGAGCAGGCAATAAGCCAACAAGCAAACGACAACTATTTATGGGACTGATAGAATTCAGCAAACTTCCCGTGAACACCCTGGTGGGTGCCGACTGGAAGACATTCAAGACCGTGACCGAAGGCCAGCATATCGCTGCCGACAAGAAGACAAAGTTCTTCCTCACCAAGGCCATCTGCCGCCTCCTGAGCGTGTGCGTGCCCTTGCAGGAGCATAAGTACAAGAAGCTCCTGGCCGACAAGCCGCTTGAGAACGACCCCTTGTTCATCCTCGGGCACTGGCGCAGCGGCACAACCTTTGTGCACAACATCTTTGCGCAGGACAAGCATTTCGGTTACACCACCACCTACCAGACCGTCTTCCCCCATTACATGATGGCCCTGCAGGGACTCTTCAAGCCCACGATGGGCTGGCTGATGCCCAACAAGCGGCCCACCGACAATATGGAGCTTGCCCCCGACCTGCCCCAGGAGGAGGAGTTCGCGCTCAACAACTCATGCCCCTTCAACTACTATAACTTCTGGTTCTTTCCCGAAAGGATGAACGAGTATTGCGACAAGTACCTTACCTTCAAGGACATCACTCCTGCCGAGCTGGCCTCCTTCAAGCAGGCATTCGAGAAACTGGTCAAGATAAGCCTGTGGAATACGGGAGGCACACAATACCTGAGCAAGAATCCCCCCCACACAGGTCGCATGAAAGCCCTGACGGAGTTGTACCCCAATGCCAAGTACATCTACCTGATGCGTAATCCCTACACGGTGTTTGAGAGCACGCGCAGCTTCTTCCTCAACACCATCAAGCCCCTGCAGTTGCACAGCATCAGCGACGAGGAAATGGAGCAGAACATCCTGCGCAACTACATGGAGCTCTACCATGCCTACAAGCAGCAGAAGCAGTATGTGCCCGAGGGCAACCTCTTCGAGGTCAAGTTTGAGGACATCGAGAAGGACGCCCTGGGCATCACCGAGAAGATATACAAGACACTCAACATCCCCGGATGGGAGGAGGCCAAGCCTGCCATCGAGAAGTACATAGGAGCCAAGCGTGGGTACAAGAAGAACAAGTACCAGTATGCCGAGCGCACCGTGCAGATGGTCAATGAGCACTGGGGCGAGGTACTCGACGAGTGGGGATACGAGCGCCACTAAGCACAGGAAATACATCCATTAACAATAACAAAACTATTCAGCGTATGAGAATTTCGTTTGCTGTTACCCTCTTCTGCCTGCTGTTTGGCACAGCACAGGCACAGAAGAACGTGAGTGTGTCCAGTCCAGACGGACAAGTGAAGCTCAATGTAAGCCTGTCAGACAAGGTGTATTACGATGTGGAGAGCCATGGAGAGACCCTGGTCAGGCAGGGACACCTGGGTATGACACTCGACAAGGGCACACTGGGCGCCAATCCTGTGCTCAAGAGCAAGAAGGTGAAGGCTGTGCACGAGACAGTCAAGCCACTCTTCACGCTCAAGAGCGCAAGCGTTGACAATCACTACACGTCACTCCTGATGAACATGAAGGGTGGCTATGCCATCGAGTGGCGCGTGTATGACGATGGGCTTGCCTACCGTTTCGTGACCAGCCTCAAGGGCGATGTGGACGTGCTCTCAGAGGACTTCACCATACAGCTCACGCAGGACACCCGCCTGGTGCTGCAGCAGCCCCGGGGCTTCAAGACCAGTTGCGAGGAGGAATACACCAATGTGCAGAGTGCCTCGTGGAAGGCCGATGACAAGATGAGCGAGCTGCCCCTGGTGATTGCCGGAGCCAGGCAGAAGATATTCGTCAGCGAGTTCAGCCTCTTCGACTATCCAGGCATGTTCATGAAGGGAAACGCCGACAACACACTCTCAGCCGTGCATCCCAAGGTTCCCCTGGAGTTTGGCGACAATGGTGACCGCAGCGTGAAGATTCTCAAGGAGGCCGACTATATAGCCCGCACAGCAGGCACCAGGAGTTTCCCCTGGCGCTACATGCACATCACGCAGGACGACCGCCAGATGGCCATCAACACCATGCCCATGCGCCTGGCACCGGCAAGCCAGATAGCCGATGCCTCATGGATCAAGGCTGGCAAGACCACCTGGGAGTGGTGGAATGGCAGCATCCCCTATGGTCCCGACGTGAACTTCAAGAGCGGGCTCAACCTTGACACCTACAAGTACTTCGTGGACTTCGCCGCTGCCAATGGGCTTGAGTACATCCTGATGGACGAGGGATGGGCCAAGTCAACACGCGACCCCTTCACCCCCAACCCCGACATCGACCTGCATGAGCTCATCCGCTATGCCAAGTCCAAGAATGTGGGAGTCATCCTGTGGCTCACCTGGCTCACCGTGGACAAGCACCCCAGCATGTTCGAGACCTTCGAGAAGTGGGGTGTGGCAGGAGTCAAGATTGACTTCATGGACCGCCAGGACCAGTGGATGGTGCGCTTCTATGAGCGCACGGCAAAGGCAGCCGCCGAGCACCACATCTTCATCGATTATCACGGGGCCTACCATCCCAGTGGCCTGGAGTACAAGTACCCCAACGTGCTCACCTTTGAGGGAGTGCGCGGCATGGAGTATATGGGAGGCTGCACCCCCCGCAACAGTGCCTTCTATCCTGCCATCCGCAATGCCGCAGGCCCCATGGACTACACGCCCGGAGCCATGCTCTCGGCACAGCCCGAGTGCTTCAGCAGCCGCCGACCCAACAGTGCCAGCATAGGCACCAGGGCATATCAGATGGCGCTCTATGTGGTCTTTGAGTCCAACCTGCAGATGATGGCCGACAATCCCACCTTATATAACATGTATCCCGACTGCCGCGACTTCATTGCCGCCTGCCCAGTCAACTGGGACGAGACACGCGTCCTGGCTGCCGAGTTTGGCGAATACACCGTACTGGCAAGGCGCAAGGGCAGCAAGTGGTACATCGGTGGCATCACCAACGGTACAGAGCGTGACCTCACCGTGAGCCTTGACTTCCTGGCCGACGGGAAGTCCTACCAGGCCACCTCATTCACCGATGCCGTGAACTCCTCGGTGCAGGCGATGGACTACAGGAAACACACGGCCCAGGTGAAGAAGAACGGCACGTTGAGCATACACATGGTGCGCAATGGAGGCTATGCAGCTGTGATTGAGCCATAAGAGAGCCCTTTCCTGCTGACTTGCAGAGGTTTTTCTCCTCAAGTACTTGTGTATGGCCAAATCTTTGCGTACCTTTGCACCGTTTTTTGAATACACATTACAAAATCATACAAACGTATAACGAAAATGACTAAGATTGAACTGGTAAAGATTGTAGCCCAGAAGACTGGCATTGACCAGAACACCGTACTTACCGCTGTAGAGGGCATGGTGGAAACCATCAAGGAGTCTCTCGTGCAGAAGGAGAACGTGTACATTCGTGGCTGGGGAACCTGGACACTCAAGCATCGTGCCCAGAAGACCGCTCGCAATATCTCAAAGAACACTACTATGGTTATTGAGGCACACGATATCCCTTACTTCAAGCCCTGCAAGGACTTCATGGAGTCTGTAGCAAAGGCCAAGTAAGAAGGGCATGCAATAGCAGTCACCTATAGGCGGGGGCATGAAGGGGGGAAGCCCCCTTCTGCCCCCGCCCTTGTTGTGCAAGCGGTACCCGGCCCGCCGCGCCACACCATTCCGTTGCCATCGGGCAAAAGCACGGCGGGCGCGGATAGACAGCATAGCATGCCGCATGCCCTGAACAGCCATAGGGCAAAGCCACCACACAAGCCAGGGATGAGTGGAAGAGAATGGCTCACAGCCGCCTCACCTACCATCCCCAGCCGACACAACACCACCACCTGACCATATCCACCTGCAAGGGGGAGTCCCGCATGCGCGTCCCTGCTCCCTTGCCCAAACCACAACCTATGAGAATGATCACCTCATGCCTGGCCGCACTTCTCTGCCAGGCACTGGCATGCGGAATGCATGCCCAAGAGTCTGTCCTGCACTACGTCAACCCCATCATCGGCACCAACGGTATGGGGCACACCTTCCCCGGGGCATGCTCACCCTTTGGCCTCGTGCAGCTGAGCCCCGAGACCGACACCATCCCCCACAATGTCGATGGCAAGTACCAGCCCCGTGTGTATGAGTACTGTGCGGGCTACCAGCACCGCGACCGCACCATCGTGGGCTTCAGCCACACCCACCTGAGCGGCACCGGACATTCCGACCTGGGCGACCTCCTGGTGATGCCCACCACGGGGCCTGTGCGTACCAATCCTGGCACGGCGCAAGACCCCGACAGCGGCTACCGCTCACGCTTCACGCACGACACCGAGCGCTGCTCGCCTGGCTACTACGAGGTGATGCTCGATGACTATGGCATCAAGGCACAGCTCACAGCCACCCAGCGCGTGGGCGTGCACCAGTACACCTTCCCCACCAGCGAGGGACAGTTTATCCTTGACCTGGGCGCAGGCATATATAATTATGAGGGAAAGACCCTGTGGACCTATCTGCGCGTCGAAAACGACACCCTGCTCACCGGCTACCGCATCACCAACGGCTGGGCGCGCCAGAACTACACCTACTTTGCCATCGCCCTCTCGCAGCCCATCAGCCAGTATGGCTATGCCGATGCCCAGCGCATGAAGTACAATGGATTCTGGCGCAAGATGGACATCCATCACAATTTCCCCGACATGGCCGGGCGACAGATAGTGGGCTACTTCCAGTTCCGTCTGCCCCAGTCACACCAGCTCACCATGCGCGTGGCACTCTCGCCCGTGAGCATGAGCGGAGCCGTGGCCAA
Source organism: Prevotellaceae bacterium (assembly GCA_050873805.1). Lineage (GTDB taxonomy): Bacteria > Bacteroidota > Bacteroidia > Bacteroidales > Bacteroidaceae > Physcousia. The sequence goes on along the minus strand of JBNMJN010000024.1, from coordinate 1,647 downwards.
CCTCAAGGCCGAGACCGCAGGGCTGTCCTTCGACCAGATACGCCAGCAGACCGCTGCCCGCTGGGAGCAGGAGCTTGCCAGCATACGCATCCAGGGCAGCGAGGACCAGAAGGCCCTCTTCTACACATCGCTCTACCACACCATGATCAACCCATCGGTGTATATGGATGTTGACGGCTCCTACCGTGGCAATGACATGGAGATACACCATGCCGATGGCTTCACCAACTACACCGTGTTCTCCCTGTGGGACACCTACCGTGCCGAGCATCCGCTCCTGAGCCTGCTTCACCCGCGGCGCAACATGGACATGGCCCAGAGCATGATACGCATCCAGCAGCAGAGCGCGCTGGGAGTGCTGCCCATGTGGTACCTGATGGCCAACGAGGGCTGGTGCATGAGCGGATACCATGCAGCCTCGGTGCTCTCCGACGTGGCCACCAAGGTAGGTTTCCAGGACATGCGCGCGATGCTCAAGGCCATGGCATCCACAGCCTCATCGCCCTGGATAGAGGGGCTGGCCGACTATATGCGCCTGGGCTATGTGCCCTACGACCATTGCGGCACCAGTGCCAGCAACACGCTCGAATATGCCTACGATGACTGGGCCATCTACCACGCTGCCATGCTGGCCGGCGACAGCCTGATGGCCGACTCCTTCCGCGTGCGTGCCCTCAACTACAGGCATGTGTTCCAGCCGCAGCTTGGCCTGGCTTGCCCAAGGTACGCCAACGGCAGCTGGAAGAAGGACTTCTCGCCGCTGCAGACCTACGGCGAGGGATTCATCGAGGGCAACAGCGCCAACTATTCCTTCCATGTGCCACACGATGTGAAGGGCATGATAAAGTGCTTCGGGGGCGACCGCAAGTTCATCACCGCCCTGGACAACCTCTTTGACCAGCCGCTTGACAAGAAGTACTATGAGGACAACGAGGACATCGAGGAGGAGTGCCTGCTGGGTGGCTATGTGCATGGCAATGAGCCCAGCCACCATGTGCCTTACCTCTATGCCTGGACTTCCCAGCCATGGAAGTCGCAGTACTGGCTGCGCGAGATTATGAACCGCATGTATGTCAACGATATGGACGGCCTGCATGGCAACGATGACTGCGGGCAGATGTCGGCCTGGTACATCTTCACAGCCATGGGCTTCTATCCCGTGTGCCCTGGCACCGACCAATATGTGCTGGGCGCGCCATATGTGCCTTACTGCAGGCTGTCCCTCCCCAATGGCAAGGTCATGGAGATAGTGGCCGATGGAGTGAGTGACCGCAACCGCTATGTGCAGGAGGTGCGCCTCAATGGCAAGCGATATGACAAGCTCTACATCACGCATGCCGACCTGCTCGCGGGCGGACGGCTGGAGTTCCGCATGGGCAGCAAGCCCAACCGCAAGCGCGGGGTGAGCACAGGCAAGCCCTATTCGCTGAGCGACTGACCCCAATACCGCATGCGGCCGCGTTGGCACATGCATGCCGCTGCGTTGGCACATGCATGCCGCTGCGTTGGCACATGCATGCGGCCGCGTTGACCGTTCAGCCCAGGCTGAACGAAAAGGGTAGGGAAGTGCTCTGCTTGCCCCACCCTGCAGCCTGGCCCTGGCCGGCGTACTGATGCACGGAAGCCGGGCTGGCCCGTGTGGGGCAG
>JBNMJN010000023.1:0-43597 GCA_050873805.1 Prevotellaceae bacterium | reverse complement strand
GGCCGAGTTCGCCCGCTTCACCAAGGAGGAGCTGCACGAGTACGAGGACAGCCTGAAGGCCTACCGCGACATCAAGAACTCCATCGACACCGCCCACGAGGAGGGACGTGCCGAGGGCATCGAGATAGGCCGTGCCGAGGGACTGGAGGCAGGACGTGCCGAGGGGCTGGAGGCAGGACGCGCCGAGGGGCTGGAGGCAGGACGTGCCGAGGGGCTGGAGGCCGGACGCGCTGAGGGGCTGGAGGCCGGACGCGCTGAGGGGCTGGAGGCCGGACGCGCCGAGGGAATCATGGCGAGCAAACTGGAGACCGCCCGTAACATGCAGGCACTGGGCCTCGATGCCGGAATTATAGCGAAGTCCCTGGACATGCCCAAGGACGAGGTGCTCTCCATGCTTGCTTCCCGCCCAGACAAAGAGTAGGGCTTAGGGAAGTGAAGCGGAACTCCTGTCATCTCCTGCTTGCCTGGTGCGGGAATGGCCGTACTTCTGAGCACAGGACGTGGAAACCATAGCAGGGGCGTGGGCATGACCCGCGAGGAGGGACTCAGAATCTCCGCCTCCAGCAGGAAGCGAACGAGGGCAACCAGCGCCAAGACCTGCACATGCCACCACCCTCCCCCGAAGCATGCCACCCAGCACGGGAATATCCCCGCGAAGCCGCGAGGCGAGTATGTGGCAGTCATTTCCCCCTGTCCCTGCGGGATAATCCATCACCCTCTTTGCCGTGAGGGAATTATGCCGTACCTTTGCATCCAAGGCGGCAAGGCACACCATGCCCCCGCACATTCATTCACCAATTGTCATTTGATTATGGAACAACCACTCATCATCTACAATACGCTCACCAGGCAAAAGGAGCTCTTCCGCCCCATCAACCCAGGCCATGTGGGCATGTATGTGTGCGGCCCCACCGTGTATGGCGACGCACACCTGGGTCACGCACGCCCAGCCATCACCTTCGACCTCCTGTTCCGCTACCTCAAGCACATCGGTTACAAGGTGCGCTATGTGCGCAACATCACCGATGTGGGGCATCTGGAGCATGATGCCGACGAGGGCGAGGACAAGATAGCCAAGAAGGCACGCCTGGAGCAGCTGGAGCCCATGGAGGTGGCACAATACTACACCAACCGCTTCCACGAGGCCATGGACGCGCTGGGGTGCCTGCCACCCAGCATCGAGCCGCATGCCACAGGGCACATCATCGAGCAGGAGCAGCTGGTGCAGCAGATACTGGACAACGGCTACGCTTATGTGAGCAACGGCAGCGTCTATTTCGATGTGGAGAAGTACAACCACGACCACCACTACGGCATACTCTCGGGGCGCGACCTGGAAAACGTGAAGGACGCGAGCCGCGACCTGGCCGGTGTGGGCGAGAAGCACAACCAGGCCGACTTTGCCCTGTGGAAGGCTGCGCAGCCCGAGCACATCATGCGATGGCCTTCGCCCTGGAGCGAGGGATTCCCAGGCTGGCACTGCGAGTGCACGGCCATGGGCAAGAAGTACCTGGGCGAGCACTTCGACATACACGGAGGGGGCATGGACCTCATCTTCCCCCACCATGAGTGCGAGATCGCACAGGCCGTGGCCTCACAGGGAAGCCAGATGGTGCACTACTGGGTGCACAACAACATGATCACCATTGACGGCAAGAAGATGGGCAAGAGCTACAACAACTTCATCACCCTGCCGCAGTTCTTCAGCGGCGAGCACCCACTGCTCACACAGCCCTACTCGCCCATGACCATACGCTTCTTCATCCTGCAGGCGCATTACCGCAGCACTGTGGATTTCGGCAACGAGGCCCTGCAGGCTGCCGAGAAGGGCTTCGCACGACTGATGGAGGGACTGAAGAACCTGCGCCGCTTCGCCGATGGACAGAAGGTGAAGGGACAGCCCGCCGTGGAGATGCAGTATGTGGATGAGCTCAGGCAGAAGCTCTACGACGCGATGAACGATGACCTCAACAGCCCCATCGTCATCAGCCACCTGTTTGATGCCTGCCGTGTGGTGAACACGCTGGTGGACAAGAAGGCCAGCATCAAGGCCGAGGTGGCACAGGCTCTGCTCACACTCATGGACACCTTCGTGCATGAGATACTCGGGCTGCGCGAGGAGACGGGCGCGGGCAACAAGGCACGCGAGGAGGCTTTCGGCGCTGTGGTGGACATGCTGCTCGAGCAGCGGCAGCAGGCCAAGGCTGAGAAGAACTGGGCTCTGAGCGACCAGATACGCGACCGCCTGGCCGAACTGGGCTTCGAGGTGAAGGACACCAAGGACGGCTTCGCCTGGACACTGAACAAGTAAGGCGGGAAGCCCCCACCCAGCCTCCCCCAAGGGGGAGGGGGCTGGAAGTGACCCAGGGAGCATTGGCAACTGGCTCCACGCCACATGCTCTCCCTGCACGCAGGGGACTGGAAGTATAACAAGCGCACCGCACAGGAGCATGTGCCGGATGCACAAGCAGACAAGGAAATGCGCCCTGAAGGGACGAAAGCAAGGCCGCAAGGCTGGCCGCCAATGCTTTTGCTCCTTCAGGGCGTCTTTTGCAGGCTCCAGCCCCCCGCTGGAAAGCCCTCTTTAGACCGCTGGAAAGCCCCCTTTCCCCGCCTTCCCCGAGGGGAAGGAGTATATACCTTATCCTCTTGATTCGCTACAGAAGAGCCTCTCCTTACCTCCACCAAGGGGAGAGGGGACACAGATGCAGCGCGCTGCGTTGGCGGATGCAGTGCGCTGCGTTGGCGGATGCAGTGCGCTGCGATGGCGGATGCAGTGCGCTGCGATGACCGTCCAGCCCAGGCTGAACGAATAGAGCGGCGCGGCGCACTCACCTCCACACACGCGCGGTGCGGACACCCCATCGGGATGCCCGCACCGTACTGGCCTGCTCCGCCCGTGAGCGGTTCAGGAAAACTTGGTGTCGTTGTGCATCCTGCGCATGGCAGCCACATCGCTGCGCGGGCATATCATGAGTATGCCACCCTCCTCGGCCACCACATAGTCCTGCAGGCCCTTGACCACAGCCGTGCGCCCCTCGGGCAGGCGTATCACGTTGTTGCGGCACTCATACAGATAGGCGGGAGTGTGAAGCAGGACGTTGCCGTCGGCATCGGCAGGGGCATCGTCATAAAGGCTCGCCCAGGTGCCTATGTCTGTCCACCCGAAGTGTCCCTGCTGTACATACACCTGGCTGCTGCGCTCCAGGATGCTGAGGTCAACGCCCAGATTGGGCAGCGAGGTGAAGAACTCGGGCACGAGGCGCGGATTGGCGGTCTCGGCCTCGGCCATCATGCGCGGAATCTCCACCTGGTACTCGGGCACCAACTGGTACAGGTTGCTCAGCATGACCTCCACATGATAGGTGAGGAGTCCGGTGTTCCACAGGAAATTGCCCTCTTGCATGAAGATACGGGCAAAGTCCGCGTCGGGCTTCTCGGTGAAGGACTTCACGGGGAAGATGCCCGGCTCTATCTCCCGGCTGTCATCGGTCTGTATGTAGCCATAGCCCGTCTCGGGCCTGCTGGGGGCGATGCCTGTGACCAGGATGCCCTCCTTGCGTGCGGCGAAGGCCAGGGCGGCGGCGATGTCCTGCTGGTAGAGCGTCTCGCCCGTCACGATCTGGTCGGCGGGTGTGACGAAGAGGCATGCCTGCGGGTCGCGCTTGGCCACCACCACGGTGCTCCATGCCACCGAGGCCAGGGTGCCCCTGCGCAGCGGCTCCTCCAGGATGTGCTCGTCGTCCACCTGCGGCAGCTGCTCATAGACCAGCGGCAGGTAATCGACATTGGTGGAGATGTAGATGTGGTCGAGGGGCATGAACTGCGACACACGGTCGAAGGTCTGCTGCAGGAGCGAGTGTCCTGTGCCCAGGAAGTCAAGAAACTGCTTGGGCCGGTGGGTGCGGCTCACCGGCCACAGGCGGCTGCCATTGCCGCCTGCCAGTATGAGGCAATAGTTGTGGTTGTCCATCAGTACACGGTTTGGTTACACCTCTTAGCGCAGCTTCTCGATGACGGGGAGCAGCAGGCTCTCCATCACGGCATACCCCTCTGCGTTGGGGTGAACGCCTGGATTGTCCTTGGCATACTCAGCCTTCATGGCTGTTCCCTCGTCGTTGACCATCGCGCTGAAGTAATCGACGTAGGGTATCTTGTTGGCCTTGGCATATGCCTTGACGCGCTCGTTGAGGGAGCGTATCTTGTCCATGCTGTCGGTGACGCCGGGCCTCCAGCTGAAGCCTCCGGCGGGAAGGCAACTGGTGAGGATGACCTTTATCTTGTGGTAGCGGGCAAGCTCCACCATGGAGCACACGTTGCCAAAGGTGAGGTCCTCGCTGTAGGCGCCTGTGTTCTCGGCAATGTCATTCGTGCCGTAATTGATGACCACCACCTTGGGCTGCAGGTTGATGACATCCTCGCGGAAGCGCAGGAGGAACTGGTAGGAGGTCTGTCCGCCTATGCCTCGCCCTATGATCTTGTTGTCCTTGAAGAACTGGGGGCGTGTGCCAGGCCATCCGTCGGTGATGCTGTTGCCCATGAGCACCACGCGGCGCTCGCCCTTGGCGGGCTGTCCCAGTGTGTGGTTGGCCTGGGCATAGCGGTTCCAGTTGGCAAACTCATGTTTCTGTGCCTGAACACCCAGGCTTGCGAGCAGAAGAATCTGCAGCAGGATAGTCCTTGCTTTCATCTTGTGTATGCTTTTGTTGGTTTTCGTACATGCAAATATATTGCTTTCCGCACAAACAAGACAGCCGGGAGAGAAGTTTTTGACTTCCCTCCCGGCATGATTTAACGTATAGTAATATTTCTGTCCCATTTTGACCAACCTGGGCGCGCCTGGGCTGGCTGTCTGTTGCCGCTGCAGGCCCGCCGCACCGGAGTGGGCTGGACAGCCTGCCCCGCGCAGGCGCACAGGCGCGCATATCATATATATACACGCCCCAGGCGTCACATCTGCTCGCGGATGCTCTGGGCTATCTGCTCAAACTCCTCGGGTGTGAGCTGCAGGTGGGGATTGGTGAAGCGCATGTCGGCCTCGCTCTGCATGGGCACCAGGTGGATGTGGGCATGGGGCACTTCGAGTCCCAGCACGCACTGCCCCACCTTGACGCAGGGGATGGCCTTGCGGATGGCGATGGCCACCTTCTTGGCGAAGACCTGCAACCCGGCCAGCTCGTCGTCGGGGAGGTCAAAGATGTAGTCCACCTCGCGCTTGGGTATCACCAGCGTGTGCCCCTTCTGCAGGGGGCTGATGTCGAGGAAGGCAAAGTAGCGCTCGTCCTCGGCTATCTTGTAGCAGGGTATCTCGCCCGCCACTATCCTGGAGAATATGCTTGCCATGGCGCGTCCCTCCTACTCGTATGAGATAGACATGACCTCGAGCTGGATGGTGCCCTGCGGCACGCGTATCTCGGCCACCTCGCCCACCTTCTTGCCCAGAAGGCCCTTGGCGATGGGGGTCTCCACGCTGATCTTGCCAGCCTTGAGGTCGGCCTCGCTCGCGCTCACGATGGTGTACTTCATCTTCATGTTGTTCTTCACATTGCGAAGCTCCACCGTCGCGAGTATCTGCACTGTGCTGGTGTCCATGTGGGTGGTGTCGATTATCTTGGCCTCCATGATGGTCTTCTTCAGCATTGCTATCTCGGTCTCCAGCTTGCTCTGCCATTCCTTGGCGGCATCGTACTCGGCGTTCCCCGACAGGTCGCCCTTGTCGCGCGCCTCGGCGATTGCGGCACTGGCAGCCGGGCGGTCCACACTCTCCATGTGCTGTAACTTGGCCACGAGCTCATCGTAGCCCTTCTGTGACATATAAGCCATAGTGTTTGTTGTGTTTAAAGATTATGCCTGTAGGCAATGTTTTTTATGGGATGATGTCTCTGGAAAGAGTACAAAATAAAAGAATCCCAGCCGCTGAAGCCAGAACCCTTTACCCATTACTCGCTTATGTTAACGCTGCAAAGATAGGCACAAAAAACGAACCCGCAAACTTTTCGGCGGGAAATCTGCCTTTTCCCGGAACGGCCCCAACGGGAAAAGTGCCGTGCCGTGCTTCCCGTACCGCAGCCTTGGGGGAGGCACTGGAACAGGCCGGTGCCCCGGCCCCTTGTCCTTTCCCGACGCGGGCAAGCCTGCCCCGGCCTATCCTGGAGGGGAGCAGGCCAGGCCACTCCCACGCGCTTTGGCCCACATGCGAGTTCTCTCCAGCAGAGGGGGAAGCCGGGAGGGGCTTGTGCCCCATGCCCTCCCGTCCTGTGCCACTCAGTTCCCGCCCAGCAGTTTCCCTATGGATGTCCCCAGGGTCTTGGGGTCTTCCTGGCGCGACTTCAGGTCACAGTTGCGGTCGATGAGGAAGTAAGTGGGCAGGCTCTGCACGTTGTAGAGCGTGAGTATGTCGCTGTCCAGGCCGTCCTCGCAATACACGCAGGTCCAGGGCAGTTGCTCGCTGCGCTGGGTCCACAGGTGCCTGTCGGGGTCCACGCACACCTGGTATATCTCGAAGCCACGGCTGTGATAGCGGTCGTAGAGCTCGCGCAGCTGGAGCGTGCGCTCGGGCGTGCCCTCCATGCTGAGCGCGGTGAAGTCGAGCAGCACCACCTTGCCCTTGAGGTCGCTGAGCGTGCGCTCGGTGCCACGGATGTCGGGGAAGGTCATGTCGATGATGCCCAGTTCCCTCACCTTGCTGTGGTCGGGGTCGATGACTATCTCGCGGGGCTTGGCCTGCCGGCGCATCCCCTCCATCACGATGTTGTAGAGGTTCTGGGCGCGCTGGCTGCCGGGGTACTTCTCGTTCCAGGCATTGGCCACGGCGCGAAGCCAGGTGAGGTCGCTGCGGTCGGTCATGGGATTGAACAGGAGCCGCCCCCCGAGCGACTGGAAGCAGGCAAAGTAGCTGGCGGTCGCCTCGTAGCGGTTCTGTATGATGTCCATCTTCACCTCGGTCTTGTACTGCTGTATCAGCTCCTCTATCATGCGGTCACGCTCCTCCACGGTGTAGTCGCGGTTGTCGGCCACCCGCCTGACAGCCCTCTCCAGGTCGGCCAGCTTGAGGCACAGGATGCGTATGGTGTCGCAGGTGCCGCTGCCCTTCACCCGGTAGCCGAAGGACATGTCCTTGAGGCTGGCCTCCACTGTGACCGTCTCGGTGCTGTCGATGGCCAGGTTCACACACTGGCCGCCTATCCTCAGGCGGTAGAACTCGGGCGTGGACAGGGTGTCGCCCCTGAGCGTGAACTCCCCGCCGGCATCCAGCCGCACCGAGTCCACCACCTCCACGCCATCACCCAGCGACAGGTGCTCCAGGTACATGACCGTGTCGGCCGCGCCAGTTATACGGCCCTCCACACAGAACTGCCCACGGTGCTGGCACGAGGCCATCACGGCGGCAAGAACAAGCAAGCATATCTTTCTCATAAGTCCCTTCTCTCCATTTTACGCTGTAAAGGTACATTCTTTTTCTCCCTTTTGTGCATTATTTTGGCCAAAAGGGACGAAAAGGACACGCACGCAGGAGAAAACGCGCTCAATCATGGCTCATTACGAGAATAAAGACGTATCTTTGCATGAATTTCATTTGACGCAAAAATATATCGAGATTAACAAGATGAATGTAATTACTAAGACAGTCGAGTTGCCTGATGGAAGAACCATCAGCATCGAGACCGGGAAACTGGCCAAACAAGCCGATGGAGCCGTTATGCTGCGCATGAACAACACCATGCTCCTGGCCACCGTTTGCGCCGCAAAAGATGCCGTTCCCGGAACAGACTTCATGCCCCTGCAGGTGGAGTACAGAGAGAAGTATTATGCAGCCGGCCGATTCCCCGGCGGCTTCACAAAGCGTGAGGGCAAGGCCAACGATGACGAGATTCTGACATGCAGGCTCGTGGACCGCGCCCTGCGCCCCCTCTTCCCCAGCAACTATCACGCTGAGGTGTATGTGAACGTGATCCTCTTCTCTGCCGACGGCGTGGACATGCCCGATGCTCTGGCAGGCTTTGCCGCATCAGCAGCGCTCGCTGCCAGCGACATACCCTTCGAGGGGCCCATCTCTGAGGTTCGCGTGGCACGCATTGACGGCCAGTTTGTCATCAATCCCACCTGGCAGCAGCTGGAGCAGGCCGACATGGACCTGATGGTAGGTGCTACCGAGGAAAACATCATGATGGTGGAGGGCGAGATGAAGGAGGTATCGGAGCAGGACCTGCTCGCTGCCCTCAAGGCCGCCCACGAGGCCATCAAGCCCATGTGCCGCCTGCAGAAGGAGCTCTCAAAGGAACTGGGCAAGGACGTGAAGCGCGAGTACTGCCACGAGGTGAACGACGAGGACCTGCGCCAGGCCGTGAAGGACGCCTGCTACCAGAAGGCTTACGACGTGACCAAGCAGGCTCTGGAGAAGCACGCGCGCGCCGAGGCTTTCGAGGCCATCCGCGAGAACTTCAAGGAGGAGTACGCTGCCGCACATGCCGACATGACTCCCGAGGAGCTGGAGGAGAAGAATGCCCTGGTGGACAGATACTACCACGATGTGGAGCGCGATGCCATGCGTCGCTGCGTGCTCGACGAGGGAATACGCCTGGATGGGCGTAAGACCGATGAGATACGCCCCATCTGGTGCGAGGTGAGCCCGCTGCCCGGACCTCACGGAAGCGCTATCTTCACCCGTGGAGAGACCCAGTCACTGGCTACCTGCACACTGGGCACCAAGACCGACGAGAAACTGGTGGACGATGTGCTGGTGCGCGAGTACCAGCGCTTCCTGCTCCACTACAACTTCCCCCCCTTCTCTACAGGCGAGGCTAAGGCTCAGCGTGGCGTAGGCCGCCGCGAGATTGGCCACGGCCATCTGGCCTGGCGCGGCCTGAAGGGGCAGATACCCGAGGATTACCCCTATGTGATACGCGTGGTGAGCGACATCCTGGAGAGCAACGGATCCTCATCCATGGCCTCCACCTGCGCTGGCTGCCTGGCCCTGATGGACGCTGGTGTGCCCATCAAGAACCCCGTGAGCGGCATCGCCATGGGTCTTATCAAGAACCCCGGAGAGGACAAGTATGCCGTGCTGAGCGACATCCTGGGTGACGAGGACCACCTGGGCGACATGGACTTCAAGACCACGGGTACCAAGAACGGACTCACCGCCACACAGATGGATATCAAGTGCGACGGCCTGTCCTACGAGATTCTGGAGAAGGCGCTCATGCAGGCCAAGGCCGGACGTGAGCACATCCTGGGCGAGATGATGAAGACCATCGACAAGCCACGTGCTGAACTGAAGCCTCATGTGCCACGCATCGAGCAGATGACCATCCCCAAGGAGTTCATCGGTGCAGTGATTGGCCCGGGCGGAAAGATTATCCAGGGCATGCAGGAGGAGACTGGCGCCACCATCACCATCGACGAGGAAGATGGCGTGGGCAAGATACAGGTGAGCGGCCCCAACAAGGAGACCATCGACGCAGCCATGGCCAAGATCAAGGCTATCGTGGCTATTCCCGAGGTGGGCGAGGTGTACGAGGGTACCGTGCGCAGCATCATGCCTTATGGCTGCTTCGTAGAGTTCATGCCTGGCAAGGACGGCCTGCTCCATATCAGCGAGATAGACTGGAAGAGGCTGGAGACCGTGGAAGAGGCTGGCATCAAGGAGGGTGACAAGCTCAAGGTGAAGCTCCTGGAGATTGACCCCAAGACTGGCAAGTTCAAGCTCTCACGCCGCGTGCTCATCGAGAAGCCCGAGGGCTATGTGGAGCGCGAGCGCCGTCCTCGTCCCGAGCGTGGCGAGCGTCGTCCCCGCCCCGAGCGCGGTGAGCGTCGTCCTCGTCCCGAGCACAATGCCGAGAACGGGGCTGAGTAAACAGCGACCCAGCAGGGCATGATGCCCTGACAAGAATAAAGAAGGTGCGTATCCCACGGGATGCGCACCTTCTGTCATATTACCCCGTGCCATTTCACATCCCGCACAGGCAGGGCATCCAGAAGGACTCAAGTCCCCCATTGCCCCACCGCTACGGCCGAGGCCAGCGTTATGCTTCTGGCAGACAACGGGGAGCAAGCCACCCATTGCCCCACCGCTAAGGCCGAGGCCAGCGTTATGCCTCTGGCAGACAACGGGGAGCAAGCCACCCATTGCCCCACCGCTACGGCTGAGGCACGCGCCATCGGCCCCCTGTATCGTGTACCGTCACTTCCCCATGACTGCAGTCGCCCGCACAGGACACGCGGGCACGGGTGCATGACAACGGCCATGAGACAACAGGAAAGACGTGCCACGGCCAGGAACTTGCCTGCACTCACAGTAACCCGAAGCGGACTTTGTCCCCACCCGCTCCTTTGTTCCTCAGGCTTCTTTATACAGTGCAGCAAGCCATACACAAGGGCATCTCCAGGAAGTTGGAACCACGAAAAACGCAAGCTTTTGCCCCTATAGGGACAACATCGTACAGGCGAGTCTGCCAGCCCAGGGCATGGCCACGAGCCACGCATGCCCGCGCTCCCATCCCACCGCTCACTCCCCAGGTTTCCCATGCCTTTGACAGGCCAGCATGCCAGGCGCAGCAAACATGTTCTCCTCCGTCTTGCCCTGTACATCCATTGCCCGCCTCCCCCCTTGGTGCACAACCTTCCCTGGAGTCTGTCCATTGCCCGCCATGGCTCCTGGCATGCCCATTGCTGGCCATCCGGGGCGAGGACAAAGAGAAAACGGTTGCCTATGGCCATGGGAGAGCCATCACACATCACCAGGGCACGAGACACGAAGAAGCCCCGCACGAACCATGTCGCGCGGGGCTTCCAATTACATATCTCGCGATTGACGAGCATCTTTTGCTGGTTCATCACCCTGGCTGTCGCCCAGGTGACTCACGCTCGGGAATCCCAAGTAAAGCCCACAGGCTTTCCTTGTTATTCCGCTCACTTAACCATCACCTTGGCATGAGACCCAGGTGATTCACGCTCGGGAATCCCAAGTAAAGCCCACAGGCTTTCCTTGTTATTCCGCTCACTTAACCATCACCTTCTTGCCGTTGATGATGTTCACGCCCTTCTCGGCCTTCTGCAGACGCACGCCCTGGAGGTTATAAACCCTCTGCTCGCCTGTCTCGCTGGCAATCTTGTCGAGGCCAGTCTTCACCTCGCCCACCTTGAAGGCGCAACGAGAGGAAGCAGGAGTCACAGTGATGTTGTCGGTCTGGCTGGGAACCACATAACGGGCAACGGTAGCACTGAAGCGACCTGCCACAACCAGGTTGCCGGCAAAGTCAAATGCCATGGCTGAGATGCTGCTCTCCAGGTGCTTGAAGTTAGCCACAGGAGTCAGGTTGATCAAGCCATTGGGCATCACCTCATAGTCAGTCTTGAAGACGAGGATGTTGGCGCCATTGGCCACGGCCAGCAGTGTGCCGTCACGAGAGATGGCACAGCCACCGCCGTTCAGGTTGGTGCTGATGTCGGAGAAGTCCTCCACACCCTGTGCGTTGTAGTGCTTGATAGCAGGCTGCACGGCACTGGGTGTACCACGGTACTGCACATACCATGCACCTCCACGCTGGTCGGAGAGGATGTTCACAGGCATGGGAGCGATGGTGTACTGGCCAGTGAGGGGAGCGAAGTTCATAGTGGGAGCTCCAGTCCACTGCTTGGCAGTGCCCAGTGCATAGATGTCGGCCTTGTAGTCGGTGTAGTTGAATCCACCGTCGCTGCGCGCCATGCCCAGAGCCAGGAGCTGCAGGTTCTCGCCCTTGCCAGCGAGGTCGAAGCTGACGTTCATGCGCGCCTGCTCCTCGTCACCTGCATAGGTGATACCAGTCTCCTTGTCGATAGTGCCGGTGAAGACAGGTGTCCAGGCCTCCTCCATGTCGGTGGGGTTCACCTCGAAGATAGGACTGTCGGTCTTTCCACCGAAGCGGCTCACGAAGAGACGGCCGTCCTGCGAGGTGCGCACGTTCTTGTAGTCGGCATTGGGATAAGAGTTGCTGGCCACGACCTTTACGCCGTCGGTCATGCCACCCTTCCATCCGGGAGTGCCGTCAGCAGCATTCACCACCTCAAACAGCGGTGAGAACATGTACAGTGCAGAGTGCTTGGTGTCGGAGATATAGCCGGCATCACCGGTGCCCACGCCGTATCCGGCATCGTTGCCGTCACTCTCGGTGAGGTAGATGTTGCCGAAGGCTGCGCTCTCGGGGTCGTTCATGACAGCCATGCCATAGGGGTCATAAGCCTTGATCACCTCGCCCACGCGTGCAGGCTCCTTAGAGCCATAGCCAGTCACCTTCACGTCGAAGGTGAGCGCGGTGCCTGCCTCGGGCAGGTTGCTGTTGCTCACGGTCACCTGGTGCGAGCCAGTGCTGAGGTCGCTGGTGGCGAGTGTCTCGGTATATACCACCTCGCTGCCCTTGTAGAAGCGAATCTCACCCTCGCGTGCGGGAGCGTTGAGCAGGTAAGAAACCACCACCTTGTCGGCATCGCTGTCCAGCTTCACCTTGGAAGCATAAGAGTTGAGCTCAATCTGAGGCTTCTCGTTGACATACTCACCGGCATAGTAATACACGGTGGCTCCAGGAGTCACATGAGGAACGGTGTCAGTGCCCAGAGTCTGGAACCATGCGGGATCCTCGCTCAGGTTGCCATTGAGGTTGTAGCAGAGCTCGCCGCTCTTCATCTTCTCCAGAGTGGTCTGTGTGCCTCCGGCAGTGCCAAAGGCGTTCAGATAGTAACTGTTGCTCACGGTGCAGTTGTCGGGATTGCGCGCCCAGGTATAACTGCCACTTGTGCCCACCTGGATATCGCCCACCATCAGGCAGTTGCTTATGCTGTTGGTAGCACTTGACCATCCCACGAAGCCGCCGCAGTTGTCAGTGGTCTCGCCAGTCATTGTGCCGTTGAACACAGAGTTGGTGATCTTGGCGCCCGCGCCCTCGGCTACGCCCACGAAACCGCCATGGGTACCGTCGCCGCTTACAGAGGACACGATGTTGACTGAGGATGTCACGCGGTCGATGACCGACTTGCCATAAGTGTGCGATGCCACACCAGCGGCATACTTGCCGGCTGTGGTGATGGTACCAGTCACAATGAGGTTCTTCACCGTACCGTTGAGGTTGGTGAAGATGGCAGCATTCTCCTGGTCATCCTTCACCACATTCAGTTCGATAGTGTGGAACTTGCCGTCCAGCACACCGTCGAAGTCGGCAATCATCATGTCGGCGGTGAAGCCCTTGATGTCGTCCACCAGGTCAGCCTTGGCAGTCTTGTCCATGCTGGCCAGGTATGCGCTGAAGTATGCCATGTGCCTCAGGGTAGCCAGCTGCATCACGCCGTCCTGGCTCTCGGGGATGTATGCGGCCACCTTGGGATCGCTGAACATGGTCATGCCCTTGAGCTCCTCCAGGGTGTATTCACCCGCTATGGCAGCATTCTGGATGGTATAGCCAGCATCGGTCACAGCGCTAAACTCATCATCTTCCACGATATCGCCCATCTTGGACACAGCCTCGGTCAGTGCCAGTGCCGTGCAAGCCACCTTCACCGAAGCAGCCTTGGCCTCACGCACGAGCAGGAAGAGCTCCGAGAACTTCTGCACGGCGGCAATCTTGCTCTCGTTGTCCTTTGCTTCCTGAGCTGCGTTCACGGCAGCAGTCAGCTGTGTGATGAGCTCGGTGGGAATGCCAGGAGCCTTCTTGATATTCTCAAAGTCGGGCACATACTTCTCGATGATAGTGGTGGCACGTGCCGTCTGGCTGGCCAGCACATCGTCGAGGGCAGCGCCAGTCTCATCGGTGGTAGCGTCGCCACAGTAGGTGAGGCGCACGTTGCCAAAGCCAAACCAGTCGCTTCCATAGCCGCTCTTGTCCTGGCGCAGGCGCACGGTCAGCTTGCCGTCCTCGCCCACATGAGCAATGGTGTAGTTCTTGTAGCGCTGTCCACCGTTGATTACAGTGGCCACGCTGAGCTGTCCCTGCATCACATAGCCAGCCAGGGCACTGCCCGCGCTCTCGTCGGTAGAGACACCGTCCTCATATACGGGGAAGTCGGGAATATTGCCCGTGATGTTGCAGTTGATGCCATCCTGGGCCTCGTCGGGCGAGATGGGGTCCTCGATGTCGGCCATGAAGAAGTTGGTGGTGCCGTTTGCATCCAGGGTAGCGATATAGTTCAGGCCATAGCGGTCATTGCTGGGACGCGCTGCGCCAGTCACCTCCATCAGGTAGTAGCCCTCCTTCAGGTCGGCCACCTCCTGTGTGAGGTCGATGTCACCATCCCAGCGCTCTGCGCCAGCCACCTGCTTGCCATCAATGGTAAAGGTAGCCACGCCCAAGTCCTGGGCGCCAGTCCATCCAGCCTTGCCCTGCAGGAAGTCGGCATTGGCAAGCAGTCCGGTCACCTCGGTTCCAGGCATGTAGCCATGCTTGATGGCGCTCTGCAAGGCTT
This sequence comes from Prevotellaceae bacterium, assembly GCA_050873805.1. Lineage (GTDB taxonomy): Bacteria > Bacteroidota > Bacteroidia > Bacteroidales > Bacteroidaceae > Physcousia. Next base: position 29,167 of record JBNMJN010000023.1, on the reverse strand, counting down.
CGTTGACACGGGTCACCTCGCCAGCGAGAGCGTCCGATGCAGCCAGCATCTCCTCGGTGATGTACAGGTATCCACCCAGGGGATACTTCTCGCTGGGCTCGTCGGCGCTGTTGAAGTAATCCTCCAGAGCGTCACGCTCATCACCGCTGAAGTCATCGTGCTCGTCCAGATAAGCCTGCACCTTGGCCATCTCATCCATATAGTTCTTGTACTTGGCAGCACTTGTGGCGGCGGCATCCTTCTTCACGAGCACGCCATCCATGTATGCCTTGGCCACCTCTTCGACAGACGTGAGGCCGGCCAGGTCCTGTGCGGCCTGCTTGTACTGGTCCATCACAGCCTTCTCTGCCTTGGTTGTCTCGGCATAGTCATCAGCCTCGGCCTGGATAGCCTCCACCAGTTCGTGGAGCTCATCGCTGTTGGCGGCAGACTTGTTGCCCTCGGCCAGCTTGAACACCACTCCGTGTGTGGGGATGGGCATGGGATGCTGGTCGATGTCGGTGCTCAGGTTCTGGTACCACTTGGGCTCCACGCTGGTGTTGCCGTTGGCGCGGTAAGCCAGGTTACCGTTCTCCACGTCCTCTTCCGACACCTTGGCCACCACCACGGTCTCCTTGTCGTTGACCGTCTGCTTGAGTTCGCCTCCGTAGCGTGCGAAGCAGTTGCGTATGGTGGCAGAGCTGTAGCGTGCGAAGTAGCGGTCAGAGGTCTGCTCCTCGGCCGGCTTGGCATTGCCGGCGTCGTCCTTCACCACACCCTCGGGGTTCTCCACGGTACCGATGGCGTAGCAGTTGCTGATGGTGGCAAAGCTGCCCAGCCATCCGCTGAATGACCCGTTCTCGTTCACGCCGTACACATTGCCGGCCATGAAGCTGTTGTCGATGGTGATCTTGCACGCGCTGCTCATCACGCAGCCCAGCACGCCACCGGCATTGGCATTGGATGTGGCGGTCACGTCACCCTCCATGCCCACGTTCTGCACCAGGACGTTGCCGCCCCAGGGAGCCGTCATGCCTATGATGCCCACATAGCCCTTGCCCGTGATAGAGCAGGTATTGTCGAGCACCACATCGCGGATCGCCACAGGCTCCTTGGCGCGTGCGCGATCATCATCGCCCGTGCTCTTGGGCTCGCTGTTCATCACTGCTATCAGGCCCGCGCCTATCTTGTCGTGGTTGATATGCAGGTTGCTGATGCGGTGGTACTGTCCATAGAAGTTGCCATAGAAGGGCTTCAGCTCCGTGCCTATGGTGGCATAGTGCTCATTGTCCTCGTCCTTCATCTCGATGTCGGCGGTGAGTCGTGCGCTGCAGCCCAGGTCATACTTGGCCGCATAGCATGACCACCATGCCAGCTCGTTGCCGTTCTTGATGTCGAAGCAGCCCTCGGCATCGGGTGTCAGGTAGTGCTCGTCGATGCCGCCGCACACGCTGCAGAATCCGCTCTGGAACTGGTGGTCGGGGATGCTGACACCGCTTGCGTCGTTGCTGTAGGTGACACCTCCCAGGGGAGTGCCGTCACACCTGAATGAGGATGACACGGCATACACCTTGCCGTGTCCGTTGGCCACGGGCACAGGAGCGGCATCGGTGTTGATGGTCTGGTAGAAGCGGTCGGCGCCCTGCACGCCCTCGTTGAGCAGGAAGGCCAGCTTGCCGCTCTTCACGTCATCGGCAGATACCTTGGTGAAGTTCAGTGGCTGGGCCAGGTCGCTCACATAGTAGCAGTTGGTGGCTGTGACGTTGCCGGGGTTGCGGCTGGCCACAAACACATCGCCCGACACGTCGGTGATGTTGCCTGTGAAGGCACAGTTGTCCATGTAGGAGCGTCCGCTGCTCCATCCGCAGAAGCCTGCGCAGTTGGTGGTGCCGGAGTTGGTGTCACCCTTGATGCTGCCCGCGTAGATCACATTGCGCAGCTTGGTGTTTGACTCCACCACGCCCACGATACCGCCGATGGTGGCGTCGCCCGCGTGTGTAGAGTTGATCTGGATGTCGCTGAACACATTCTCGATCACGGTGCTGCCAGCACGCGAGTGTCCGGCCACCGAGGCATAGTACTGGTTGGAGCCCGAGATGGCGCCATGCAGCACCACGTTCTTCACGGTACCCTGCAGCTCGGGGAAGAGTGCTGCGGCGTTGGGCGCGTCGGTGAAGTTGATGGTGACAGAGTGTCCCTGTCCGTCAAAGACGCCGCCATACCAGTTGTCGTTGTTGAAGACGAGTGCGTCCTTGCCCTCGCCCGAGAGCTCCACATCGGCCATCAGCACCATGTCGTAGAAGGTGCCGCGCGCGATACGGTTCTGTCCCTCGGCCAGGTAGAAGTCGGCAGCCGACTTGAGCAGGATCTTGTGCTCCTTGTCGTCCTTGGGGCAGAGTGTGAAGTCATAGTAGCCGCAGGTGGGGCACACGCCATACTTGTCGATGGCATGCTTCTCGCATGTGGCTGTGCTGGCCGTGTTGCTGTAGGTCACCTCGGTGCCCTCGGCCACATGTCCCTGGCAGTCGGTGGGCGCGCTGGCATATACCTGCTTGCCGCTTCCGAAGGGTGCGGGCAGGGGATAGTCGTCCTTGCCCACCTCCTGTGTCCAGATGACCTTGCTCTGGTCGCTGTTGAGCTGGAAGCACACGGAGCCGTCCTTGAGCCCATCCTGGCCCACTACGGTCACATACTTGGCGTTGTCCCACTTGGCTGTGGCGAAGTTGCCATAGCTGGCGCCGCCCGGGCGTGTGCCCTCGGCATACTTGGCGGGGTCAATGCCCTGCAGGTTGGCGTCGGCATTGCGGCTTATGGTACCGCTGCCGCCAATCTCCTTCATGTTGGTCTCGTTGACCAGCACGCAGTTCTGCACGGTGGTGTAGTTGCCCGACCATCCGATGATGCCGCCGCAGTTGATGGTGGCCACACCGTTCATCGTGAACTTCACAAAGCAGTCGGCGATGAAGGTCGCGCGCTCTGCCACGGCAACCACGCCCGCATGGATGGCGTCACCCACCTTGCTGGAGTTGATGGTGCAGTCGATGTAGCAGTTGTGGATGTAGGCTCCCTGCGTGTAGGAAGTCAGTCCACCCGCGCGGCTCTGTGCCGTGGTGATGGTGGCGTTCACCCTCAGGTTCTTCACCTCGGCTGTGTTCTGCAGCCGGTAGAACAGGCCGTAATCCTCCTTCGTGGGGTAGGCGTTCACCGTGATGGTGTGCCCCTGGCCATCGAAAGTGCCCTGGTACCAGTACGATGGCTGCATGCCTATCATCGTGCCATCCGTCCCCAGGTCGATGTCGGCGTTGAGCACTGCGTTGGCCGCAGGGTTACCGCCCTCATCGGGAGAGGTGTTCACGAGAGAGGCAAAGGCCAGGTAGTCCTCCAGGGAGTTGATCTGATAGACACCATCGGTCTGACTGAGTGCCCATGCAGAGGTGCCCATGACTGTCATCACAGCCATCAGGCACAGACTAAGAAGTCTTCTTCTCATACTTGTTGTTTTTAATTAGTAATATAATGTTAGTACTCACTTCCACCTTCCATACGGCTCTGTCTGTGGCCTCCCCTGCCGCTCCACGAGTGGGAAAAGGCGCATGACACAGCCTATGAGAACCACAAATTTAAGTTTTTTTCAGTAAAGGAGCAACTTGCAAGTCGCTTTTTTCCACATGGCAAGGGCTTATGGGCACTTTTTCCCGACCAAATGCACGCACGCGCGCGCATTATATATATAATGAGAAGACCATTTCCCCCGTAATGCCGCATTACAGCAGAGTCTCCTGGCCAAGGCCACCCCCAAGCCCAGGAAGCGGGAAGAGGAGAAGCCGCCTGCCGCCCCATCCCAGGGGTGAAAGAGGCCGCGCCAGGTGGTTGCGGCGGAGTGTCGCGCCCACACCCGTGTCCCCACTGGCCCTGAGGGACGAGAAAACCGCACGAGACAGAGAGAACTGGGGAGAGGCGTGGCGAGTAGAGTCTCGGGCGAAGCACAAGAGGACTATGACGGACAAGAAGGGCGGGAGGAGCAAGCAGTGAGTGGAAGCTCGGGCGAAAGGCAAGGGAGACAAGCCTCGAGGGAAAGACTGGGAGAGCGGGAGAGGGGAGGAGACTCGGGCAAAGAGCAAAGGAACAACAGCTGGCAGAAAAGGCTGGAGGAGCAAGGCTAAAACCCTACGAGGCCGCCCTCAGGGAACTGGCGAAATTCACGCAGCACGGTGCGATGATTCACGCAGCACGGTGCGATGGCGATCGCAGCGCGCTGCATTGGCGATTGCAGCGCGCTGCGTTGACCGTCCAGCCCAGGCTGAACGAAAGGGGCAGCGCAGCGCACCGGTCTGCCCATCGGATTGCTCCGGGAAATGCACCGCCCTGCCGCCACCCTGGCAAGCCAGCGAGAGCCTATGCCCCCACGCGCAGCAGCCAGCGGGCACGCACCCGTGCCTGTGCGCGCCACCCTACACAGCAGCCACCCCGGCACGCTCCTGGGTACCGGGGTGGCTGCATCGGGCCTGCGCCCTATGGGGAAATGACCTGCTCGAGGGAAGGCCGCACCTGCGTCATCCGACTGCCTGCCTGTGGCCGAGCGGGGCACGGCAGCGTGCCCGCGTCAGAACTGGTGCAACTTGACCAGCACCACCGAGAGCAGGATGTACCACACGATGATGGCGGCAAAGGCGCTGTAGCCCAGCGGGACAAACAGCAGGCAGCCCACCAGGAAGAGCACCTTCCAGCGGCATGCCTGCCAGGTGAGCTCCTTGAACTTGAGCGCCATCATGGGCACCTCGCACACCAGCAGGTAGCACGAGAGCAGCGTGAGGGCTATGAGCCACACGATATTGAAGCGCAGCGAGGTGAGGAAAGCGTGCTGGCCCAGCACCAGCGAGCCCCAGAAGAGGGCATTGGCAGGGGTGGGCACACCGATGAACTGGGTGCTCTGGCGCACGTCGAGGTTGAACTTGGCCAGCCTCAGCGCCGAGAAGGCGGCCATGAGGAAGGCCGTGTAGGGCAGGACGCCCTTGAGGGGCATGAGCGCCTCGGGGCAATGCACCTCGTGCATCACCCAGAAGAGGATGGCACTGGGAGCCACGCCAAAGGTGACACAGTCGGCCAGCGAGTCGAGTTCCTTGCCTATGGGGGACGACACTCCCAGGGCGCGCGCGGTGAGCCCGTCGAAGAAGTCAAACACAGCTCCGCATATAATCATGATTACTGCCCAGTGGAGACGACCGTAGAAGGCCGCCCCGGTGGCTGCGCATCCGCACAGCAGGTTGCAGCAGGTGACTGCATTGGGCAACTGGCGTGTAAAGGCATTAGGCATCTGTTATATCCTATTATTTAAGCAGTTGTTCTATCTTGTGGTGGCGCCCCGCCCTGTGACGGCCGTCCCGCCGCAGGCTCAGCCCTGGGCGGCAGGCCCTGGCTTCAGGCGGGCGATGACGGTCTCGTTGCCCACCGTCTTCTGCCCCAGCGTCACCTGCACATCGCTGTCCAGGGGCAGGTAGAGGTCCACGCGGGAGCCCAGCTTGATGAAGCCCAGATGCTCGTCGATGTAGCAGTCCTCCCCCTCGCGGGCATAGGTGACAATGCGCCTGGCCATGGCTCCGGCTATCTGGCGCACCATGATGTCGGTGCCGTCGGGGGTGGTGATGACTATCATGCTGCGCTCGTTCTCCTCGCTGGCCTTGGGCAGCCACGCGCGATGGAAGTTGCCGTCCTGGTGCCGCACTATCTTCACAGTGCCGTCGGCAGGTATCCAGTTGGCATGCACATTGAACAGGCTCATGAAGATGCTCACCATCATGCGGCGGTCATGGAAGTACTCGTTCTCCTCCACTTCCTCCACCACCACTACCCTGCCATCGGCCGGGGCCACCACCACATCGTCGGTCTCGCCCGCATAGATGCGTATGGGGCACTGGAAGAAGTTGAGCAGCACGGCATAGACCACCACGCTGAGGCACAGCACGACCTTGAAGAAGAGGCATGCCGAGAAGAGCAGGTAAATCAGCACATTGAGGGCAAGCAGCAAGCCCAGGGCCCACACCAGTGTGTGTGTGCCCTCGTGGTGCAGCCTTATCTTCTTGAGCTTCCTGAGTCGTTTTCCCATCTTCGCGGTTTACCTACTTCAAGGCAAAGGTATGTGTTTTTTTACTTTCAGCCAAGGTTTGCTGCCATTTTTATGCCGCCGCACCCCCCGGAGGTGCATTTTGCAAGCGGTGGCCAAGGGTGTTTGGCAGAATTGTGCTACCTTTACCTCTTGTAAAAAAACACTGGTTTATGGAAGACTTCATCCACCTGCATGTACACTCGCAATACTCCCTGCTCGACGGGCAGGCGCCCATCAGCCGCATGGTTGACAAGGCCATACAGAACGGCATGAGGGGCATGGCCCTCACCGATCACGGCAACATGTTTGGCATCAAGGACCTCTTCGACTACTGCAACAAGGTGAACAAGGGCAGGAAGAAGGAGGGGCTGGAGCCCTTCAAGCCCATCTTCGGCTGCGAGGTGTATGTGGCGCGGCGCGGCAAGGAGGAGAAGGCCGACAAGAAACTGGACCTGGGCGGCAACCACCTCATCCTGCTGGCCAAGAACTTCCATGGCTACCAGAACCTCATACAGCTGGTGTCGCGCGCCTGGGTGGACGGCTTCTACGGCAAGCCCCGCACCGACCATGCCGACATCGAGCGCTACCACGAGGACCTCATCTGCTGCTCGGCCTGCATCGCGGGAGAGGTGCCCTCCAAGATTCTGAACGGCGACATAGAGGGAGCCAGGAAGAGTGTGGAGTGGTTCAAGCGGGTCTTTGGCGACGACTATTACCTGGAGCTGCAGCGGCACGAGGTGAAAGACCCGCGCCAGAGAGCCAACCGCGAGACCTTCCCCCTGCAGCAGGAGGCCAACAAGGTGCTCATCGAGCTGGCACACGAGTACGGCATCAAGCTGGTGTGCACCAACGACAGCCACTTCGTGGACGAGGATGACGCCGAGGCGCATGACCACCTGCTGTGCCTGGCCACCGGCAAGGACCTGGACGACCCCACGCGCATGCTCTACAGCAAGCAGGAGCGGTTCAAGACCAGGGAGGAGATGAACGAGGTGTTCCACGACATCCCCGAGGCCCTGGCCAACACCTGCGAGGTGCTCGACAAGGTGGAGACCTACAACATCGAGAGCGACCCCATCATGCCCTTCTTCCCCATCCCCGAGGACTTCGGCACCGAGGAGGAGTGGCGCAGGAAGTTCTCCCAGGAGGACCTCTACCGCGAGTTCACCAGCGACGAGAACGGCGAGAACCCGCTCCCGCCCGAGGAGGCCGAGAAGAAGATAAAGAAGCTGGGCGGATACGACAAGATGTACCGCATCAAGTTTGAGGCCGACTATCTGCACAAACTGGCCTACGAGGGCGCGGCACGCCTGTATGGCGACCCGCTGGACAAGGAGGTGGACGACCGCATACGCTTTGAGCTGCACATCATGAAGACGATGGGCTTCCCAGGATACTTCCTCATCGTGCAGGACTTTATCAACTCGGCACGCAAGGAGCTGGGCGTGTGGGTGGGCCCGGGGCGCGGCTCGGCCGCAGGGTCGGTGGTGGCCTACTGCCTGGGCATCACCAAGCTGGACCCCATGAAGTACGACCTGCTCTTTGAGCGTTTCCTCAATCCCGACCGCATCTCGCTGCCGGATATCGACACCGACTTCGATGACGACGGGCGAGGCAAGGTGCTGCAGTGGGTGATGGACAAGTACGGGCACGAGAACTGTGCCCACATCATCACCTATGCCACCATGGCCACCAAGAACAGCATCAAGGATGTGGCGCGCGTGGAGAAACTGCCGCTGGAGCGCAGCAATGCCCTGTGCAAGGCCATCCCCGACCGCCTGCCCGACGGGCTCAAGATGAACCTCAGCAATGCCATCAAGTGCACGCCCGAGCTGCAAATGGCCGAGGCGAGCCAGGACCCGCGCGAGGCCAACACCATCAAGTACGCCCGCAAGCTGGAGGGAACCATACGCGGCACGGGCATACATGCCTGCGGATTCATCATCTGCCGCGACCCCATCAGCACACATGTGCCTGTGTCCACGGCCGATGACCCCGACTTCCCGGGGCTGAAGACGGCCGTGACACAGTATGACGGGCATGTGATCGAGAGCACGGGGCTCATCAAGATGGACTTCCTGGGGCTGAAGACCCTGTCGGAGATGAAGGAGGCGTGCCGCGTGATCAAGGAAGCGCATGGGGTGGACATCGACCTGGACCGCCTGCCTATTGACGATGAGAAGACCTACGAGCTGTACCAGAACGGGCGCACGATAGGCACCTTCCAGTTTGAGTCGGCTGGCATGCAGAAGTACCTCAAGGAGCTGCACCCCACCGTCTTCGAGGACCTCATTGCCATGAATGCGCTCTACCGCCCGGGACCCATGGACTACATCCCGTCCTTCATTGCCCGCAAGAACGGCCGCGAGGAGATCAAGTACGACATCCCCATCATGGAGAAGTACCTCAAGGACACCTATGGCATCACCGTGTATCAGGAGCAGGTGATGCTGCTGAGCCGCCTGCTGGCCAACTTCACCCGTGGCGAGAGCGACGCGCTGCGCAAGGCCATGGGCAAGAAGAAGAAGGACATCGTGGACGCGATGAAGCCCAAGTTTATCGAGGGAGGCGTGAAGAACGGGCACGACCCCAAGGTGCTGGAGAAGATATGGGGCGACTGGGAGAAGTTTGCATCCTATGCCTTCAACAAGTCCCACGCGGCGTGCTACTCGTGGGTGGCCTATCAGACGGCCTACCTGAAGGCTCACTACCCCTCGGAGTTCATGGCCGCCCTGCTCACCAGGCGCAAGGACGACATCAAGGAGACGGCCAAACTGCTGGACGAGTGCCACCAGATGGGCATCGAGGTGCTGGGCCCCGACGTGAACGAGTCGCACCCCGACTTTGGCGTGAACGCCAAGGGGCAGATACGCTACGGGCTCATGGCCATCAAGGGGCTGGGCGAGGCAGCCGCCGTGGCCATCGTGCAGGAGCGCGAGAAGGGCGGCGCCTACCGCGACGTGTTTGACTTCGTGCAGCGCGTGTCGCTGCCGGCTGTCAAGAAGAGCGGCCTGGAGTGCCTGGCGCTGAGCGGGGCCTTTGACGCCCTGGGCAGCGTGACGCGCGAGCAGTTCTTCGCTCCCACCTTCAAGGATGGCCTCTTCGTGGAGGCCCTGCTCAAGTTTGGCGTGCAGTACCAGCAGAGCAAGGCCGACGCGGCATGCTCGCTCTTCGGATTTGACGAGGTGGAGGTCACCACGCCCGCCGTGCCTGCTGCCGAGCCCTGGGGCGCACTGGAGCGGCTCAACAAGGAGAAGCAGCTCATAGGCATCTACCTATCGGCACACCCGCTGGACGAGTACATGGTGATACTCAAGAAGGTGTGCAACCTGCAGATGGCGCAGATGGAGGACCTCACGCCGCTGGCGGGACGCGAGGTGAGGATGGGAGGCATCGTGACCGCGCTGCGCAAGGGGGTGACCAAGAAGGGCAAGCCCTATGGCATCGTGACGCTGGAGGACTACTCGGGAGCAGGAGAGCTGCCGCTCTTCGGCGAGAACTGGGCACGCTTCGGAAGCTACATGGAGAGTCCCGGCACCACGGTGTATATCACCGGCAGGGTGCAGGGCAAGCGGTTTGCACCCGACGAGATGGAACTGAGCATCGGCAACGTGCAGTTTCTCGACAGCGTGAAGGACAGCCTCATAGAGAACATCACCATATACCTGCCCGAGATGGCCGTTAGCGAGGACCTGGTCGTGCAGATTGCCGAGGCCGTCAACAGCCACCCGGGCAAGACTGACCTGCTGGTCAACATCATCGATGCAGAGAACGGCATACCCGTGTGCCTGCAGAGGCGGAGGGGCGGTGTCACCGTCACCAAGCAACTCATGGAGGTGCTCGACAACAATAATATACCCTACACTATAAACCAATAAAAGGAACAAGACTATGGCACAAATCATCAACAGCAGCAACTTCGACGAGCTGGCACAGAGCGGCAAACCCCTCGTGCTGGACTTCTGGGCCACCTGGTGCGGCCCCTGCAAGAGGCTCGCGCCAGCCATCGAGGCACTGGCCGAGGCATACAGCGAACAGGCCATCATAGGCAAGTGTGACGTGGAGGAGGACGAGGAACTGAGCCTGCGCTTCGGCGTGCGCAACATCCCCACCGTGCTCTTCATCAAGGACGGGGAGGTCAAGGACAAGGCCGTGGGGCTGGTGCCCCGGCAGACGCTGGAGGACAAGCTGAAGGCCTTGCTGTAGTGCTTGGGCGGCTGGGCTTGCGGTTGGGCGGTCGAGCGGTTATACGGCTGGGCGGTTGTGCGGTTATACGGTTGTGCGGTTTCAGGACAATGAGGGGGAGTGAGATTTGCCCCCTTCTGAGCAAACAACCACACTACCTACACCCACGCAGCCGCAAAACCACAAAACCGTACAACCACGCAGCCGCAAAACCACAAAACCGCAGAACCGCAAAACCACAGAACCGTAAAACCACACAACCGCAAAACCGCAACAATATGAGCACATTCGAAGAAGACCTCATTGCTGACGCAGAGGACGACAGACTGACCGTAGAGTACATACAGAACTACCTGCCACAGGAGGTGAAGGAGCACGTCACCGAGGACGACCTGTACTACTTCCTGGATGTCATTGACGAGTACTACTCCGTGCTGCTGGAAAAGGCCACCAAGGCAGGAGTAAAGGATGATGAGGAGATAGACATCGACATCGACGAGGTGGCCGCTCACCTGGCACGGCAGGCCAAGAAGGACAAGATGGGCGACTTTGACCCCGAGGACCTGCGCTGGGTAGTGGAGGGCGAACTGGAATACGGCGAGCAGGCCGGCGGGGAGGAGTGAGGCAACGCCCGCCCCGCCGCCCCCACGGGAAAGGCGAGGCGGGATGGGATGCCCCACCGCCACGCACGCACCCCTGCACACCACAGGCACCATACAGGCAGAGGCCAGATGCATCACCCACGATGCGTCTGGCCTCTGCCTGTATGCCTCATCCCTGCTCCCGCTCCCACAGCATGAAGGCGCGGGCTATGGTGGGTGCCATGTCGTAGTAGTGGTACTCGGCCAGGCGACCCGCGAAGATGACCCCGCGCTCCTGGGCCGCCAGACGCTGGTAGGCGGCAAGCAGGGCGGTGTTGGGCGCGTCGTTGACAGGATAGTACGGCTCCATCCCGGGCTTCCACTCGGTGCTGTACTCGCGGCTCACCACCGTGTGCGGATTGGCCTCCACCTGGGATCCGAAGCACTCAAAATGCTTGTGCTCTATCACGCGGGTATAGGGCACCTGGGCCTCGGTGTAGTTCATCACAGCCACCCCCTGGTAGTTGCAGGTGTCGAGCACCTGGGTGTCGAAGCGCACGGTGCGGTACCCGAGATGCCCCAGGCAGTGGTCAAACCACGCGTCCAGGGCACCCGTGTAGAGCACCTTGCCCGCCTGCGGGAGCAACTCCTGGCGGTGCTGCAGGAAATCAATGCCCGTGCGCACCTCCACCCCTGCGAGCAAGGCGTCGGTGAGACGGTTGTAGCCTCCCTCGGGGATGCCCTGCCAGGGGTCGTTGAAGTGGTTGTTGTCAAAGGTGAAACGCAGGGGCAGGCGGCGGATGATGAAGGCGGGAAGCTCGGTGCAGGGCCTCCCCCACTGCTTCTCGGTGTAGCCCTTGATGAGCCGCTCAAAGATGTCGCGCCCCACCAGCAGCAGAGCCTGCTCCTGCAGGTTGCGCGGCTCGCGCCCCTGCAGGCTGGCACGCACCTCGGCCCGCTGCTCCTCGATGCGCGCCCGAGCCTCGACGGGGGTGGTCACGCCCCACATCTGGTGGAAGGTGTTCATGTTGAAGGGGAGGTTGTAGAGCCGCCCCCGCCAGTTGGCCACCGGGCTGTTGGTGTAGCGGTTGCAGGGAGCCAGGCCATTGACAAAGCGCCACACGCGCTCATCGGCCGTGTGCAGGATGTGCGCGCCATACTGATGCACATGGATGCCAGCCACCTGCGTGCAGTGGATGTTGCCCCCGGTGTGCGCCCTGCGCTCCACCACCAGGCATCGCCTGCCCGCCCGGGTGGCCAGGTGGGCAAAGGTGGCTCCCATCAGACCGGAGCCTACTATCAGATAGTCGTATCGCTGACCCATAGCATGCTTGTACGTTTGCCAGGAGGGCAAAAGCTGCCTTCCAGGGCAAAGTTAGGCATTTTCCCCCACCCGCCACTTCCATATATGAGTTTTTCTGCCTAACTTCGTGCAGAATTACACAAACCACATCCAATGCACAAGAGACTCTTTGCCGCCCTGCTCGGCACACTGGCCACGGCCTCGCTCCTGGCACAGCAGCAGCAGTACACCAATCCTGTATTTGACGAGAACACGCCCGACCCCACCGTGGTGCGCGCACCCGACGGCACCTTCTATGCCTATGGCACTGGGGGCACCTGCCGCAGCAGCCACGACCTGGTGCACTGGACCGATGAGGGCGTGGCTCTGGAACGCCCCACCTGGAACGACTCCACGCGATGGGGCAAGGACGGCAAGCAGCACCCCATGCGCTTCAACGTGTGGGCTATGGACGTGAGCCGCGTCAAGGGGAACAAGTATCTGGTGTATTACGCGTCGGCCCTGTGGGGCAACGAGACACGCACGGGACTGGGCGTGGCAGAGGGCACGTCGCCCACGCGATTCACCGACTGCGGGCGCATGTTCCGCAGCACAGAGATTGGGGTACAGAACAGCATCGACCCCTGCTATGTGGAGGACGGGCGCAGGAAGTACCTCGTGTGGGGCAGTTTCAAAGGTCTCTACATGGGCGAGCTCGCCAGGGACGGCAAGCGGCTGAAGCACCCGCACAGCCTCACCCAGGTGGCCGGCACGGCCTTCGAGGGCGCGATGATATACAAGCGCGGGGGCTACTACTACCTGTTTGCCAGCGTGGGCACATGCTGCGAGGGCGAGCGCAGCACCTACCGCACGGTGGTGGGACGCTCCAGGCACCTGGCCGGCCCCTATGTGGACAGGCAGGGGGGCCGCATGCTGGACAACCACTACGAGACCATCCTGAGCGGCAACGACCGCTGGCGCGGCCCGGGGCACAACAGCGAGGTGGTGACCGACGAGGCGGGACAGACCTGGATGCTGTATCATGCCTATGATGCCCAGGACCCTGCCAAGGGGCGTGTGCTCCTGCTGGACAAACTGGTGTGGGATGCCGAGGGGTGGCCCTCGGTGAAGGGGGGAACACCCAGCACCACCCCACAGGACGCGCCTGTATTCGGGAGATAAGAGGGGCGGGCTTGTACACCCCGCCCGCCTGCACAAAAAGACGCATGCCGCTGCGATGGTTATCGCATGCCGCTGCATCGGCCATCGCAGCGGCATGCGTTGGCTGATGCAGCGGCATGCGTCTTTCACCCCTTGCCCCTGGGGGAGGCGGCGGGAACGGATTCGTGCCCGCGCTATCTCATCTGCTCCAGGCGGTCGTAGCTCATCTGCAGGATGGTCTCGGCCTTGTGCAGGCGGTCGGCCGAGGGGGCGGGCTGCTCGGTGATGGGCTTGCGGCTGGTGATATCGAACACGCTCACGCCCGTGCTGTCGGCAAAGAGGATGCCGCTGGGGAAGGTGCTGTAGGCAAAGGGATAGCGGTAGTTGCGGCTCAGCACATTGCGGCTCCAGGGATAGTCGCGGTGGCTGATGCCCATCTGGCTAAGCAAGGTGGCACACAGGTCGCTCTGGTTCATGAGCACCTGCATGCGCCTGGGCTCGCGTATGGCACCGCCCAGCCAGAGCATGGGAGAGTGGAAGAACTCGGGCGACTCGTAGGTGAGGTCGTACAGGAAGCCGTGGTCGGGGATGAGGATGACGAGCAGGTTGTCCCACACAGGCAGGCGGCGCAGGCTGTCGACAAGCGTCTCCACGCAGTGGTCGGTGAAGGCGAAGGCATTGAGCTTCTTGTCCTGCAGCCTGTGGTAGGGCACCTCGAAGGGCTCATGGCTGGAGAGGGTCTGCAGGGTCATGTGCCAGGGCTCGGGCATGCTGCCGCTCGCTATCATCTCGTAGGTGCGGCGCGCGGTCACGCTGTCGTTGGCCCCCCACTTGCTCTCGCTGGTGTCCTTGAGCGGGAAGTCGGATGCGCTGGTCAGCTGACGGTATCCGGTGGCCACCAGGTAGCCTTTCTTGTTCATGATGGTGATGTCCCCGCCGTAGAGGTAACCCGTGTGGTAGCCCTCGCGGCCCAGGCTGCGTGCCAGCGAGGGGAGGCCCGACAGCTTCTCGGGCAGGCGCATGAGGCTCACGGTGGGATAACTCACCCAGCCGCTGAAGGCGCTCACCGTGCCACGGTCGGTGCGGAAACTGTTGGAGTAGTACCGCTCCCAGAACACGCCCTGGGGTATCATGCGGCTCATGCCAGGGGCCACATCGGGCAGTCCGCCCAGTTCGCGCACAAACTTGCCACCGAAACTCTCCATCAGCACAACGAGCACGTTGGGCCTCGGCACGCGCAGGAGGGTGTCCTGGATGTCCTCTGTCTCATCGGGGTAAAGTCCCTCGAAGGACTGCGCCAGTGCCTTGTCGCCCTGCCAGTTGAACTGCTCGCCAAAGGCCTTGGTCCTGCTCAGCGAGGAAAGCAGGCTGAAGGCGGGGTTCACAGCGGCATGATTGAGGAAGAGCGAGGGGCTGTAGTAGGCCACGCCCACATTCATCACGCCCTGGCGCACACCACCCCTGATGCCCACAAAGAGTGCACCGCCACACAGCACCAGCAGCAGCGTGTGTGCCAGGCGGTGGCGCACGGCAGGAAAGCGCGTGGGGGTGCGGCGCATGAGCAGCCAGCCGGCCAGGATTGCCAGCAGCAGGATGCCGCCCACACGGCTGAGGATGAAGCCCAGGCTCACGCTGCTGGTCGCGCCCTCGGGGTTCTGCATGTAGGAGAAGACTGCGGCATTGAGCTTGAACTTCCAGAACTCATAGAGCACCGTATCGCCACCCACGATGACTGCCAGCAACACAGACACCACAGCCAGGTAGGGCCACAGCACCCAGCGCAGGGGCAGGCCACGCCACCACAGCGAGACGATGGCGACCAGCAGGGGAAGGGCTACCACATAGCCCGATGTGCTGATGTCCATAGTGAGTCCATGCCACCACACCTGGGGCACATCCATGAGCCTCCAGGGCGACACATCGGCATTGTAGAGGAGAAACACCACCTTGCCCAGGGCAAAGAGGAGCAGCAGGCTGAGCAACAGGCGCAGCAGATAGAGTATGCGTGACATTCTTGTATTTGCGGTTGTACGGTTATGCGGTTATGCGGTTGTACGGTTATGCGGTTATGCGGGCGGGCGGCTGGGCGGCCACACGGTTATGCGGTTATGTGGTTGTACGGTTATGCGGGCGGGCGGCTGGGCGGCCACACGGCTTTGCGGTCGTGCGGTTATGCGGTCATGAGGTTTTATGGTTGTGCGACTTTGCGGTCATGTGGCCTTACGGGGCTTGCTTGCGGACGCAGGGCCTGCGGGCAGGGCTATGGATGCGCGGCTGCTTGCGGCGCGTGCTTCTGGCCCGACAGCCAGTCGTAACTGGTCTGCAGCACAGCCTGGGCCTTGCGCACGCGCTCCTCGCCACCCGTTCCCTGGCTGGTGATGACGCAGTTGGCCGTGATGTCGTAGAGGGTCGCGCCTGTGTGGTCGCGCCACATGATGCCGGCGGGATAGTCGCAATAGACAAAGGGGTAGGTGTAGTTGCGGCTCAGCACATTGCGGCTCCAGGGATAGTCGCGGTGGCTCACGCCCATCTGGCTGAGCAGGGTGGCACACAGGTCGCTCTGGTTCATGAGCACCTGCATGCGGCGCGGATGGCGTATGGCACCGCCCAGCCAGAGCATGGGCGAGTGGAAGAACTCGGGGTCCTCGTAACTTTGCCTGTACAGGAAACCGTGGTCGGGAATCATCACCACCAGCATGTTGTCCCACTGGGGGAGCGTCCTGAGGCTGTCTATCAGCTGGCCCAGGCAGTGGTCGGTGTAGGCAAAGGCATTGAGCTTCTCGTCCTGGAGCCTGTGGTAGGGCACCTTCCATGGCTCGTGGCTCGACACCGTCTGGTAGGCCATGAGCCAGTGGCTGGCCGTGTCCATGTGCGCGATGTGGTGGAAGGTCTTCATGGCCGAGGTGCTGTCATTGGCCCCCCAGGTGCTGTTCATCTCGCTGGGGGTGAAGGCGGTGTTGTCCATCAGTTCCTGGAAACCCATGTGAGCCAGGTAGTCACGCTTGCCCATGTTGGTCATCGCACCTGGATAGAGGTAGGTGGTGTGGTATCCCTCACGGGCCAGGCTGTGGGCCAGCGAGGGCAGGTGCGGGTGCAGCCAGGTCTCCTTCATGAGGCACACGTCGGGGTAGGCCAGCATGCCGCTATAGGCACTCACCGTGCCCCGGTCGGTGCGGAAGCTGCAGCTGTAGTAGTTGTCCCAGAAGATGCCCTGGGGAATGAGGCGGCTCCAGTTGGGCGCCACATCGGGCAGCCCGCCCAGTTCCTGGACGAAGCGGCCGCCGAAACTCTCTATCAGCACCACCAGCACATTGGGGCGGCGGGTAGTGAGCAGCGTGTCCTGCACATCCTCGGTGTCCTGTGGATACAGGCCCTCGAAGGTGCGCCTCCGCTCTTCCTCGCCCAGGTAGTCGTAGCGGCGGGCGGGCTCGGAAGTGCGGGGAAACGAGGCAACGAAGGCCCACACGGGATTGGTGGCGGCATGGTTGCGGAAGAGGCTCTTCGACTCATCGTAGCAGTCGCCCACATGCACACAGCCCAGACTGATGGCCGAGAAGGCTCCTATGATGAGCAGCATGTTGCGCATCCAGCCACGCCACGCGGGCGACTGGGGCACCCTGCGCGGTGTGAGCAGCACACAGGGCAGCACCACCCACAGCACCAGGAGCACTGCGGCCAGCACGCGGCTGATGATGAACCAGTGGCTCACGCTGTTGGAGGCGCCCTCGGGGGATGCCGCATAGCTGAGCACCACGGCACAGAGCTTGAACTGCCAGAACTCATACATGACCGCATCGGCCACGATGATGGCAGCCACGCAGAAGCCCGCCACTATATAATAAGGAGCAAGCAGGGCACGCAGGGGCAGGCCAGGATGGCGCGAGCCGGCAAGCGCGAGGATTGCCGCAGGCAACAGGAACAGGGCTGCCACCGACATGTCATGCGCGAGCAGACCCGCATGGCAGGCGCCGAAGATGTCCATCAGCGGGAGTGCCTCGATGTGCCGGTTGTAGATGATGAAGCCGATTCTGCCTGCCAGGAACACCAGCAGGAGGTGGCAGAAGAGGATTTCCAGGAAGTGAAGATGCTGTTTCATCAGATAAACGTTCACGTTAAAAGGATTTTGCCCTGCGGGCTGGGTGACAGATGCCTGCCTCCCGCAGCCATCGCGGGGGAAGCCCCCGCAGGACCTCACAGTTGCTGCAGCTCGGTGAGCCGGCTGTAATAGCCGCCCTTGGCAAGGAGCTCGTCGTGGGTGCCATGCTCCACGATGCGTCCCTCGTGCAGCACATATATCTCGTCGGAATTGCGTATGGTGCTCAGGCGGTGTGCGATGCTGATGGTCGTGCGGCTCTTCATCAGACGCTCCAGAGCCTCCTGCACCAGGTGCTCGCTCTCGGTGTCGAGGGCACTGGTGGCCTCGTCGAGGATGAGGATGGGGGGGTTCTTGAGGATGGCCCGTGCGATGCTGATGCGCTGGCGCTGCCCTCCGCTCAGGCGGCAGCCACGGTCGCCCACCATCGTCTGGTAGCCCTGCTCGGTGTGCATGATGAAGTCGTGGGCGTTGGCCACACGCGCGGCGGCCTCCACCTGCTCCTGTGTGGCGCCTTCCACACCAAAGGCGATGTTGTTGAAGATAGTGTCATTGAAGAGGATAGCCTCCTGATTGACGTTCCCGATAAGGCTGCGCAGGGAGTGGATGGAGAGCGTGCGGATGTCCACTCCATCAATGGTGATGCGGCCCTGCTGTATGTCGTGATAGCGTGGGATGAGGTCCACCAGCGTGCTCTTGCCGCTGCCCGACTGCCCCACCAGGGCGATGCTGCGCCCCACGGGGATGGTGAGGTTGATGTGGGAGAGCACCTCACGGCCGTCCTGGTAGCAGAACGAGACATCATCGAAGCGTATCTCGCGCTCCAGCCCACCTATGCGCACCGGGTGCTCCACCTCCCTGATGGGGTTCTCGGCACGCAGTATCTTCCCTATGCGCTCCATGCTGGCCATACCCTTCTGGATGGCATAGCCTGCCTTGCTCAAGTCCTTGACGGGCTGCAGCGTGGTGTACAGGATGACCAGGTAATAGATGAAGAGGTTGGCATCGATGCTGCTGGCGCCGGTGAAGATGAGCCATCCCCCAAACCACAGGACTATGGCAATCATCACCGTGCCCAGGAACTCGCTCACCGGGTGGGCGGCGCTCTGGCGCATGGCCACGCGGGTGGCTATGTGCCGGTAGTCGTCATTGACAGCCGTGAAGCGGCGCATCATCTTGTCCTCGGCGATAAATGCCTTGATGATGCGCAGCCCTCCCAGCGTCTCCTCTATCTGGCTCATGCTTTCGCTCAGGCGCGACTGCATGAGCAGCGAGCGCGACTTGAGTTTCCTGCCCACCGTGCCTATTCCCCATGCCAGCAGGGGCACCACAAGCAGCGTGAAGAGGGTGAGCTGCCAGCTGATGCAGACGAGCGTGCCCAGATACACGACTATGAAGATGGGGTTCTTCACTATCATGTCGAGCGAGCTGCTTATACTGGCATCCACCTCATTGACATCCGTGGAGACACGCGTCAGTATGTCGCCCTTGCGCTCATCGGAGAAGAAGCTCAGCGGGAGCGAGATGATCTTGCGGTAGATGTCGGCCCTGATGTCGCGGATGATGCCTGTGCGCAGGGGCATGAGCATGGCCGTGCCGCCAAAGTAAGTGGCCGTCTTGAAGAAGGTGAGCACGCAGAGCGCCACGCCCAGCAGCAGCAGGGTGGTCGATGGGCCGTAGCGCCCGATGAGCTGCTGCGAGTAGTAATAGCCGTTGTTCTTGGCCACATCCACCAGCGCGCCCAGGCCTCCTGTGCCCCAGGGGATGAATGTGAAGTGCTCGTCATTGACCTTGAAGAGTATCTGCAGGATAGGGAGCAGGATGGAGAATGAGAACACATTGAAGAGCGCGGCCAGCACATTCATGAGGAATGTGCCTGCTATGTAGCGCTTGTAGCGGGCAAGGTAGCCGCCCATGGTGTGGAAGAAATCCCTCATAAAAGGCTTTTTGTGTTACTTCCGACCGAAGTCGGCAGGGATTTCACCCCACTGGGCAGTTTCCCACTTGATTACTTGTGCATGCTGGGGATGCCGGCGCAGCCACTCCTCGGCCCTGGCAATGAGGGCATAGAGCGACTCTGTGCGCGCGTCCCTCACCAGCTTGGTCTTGCACTTTCCGCCCTTGACCCAGTTGATGGCATTGCGGCTGTCGCTGTATATCTTCATGTTCCATCCCTTCTGGCTGATGAGCGCGAGGGCATGCACGATGGCCAGGAACTCCCCTATGTTGTTGGTCCCATGCACCGGGCCATAATGGAAGAGCTGCTGTCTGTTGCCCAGGTACACCCCCTGGTACTCCATTGGGCCAGGGTTGCCACTGCACGCGGCATCCACCGCGATGGCATTGTAGTCAATGTCACTGGGCAGTGCCTGGGGCGCCTGCGGGGCTTTGCGCGCTGTGGCACATGGCTGCCAGTCGGCGGGCGAGGCATACGCCTGCTCGGCCTCGGCACGCGTGGCAAAGGACTTGTAGCGCGCGCCCTTGTAGCCCTTGACATGCTGCAGGCACTCGTCCCATGAGGTATAGATGCCAGGGACGACACCCACCCACACGACATAAAACTTGCTCTTTCCTGCCATCCTGCGCTCTTGCTTGGGTGTGGGGCGGGATTACATGCGCTCGGGCACCTCGATGCCCAGCAGGCCCATGCCGTTCTTCACCACCTGGCTCACGGCAGCCGAGAGTGCCAGGCGGAACACCTTCTTGTCCTGGTCGGGCTCGCGCAGCACGCTCAGGTCGTGGTAGAACTGGTTGTACTCCTTCACCAGGTCGTAGCAATAGTTGGCTATCGCGCTGGGGTTGTAGTCGTTGCCAGCCTGGCGCACGACTGCCGCAAAGCCCTGCAGGTGCTGTATGAGGCTTGTCTCCTTGGCTGTGAGCTCGGCTGTGAGCGGCAGGGAGGCGGGGATGGAAGTGCCCTCGGCCTCGGCCTTGCGCAGGATGCTGCGTATGCGGGCATAGGTGTATTGGATAAAGGGGCCTGTGTTGCCATTGAAGTCAATGCTCTCCTCGGGGTTGAAGAGCATGTTCTTGCGGGCATCCACCTTCAGTATGAAGTACTTGAGAGCGCCCAGTCCCACGCGGCGTGCTATCTCGTGCGCCTCCTCGGGAGTGATGTTCTCCAGGCGGTTCACCTTGTCGGCACTCATCTGCGCGGCGTTCTGTATCATAGCCTCGATGAGGTCATCGGCATCCACCACCGTACCCTCGCGGCTCTTCATCTTGCCATTGGGAAGTTCCACCATGCCGTAGGAGAAGTGCACGAGGTCCTTTCCCCACTTGAAGCCAAGCTTGTCCAGCAGGATGGAGAGTACCTGGAAGTGGTAGTTCTGCTCGTTGCCCACCACATATATCATCTTGTCGATGGGATAGTCCTGGAAGCGCAGCTTGGCCGTGCCGATGTCCTGGGTCATGTACACGCTGGTGCCGTCGGAGCGCAGCAGGAGCTTCTCGTCGAGCCCCTCCTTGGTGAGGTCGGCCCACACGGAGCCGTCGGGACGGCGGTAGAAGAAGCCCTTCCGGAGTCCCTCCTCCACCTTCTCCTTGCCCTCGAGGTAGGTCTGGCTCTCATAGTAAATCTTGTCAAAGGACACGCCCAGCGCCTTGTAGGTCTCGTCGAAGCCGGCATACACCCACTCGTTCATCTTGCGCCACAGGGCACGCACCTCGGGGTCGCCCTGCTCCCACTTGACCAGCATCTCGTGTGCCTCGCGGATGAGCGGCGCATCCTGCTTGGCCTTTTCCTCGGCCTGCTCCTCTGGCATGCCCTGGGCTACCAGCCGCGCCTTGATGTCCTTGACCTCCTCGCGGTAATGCTTGTCAAATGCCACATAGTAGTCACCGATGAGGTGGTCGCCCTTCTTGCCGCTCGACTGGGGTGTCTCCCCATTTCCCCAGCGCAGCCAGGCGAGCATGCTCTTGCAGATGTGTATACCACGGTCGTTGACGATGTTGGTCTTCACCACGCGGTTGCCGTTGGCCTCCATGATGTTTGCCAAGGCCCACCCCAGGAGGTTGTTCCTCACATGGCCCAGGTGAAGGGGCTTGTTGGTGTTGGGGCTGCTGTACTCGATCATCACCAGGGGCGATGCGTCGGTGGGAGCGATGAAGCCATACTTGGGGTTCTGCCAGATGTCCTGCAGCAGGCTTATCCAGCAGGCGGGCTGTATGCTGAGGTTGAGGAAGCCCTTCACCACATTGAAGCCACGCACCACAGCGGGCAGGTGAGCCACCAGATACTGGCCCAGGTCCTGCGCGGTGTCCTCTGGCTTCTTGCGGCTGATGCGCAGGAAGGGGAACACCACCAGGGTGAGCTCGCCCTCAAATTCCTCACGCGTCTCCTGCAGCGTCACCGAGCCTTGCGGTGCGCTCTGGCCATACAACTCCTCAATAGCGGTCTCCACGGCCTTCACTATCTGGTCTGTCATCGTCATCTTGTCCTGTATATATAATAATGTGATTCGTTATGCCTGCAAAATTACTGCTTTTCAGCGAATGGGGCAAATAATGTGCCAGGGGGTTGCGCCCGCATGGGTCAGTCGCCCTGCCCCTCAGCGCGGCGCGCGCGCTCGTCCTCCAGCTGCTGGCGCTTGACGGCCTCGTCGAGCAGCTCGTTGAATGTCTTGGCCCGGTCATACTCGTCCAGTGCCTTGCGCAGCTTCTTCTTCCGCCGCTCGGCTTTGCGCTGCTTGACGGCAAAGGGGTGCGTGATCTTGTCGTTGAGACCCGGCGAGAGTTTCTCCACAATATCGCCCAGCGACATCGACCTGGGGCCTCTCCCACGCCCGATGGTCTTCTCCAGCGCACGCGCGACGGGCAGCACGGAGTCGGGGCGCACCACCACCTCGCGCAGGGTGTCGGCAAGCAGGGTGTCACGCGCCGCGCTGTCCTGGCTGGCGCATGCCGCTGCCTGGGTCATCGCGGCCGCATGCGCGGGCCACCGCAGCGGCATGCGCGGGCCACAGAGGCGGGATGCGTGGGCCGCCACGGGCAGCAGGAGGCACCCGAGAAGCAGGATGAGGTAAAGGCAGCAATGCTTCATAGGCCACAAAATTACCACTTCTTTTGCAGGGGACAAAAGAATTGACGAACTTTGCAGGACGTTCAAATTGACTTTTACACTTTATTCACATGAGACGGAGACTTCTATTCCCCATGGCCATGCTCCTCGCCCTGGCCGCACAAGCAACAGACTACACACAATATGTGAACCCGCTCATCGGCACGCAGACCGACTCCACGGGTGCCCTGAGCGGCAGCACCTTCCCTGGCCCCACCATGCCGCAGGGCATGGTGCAGCTGAGCCCCGAGACCGAGCAGATGGTGACGTGGGACCCCTGCTGCGGGTATGACTATGACAAGGACCAGATATACGGCTTCACACACACGCACCTGAGTGGCACGGGGTGCACCGACCTCATCGACATCAGCCTGATGCCGTGGACAGGCGAGGTGAGCGCCGCCATGCTGGCCCGGGGGGAGTTTCCGCAGCACTTCTCGCATGACGAGGAGGTGGCCAAGCCAGGCTTCTACTCGGTGCTGCTGCGGGAGAGCGGCGTGAGGGCCGAGCTGTCGGCCACGGTGCACGCGGGCATACACCGGTACACATATCCCCAGGGAGCCAGGCGGCAGGTCATCCTCGACCTGAACCGCAGCACCTATCGTGGCGACGATGCCTACTACATAGGGAAGCGAGGCTACAATATCCTGCAGAGCCAGATGCGCGTGGTGGACAGCACGACCATCGAGGGCTACCGCATCATGACGGGATGGGCCAAGCTGCGGCACGTATATTTCCGCGCCGAGTTCTCGCAACCCATCACGGGCAGGGTGATGATGGACGGCCACAGGCTGCTCGACGATGTGGACGTGATGAACGGGCGCGCGCTGAAGGCCCTGCTGCAGTTTGACGGGGAGAGCGCACAGCCACTCACGGTGAAGGTGTCCATCTCGGCCGTGGACAGCAAGGGAGCCAGGCAGAACATGCTGGCCGAGGCGCAGCCGTGGGACTTCGACCACTATGTGACCCTGGCACACGATGCCTGGGAGCGTGAGCTGGGACGCATCGACATCCAGGGCACCGACGAGCAGAAGACCATCTTCTACACCGGCCTGTACCATGTGCTGATGCAGCCAAACGTCATCAGCGACGTGGACGGGCGCTACCGCAACACCAACTACGAGGTGTGCCAGATGCCCCAGGGCGAGCAGTACCACAGCACCTTCAGCCTGTGGGACACCTTCCGTGCGGCACACCCGCTCTACACGCTGCTCTGCCCCGGCGTGGCAGCCCAGTTTGTGCGCGACATGGTGCGGCATCAGCAGTCCTACGGCTACCTCCCCATCTGGGACCTGTGGGGGCAGGACAACTACTGCATGATAGGCAACCATGCCATCCCCGTGCTCTCGGATGCCATCCTGGCAGGGCTGCCCGGCATCGACCAGGAGGCCACCTACCGCGCCATGGTGGAGAGCAGCACGCGCCCCCACGCCAACAGTCCCTTTGGCCTGTGGGAAAAGTATGGCTACATGCCGCAGAACCTGCAGGGAACCAGCGTGAGCATCACCCTGGAGCAGGCTTTCGATGACTGGTGCGTGGCGCAGGTGGCCAAGCGGCTGGGGCACATGGACGACTACGAGCGGTTCAGCCGCAGGGCCATGTTCTACAAGAACCTCTACGACCCGCACACGGGCTTCTTCCGCCCCAAGGACGACCAGGGCCGGTGGATAGAGCCCTTTGACCCGCTCAGCTACGAGCAGCCGTGCTTCATCGAGGGCAACGCCTGGCAGTACATGTGGTTTGTGCCACAGGACCCCCAGGGGCTTATCAGCCTGATGGGTGGCCGCGAGGCTTTCCTCAGGAAACTGGACGAGAACTTCACGCTGACGGCCACCAGCGGCGAGCGCAACGGCAACGCCAGCGGCTTCATAGGGCAATATGCCCACGGCAACGAGCCGAGCCACCACACCGTGTACCTATACACCATGGCAGGCAAGCCCTCACGCACCGAGGAACTGGTGGAGCAGGTGCGCACCTCCTTCTACAACGCCACGCCCTGCGGATATGCGGGCAACGACGACTGCGGGCAGATGTCGGCCTGGTACATCTTCTCCTCGCTGGGCTTCTATCCCTTCAACGCAGGCTCGGCCGAGTACGTCATCGGCACCCCGCTCTTCACCGAGGCCACGCTGCACCTGGCGGGCGGGCACGACTTCACCATCAAGGCGCGCGGCAAGCGGGACGGACAGCCGCATGTCAAGAGCGTGCGCCTCAACGGCAAGAGGCTGCAGGGGCACATCCTCACGCACCAGCAGATAATGGCGGGCGGCACCCTGGAGTTCACCATGCGGTGAGCCACGCCACCCGCACAAGCGCGGAAAGCCCGCCCCAGTACCGTACCGGGGCGGGCTTTCCCTATGCTGTGGGGATGCGGTGGCTCAGCGCACGAGCACCTTGCGCTGGCCGCAGATGTACATGCCGCTGGCCAACTGGCCCAACTGCCCGGGCGCGCCCTGGGATGCCACACACTTGCCGTCGAGCGTGTAGATGCCGCCGCTCGTGGTGTCGCGCACGCTGGCAGTCACGCCCTGCACGGGGGCTGTGCTGTCGCCGGCGGGGAACATCAGCATGAGGGCTGGCAGCGCGCTGGCGCTGTAGCTGTCAATCTGGCTGCCCTCCCCGGTGCTCTTGAGGAAGTTGCCATTGGACACTCCGCGCGTCTGGTCGCGCCTGTCCCAGCCATACTGCAGGTTGCGCCTGACGTAGGTCAGGTACTGTGTCTGGCCGCAGTCATACACGAGCATGTGCAGGTACTGCGCGAAGATGGCGGCATACACGCCCTGCTCCACGCCCGACTCCCAGGGCAGGATGCCCCCGGTGCACATCTTGGTGAACACATAGTTGGCCGCCTGCTTGGCCTTGAGGAGATACTTGCCCTCGCCCGTGAGCTTGTACAGCAGGCAACTGGCCCCGATGTAGGTGGCCTGGTTGTAGAGGTGGTCCTTGAACTCGGGCGCGCCTCCGTGGATGCCGTCGGCCACGCGGCCTCCCTGCACCAGGGTCTGGTCGGCCCAGGCATACACCTCCTTGGCCTTCTCCAGATACCACTCCCTGGTCTGCTGCGTGGGACGCGCGGCGGTGGGGGCTGTGCGTCCCTCGGGCACGATGCCGTGGAGCGTGCAGGCGGCTATCACGGTGGGGAAGTTGATGCAGGCCGAGCGGAAGTCGCCGGGCTGGTGTGCCTTGGGCTTGTCGATGGGCTGCCACTCCCAGAACATGCCGCCGCCCAGTCCGCGCGCGGGGTCGGCATAGGAGCCGTCATCGCCCACCTTGGCCGAGCCATACCACACGCGGCAGAAGCTGCGCTCGGCATATACGAGGTACTCACGGCTCTGGAAGGTCTCGTAGGCGCGGGCCAGGGCCGCTGTCCACCACATGATATCGTCATAGACAAACCATCCGGTGTTGGTGTTGCAGTCATCGAAGTTGAAGTTCACATACTGCGCCTTCTCGCCCAGGAATATCTTGCGGTGCAGCGCATTGTACTTGCTCTGCCTGGCCTGGTCGTTCTCGGCCACGGCGCGGCGGTAAGCGTTCTGCACCATGTCGTAGAAGATGGCCTGGCACCAGATGGCGGCCGCGCCGTTCCAGCGGTCCACGGCGTTGACACGGGCAGAGTGGTCGCGGTAGATGTTCTTCTTGGTGTCCAGGAACACCTTGTTGAAGTCCTCGTAGGTGAGCCACTGGATGGAGTCGGTGTAGGTGTATTGGGCACGGGCACACACAGCCCCGCACACACAGGCAAGGATAAGGATAAGTCTTTTCATCTTGTTGGTTGTGTCTGTACAGTATCTTATAAAAACGGCACAAGGCGGGCATGTGCCGTGGCACACACCCGCGATGGCAAGTGACGCATCCGCGATGCCCCTGGGCAGGAAGCCGCCCGGGGGCATCGCGTGTGGGGGATTAGAGTTCCTTGATCTTGACGTTCTTGAACCACACCTCATTGCCGTGGTCCTGGAGCAGGATGCGGCCGTCGCGGTTGCCGAAGTCGGGCCAGTTCTTGTACTTGCTGTAGGCCACCAGGGCATTCCATTCCTGTGTGCCACGCTCGTACTCCAGCATCTTCACCCCATTGAGCCAGTGCTCCACATGGCTGTCCTTGACGATGATGGTGGCCGTGTTCCATGCTGTGATGTCGAAGGGCTTCTCTGCGGGGGCGGGGATGAGGTCGTAGAGCGATCCCAGCTTGCGGTTGCCCTTCACGCCCAACTTGGCATCGGGGTGGCGCAGGTCGTCCAGTATCTGGAACTCGCAGCCTATCGCGCTGCCCTCGCCACGGTTCATGTCGGGGTCCACAAAGTACTTGATACCGCTGTTGGCCCCCTCTGTAATCTTGAAGTCAACCTTGAGGATGAAGTTGTGGTAGGCCTTCTCGGTGACGATGTCGCCGCCGTTGCCGCTCTCGGCTCCATTGGCGGCCTCCACCTTGAGGATGCCATTCTCGATGCTCCATCCCTTCTGCGGGAAGGTGGTGAGCTTGGCTCCACGCCATCCCTGGGTGGTCTTGCCGTCCCACAGGAGCTTCCAGCCCTCGCGCTGCTCCTGCTCGGTGAGCACATTGTCCACCTGCTGCTGCGCCTCGGGCGCGGGGGTGGCTACCTTTTTCCTGGCTGCTGCGGGCATCACCGCGAGCAGCATCATGACAAATACAATCTTTCTCATTACTTTATATATACGGTTATGCTATTACGCGGTCACGCGGCTGCCATGTCCCGGCCTGCCCGTCCGGGTGGTTTCGGGCAGGAGCGGCACACATGGAAGGTGCCGCTCCTGCTGGCAGGGCCTCCTGGCCACAGGGCCACAGGGCCGCCCTGGTTCAGTCGAGCTTGTAGAAGTCCTCCCAGCCGCGGCGCGGGGGCATGCCCGAGAGCATGGCGTTGGCAAACTCGTTGTTGGTAAAGCGCTTGGTGCGGGGGTCAAAGAAGAGCTGCGTGTTGAGCCGCTGTGCTATCACGCCCAGGCAGAACACCTGGCACAGCACGCCTGCTATCTGGAAGGGCGAGCGTGTCTTCTCTGTGCCCTGGCAGGCACGCAGGAAGTTGACGTAGTGGTTGCTGGGGCTCTTGGGCACCTGGGGCAGCTTGTCCTTCATGGCCTCGGCCTTCTCCTTGGGGATGATGCTGAGGGTGCTGCCGTGGCTCGCGCCCTTGAAGATGAGGTCGCGGCTGTAGATGATCTTGCCGGGGTTGAGCTTCTGCTTGGTGTATTCGCCCTGCCCGCTGGCGGGAATGCCCTCGGCCAGCTCGCTCTCGCCGTAGCCCTCGGGCAAGGGAGGCAGGTTATCGACACCGTCATACCAGGTCACGTCGCAGGGAGGCATATTGCCTCGTGCCCCGAAGCGGAACAGGATGGTGCTGCTGTAGGGGAAGAAGAACTCGTTGTGGTTCTTGGCATAGAGCATGTTTATCTCGTAGGGTAGCCCGAGCTGCAGGAACTCGTGGGCCGTGTCGAGCAGGTGCGCGCCCCAGTCGCCCAAGGCGCCCATGCCGAAGTCGTACCAGCTGCGCCAGTCGCCCTGGTGGAAGAGCTTGCTGAAGTTGTGGTAGCGCACGCCGCCGTGCCATGTGTCCCAGTCCATGCCCTGGGGGATGGGGTCGCCCTCGGGCATCTTGATCATGTTCCAGTCATACTTGTGCCAGCGCCGGTCGTTGTTCATGTGTGCCACCACCGAGGTCACGTCCTTGATGATGCCAGCCTCCATCCATGCCTTGAACTGGAAGTAGTTGGCCTCGGAGTGCCCCTGGTTGCCCACCTGGGTGACCACCTCGGGGTGCCGGTTGGCCATCTCGATGAGCAGTTCGCCCTCCTGGAAGGTGCGTATGAGGGGTTTCTCGCAATAGATGTGCTTGCCGTACTTCATGGCCATCATGGCCACGAAGAAGTGTATGTGGTCGGGCACGCTGGCCGCCACCGCGTCGAAGTGGTCGGCATATTCCTCAAAGAGTTTGCGGAAATCGGTGTAGCGCTTGGCATTAGGGTACATCGAGAGCACCTTCTGGCACTGCTTGCCCTGCAGGTCAACGTCGCACAGGGCCACTACCTCCACCATGCCGGTCTTGGCAAACTCGTTGATGTTCTGCTCTCCACGGTTACCAATGCCTATGTAGGCTATCTTCACCTTCTCGCCCTTGGCACGCTTGGTCTCCTTGCTCGTCATTGCGAACACATTGCCGGGAGTGAGGGTCAGACCGGCTGTAGCCAGCCCCATACCCTTGAGAAAATCTCTTCTTGTGGACATACTCTTATGTTCTTTAGGGACTAAATTAGTTTATCAACACCGCAAATTTAGCAAAAATAATCCCACCCATCATCATCATTCGGTTAAAAATTGCACATAATTTGCTTTTTGCGGCCCTCTGCTGGTGGCTACGGCACATTTTCCTCGCCCAGCAGGGACGTGCCCATCCCGCCCGTGCACCTGTGGGGGAACGGGGAGGGGCACATCTGCGCCCCCACTGCCAGGCAACAGGGACGGGAGGGGCAAACGGGAGCAATGGCCGCGTTGGTGCGGTGCGTTGGCGGATGCAGCGCGGTGCGTTGGCGGATGCAGTGCGCTGCGTTGGCAATCGCAGTGCGGTGCGTTGGCGGATGCAGTGCGCTGCGTTGGCAATCGCAGTGCGCTGCGTTGGCGGATGCAGCGCGGTGCGTTGGTGTATGCAGTGCGCTGCGTTGGCAATCGCAGTGCGGTGCGTTGTCGGATGCAGTGCGGTGCGTTGGCAAT
>JBNMJN010000022.1:0-47679 GCA_050873805.1 Prevotellaceae bacterium | reverse complement strand
CTCATAACGGATGCCCACGTCATCGCCGACCAGAAGCGTTACGTCAAGTTGACCAAGGAGTACAAGGACCTGGGCAAGCTGATGGAGGCGCGCAAGGAATACATGGGATGCCTGCAGAATGTGGAGGATGCCAAGGAGATGCTGGCCGAGGAGACTGACCCTGACAGCAAGGCGATGCTGCGCGAGGAACTGGCCGCAAGCGAGAAGCGCATCCCCGAACTGGAGGAGGAGATAAAGCTTCTGCTCGTGCCCGCCGACCCCGAGGATGGCAAGAACGTCATCATGGAGATACGCGGAGGCACGGGAGGTGATGAGGCCGCCCTGTTTGCAGGTGACCTCTTCCGCATGTACAGCCGCTACATAGAGCTGAAGGGCTGGAAGATGAGCGTGAGCAGCTACAGCGAGGGAGCCGCAGGAGGTTACAAGGAAATCATCTTCAGCGTGACAGGCGAGGGGGTTTATGGCACACTCAAGTACGAGTCGGGTGTCCATCGTGTCCAGCGCGTGCCGGCCACCGAGACGCAGGGACGGGTGCACACCAGTGCGGCCACCGTGGCCGTGCTGCCCGAAGCCGAGGAGTTTGATGTGGAAATCAACGAGGGAGCCATCAAGTGGGACACCTTCCGCAGCAGCGGTGCCGGAGGCCAGAATGTGAACAAGGTGGAGTCGGGCGTGCGTGCCCGCTACATGTGGCACAATCCCTTCACCAACGAGGATGAGGAAATCCTGGTGGAGTGCACCGAGACTCGCGACCAGCCGAAGAACAAGGAGCGCGCGCTTGCACGCCTGCGTACTTTCATATATGACAAGGAGCACCAGAAGTACCTCGATGATATTGCCAGCCGCCGCAAGACGATGGTGAGCACGGGTGACCGCAGTGCAAAGATCCGCACATACAACTATCCCCAGGGGCGCGTCACCGACCACAGGATAGGATATACCATATACAACTTGCCGGCCTTCATGGATGGACAGATACAGGACTGTATCGACCACCTCATCGTGGCCGAGAATGCAGAACGACTTAAAGAATCAGAGTTATGACCAGACAGGAACTCGTTGCCCACATCAGAGCGAAGAGGAGCTTCCTCTGCGTGGGTCTGGATACCGACATCAAGAAGATTCCCGAGCACTTGCTGCGGGAGGAAGACCCCATCTTTGCCTTCAACCAGGCCATCATCGATGCCACTGCCCCTTATTGCGTGGCCTACAAGCCCAACCTCGCCTTCTATGAGAGCATGGGGGTGAAGGGCTGGATTGCCTTCGAGAAGACGGTGCAGTACTTGCGCCGCAATTACCCCGACCAGTTTATCATAGCCGACGCCAAGCGTGGGGACATAGGCAACACCAGTGCCATGTATGCACGCACCTTCTTCGAGGAGACCGACCTGGATGCCGTGACCGTGGCGCCATACATGGGCGAGGACAGCGTGACTCCCTTCCTGGGCTATGAGGGCAGGTGGGTCATCCTGCTTGCGCTCACCAGCAACAAGGGAAGCCATGATTTCCAGCTTACCGAGGATGCCCAGGGCGAGAAACTCTTCCAGAAGGTGTTGCGCAAGAGCCAGGAGTGGGGTGGCAGCGACCAGATGATGTATGTGGTGGGAGCCACCCAGGGACGTGCCTTCGAGGAGATACGTGCCATCGTGCCTCACCACTTCCTGCTGGTGCCGGGTATAGGCGCGCAGGGAGGGTCGCTCGAAGAGGTGTGCCGCTACGGCATGAACCGTGAGTGTGGACTGATAGTTAACAGTAGCCGTGCAATCATCTATGCCGACCACACCGAGGCGTTTGCCCGCGTGGCTGGCGAAAAGGCACATGAGGTGCAGTTGCAGATGGCTGAGCAAATGGACAAATATGGAATTTAGCGCACAGATGATAGCGGGTCTCATAGGAGGCACCGTGGTGGGCGACCCCGATGCAAAGGTGAACAACTTTGCCAAGATAGAGGAGGGCAAGCCTGGATGTATCAGTTTCCTTGCCAATGACAAGTATGAGCATTACATCTACGAGACAGACAGCAGCGTGGTGCTGGTGAACGACAACTTCGAGCCGAAGCACGAGGTGAAGGCAACCCTCATCAAGGTGCCCGATGCACGCGAGGCTGTGGCCAAGCTCCTGCAGGCGTATGAGAGCATGAAGCCCAAGCGCACGGGGGTGAGCGAACTGGCATTCATCGACCCCACGGCCAAGGTGGGCAAGGACTGCTACATAGGCCCCTTTGTGGCAATTGCCGAGGGCGCCGAGATTGGTGACGGATGCGTGCTGCATCCCCACGTCACCATTGGCAGTAATGCTCGTGTGGGCGAGAATACCGAAATCTACAGCAATGCGGTCATCTATCACGACTGCCGGGTGGGCAACCGCTGCATCCTGCATGCCGGATGCGTGATAGGCGCCGATGGCTTCGGCTTCCAGCCCACAGAGAACGGGTATGACAAGATACCGCAGATAGGCATAGCCATCATCGAGGACGATGTGGAGATAGGGGCCAATACCTGCGTGGACAGAGCCGTGATGGGAGCCACCATCGTGCACAAGGGCGTCAAGTTGGACAACCTTGTGCAGATAGCACACAACGACGAGATTGGAAGCCACACCGTGATGTCGGCCCAGGTGGGCATCGCAGGGAGCACGAAGGTGGGCGAGTGGTGCATGTTTGGCGGACAGGTGGGCATCGCAGGCCATGCCACTATTGCCAGCCGCACTATGGCAGGCGCACAGGCAGGCATCCCCAACAGCGTGAAGAAGGAAGGCACGGCCATCCAGGGCTCGCCTGCCATCGAGGGGCGCAACTTCTGGAAGTCAAGTGCCATATTCAAGTACCTGCCCGACATGTGGAGCGACCTCAACCGCATGAAGAAGGAACTGCAGGCTCTGAAGGAACAAATCGAAAGTAAGTAAGCAAGACATGTTAAAGCAGAATACACTCAAGGAGCAGTTCTCGCTCAGCGGCAAGGGACTGCACACAGGGCTCAATCTCACGGTCACCTTCATGCCCGCTCCCCCCGACCACGGCTACAAGATACAGCGTGTGGACATGCCAGGGCAGCCAGTCATGGATGCCGTGGCCGAGAATGTGGTGGACACCCAGCGTGGAACGGTGCTTGGCAAGGGCGATATGCGGTGCAGCACCGTCGAGCATGCCATGGCTGCCCTCTATGCCCTGGGATTGGACAATGTGCTCATCCAGGTCAATGGTCCTGAGTTCCCTATACTGGACGGCAGTGCCGAGCTCTATGTGGATGCCATACACAAGGCAGGCATCCAGGAGCAGGACGCGCCCAAGGACTTCTATTATATTACCAAGAAGATGGAGTTCCGCGACGAGGACACGGGCGCATGTATCACCCTGCTGCCCGACGAGGACTTCTCCATCACCAGCATGATCTCATTTGAGAGCAAGGTGCTGAGCAGCCAGTTTGCCACCCTGGACAATATGGACAAGTTTGCCACCGAAGTGGCGGCGGCGCGCACCTTCGTGTTCGTGCGCGAGATAGAGCCGCTGCTCATGGCCGGGCTCATCAAGGGGGGCGACCTGGACAATGCCATAGTCATCTATGAGCGCGAGACCACACAGGAAAACCTCGACAAGCTGTGCCAGCTGACAGGTGCCGAGCGTCACAACGCTTCCGAACTGGGGTACTTGCAGCACAAGCCGCTGGTGTGGGAGAACGAGCCTGCACGGCACAAGTTGCTGGACATCATTGGCGACATGGCTCTCATAGGCAAGCCCATCAAGGGGCGCATCATCGCCACCAAGCCTGGCCACACCACCAACAACAAGTTTGCGCGCATGATGCGCAAGGAGATACGCAAGCATGAGGTGCAGGCGCCACACTATGACCCCAACAAGGAACCCGTGATGGATGTCAAGCGCATCCGCCAAATCTTGCCACACCGATACCCCATGCAGCTGGTTGACAAGGTGATTGAGGTCAAGGAGAACAGCATCGTGGCTGTCAAGAATGTCACCAGCAACGAGCCATTCTTCCAGGGACATTTCCCCAATGAGCCAGTCATGCCAGGGGTGCTTCAGATAGAGGCCATGGCACAGGCAGGTGGACTGCTGGTGCTGGGCGGCGTGGAGGATCCCGAGAACTACAACACCTATTTCCTGAAGATAGACAACGTGAAGTTCCGCCAGAAGGTGGTGCCAGGTGACACTCTTGTGTTCAAGGTCGAACTGGTGTCGCCGCTTCGCCATGGCATCGGCACCATGCAGGGCTACGCCTTTATCGGTGAGAACTGTGTGGCAGAGGCTACCTTCACGGCGCAGGTGGCCAAGTGACTTGCTCCCTTCCCTGCCCTTTCCGGGACATCTCCTGCGTGGAAAGGCTGGGGCGGGCGCACAGGCAGGGCACGCAGAGCAAGAGAGACATATAATATATAAGGTGAAACAAGGCTTCTTCCTGGGCATCCGAATGCCATCACCTCCCGGTGCGAGGCAGGAGGGGAGCCGGTAGCCGCAGCAAAGCTCCCAACAAAAAGGCGGCTCCTCCCCTTGACGGGAGGCGGGGGCAGGGCTTTTGTATGAGTAAGATCAGTCCGTTGGCCTACATTCACCCCGAGGCGGTGATAGGCGAGAATTGTGAGATTGGAGCCTTCTGCTACATCGACAAGGGAGTGGTGATAGGCGACAACAACACGCTGATGAACAGCGTGACCGTGTTGTATGGCGCGCGCATCGGCAATGGCAACGTGTTCTTCCCGGGCGCTGTCATCAGTGCCATTCCCCAGGACTTGAAGTTCAAGGGTGAGGACACCACGGCCGAGATAGGCGACAACAACAAGATTCGCGAGAACGTGACCATCAACCGGGGCACGGCTGCCAAGGGCAAGACTGTGGTAGGCAGCAACAACCTGCTGATGGAGGGCGCGCATGTGGCACATGATGCCATAGTGGGCAATGAGTGCATCATAGGCAACTGCACCAAACTGGCCGGGGAGACCGTCATCGATGACAAGGCTATCCTGAGCGCCTGTGTGCTCATGCACCAGTTCTGCCGCGTGGGCAGTTACTGCATGGTGGGCGGCGGCACACGCTTCAGCCAGAACATCCTCCCCTTCAGCCTCGTGGCACGCGACCCGGCTGCCTTCTGCGGCTTGAACATCGTGGGACTCCGCCGTAGGGGCTTCAGCCGCGAGCTTATCGACAACATACACCAGACTTACCGGATCATCCTGCAGGAGACGGGCAAGCTCAACGACCTCCTGCAGCGTGTGGAGAACGAGATTCCCATGAGTCCCGAGATTCAGTACATCCTGGACTTCATCCGCACCAGTGAGCGTGGCTTTATCCGTTGACCGTCACCCTTAACGATTGACCCATGACACTCAGACTGACACTCTTCAGCCAGGAAGTGGAGGACTTCGTGGTGGAGATAAAGATTGATGCCGAGGCCACATTTGCCGACCTTCACCGCCTCATACTGCAGGATTGCGGCTACCAGGAGCAGGATGGGCAGAAGTTTCTGCTCTGCGACGAGGACTGGCGTGTGGAGAAGCAGGTGTGCATGCGCGATGTGGACGCCCGCAGCGAGGAGGATGTCTATCTGATGGAGCGCACCGTCATTGGCGAACTGATGGATGATGAGGGGCAGAGGCTGGCTTATGTGTTTGACCCTGGAGCCAAGCGCTTCTTCCTGATGGAGCTCACCGAGAACCTGTTTGGACAGCCTGAGCCAAAGCCCCGTGTGAGTCGCAGGCATGGCAAGGCTCCCCTGCAGAGTCTCCAGGAGGAGGGTGGGGCAGAGGCTACGCCTGCAACTGCCGATGCCGACACGGGCGAGAGTTTCTATGGCGATGATGGATTCGATGACGAGGAACTCGACCCCGATGGTTTTGAAATAAGTGAGTGAGGAGGCCGGCTCGCGCAGTTACACAACCGTAGAGCCGCACAGCCGCGCCCCCAAGGTGTGGACGTGAAAGCAATGGAACCGCGTCCGTAAAACCGTAGGGCCGCACAGCCGCGCCCCCAAGGTGTGGACGTGATTGCAATGGAATCGCGTCCGAAAAACCGTAGGGCCGCACAGCCGCGCCCCCAAGGTGTGGACGTGATTGCAAGGGAACTGCGTCCGTAAAACCGCAAAACCGCAAAACCGTAAAACCGCAAAACCGTAAAACCGCAAAGAATGACCCTCGTTGTGCTCGTAGGCCCCACAGCTGTGGGCAAGACCGCTGTGGCTGTCCGTTTGGCTCAAGCCTTGTCCTGTCCGGTGCTCAACTGTGACAGCCGCCAGATATATCGGGGCATGGACATCGGCACGGCGGCACCCACAGCAGACGAGATGTCGGGGGTACCCCATTACTTTGTGCGTATGCTTGAGTTGGGCCAGCCCTACAGCGCAGCCCAGTATGAGGAGGACGCGCTTGCGCTTGTCGCAAGCCTTGCCTCCACGCATCATCATGCGGTACTCTCGGGAGGCAGCATGATGTATGTGGATGCCGTGTGCCAGGGCATTGACGACATCCCCACGGTGGACGACCAGGTGCGTGCGCGCCTGAAGGCACGTTATGACCAGCAAGGGCTCGAACCCTTGCTCGAAGAATTGCAAAGGCTGGATCCCGAATACTACGATGTGGTTGACCACAAGAACTATAAGCGCGTGATTCACGCACTTGAGATATGCCACACTTCGGGCCAAACCTACAGCTCGTTTCGTGTGCGTGAGCGAAAGGAGCGCCCTTTCCGTATTGTCAAGGTGGGACTACGCCGTGAGCGTGCCGAACTCTTTGCGCGCATCAATGCCCGTGTGGATCAGATGATGGAGCAGGGCTTCCTGCAGGAGGCCCGCTCCCTGTATCCCCACCGCGACCTCAATGCGCTCAACACCATCGGCTACAAGGAGATGTTCAAGGTGCTCTCGGGCGAGTGGGAATTGCCTATGGCCGTAGAGCGGATGAAGAAGAACACGCGCGTGTATGCCAAGAAGCAGATGACCTGGTATCAGCGCGACGAGGACATCACCTGGTTTCACCCCGATGACGTGGAGGCGATCCTGGAGTACATCAGCCAGCGTAGTGAGTAGGGCGGCAGGCCTTGTCCCTCCACTCGCGGCGAGGCACGATGGTCTCGGGCGTGATTGCAGGGCGAGCAGGCGGTCTTCCTCTCGCGCCCAAGGGCTATCCTCCGTCTTTTTGCTTCCAGTCTCATCACCTCTCATCTCCTGCTTCCTGCCTTCCCATTTCCCTTTCTCTCCTCTTCCCTTCTTCTTCTTCCTGTTTCCTGCTTCCTGGCTGACAGCTGCCCATCTCGCTTTTCGATAGGAAAACGCACCGCGCTGCGTTGGCAGATGCACCGCACTGCGTTGGCAGATGCACCGCACTGCGTTGGCAGATGCAGCGCACTGCGTTGGCAGATGCAGCGCACTGCATCTTGTGGGGAGCATTGCTCTTGGGCAAGGAAGAGAAAATATATGCCGTGGGAGTGCCTGCATAAGCACAAGTTTTATTACTTTTGCAAAAGCAAACGTAATCTGAAACGCATATACAGTATGAAGGTAGCCGCATTTCGGCAAAAGGTGAAGGATGCCTTGCGCAAAATATACAGTGGTCCCTGGTATAAGAAACTGCTGGTGTGGCCAGCCACCCTTGTGGTGCTCCTTGTCCTTGGGTTGGTGGCCGTTGACTGCAATTTCCTTTGGCTCTTCGGCCGCTCACCCGGTTTTTCCGACATTAAGAAACCTGTGGTGAGCGAGGCATCTGAGATATACAGTGCCGACAGCGTACTGCTTGGACGCTACTTCAGCGAAAACCGTACCCCCGTGGAGTATGGGGAGATTTCCGATGTGCTCGTCCACACGCTCATCGACACCGAGGACGAGCGGTTCTATCATCATCATGGCGTTGACTTTACAGGACTCTTTGCCGCCGTCAAGGATATGGCCAGGGGGCATGCACGCGGGGCCAGCACCATCACCCAGCAGTTGGCCAAGAACCTGTTCAGGGTGCGCACTCAGTATTCCACAGGTCTGCTCGGACACATCCCCGGGGTAAAACTCCTGGTGATGAAGGCCAAGGAGTGGATAGTGGCCATCAAACTGGAAATAATCTTCAGCAAGGAGGATATACTCACCATGTATCTCAACACGGTGGACTTCGGAAGCAACTCCTATGGCATCAAGACGGCAGCCCGCACTTACTTCGGCACCACGCCCAGCAAGTTGAGCCACGAGCAGGCGGCCGTCCTGGTGGGACTGCTCAAGGCCACCAGCAGCTACAATCCCCGCATCAATCCCCGCAACAGCCTGGCCCGGCGCAACACCGTGCTCGACCTGGTGTATGCCCATGGCCACCTCTGTGT
Organism: Prevotellaceae bacterium; assembly: GCA_050873805.1. Lineage (GTDB taxonomy): Bacteria > Bacteroidota > Bacteroidia > Bacteroidales > Bacteroidaceae > Physcousia. The sequence continues at coordinate 39,374 of JBNMJN010000022.1, read as the reverse complement.
GGCAGGGAAGCAGGCCAGCAAGGCCCAGCTGGACTCCATCAAGGCTCTGCCCATACAGTTGGCCAGCAAGAGCACCGAGAGCAGTTACGACGGACTCGCCCCTTACTTCCGCGAGGAACTGGTGGACTATATCAACGACCTGTGCGAGCAGGGACTCATCCCAGGGTATGACGCGAGCAACAAGCTGGACCTCTATGCCGATGGCCTCACCATCTACACCACCCTGGACAGCCGCATGCAGGCTTATGCCGAGCAGGCGGTGCAGAAGCAGATGAAGGTCATACAGCAGCGGTTCAGCGACCACTGGGGCAGCACTCCTCCCTGGCAGGACAGGCAGCACAGGGAGATCCCGCACTTCATCGAGGACCTGGCCAAGCGCACCGCACACTACAAGTATCTCAAGGAGCGCTTCCCCGACCAGCCCGACTCCATCGATTACTACCTCAACCTCCCCCACAGGGTGAAGCTCTTCAGTTATGACGGGCCTGTGGAGAAGGAGTTGAGCACGCTGGACTCCATACGCTACATGGTGAAGTTCATGCATTGTGGCTTTGTGGCCATAGAGCCCGACACACGCCAGGTGAAGGCATGGGTGGGCGACATAGACTTCAAGCCCTGGAAGTACGACAAGGTGACAGCCATGCGCCAGCCTGGTTCCACCTTCAAGCTCTTTGTCTATACCGAGGCCATGAACCAGGGGCTCACCCCGTGTGACCGTCGCCTGGATGCCTATGTGGCCTATCCCGACACCGTGGACAACAAGCCCACGGTGTGGGCTCCCCACAATGCCAACGGCTATTTCACGGGAGCCGAGATGCCCCTCAAGAGTGCCTTTGCACAGAGCATCAACAGCGTGGCTGTGCGTGTGGGCATGGAGGTGGGTATCCCCAATGTGGCACGCACGGCTCATGCCATGGGCATACACTCGCCCCTGCACGAGACCAAGTCACTCAGCCTGGGCAGCAGCGATGTCAACTTGCTGGAGCTCGTCAACAGCTACTGTACCGTGATTGATGACGGGAAGTACAACATGCCCATCATGGTGACCAAGATACTTGACCGTGACGGCAATGTCATCTATGAGGCCAAGCTCAATGAGACACAGGCCATTCCCTACCGCTCGGCCTATCTCATGCAGACCATGCTGCGCGCGGGACTCACCGAGCGGGGGGGCACTACGGCTGCCCTGTGGAGCTACATCCATCCTGTGCTGCAATACACAGAGTTTGGTGGAAAGACAGGAACCAGCAACAACCACTCCGACGCATGGTTTGTGGGCGTGACTCCCAAACTGGTGGGCGGAGCCTGGGTGGGCGGCGAGTACCGCAGCATACACTTCCGCACCGGTGCGCTTGGGCAGGGGAGCCGCACGGCATTGCCTATCTTTGGCTACTTCATACAGGATGTGCTCCAGGACGACCGCTTGGCCAAGTACCGCGAGAAGTTTGCTCCCCCACACGACCTTGACGCAAGCCTGTGGACATGCAGCGGCTACTATGCCCAGCCCAACGACAGCATCGAGAGCGACTCACTGGGTGTTGACGCCGAAAGCGAGGATGCTGATGAGCCTCTTGAGCCCCTGCCCGTGCACGAGGAGAGTGAGGACGCATTGCCCGACGAAGGTGGCGAATGACACAGAGCGGCATAGACACGTCGAGCGCGGAATTCCAAAACGCGCTCTCGCTGATACACTTCACCCACCAGTCAGTATTTCTGACTGGTAAGGCGGGGACTGGCAAGAGCACGTTCCTGAGGTATGTGTGCAAGAATGTGAAGAAGAAGCATGTAGTGCTCGCTCCCACGGGAATAGCCGCTATCAATGTGGAGGGCAGCACGTTGCACAGTTTCTTCAAGTTGCCATTCTATCCTCTTATCCCCGATGACCCCAAGTTCTCTCCTCGCCGGATACGCGACTTCCTGAAGTATAGGAAAAGTCATATAAAATTGCTTGAGCAGGTTGAGCTCATCATCATAGACGAAATCTCCATGGTGAGGGCGGATATCATCGACTTCATCGACCGTGTGCTGCGCGTCTATTGTCGCAATATGAGAGAGCCTTTTGGCGGCAAGCAGATGCTTTTTGTGGGCGATGTGTTCCAGCTTGAGCCCGTGGTGAAGTCTGATGAGAGGGATATCCTTTCACGCTATTACCCCAACCCCTATTTCTTCTCGGCAAGGGTGTTCCGCGAGATGAAACTGGTGAGCATTGAGTTGCAGAAGGTGTACCGCCAGCGGGATCGTGGCTTCATCACTGCGCTCGACCATATCCGCGAGAACAAGGTGAGCGACCTGGAACTCCAGTTGCTCAATACTCGGTGCTCGGGGGAGGCAGGCCCTGTGGAGACGGACGGTGGTGGCTCGGCTTACAATATCGTGCTTGCCACACGCCGCGACAATGTGGACCACACCAACCTGAGCCAGCTGGCCAAGTTGCCAGGGGAGCCAGTGGTGTTTGATGGCACGATAAGGGGCGAGTTTCCCGAGTCCTCGCTACCCACCCTGCTGCACCTCGAACTGAAGGAGGGCGCGCAGGTCATCTTCGTGAAGAATGACCCCGAGAAGCGGTGGGTCAATGGCACCCTGGGCAGTATCACGGGCATCAATGAGGAGCATGCCACGCTGGACGTGCTTACCGAGGAGGGTGTGCCCGTCACGGTGTCACCCGAGGTGTGGAGCAACATCCGCTATACGCTCAACGAGAAAGAGCACAAGATCGAGGAGGAGGAGATGGGCACCTTCACCCAGTTTCCCCTTCGCCTGGCCTGGGCCATCACCATACACAAGAGCCAGGGGTTGACCTTCAAGAATGTCACTGTGGACTTCACGGGGGGAACCTTTGCGGGAGGGCAGGCTTATGTGGCACTGAGCCGCTGTACCTCGCTGGAGGGGCTTACCCTGAAGAGGCGGCTCACACGCTCCGACATATTCGTGCGCCCCGAGATTGTTGACTTCGCGCGGCAGTTCAACAACCAGGAAGCCCTGGAGCACGCCCTGCGCTTTGCCAAGGCCGACAACGAGTACCGGGCCTGCTGCCAGGCTTTTGACCGTGGCGACATGCAGGAGTGCCTTGACCATTTCTTCGTGGCCATTCACATCCGCTATGACATTGAGCGGCCTCACGTCAAGAGGCTGATACGCCGCAAACTCAACGTATTCCGCAGGCTCAGGAACGAGCGAGACGAGATGCACCGACTGCTGGAGAGCCAGAATGCCAAGCTGGAACGGCTGGCCCGGGAGTATGTGGCCATGGGAGACGAGTGTGTGACCGAGGCACGGAACGCAAAGGCTGCGCTTGCCAACTATTCCAAGGCCATTGACCTCTGCCCCCGCCTGCTCATCGCATGGGTGCGGAGGGGTGTCACGCTGGCCGATGCCGGACAGGTAGAGGAGGCCCTGCACGACCTCAACCAGGCGGTGGCACTCTCGCCACGCTCCTTCAAGGCCATCTACAACCGCGGGCGGGTCTTCATGCAGAAGAAACTCTGGCCCGAGGCCGTGAGCGACCTTACCCGCGCCACCAGTCTCAATGAGAAAAATCCCAAGCCATACAAGCTCCTGGGAGATGCCTATTCACGCATGGGCGACGAGGAGAAAGCCGCGCTCTACTGGGAGCTCGCACGGCAGCTCGGAAAAGGCTCTCAGGACAACGTTTCTTAGCACATCCTGTTGCACAGATGTGGCAAATTATGCAATATTTAACTTTTATTTGTTAAATTTAGTTAAATGCACGGTAATCCCCTTTTGCATGCTTAGGTATTCCCTGAGAAATGATGTAAATTTGCTTTGTTAAGTGTCTCCTGACAGCAGGGCGGATGCCATAAACAAGGCAAACCGGCGGAAGTCCTCGGGGAATGGATGGAACGAACAAATGATAAACTAAATAATAACACTAAAAAATGCGTATGACAAACCGTTTAAGCAAATGGAGCAGGCGTTCATCACAACTGGTGTGCCTGCTGGCAGCGTGCGGCCTGATGTATGCTTGTAAGGATGAGTTCACGCTGGACGATGAGAAGCCCAGTTGGCTCAACTCCAGCATCTACGAGAGTCTGCAACAGCGCGGTAATTTCAAGACGTACCTGCGGCTGCTTTCAGACAAAGACGTGAATCCCGCCAATGCGCGTCCACTGTCCGAGGTGTTGAGCAGAACAGGCTCCAAGACAGTGTTCGTGGCCAACGACGAGGCTTGGGAGAAGTTCTTCAAGCACAATGCCACGCTGCCGGAGGCAAACCCCTGGCACAATGCCACAAGTTATGACAACCTGAGCCAGGCTCAGAAGAAGTTGCTCATACACACAAGTATGCTCAACAACGCTATTGTGATGGAGAACCTGGCCAGCAGCGAGGCTTCTGGCGAGAATTCGCCGGTGCGTGGTGAGTATATGCGCAGATACACCGATGTGGAGATTACCGATACCGTGACTTATGTGCCCTCGAGCCAGCTGCCCGTGAGCTACAGCCCGGTGGACAAGGACTACTGGTGGCGCTTCCGTGAGGAGAATGGCGGCAACGGACTGTACATGGTGACCGACAACACACCCTCCATGATGCTCCACTTCACCAGTGAGCACCTGACAAAGAACACGGTGACCGACAATGACTTCGCTATCTTCATGGGGCAGGACCGCGTGACGAGCGATGTGCATATCTACGGGTCCAAGCTGATCGAGAAGGATGCTGTGTGCGAGAATGGTTATGTCAACGTGACCGATGCTCCCCTCTGCCCCCTCGCAAGCATGGCCGAGGTGATTCGCACCAATGGCAAGACCAACATCTTCAGCCACATGCTCGACCGCTACAGCGCTCCCTTCTACAGCAAGTCACTCTCGGAGTCCTACCACGACCTGCACCAGGAGTTTGAGGACTCTATCTTCATCAAGAGGTATGTGGCCGACAATGGCTATGGCCATCGCAAATGGGCCTATGAGCCTGCGCCCCTGGGCACCATGGACACTTATATGCCTTACAAGGACGAGACCAGCAAGGACATTATCCCCAGCCTGAAGTTTGACCCCGCATGGAACGGACTTTACGATGAGGTGCGCGTGGAGAAGGACATGGCCTCCATGTTTATCCCCAGCGACGATGCCCTGTGGAAGTACTTCACACAGGGTGGCGGCCTCCAGCTGATTGAGACCTACGGTGACCCCAATATGGTGTATGAGACTGTGGATGACCTCTATAAGAACATCGACAACATTCCCCTGGGTACCCTGCAGAGCCTTATCAACATCATCATGATCCGCTCCTTTGTGGGCAGCGTGCCCAGCAAGATGACCAAGCTTCGTGATGACGCACAGGAGCAGCTGTTCTATGCCGAGGATGTTGAGAAGATTGACACCTGCCTGCTTGCCAGCAACGGTGCCGTATATATAATGAGTGACATATATGGCCCTGCCGACTACACCTCGGTGACTTCGCCTGCCTACATCAGTAAGACGAACAACATCATCAAGTGGGCCATCTATGACCAGAGCTACATGGGACTGAACTACTATGCTTACCTGAAGGCCATGCAGAGCGAGTTCACCTTCTTCCTCCCCTCCGACTCGGCACTCCTTTATTATTATGACCCCACCAGCATGAAGAGCCGCACACCCCGTGTGATGCAGCTGTCCTACAAGAACAAGTCTTTCCCCATCGAGGCGCGCAACTACAACTACTATGGCCTCTACAACTACACGGCCGACAATCCTGTGGGAACCATCGGACGTGCTATCACAGGACAGGGTGGTACCGTGCAGCAGAACGAGATTACCAACCGCCTGAAGGATATTCTGGAGAGCCACACCATCGTGCATGACGGCACCAACCCCATCAATGGCGAGGACGAGTACTTCCTCTCCAAGAACGGTAATGCCATCAAGGTGGTGCGCGACGAGAACGGACATGTGGTGCAGGCCATGGGCGGTTTCCAGCTGGAGAACCTGCGTCAGAATGTGGAGACCGAGGGTAAGGGTGTCACCACCTGTAACGTGACCAAGCCTTTCGAGGGACTGAAGAACGGACAGACCTATGTGATGGATGCACCCCTGGTGCCCACCTACCGTAGTGTATATAGTATCCTGACCAATGACGATGACCAGCACCGCTGGGACGAGGAGGCTTGGGCCAACAACCCCTACTCTGAGTTCTATTACCTCTGCCAGGCCGATGCATACGACCGGATTATCACCGGGTGCGGACTTGTGGACGAGCGCTGGTCAAGCAGCGAGCAGAAGTCGGCTCTGAAGAAGTATCATGTGTTTGTCAATGACAATGGCCCCGATTACAACGTGCAGTTCTTCAACAACTACCGCTACACAATCTTCGTTCCCACCAACGAGGCTATCCGCGCTGCCATTGCCGCTGGCCTGCCCACATGGGAAGAGATTGAGGAAGACTACAATGCTCACCGCAAGAAGGAGTGGGATCCCGAGACCAACGACTGGAAGCAGAGCATCGACTCTCGCCCAGACTCCATCGTATATGAATATACTGACTCTCTGGAGACCACCGAGGACAGCCTGCGCATACAGGCCAAGATTACTTACCTGACCAACTTCATCCGCTATCACTTCGCCGACAACTCGGTGTTTGCCGACAAGACAGCCTTGAGTGACAACGAGATGGTGACCTCAAGCTATGACAGCGAGCTGGGTCTGTTCTGCAAGATACATGTGGACAGAATCAAGCAGGGCAACGAGGCTGTGCTTCGCGTATGCGATGACCAGACCTACAAGGTGGACCCCAACAACAAGATGGAGACCGTGGGCGAGAAGAACGTGCTTGCCCGTGACATGTCCTGCTCTAAGCGCCCCGTGGGCGTGGTGATGACGGGTATCAGCCTGGATGCCTCCAGCGCTGCCGTGATTCATCAGATTGATGGCGTGCTCAACCACACGGCACTTGTCAATGGCAGGTACGACTCTATCTGGGCATCATCGGCTGATGCCAAGAAATATCTTAAGAGATACGGTACTATCAAGTGATACACTTTCACTATGAACAAACTTATCAAGCTTATATTGCTTTGGGTGATAGCCATGATGGCTTTGCCCGCAAGTGCACAGCAACGGCGTATCTCCGGTACCGTATCGGATGAGATAGATGTCATCATGGGTGCCAACGTTGTGGAGAAAGACAAGAACAACCGTATTGTCAGCCAGACTGTGACGGATATGAATGGTAACTTTACCATGAATATCAAGGATCCCAACAACACGCTGATTATCTCATTCATGGGCTACAAGAGCTTCTCGCAGAAGGTGGGAAGCAGGAGCGTGTTCAAGGTTACCCTGCAGGACAACGTGAAGACCATGAAGGAGGTCGTGATTAAGGGTAAGAAGAATGCTCCTACCACTGGACTTGAGATTCCTGCACGCGAGTATGCGGGTGTGGCACAGAAGTTCAGCATGGACGATGTGGAGGGACTTTCCTTTGAGTCTGTTGACCAGGCTCTGCAGGGACAGATTGCCGGTCTGGACATCGTGCCCAACTCTGGTAACCTGGGTTCGGGTACCACCATGCGCCTGCGCGGTACTACCACCATCAATGGTAACGCACAGCCGCTGATTGTCGTGAACGACCATATCTTTGAGTTGCCCGAGGACGCACAGAATGTGAACTTCGAGACAATGGACAATGAGGAGCAGTTCTCTACACTGCTTAACGTGAACCCCGAGGACATCGAGAGCATCACCATCCTGAAGGATGCAGCCTCTGCTGCCAAGTGGGGTATGCGTGGTTCGAATGGCGTGATTGAGATCAAGCTGCGCCGTGGTCACAAGGGCCCCACCAACGTGTCATTCTCTTACAAGTTCGATGGCACATGGCAGCCCGATGGCTACAAGATGCTGAACGGTGATGGCTACACCATGATGCTGAAGGAGGCTTACTACAACCCCAACCAGGTGCCCACAAGCATCACTGAGCTGGACTACAACATGGAGTATCCCTTCATCTATAACCACTACAGCCACAACACTGACTGGGTGGATGCCGTGACGCAGTTCGGTAAGCAGCACAAGTATTATGTGTATCTGTCGGGTGGTGGCGACAAGGCTACCTTCCGTATCAGTGCCGGTTACGACAAGAGCAAGGGTACCATCATCGGTCAGAAGCTTGACCGCTTCAGCACCACCTCGGCCCTGGACTACTATGTGAGTGACCGCATCAAGTTCAGCAGCAACATCAGCCTGGCCTTTACCACAAACCACAAGAACTATGGTAATGACATTCTGGCGCGCGCTTATAACGCCATGCCCAACATGAGCATCTATGAGTATGATGTGAACGGCAATGTGACTGGCAACTATTTCAACATGCTGCCCCTGGCTGCCACATACAGCACGGATGATACCAAGGCCTTGAGCCAGAACGGTTACCGCACCTCTTACGAGTTGCGTGACCAGTTTGTCAATGGCAACCCCGTGGCTCGTGCCATGAAGGCTTGGTGGAAGCAGAAGCAGTACAACCTGACTCCTCAGTTCAGCGTAGAGTACAAGCTGCTGGGCAAGGATGATGACCATCACCGCTTGAACTATGTGGGCGATGTGCAGCTCAACATCTACAACACCAGCGATGACAAGTATTGTCCCAGTGAACTCCGTCCTATGGACTGGGTATGGGGTGGTGACAACGCTGCCAAGCTGACCTCCAACGAGCGTAACAACGTGAGCAATGGAGAGTACAAGTCTCTGGAGTTCACCACACGCCACGACTTGCGTTACTACTCGGCCTTCAAGAATAGGGACCACAGCCTGAGCGGCCTGGTTCGCTTCGAAATGGCTACAGGTAGCAGCAGCCGCCAGGATCTGGGCTTGTGGAACGTGCCCGACGGTATTACTGACCCCACTGTGGTTGCCCTGCTGCAGAGCGCAAGCTCAAGCACAAGCGAGTGGAGAAGCCATAGCTTCTACGAGCAGATACACTATGCTTACAAGGGTAAGTACAACCTCGATGCAACCTTGCGTACAGATGGTAGCACCAGCTTTGGCGCGGGTCACAAGTATGGCACATTCCCCTCTGTGGGCGCCCGCTGGAATATCAGCGATGAGGGCTTCATGCAGTGGAGCAAGAAATGGCTGAGCATGCTGGCCTTCCGTCCCACATGGGGTATGACAGGTAACACGGGCGGCAGTGGCTCCGACCAGTACAACAAGTACTCTTCTGTGGGCTATTATGCTGGCCACCAGGTTATCAAGCCTGAGAACCTCTCTCTGACTCAGCTGAAGTGGGAGAAGACCAAGCAGTGGAACCTGGGCTTCAACCTGGGCTTGCTGGATGACATGCTGAACTTCGAGCTTGAGGTTTACAACAAGAAGACCACCGACCTGCTGATGAACAGCTTGCGCATCGCAAGTGCCAATGGTTTCAGCAGCCTCTCAAAGGCTAATGTGGGCGTGCTTCGCAACAAGGGTTGGGAGTTGAACGCTTACACAGGCAAGTTCGCCAGAGTGGGCAAGTTCTCTATGAAGCTGCGTGGCAACATCGCACAGAACTTCAATAAGGTTGAGGAGATGGATCCTCTGATTCTGGAGGCTCTGAATGGCTCGGAGACCTACCAGCCCTCAAACCTCTCTTATAACAACCGCGTGCAGATAGGTAATGCCCTGGGCTCTATCTACGGCCTGCGCTACAAGGGCGTTTACCGCTACGACTACGACCACAACGGCTACACCACAGCCTCTATCAGCTCTTACGGCTATGCCGAGGTGGACAACACCGGTAGGGACGCGCAGGGCAATCCCATCAACACGGCTGCTGCAGCACAGCGTCGTGGCGAGAACTTCACTTGTCCTATCGCCTACGATGCCGATGGCAACATGCTTACTGATGCCAAGGGTATTCCCTTGCCCATGTACTATTGCTACAACGAGAGCAACCGCAAGCAGTTCCAGGGTGGTGACGCTATCTACGAGGACGTAAACCACGACGGACAGATTGACCGCTACGATATGGTGTATCTGGGTAACTCTAACCCCAAGTGCAACGGTGGCTTCGGTTTCACCCTGTACTATGGAAGGTTCTCCCTGAACACAGGCTTCAACTTCCGTATGGGCAACAAGATTATCAACCTGGCACGTGCCAACTACGAGAGCATGCGCTCCAACACCAACCAGAGTTATGCTACCACATGGCGCTGGCGTAAGAATGGTGACGAGACCGTCATTCCTCGTGCCCTCACCAATGTCAATGGTTTCCAGAGCTTCAACTCTCTGCCCAGTGACCGCTATGTGGAGAATGGCAACTACCTGCGTCTGCAGTATGTGCAGCTGAGGTATGAGTTTGATGCCAAGAAGCTCAAGAAGTATGGCATCCGCCAGTTGACGCTGTCTGCTTCTGCCAACAACGTTTGGTGCTGGTCAAAATATACAGGTGTTGACCCCGATGTGTCACCTCAGGGCTTCTCGGTATGTACGGACAACAGCCGTACACCTCGTACCAAGTCATTTACATGCAGTGCAAACCTCAGTTTCTAAAATTAAGTTGACATGAAAAGAAAGATTTATATATCAATGTCTTCCTGCCTGCTTGGGGTGCTGGCTTTCACTGCCTCATCCTGCGAGGATTGGCTTACCGTTTATCCTCAGGACAAGGTGGTGGAAGAGGAATTCTGGGAGGACAAGAACGACCTTGAGGGTGTCCGCTACGGCGCATACCACCAAATGGCTGGTACCGTACAGAAGCTGGCTGTCTGGGGCGACCTTCGCTCGGATAGTTACAACCTGAACAGGACGCGCACCTCGGACATGGGTTCTTACGATACCTATAATGAGATAATGAAGGGCATGCCTGATTCCAGTATGACCATATTCGACTGGGGAAGTGTCTATAAGACCATCAACCTCTGCAACAAGGTGCTTTCTCATGGTGAGGAGGTGCTGGCCAAGGATGCCCAGTTCACCACTACAGAATGGTATCAGATGCGTGCAGAGATGAAGGCGCTGAGGGCCCTGAATTACTTCTATCTGATTCGTGCCTTCAAGGATGTGCCTTACACCACAAAGGTAATCAACACCGACAAGCAGGTGGAGACCTTCGGGCAGACCAACCAGCTGGTGGTGCTTGACTCCATCATCCTGGATTGCGAGAGCGTGAAGGGCCAGGCGCGTAACCGCTTCACAAGCGACCGTGACTCAAAGGGCCTGATTACCAACAGCGCGATTTTCGCCATGCTGGCCGATATGTACCTCTGGAGAGCGTCTCTCCATCAGGGACGCGGCATGCTGCAGGATACTGTGAAGGTTGATACTGGCTATGTGGCTCACTCAGTAAATGGGGACTATCAGCTGGCTGCCGACTATGCCGACCGCGCCCTGGCATCTCTTGCCAAGCAGAATGCCGACAGAATCTCAAGCAGCTACAACCCCAGCATTGTGGAGACAGAGAATTATGGTCTGACCAACTGTGACATGATAGAGAACGACTTCACAGGCGCCTATCAGTCCACAGCCCCAAAGCTTGAGGCACAGACTGAGATTTTCATGCAGGGCAACAGCATTGAGAGTATCCTGGAACTCCAGTTCTCAAGCGGCGAGCAGGAGAATGGCACTCCCCAGCATCTGTATGGCTATACCAATGGCTCTCATCTGGAGGTGAGCACCGATGCCCTCGGACAGTGCTACGGTGGCTGGGGTAATGCCAAGTATGACTCACGCATGTGGGTGGGCGTACAGAACCAGATAGCCACAGGTAGCAGTTCCAGCAGCACAGCCTTGAGCGGCTACTACTGCATCAAGTGGCAGATGCCTGAGGTGAACTGGACTGGACAGCAGACCAACCGCGAGATAAAGAACGTGGAGATTACCACCTATAAGTGGAACAACTGGATTGTTTACCGCATGACCGATGTAATGCTCATCAAGGCAGAGGCACTGGCCTGCATAGGTGGCGCGGCCAACAACACCATGGCCAAGAACATCGTGAATGCCATTCACCGCCGTTCTTTCTGTAACTACAACGAGGCAAAGCCTGTGTCAACCGACTTGAACTCAGGTTCGACAAACGGTAATGCCACTACCAACTCCGATATCGTGCGCATGGTGATGAACGAGCGCCAGATAGAGTTGATAGGCGAGGGCAAGCGCTGGTTTGACCTGGTTCGCTATGCCGAGCGCAACTCCGACTCTGCAGCCGAGTCTGCTGATGAGCGTGAGAGCACCGACGAGCACCATGTGGGTAATGGACAGAAGGGTATGATAAAGATGGTGGACACCTTCATGCGTAATGCCTACTCCAACTATTACACCACTCTGAAGAACAGGTTCAAGAACCGCTATGGACTCTATTGCCCCATCTACTATATGGATGTGAAGGCCAGTGATGGCAAGTTGCTGCAGAATCCTGTGTGGAACAAGTCGAAGTATGACCAGTAAACTCCAGAGTCTTCGTACAGTAGTATCAGATTGTATAAATTCAACAGAATTATGGCAAACAAGAAAATAAACAAATACATCGGAACTCTCATCCTGGGCACAGCCATCTTGGCTGTTCCCGGATGTTCCGACACCTGGGACGACCATTATGAGGGTGGTGATAACGCAAGCGTTGCCACCAAGACTCTGTGGGAGCAAATCACGAGCAATCCCGACTTGAGCCGGTTTGCTGAGATTGCCAAGCGTGCCAAGTTCTACCGTGACGAGAAGCATCCTGTAAACAACTACACTTATGCGGATGTGCTCAAGAGCGGACAGGTGAACACCGTGTGGGCTCCAGAGAACAGTGCCATCAGCGACGAGGAGTATCAGAAGCTGCTCGATATGGCCGAGAACAATGGCTACAACCTTCAGCAGCAGTTCATCGGCAACCATATTGCCCTGTGGAGACACAATTTCTCGGGCAGCGATGTGGACACCGTGAAGACTATCAATGGCAAGAACCTGGTGTTTGACAAGAGTCGTGGCACGTTCCAGAACGAGGCCATCAACCAGAAGAATGTGGCTGCCGTCAATGGCACGCTGCACACGCTGAAGGGAATCGCCGAGTTCAAGTACAACCTCTATGAGTACCTCAAGTTTGGCGGGGCAACGACCACCATGCGCGATTATGTGGTGGCCCGTGATACCACATACTTCTTGGCAGGTGCCAGTATCGAGGGACGTCCTGACGAGAACGGCAACCCAACGTATGTGGATAGTGTGTATCGCACCTCAAACCGAATGCTCAGCAGTTCATATTATCTTCCCAACACAGGGGCAGATGACTGGATGATGTACGAGAAGAGTTTCGGTGAGGGCATCGACCGCGAGGACTCCTCTTATGTGATGGTTATCCCCACAGACGAGGGATGGACTGCTGCCCGCAACAAGCTGAAGCCTTACTATAAGTATGCGGCTTCATACGAGGACAAGACCAAGGGCACTCAGGGTACAACTCTTGTGTACAGTGGTCTGAATCCCGACTCTCTGGCCGACATGAGCATCAACATGGACATTGTCACTCCTCTGGTGTTCAATGTGCACAAGATGGGCAAGGCCAATGGCGACAAGAGCAGTTCGGTATGGGAGCTTGACACCTTCGAGCCCACCAAGGGCGCGTCTGCTGCTTATTACCTCAACTCTGTAGGTGATACCCTGCGCAGCACCGACACTTGGGACAAGAGCACCCTCTTTGAGGGAGAGGCTGTGAAGATGAGCAATGGTCTCGCTTACCTGTCCAATTCCTGGAATTACCCTGTGGAGTTCTACAAGCCCGATGTGGTGGTGGAGATGGGTTCCTACATGTTCTACAACACTTCCAACAGTTCCTATTACAAGGCTGGCTCTGGTACTTCGTCACAGGCTTTCAGCAACGAGAACTATAGTGCCATTGCTTCCAAGTATGGAATGGTGAGCAACAACAATTTCTACTTGCTGGAGAATCCAGGAGCCTCTTCGGGTGCAATGGTAGAGGTGGCACTTTACGGCAACTATTCTGGCGCGTATGTTCCCAATGCCCAGGTGATGAGTGGCAAGTACGACATCCAGGTGGTAGTGGTTCCCTACTTCTACAAGATGATTGCCGATGCTGGTACCATTGACAGCGTATATTTTGACTCGCTGTATGTGGATTCTGTGGCTAAGAAGAACATGAACAAGTTCACCACTCGTGTGCGCTACAACAATGGTGGTTCGCGTGACGTGCAGAGCAAGAAGGTTACCAGCTATACCGATGGTACCCGAGTTGACACTGTCACCGTGGCTCAGGACTTCGAGTTCCCGTATTCTTACAAGAACATGCGCTATAGTTATCCCACACTGATAATCCAGAGCGAGGCCAGTGCCTCGGATAGGCGTAAGGGCTATATCCTGCCCATCTGTATTGACCAGATTATTCTGAAGAGCAAAGAGACCGGTAACGTAATTGTTGTTGACCCCAAGGAATAAAATAAGAATATGAAAAGTAATTTCAATCATACATTTGTGCACAGGGCCTTGGGCGCAGGTCTGTGCGTGTTGATGCTTTCAGGCTTGAGCATTCCCAGCGTGTATGCTCAGGCTGAGGGTGGTGACACGATTGCAGTACGTCGTATTGCCAAAGCCAAAAAAGGGAAGCAGTACCCGACCAAGAGCGTGACTGGCAAGATAACCGACAACGCCACAGGAGAGCCCATGGGTGGTGTGCGTGTGCAGGCATTGGGACTTGAGGCTTACTCGGCCCTCACCGAGGAGGATGGAAGCTATAAGTTGGATATCCCCACATTCTCTGATGCCCTGTATGTCTATGCCGAGGGCTACAATCCTCTGCAAGTCGCTGTCAAGGACGGAAAGGCGGATGCCTCGCTGATTACAACTCAGTTCAACAGTTATTATACTGAGGGCACTTCCATTACCGCACAGCGCAAGACCACGCTGAGTGAGACCAGCAGCATAAGCATTGATGACGACATCGAGCGTCGCCTGGCTGGTGATGTCTATACCACAAAGCGCAATGGCCTGCCTGGCATCGGTTCCTATATGTCCATTCGTGGTGTCAACTCGCTGAACGCAAACAGCCAGCCCATCATCATCGTGGATGGAAACATCATCGATGCCCAGTATGACCGCACGACCATGCACGAGGGATTCTACAACAACATTCTCTCGAGCATCGATCCCGAGAATATCGAGAGCGTTCAGGTAATTAAGAATGCCACGGCCCTGTATGGTGCCAAGGGCGCCAATGGTGCCATTGTCATCACCACCAAGCGTGGCAAGAGCATGGCTACCAAGATTAACGTGCGCGTCTATGGCGGTGTGGAGCTTACTCCCAAGAAGTTGGATGTGATGGGCGGTGACGCCTATACAGCTTACTTGAGCGATTTGGTAAGTTCGGTCAAGAACAATACCTCCAGCTCGCTGGGTTCCTACACCTTCCTTGACAAGAGTCCCAGCAACTACTACCGCAAGGTGTTCAGCAACAACACCGACTGGCAGAAGGACATGTACCGCAACGCCATGACCCAGAACTACAAGATTGGTGTGGAAGGCGGTGACGAGATTGGTATGTATGCCCTCTCTCTGGGTTACGCCAAGAGTGAGAGCACTGGTGAAGGCTCCGACATGAACCGCCTGAACCTGCGATTCAACACCGACATCAAGGTGTTCTCCAAGGTGAAGACTGAGCTTGACATCGCCTACAGCCAGAACAGTTACCACATCCTGGACAATGGCTGGAGCGAGGACTACAGCATGCAGAACATCGGTTCTACCAATGTGCTGGGTCTTATCCAGGCACCCTTCATCAGCCCCTATGCCTACTACTACGATGAGAACGCAACCGATGCGTATGCTTCAGATCGCCTGAGGCTCTCTCGTGAGTATGCCGGCAAGTATGGCTCACAGGGAGGAACTCTCATGCAGAACCCCTTCAACTTCTCCAACTATATCAACACGGGTACCGATGTGATGAACGAGGCGCTTCGCAACCCCTACTGGATATTGAAGAACGGTGATGGCAACACCAAGAACTATGCACAGACCACTCAGATCAACCTGAACGTGAAGCCCACCTACCAGGTGACGAAGACCTTCTCAATCAGCGACCGTTTCAACTTCAACATGAACCGTGGCAACGAGAGATACTTCCTGCCTGTGAGCGGTACCACGCAGTACTATCTGCAGGACCTGGGCAACGTGACCAGTGTGCAGAAGACCTTCTTCTCCAAGGCTACCACCTTGCAGAACGACTTGCGCCTGAACTGGGAGAACACCTATGGTGCTCATCATGTGAATGTATATGGTGGCTGGCGTTACAACAACTATTCCTACAGCTACAACTACATGCAGGGATACAACAATGAGAACGATAAGTTGCCCATCCTGTCCAAGAACATGAAGTACATCAATTATGGTGGTACCAATGACAACTGGATTGACATGACCTACTATCTGGATGCCAACTACAACTACAAGAACCGCTACTTTGCCGACTTCACGGTGAGCTCAACAGCAAGCAGCCGCTTCGGTGACGATACCAAGGACGGTTTCCAGTTGGGTGGTGTTAGCTGGGGTGTGTTCCCCTCACTGCAGTTGGGCTGGGTGATTACCAGCGAGCCTTGGTTCAAGACCAGCAAGGGTATCAACTACCTGAAGTTGACAGCAGGTGTTGACCAGAGCGGTAATGATGACCTCGACTACTATGCAGCCCGCACTTACTGGGAGAGCGTGAACGTGACCCACAACACCGTAGGTCTGTACTTGAAGAACATCGAGAACAGCACCATCCAGTGGGAGACCACCACCAAGTATAATGTGGCTTTGCAGGGCAGTTTCCTCAACAACCGCCTGCAGGCCGGGATTGACCTCTTCTGGCACAAGACCGACAACCTGCTCACCCTGCGCGACCTGCCCTACATCTCTGGTATGTCCAACAAGTATTGGACCAATGACGGCCAGCTGAAGAACAAGGGTGTGGAAGTGAGCGTGAACGCAGCCCTTATCAACAAGAAGGACTGGAAGTGGGAGGTAGGTGCCACCCTGGGCCACTATAACAACAAGATTACCAAGTTGCCCACCGGAAAGTCCAACACCATCACCTTGACTGACGTGAACGGCGGCCACAAGCAGGTTATCCACGGCTACACCAACAGCGTGTATGGCGAGGACAACGTGCTCACAGCTGTGGGCTATGCCGTAGGCAGCTTCTACGGATGGCAGACCGACGGTATTCTGAAGAGTGACCAGGAGGCCAGCACCGCTGGTGCGCAGGGTTACCTGAAGTATCCCACCGGACTTGCCGATGAGAACAAGAAGTACTACAACTTCCAGGCTGGTGACGTGAAGTTCGTTGACCAGAATGGTGATGGCGTGATTGACGATGCCGACCGTGTGGTGATTGGCAACCCCAACCCCGATATCTACGGCAACATCTTCACCAGCCTCACTTGGAAGAACCTGCGCCTGGATGCCAACTTCAAGTACAGCGTGGGCAACGACATCTACAACTACCAGCGTTCTGAGCTTGAGGGCCTGAACACGACCTACAACCAGACCACCGCAGCCATGCGCCGCTGGACTTACGAGGGACAGGCTACCGATATGCCCAAGGCATGCTATACCTATAGTGATGACTGGCGCAACAACGAGCGTATGTCTGACCGCTGGATTGAGGACGGCAGCTACCTGAAGTTGAAGAACGTGCGTCTGACCTACAAGATTCCCTACAGCAACAGCTGGCTTCTGGGTCTGAAGGTATGGGGCGAGGCCAACAACGTCTTCACCGTGACCAAGTATCTGGGCACCGATCCCGAGATGAGCAGCCGCAACAGCGTGCTCTACCAGGGCATCGACACCGGCTTGATTCCCAGCGGACGCAGTTTCAACGTAGGTGTTTCAATCAACTTGTAATCATAGAGTCAAAGGATAAAAGATTATGAAAAGAAAATCTATTATAAGCCTGCTTGTCTTCTGCATGACCCTGGGCATGCTCACCACCTCATGCGAGGACATGCTCACACCCGACAGCGAGCGCCACTCCTACAAGGTGGCACAGGACACGCTGTACTCTTACTGGGGTATTGTGAAGTCTCTGCAGAACATCGCAGAGCGCTATGTGATACTCAACGAGTGCCGTGCCGACCTGGTAGATGGGACAGGTAATGTAAGTGATACCATAGCAGCCATTCTGAACTTCGGTCAGAATGGCTACGAGGACAAGTATCAGGATGGTGCATGCAAGTATCTGCGCATCAGCGATTACTATCATGTAATCAACAGTTGCAATGCGTATATTGCCATGTGCGACACCATGCGCACCACAGGTACCGACCGCAAGTATATGATTCGTGAGTACTCCCAGGTGCAGGCTATCCGTGCCTGGGTGTACATGCAGCTTGTGTACGCATACGGTGAGGTTCCCTTCTACACCGAGCCCCTGCTCACCACCGATGCTATCAACAAGATGGCCAACAACCCCAACCGTCAGATGGCCAACGCAAGCAACCTGGTTGACCTCCTGGGCAACGACCTCGTGTCTATGGAGTATGTGGAGCGTCGCTACGGCTTCCCGTTCTACAACAGCTATGGTGACACCGACGAGAAAAATGGCAACTACGTCTGCCATAGTTCCAAGTTGATGTTCCCTGTGAGCCTGGTGCTGGGTGACCTTTACCTGATGAAGGGTGACAAGGAGTCTTGTGCCCAGGCTGCCACCCATTACTACAACTATCTGAACTATACTGATGGTGGTCCCCTGCCTCTCTCATTCTATAGTTCTGCCAATGTGTCGGAGCGTCTTGACTATCCCACATACGACTATATTGGTAACCCCTTTACTGAGAGAGGAAAGAACGGAAGGTTCTACGAGTCCATTACCTGCATCCCCAGCAACAAGGGTAAGCTTGACGGTAATGTGAACACCGACATCTCGCGTCTCTTTGGCTTTGAGCCTCAGACTTCCACCAGCGGTACGGGTGACGATGTGACTTCCAGCGTTGATTTGACCCTGAACTTTGAGCGTCAGCTGGTGGCCAGCCAGGGCTACATAGCCCTGTGCGACTCACAGCAGTACGAGATTTACATTGGCGACCAGAACAATCCCTTCCTCTCGCTCGAGGTAATGCCCGGTGCAGGTGATGCCCGTCGCTCTTGGATTATGAATCCTTCCAATGGCCAGCAATATACAGGCTTCGTGGGTGAGGATCGCGTGTATGGCACATTCGTAAGCAAGCAGAATCCTGGCAGGTCATTCTCTTCGGTATATCCCGTTGTATATCGCCGCTCTCAGGTGTGGCTGCACTTTGCCGAGGCACTCAACCGTGCTGGCTATCCCAGTTATGCATTCGCCATCCTGAAGAATGGTCTGTGTGCCAATGACTACTGGTATCCCGAGGAAGGGGACTACGAACCCACCAAGGTGCTGTATCGCTGGATCAACACCAACGACACTCTGAATGTGGACACCATTCCCGCTCAGGGAGGCAAGGATGTTTATCTTTCAGCAGATCAGTTGAAGGACAAGGTGCTTGAGACCTATGTGGCTCTGGGCATTGACTCTGCTGATGTAGCCAAGTGCGGTGTTGTGGATTCCTTCGTGGCTGCCCGCAAGAACTATGCCGCTTACTACGACAAGGCATGCTACTATCTCGATCGCCGCGAGCTGGAGCAGAGCAAGACCGTGCCCTTCCTGAACTTCGACACCTACTATATGGAGTCCACCACTTCTACCTATTCTATCAGGTACAAGACCTCTATGTTCAGTGGCGGTTACTCCGTGACCTCTTATCCTACAGCAAGCATATCAGATTTCTATCTGACAACAGGTATCCATCAGCGTGGCTGTGGCCGTATCCGTTATGACGAGCGTGCCCAGAGTGGTAAGGAGAGCGTGTACAACTATGTTGACCAGGTGGCCAAGAAGATTAAGGAGAACCATGGCATCACCGTCACCAAGGAGGATATCTATGGTGATGACGAGACTATCCACAATTATGTGATAGAGGCAGTCGAGGATCTCATCGTGGATGAGGGCGCTCTGGAGCTTGCCTTCGAGGGCAGCCGCTTCTCCGACCTCGCCCGTGTGTCTTTGCGCCGTAACGACCCCACCTACCTGGCAAAGCATGTGGCCAAGCGTGGCGGCATCATGGATATGGGCTTGTACAACTACTTGAGCCAGTCGCCCAAGCACTGGTATCTGCCTTTCCCCACAGAATAAATGAGGTCTAACAGCCTCCCGCCTTTCCTGGTGGGCAAGGCATGACGATACGAAGAGCCCCCTGGAGCAGAAAGTCTCCAGGGGGCTCTTTGGCCCTGAACGGGAGGTGCATAGGCTGCTTCGCCATGCAATAATGTTCGCCTCGCCAGGTGGCAAGTGAAGCCTCCACAGGTGATAAAGGCAACTTCCTCGGACGAGTGATTATCTCGACTTGGTGGTCAAGGTCACCTCGCTAAGTGCAATGGCTCACCTTTCCCGGAAAAAGATGGGGCATCAAAGAGGTCACTTTGCCAACGAAAGGGCTGTTGGTGAGAATAGTAAAAGTCGTCCTCTCAGGCCGGCCGTGGCTGGAGCCATCAGCTGAGGACTGCTGGTGAGATTCGGGAAACGGCATCCTCTTAGGCGGGCTTGTTATAGGTCTTGGGCTACTTTCCTGGCTATCTTAGGATACCTTGTCAAGTATCTTGGAATACTTTCTCAAGCATCTAAGGCCATCTTCCATGCGCTTGTTGCATACCCAGAGGGCCAGGTGGTGGCTGGTCATACGGCAAAATTGCAGGATAAGGATGGAAAAGTGGAAACTTTGCACAGCATGGTCTGTGCTTTTTATGTATCTTTGTATGTCGGGTGGCTTGTGTGTGCTGCCTTGTTGAGCGTGCCGTCAAACTAAAACCAGCTTAAATGATGAAAGCAAGTGCGTCACTACTTCGTGATCTCTTCCTTGCCGCGTTTCTTGCGGCTACTGCCACATCCCTGCATGCCTCGCATCCGGTTTTGCCCACCTTCGATGGCCAGACGGCAGGTACCTATCAGCCGTCCGAGGACAATCTCAAGGCTCGGGCTGCCTTCTCCGAACACCGTTTTGGCATTTTCCTTCATTGGGGCATCTACAGCATGTTTGGCCAGGGAGAGTGGTATATGCATAATGCCAGTATCAACCGGCATGAGTATGCCCGTGCTGCCCATGGATTCTATCCGTCGCTGTTCGATGCCAAGGCTTGGGTGTCGGCCTTCAAGCAGGCAGGTGCCAAGTACATCTGCTTCACCACGCGCCACCATGACGGCTTCTCCATGTTTGCCACCCGGCAGTCCGACTACAATATCGTGGATGGCACCCCCTTTCATCGTGATGTGTTGCGCGAACTTACCGATGAGTGCCGTCGCCAGGGACTTGCCGTGCACTTCTACTATTCCCACCTCGACTGGATGCGTGAGGACTATCCCCAGGGACGCACGGGCAATTACTCTGGGCGCGACCGCTCCAAGGCCAACTGGCAGTCCTACTACAGTTTCATGAATGCCCAGCTTACCGAGTTGGTCAAGAACTACGACCCAGATGCCATCTGGTTTGACGGTGTGTGGGACCACGACAGCGACCCCACTCCCTTTGACTGGCATCTGGAGGAGCAGTACGCCCTGCTTCACAGGCTCAAGCCCAGTTTGCTCGTTGGCAACAACCATCACCTCACCCCCTACCAGGGCGAGGACATGCAGTTCTTTGAGCGCGACCTTCCTGGCGAGAACCATGCGGGCTTGAGCGGCCAGGCCATCAGCACCCTTCCCCTGGAGACCTGCCAGACGATGAACGGCAGTTGGGGCTATAGCGTGCGTGACCAGAACTACAAGAGCGTGGACGAGCTGGTGCGCCTGCTGGTGGGCGCGGCAGGCAAGGGAGCCAACCTCCTGCTCAACATAGGCCCCATGCCCGATGGTGAACTGCCCTCCCAGTCCCTCGAGCGCCTGCGTGGCATGGGTGAGTGGCTCTCCCGATATGGCGAGACCATCTATGGAACTGTGGCGGGTGACGTGCCCACTCGCCCTTGGGGAGTGACCACACGCAAGGGCGACCGCCTCTTTGTGCATATCCTCTCCCATGCCGACAGCAGCCTGTTCCTCCCCATGAAGGCCAGGGTGCGCAAGGCCATTGACTATGACACGAAGAAGCCACTTCGCTTCAGCCAGACGGATGACGGCGTGCTTGTTCACCTGGGACAGGTGCCCCAGGGAGTTGACCATATCGTGGAGTTGCACACCAAGTAGCCAGCCTCGCGATTGCCCACTTCCCCGCCATACAACACCACTCCCTGTGCAGGTCTTGTGTCTGCACAGGGAGTGGCACTTCATATATCTTCGGTGTGGATAATCAGTCGGTAATAACTTGCCTCTTGGCTGTATAAGTCATGGGGAGTTAGCATGCCTGCTTCGGCCCGGCGTGCAGGCCTGGTCAGGCTTCCTCCACCTCACTCTCGGTGAGTTGGGTTGCCTGCGCTATTTGCAGGATTGTCAGTGTCCCGCTTGCTTTGAGGTTGCGTGCAATGCTCAGTCTCTCTTCCTTTCGTCCCTCGGCACGTCCTTCAGCCAGTCCCTCTGCTCTTCCCTTCTTCTCGGCGGTCACCAGGCAGCTGTACCAGTCGCGGAAGTTCTTGAGGCTCTCCTCGTACTCCTGCCTGTCCTGTGGTGAGTATTTCGCTATCTCGGCCTGCTCAAACAGGCGGTTGAAGATAGCCTCCTTCAGTTCGGCGGGCCGCTCGTCCAGGTCACCCAGGTGCTTGATGGCGAAGAGCCACTTGTCATACAGGCTGCTGCTTTCGGTCAGCGGCTTGTTGTACTTAGGCATCTCCAGGTACAGGTACGACAGTTTGTCGTAGAACACCCTGCCTGTGGTCAAGTCCACCAGTTTGACCGTGTGGTTGAAAGCCTCGTCATCATCAAAGGTGAAGTTGAGGAAGCAGATGGTATATACACGCTTCAGCTCATAGTCCCAGGACTTGCCCTGCCTGGCCTGCTCGCGTATGGGGAAGGTGGAGTAGAAGATGGAGCGGTCCTTGAAGAACTGTTGCTCGCCGTTCTGCATCTCGATGAGAATCTTCTCGCCTTTCTCCGTCTCGCAATACACATCGAAGACAGCCCTGCGGTCGGTCGCGCTTCCTCCCAGGTGCTCGGGATTGAGGTAAGTGATGTCCAGGAAATGCTCCTTCCCCTCGAAGCACGAGTTGAGAAACGAGAGCAGCAGTTCCTTGTTGGCCTCCGTTCCGAAGAGTTTCTTGAAGGCAAAGTCTGTGTAGAAGTTCACATATCTTGTCTGTGAGTCGGTCAGTGACATAATGGACCTCCTTTCTTGTTGGTTTGCTAATCAACTTGGCACACTTCCGCGTGCCTCTGTCGATGCAAAAGTACGAACTTTTCCTCGCCTGTCCAATCAAAACCAGCTTTATGTGTACGTGCGCAGTCATCAGGCTGGTGTGCTTAGTGCACCCCCCTTCCCATGCCATGCGCTATTGCCCAGGGAGAGCATGGCAACAGGCAATGGCAGGTGTGCGCGCGGCATGGGCATACAACCGCATAACCATATAGCCATATGGCAAAAAAGGGAGAGTCCGTGCAGGTGCAGGCACGCGAAGGCCAGGACAGCAGGAAGCAAAAACACACATTTTGTGGCAAAGGTGTTGACAAAGTGAAAATAAAGCCGTACTTTTGCCTTGAGTTTTGAAAGCAAAACGCAGATAATAGAGACAAGACATGAGCAAACTGATGATACCGCAGGGCTATCATGCCCAGCTGGATTTGAAGCAGACCGAACTGGCCATCAAGCACATCAAGGACTTCTTCCTGAGCGGGCTCAGCACCGAGTTGCGCCTGCGCCGTGTGACAGCCCCGCTGTTTGTGCTGCGCGGGCTCGGACTTAATGATGACCTCAATGGGGTGGAGCGTCCTGTGAGCTTCCCCGTCAAGGATATGGACGAGGCCGTGGCCGAGGTGGTGCATAGCCTGGCCAAGTGGAAGAGGGTGACCCTGGCCGACTACCAGATAGAGCCTGGCTTCGGTATCGTCACCGACATGAATGCCATACGTCCCGATGAGGAGCTCGACAATATACACAGCCTCTATGTGGACCAGTGGGACTGGGAGCGCGTGATTACTCCTGGGGAGCGCAGCGTGGAGTTCCTCAAGCGCATCGTGCGCAAGATATACAGCACCATTCTGCGCACCGAGTTCTACATCTGTGAGACCTACCCCCAGCTCCAGCACTTCCTGCCCGAGGACGTGCACTTCATCCACAGCGAGCAGTTGCTGCAGATGTATCCCGGCAAGACCGCCAAGGAGCGCGAGGACCTCATCTGCCGCCAGTATGGCGCGGTGTTTGTCATGGGCATCGGCGGAAAGCTGTCTGATGGCAAGGAGCACGACCTGCGCGCTCCCGACTATGACGACTGGAGCACCCCCAACGAGGAGGGTTATGTGGGGCTCAATGGTGACCTGCTGGTGTGGTATCCCACGCTGGGTCGCAGCATCGAGCTCAGCAGCATGGGCATCCGTGTGGATGCCAAGGCACTGGAGCGCCAGCTTGCCCTGCAGGGCAAGCTGGATCGCAAGACCCTCTACTTCCACCGCCGCTTGCTCGAGGGGTCGCTTCCCCTCTCCATCGGTGGAGGCATCGGCCAGAGCCGCCTGTGCATGATACTGCTTCACAAGGCACATATCGGCGAGACGCAGTCCAGCATCTGGCCCGACTCCATGCGCCAGGAGTGCCGCCTGGCAGGCATGCCCCTCATCTGAGCCGCTTCTCCTGGCTGGGGATTTGTCCTGGCTGGGGATGGCACGAGTGCGCAGATGGACGCTGAAAAGCAAGAGCGAAGGGCGCGTCATGGTGGCGCGCCCATTTTATTTACCAATAACCAATGTACAACAAACACATTCAGAAGCCAGAAGTCGTGACCTGGAGGCAGTTTGCCAACCATGGCTACAGCGCTTTTGCCAGTCTGCACCGCCAGGTGCGCATTGGCGTGCTCAGCGCTGCCACCCTTGCTGTGGCAGCCCAGGCCCAGGCCCAGGTGGCCCAGTCACCAGTGCCCACGCCCGAGGAAGAGCCCACCGAGGAGGCAAAGCCCATGGACGAGGTGACCGTGAGCGGCACCCTGGCACCGCTGACCCAGTTGCAGTCGGCGCGTATCGTGAGTGTACTCCAGCGGCAGGACATCGAGCAGGCGGGGGTACAGAGTATCAACGACCTGTTCAAGTTGGCCACGGGCGTGGATGTCCGGCAGCGCGGTGGCTATGGCATCCAGTCGGACATCTCCATTGATGGCGGCATCTTTGACCAGATTACCATCCTGCTCAACGGTGTCAACATCAGCAATCCCCACACCGGACACCTTGCTGCCGACTTCCCCGTGAGCATCAGCGACATAGAGCGCGTGGAGGTGCTCGAGGGAGCCGCCAGTCGCGTGTATGGCGGGCAGAGTTTTGGCGGAGCCATCAACATCGTCACCCGCCGCGAGGGCGAGACCACCATCGAGGCCGGAGCCCAGGGGGGCAGTTACGGCACCTTTGATGCCGACGCGCGCGTGGGACTGAGCCTGGGACGCACGGCCCACCGGCTGAGCGGTGGCGGCGGACGAAGCGACGGAGGCACCCTCAACAGTGACTGGAGCAAAGGCCAGCTTTATTACCAGGGCGACTACAGCAGCCAGCGCATGACCCTCGACTGGCAGTTTGGCTTCTCCAGGAAGTCCTATGGTGCCAACACCTTCTACAGCGCGGCCTACCCCGACCAGTATGAGCGCAACGAGCGCTACCTGCTCTCGGTCAAGGGAGAGACCCATGGCAAGTTCCACTTCACCCCGCAGATTTATTGGAACCGCACCTACGACAACTTCCAGCTGGTGCGTGGGCAGCAGTTCGGCGAGAACTTCCACCAGGCCGATGTGTATGGCATCAAGGCTGGCGGCTACGTCAACTGGTGGGGTGGCAAGACTGCCCTGGGAGCCGAACTCAGGCAGGAGGGCATCCTGAGCACCAACCTGGGCCGTGACCTCGATGCAGGCCAGTATGTGGATGCCCGCCATGGGCATGGCACCCAGTACACCCGTCAGGACGACCGCACCAGTGTGTCCTACAACCTGGAGCACAATATCCTGCTCAGCCGCTGGACCATCTCGGCCGGCCTGCTGGCCAACATGACCACCAGTGTGGACCACCGCTTCCGCTTCTATCCCGGTGTGGACGTTGCCTACCGTCCTGCCACGGGATGGAAACTGTACCTCTCTTACAACAAGGGTTTCCGCCTTCCCTCCTTCACCGAACTCTATTACAAGAGCGCGACCCACGAGGGCAACAAGGGGCTCAAGCCCGAGCACAACCGCTCAGTGCAACTGGGTGTGCAGTATGCCACCAGCGGTTTCCAGGGCACTCTGCGCGGCTTCTACCATCGTGGCAACCAGATGATAGACTGGGTGATGTACACATCGGACGACACCTATCACAGCGCAGCCTTTGACTTGGACAACATGGGTGTGCAGGCCCAGGGGCGCGTGAGCTTCCCCGAACTCCTTCACAAGGACACCTGGCTGCGCACCCTGAGCGTGGGCTACACCTACATCCACCAGAAGCGGCATGACGACACCCCCATCTTCAAGAGCAACTATGCCATGGAGTACCTGCGCCACAAGTTGGTGGCCACGCTCAACCACCGCATCTGGAGCAAGCTCTCGGCCACCTGGAGCGTGCGCTGGCAAGACCGCATGGGCAGCTATGTACGCTACAGCGGCACCTACGTTGACCCCGCCACGGGTTATCTGCGTGGCGAGAGCACTGGCCAGCTGGTGGACTATAGCCCCTATGCCACCCTCGACCTCAAGTTGCAGTGGACAGCCAGCGTCTATCAGGTGTTTGTGCAGGGGACCAATATCACCAACCACAAGTACTATGACCTGGGCAACGTGCAGCAGCCTGGCATCTGGGTGATGGCTGGCGCGCGCGTGAAGTTCTGAGGCAAGGCCCCTGGCCTGCCCCCGCAGGTGCCTTCCGCATGTTCCGGAGCCTGAGGGTACACCCCATAGTGTACCTCCTTGCACAACTGGAATGTGTGGGAGGCACTTTCCATTACAGCCTGCCGCTTAACGCATGCGGTTGCATCTGCCAACAAAGCCCCCATCCCCCGCCTTCCCCGAGGGGAAGGAGTGTAATCCTATGTCGTATAGGCTCGCCAACGCAGCGCACTGCATCCGCCAACGCAGCGCACTGCATCCGCCAACGCAGCGCACTGCATCCGCCAACGCAGCGCACTGGCGGTATTCTACCGGTAGGGTAGGGCATGGCTGGCAGCCAGTGGCAGGCAAAGCGTCCCCTTGTTCCCAATAATTATCCTTTATGGCACAAACGCTTTGCGATTTCACTCAAAATCATTACTTTTGCGCAAAAATCACGAAGTCCGATGAATAGATTTGCCCTTACAGTGGCATTCCTGCTGCTCGGTATGTGCGCCAGTGCCTACACGCTGGTGATTGACGCAGGGCATGGCGGCAAGGACGCTGGAGCCGTGGGACGCACCAGCAAGGAGAAGAACATCAACCTGGCCGTGGCTCTCGCCCTGGGCAAACTGGTGGAGGACAACTGCCCCGATGTGAAGGTGATATACACCCGGCAGAAGGATGTGTTCGTGGCTCTGGACGAGCGTGCCAATATCGCCAACCGCGCCAAGGCCGACCTCTTCATAAGCATACACACCAACAGCACCGCCAGCAAGGTGGGCCCCCGTGGAGCCGAGACCTATACCCTGGGTATGCACCGTGCTGCCGACAACCTGGAGGTGGCCAAGCGCGAGAACTCCGTCATCACGCTGGAGAGCAACTATGAGCAGAAGTATGAGGGATTTGACCCGCGCAGCAGCGAGAGCTACATCATATTTGAACTGATGCAGGACCAGAACATGGCCGCGAGCGTGAAGCTCGCCCG
This sequence comes from Prevotellaceae bacterium, assembly GCA_050873805.1. Taxonomy (GTDB): domain Bacteria; phylum Bacteroidota; class Bacteroidia; order Bacteroidales; family Bacteroidaceae; genus Physcousia. The sequence goes on along the minus strand of JBNMJN010000022.1, from coordinate 11,546 downwards.
CAAGGTGCAGGAGCAGTTCCGCACCACAGCCGGGAGGCTGGACAAGGGGGTTCACCAGGCAGGCTTCCTGGTGCTGCGCGCTACCAGCATGCCCAGCGTGCTGGTGGAACTGGGCTATATCAACAACCCCTCGGAGGAGACATACCTCAATTCCCAGGCCGGCATATCTGCCATGGCACGGAGCATCTACAAGGCATTCGTCTCCTACAAGCGATAGCCGGGGGCACACGTCCAGGCAAGGACAAACATACATATAATATATAAGGAATACACAGCAAGCAAAGATGAGAAAGGAAGTCAAGATAGGCCTCATGGGCGTGGTCGCGCTGATGATACTCTTCTTCGGTATCAAGTTCCTCAAGGGGGCAAACCTCTTCAGCTCGAGCGACATCTACTACATACGCTTCAGCAATGCCAAGGGGCTGAGCAAGAACAGCACCGTGTATGCCGACGGCTACAACGTGGGCACAGTGAGCGACATCATCTACGACTATGACCATCCCGGCCAGGTGCTGGTGGAGATAAGCACAGCCAGCGGCTTGCGCATCCCCAAGGGCAGCTCGGCCTCCCTGGACGAGGCCATGCTGGGCGGCTGCACGCTCAACATGCTGCTGGCCACCAACCTGCGCGAGGCTTACCAGCCGGGCGACACCATCCTGGGCAGCGATGCCAACGGCCTCATGTCGAAGGCTGCCGACCTGATGCCCAAGGTGGACCAGGTGCTGGCTCGCGTGGATACCCTGCTTGCCACGCTCAACACCCTGGCCGCTGACCCCAACCTCCCCCTTATCCTTAAGAATGCCGAGACGCTCACCGCCAATCTCAACCAGAGCAGCGTGGAGCTCAAGCGCCTGCTGGCCCAGGATGTGCCCGCGATGACCACTACCTTCAACAAGGCTGGCGAGAATGTGGTGACACTCACCGACAACCTCAACCGCCTGGACCTGCAGGCCACCATGGACAGCGTGAATGCCACCATAGGCAACGTAAACCGCATGGTGGCACAGATGCAGAGCGAGGAGGGCACGCTGGGACTCCTGATGCGTGACCCTGGCCTCTACAACAATCTCAACCGCGCAGTACAGAGTGCCGACAGCCTGGTCACCGACCTCAAGGCTCACCCCAAGCGCTATGTCCACTTCTCGGCTTTCGGCAGGAAGGACAAGTAGTGGGGCGTGCCTGTGCCTCCAGCCAGGCATGCCCATGACGTGAGGCGCGCGGTGCCTTGCTAACTGAATTTAATCAAAATAAGAGAGCGTGGTCGCAGTACGGCCTCATGTACCCGTTGCAGTTTGATTTTGCGGCAGTTACCCCAGGTGTGGAAGCTGCACTCCCATGCAAGGGGCTGCAATCTGTGCCTGCCTATGTGTCAGTCACTTGTGCAGATGTGCGAGGGTGGTTGCCATAACGACATGGGTGCGAAGTCCTGCATCGGCTGTCAATCAGCGCATTGTGTGGAAAATGACATTGCCGTAGCGCGAAGGCCACAATTTGGCGCGGAAATATAAAGTGCGTATATTTGCATGGTGTTTCGTGCAGAGCACTGACTAAAAGAGCAGTAAAGTCACAAGAGTAAAGAATGGATAAGTCACCACGCGACAGGTGGAAGGAGTGCCTGGGCATCATCAGGAACAATCTGGACGAGCGGCAGTTCAACACATGGTTTGAGCCCACGAAGTTCAAGTCCTATGATCCGGACAAGAAGGAATTGACCATCTACATTCCTTCCAACTTCTTCTATGAGTATCTGGAAGGCCACTTCCGGCGGCTCATGCACATGACTATAGCCAAGGTGTTTGGCGGCGACCAGCACCTGAGGTATGAGGTGCGCGTGGCTGGCCGTGAGACCGTGAGCGTGGAGAGTGACGAGCCCACGCCCTTTGACAAGCAGGCACGGAGCAGTGCCCCTGCCAACCAGTCGCCCCGCATGGCACAGGCTGCAGGCACGGCACAGGACCTTGACTCGTGCCTCAACACGAAGCAGAACTTCGGAAACTTCATCGAGGGAGTAAGCAACAAGCTCCCCCGCAGCATAGGACTCTCCATAGCCGAGAATCCCAGCCAGCAGACGTTTAACCCCCTCTTCATCTACGGGCCCAGCGGTGTGGGCAAGACCCATCTGGTCAATGCCATTGGCACCCGCATGAAGGAACTCCATCCCGAGAAGCGTGTGCTCTACCTGAGCGCGCGACTCTTTGAGGTGCAGTACACCTCATCGGTGGGGCAGAACAGGGTGAACGACTTCATGCACTTCTACCAGAGCATCGACATGCTCATAGTGGATGATATCCAGGAGATGGTGGGCAAGAAGGGCACCCAGTACACCTTCTTCCACATCTTCAACCACCTGCGTCAGAACGGACGCCATATCATCCTCACCAGCGACCGCCCTCCCATGGCCCTGCAGGGGATGGAGGACAGAATGATTACCCGATTCCAGAGCGGACTGCTTGCCGAGCTGGAGAAGCCCGAGGAACGGCTGCGCAGGGACATCCTGGAAAGCAAGGTCAAGCATGACGGACTGCGCATCCCCGACAAGGTCATCGACTATATCTCGCAGAACGTGAGCGACAGCGTGCGTGAGCTGGAGGGTGTGGTGCAGAGCCTGCTTGCCTACTCGGTGGTGTTCAACCGTGATGTGGACCTGCAGTTTGCCATGCGCATCATGAACCACAACGTGCATGCCGAGCGCAAGCGCGCCATCACCATGGACCAGATAGTGGAGCATGCCTGCGACTACTTCCAAATCAAGCAGGAGGATGTCTATGGCAAGAGCCGCAAGGCAAACATCGTGCTGGTGAGGCAGTTGAGCATGTATCTGGCACAGCAGCACACGCAGTTGACAGCCAGTAAGATAGGCACACTCGTGGGCGGAAGGAACCATGCCACCGTAATCCACAGCGTGCGCACTATCGAGAAACGCCTGCAGAGCGACAAGGACTTCCAGAAGAAAGTGAACGAGCTGGAAGGCAAACTGAAGACATGATATCACAACCACAACAACGTGACGTATGAAAAATATATGCAGCCGCAAGACCATACGCAAGTACACACAGCAGCCCATCCCCGATGAGCTGCTGAATCGCTTATTGGAGGAAGCCTCCCGCACGCAGACGATGGGCAACCTGCAGCTCTACAGCGTGGTGGTGACCCGCTCCCAGGAGGGCAAGCGGGCTCTGGCACCCCTGCACTTCAACCAGCCCATGGTGACAGCCGCCCCTGTGGTGCTCACCATCCGCGCCGACTTCAGGCGCGTGTCGGACTGGTGTGAGTGCCGCAAGGCTGTGCCTGGGTATGACAACATGCTCAGCTTCATGAACGCTGCCACCGATGCCCTGCTCTATACCCAGACGTTTTGCAACCTGGCCGAGGAGGAGGGACTGGGCATCTGTTACCTGGGCACTACCCTGTACATGCCTGCGCAGATAGCCGAGGCACTGCACCTGCCCGCGCTCACGTTTCCTGTGGCAACACTCACCGTGGGCTGGCCCGACGAGAATCCCACGCTGCAGGACAGGCTTCCCCTGGAGTCCTTCGTTCACCAGGAGTGTTACCAGCCCTATACCCCCGCCCTCATTGACCACTATTATTCGGCCAAGGAGGCTTTGCCCGCCAACCAGGGGTTTGTGGCCGAGAATGGCAAGGAGACCCTTGCCCAGGTGTATGCCGACGTGCGCTACACCCGCAAGGACAACGAGACCATGTCCCAGGGACTGATAGACGCGCTCGTCAAGCAAGGCTTCCTGAGCGGAGGGGCTGCTTCGGCGCCCCTTGAGGTGGTGGAGACGAGGCCCGAAGTGCTTGAGTGCGATGTGGTGCGCTTCCAGAACAAGAAGGAGAAGTGGGTGGCCTTTGTGGGGCTGCTCGGAGGTTACCCCTACGAGATATTCACTGGCCTGATGGACGACGAGGAGGGCATAGCCCTGCCCAAGAGCGTGACTCACGGCCGCATCATCAAGCATGCGGAGCGTGACGGGCAGAAGCGGTATGACTTCCAGTTTGAGAACAAGCGCGGCTACAAGACCACCATCGAGGGGCTCAGCGAGAAGTTCAACCCCGAGTACTGGGACTATGCCAAGCTCATCAGCGGCGTGCTGCGCTACCGCATGCCCATCGATCATGTGGTCAGGCTGGTGACCTCGCTGCAGCTTGAGAGCGACAACATCAACTCCTGGAAGACAGGTGTGGCCAGGGCTTTGAAGAAATACCTGCCCGAGTCGCAGCAGGGAGATGACAGTGTGGAAGCGTGAGCGCAGGCCGATGGAAGCGGAAATCATCATCAGGAGGCTTCGCCTGCACGGATTCCATGGCGTGCTCCCGCAGGAGAGGCAAGTGGGCGCGGAATTCTATGTCACGCTGACAGCCACAGCCGACGTGAGCGACGAGGCTCTGCTGCACGACAGCCTGGAGGGCACCGTGGACTATGGACGGGTGGCCCAAGTGCTCAAGAAGGAGATGCTGCCCCCCTGCCAGTTGCTCGAGCGTGCCGCCATGAGGATGGCCTCGGGTGTGCTGCGGGACTTCCCCAGAGTGTCCAGGGTGGAACTGCTGCTGGAAAAGGAAAACCCACCCATGAAAGTGCAAACGGAAGGCGTTGGGGTCAAAATACTACTTGTTAGGTGATATTGTCATCGCAAAACTGCGCAAAACGAAGAAAAATGCGTAATTTTGCGATGAATTTGTATATATAGTAAGTCAGAAAATGGAGAACTTAGGAATTGGATTGGAACTTATGATTGTGGGCATGCTCACGGTGTTCGTCATTCTGCTCATCGTCATCTGGGGTGGAAAACTGCTTATCGCTGTAGTCAACAAAGTGGCTCCCGAGGAGGTGGTTCCTGCCAAGAAAAGCACGAAGCCTGCCACATCCGTTGATGCGGGCACCATGGCTATCCTGCAGGAGGTGGTGAGTAAGATTACAGGCGGAACAGGCAAGGTGGCCTCTGCCAGGAAAATCTGACTTGCGACAAGATGAGTCTGCGCGGCAGTCCATTGCCTGGCTCGCAGGCCAGTAATGTGACGGTGACGCAAGGGTCAAACAGCCAGAATAACGATTTCCCCCGCCTCCAGCCCCGGTGTGTGCGGCTGCACTTGCCGCTTGCGGGGCGGCCTCCAGCCGGGAGGGTAGCGATGGGGGAGCCTCAGTATAATAATAAGGAAAGAAAGTAACAAGATATCGCAAATGAAAAGAGAAGTAAAGTTTAGCTTGGTTTTCCGCGACATGTGGCAGAGTGCAGGCAAGTACCAGCCGCGCGTGGACCAGTTGGTGAAGGTGGCTCCAGCCATTATCCGCATGGGATGCTTTGACCGCGTGGAGACAAACGGTGGAGGCTTTGAGCAGGTCAACCTGCTGTATGGAGAGAACCCCAACAAGAGTGTGCGCCAGTGGACAAAGCCTTTCCACGAGGCTGGTATCCAGACACACATGCTGGACCGCGCGCTGAACGGACTGCGCATGAGTCCCTGTCCCAAGGACCTTCGCAAACTCTTCTATAAGGTGAAGAAAGCCCAGGGAACCGACATCACCCGCATCTTCTGCGGACTCAATGACCCCCGCAACGTGATTCCCTCTATCCACTATGCCAAGGATGCTGGCATGATAGCACAGGCTTCCCTGTGCATCACCCACAGCCCTATCCACACCGTGGAGTACTATGTGAACCTGGCCAAGACCTTTATCGATGCCGGTGCCGACGAGATTTGCCTCAAGGACATGGCTGGCATTGGCCGTCCTGTGTCGCTGGGCAAGATTGTGGAGGGCATCAAGGCTTACAAGAAGGACATCGTGATCCAGTACCACAGCCATGCGGGTCCTGGCTTCTGCATGGCATCCATCCTGGAGGTGTGCAAGGCTGGCTGCGACTATATCGACACTTCCATGTCACCCCTGGCATGGGGCACTGGCCATGCCGACATCATCGCCGTGCAGGAGATGCTCAAGGATGCTGGCTTCCAGGTGAAGGAAATCAACATGGAGGCATACATGGAGACACGCACGCTCATCCAGGAGATGTACGATGACTTCCTGGGTTACTATATCCCCAAGCTCAACCACATCAACAACTCCCTGCTGGTGAAGCCCGGTTTGCCTGGTGGCATGATGGGCTCCCTCATGACCGACCTGGAGGATAACCTGAAGAGCCTGAACAAGTGGAAGGTGAAGAACGGCCAGCCTGAGCTGACCACCGACCAGCTGCTGGTGAAGCTCTTTGACGAGGTGGCTTATGTGTGGCCCAAGGTGGGCTACCCCTGCCTGGTGACTCCCTTCAGCCAGTATGTGAAGAACCTCTCGCTGATGAACGTGATTCAGATGGAGAAGGGAAAGGCTCGCTGGAGCATGATTGCCGACAACATTTGGGACATGATTCTGGGCAAGAGCGGACAGCTGCCTGGCCCCGTGGCTCCCGAACTGGTGGAGATGGCCAAGGAGCAGGGACGTGTGTTTGAGACCGAAGACCCCCAGTCGTACTATCCCGATGACCTGGATACTTACCGCAAGAAGATGCAGGAGAAGGGCTGGGAACTTGGCGAGGATGACGAGGAGCTCTTTGAGTACAGCATGCATCCCTCACAGTACGAGGCTTACAAGAGTGGCAAGGCCAAGGCTGACTTCGAGGCTGACCTGGCCGAGCGCAAGGCCAAGGCACATGGCGCTGGCACAGCCGAGTTGCCCAAGAGCATCAAGGTGAGCGTGAACGGACAGACCTATGAGGTGAACATCGCTTACGGCAACGAGGCTCCTGCTGCTACCACAGCGGCCAGCAACGCTGCAGCCCCTGCAGCCGCTGGCGAGGGCGAGGATATCCTGGCACCCCTGGAGGGCAAGTTCTATCGTGTGAAGGACTCGCAGGAGACTCCCAAGCAGATCGGCGACGAGGTGAAGGCTGGTGATGTGATAGGCTACATCGAGGCAATGAAGACCTATAATGCCATTCGCGCTGACTTTGACGGAGTGCTGACAGCCATCCTGGTAAATAGCGGTGACGCAGTGGAGGAGGATGATCCTATCATTAAAATCGCAAGGAAGTAAGTAAACGAAGATGGATAAGATATTTGAAGCCTTAGAGAAGGTGTATGACATGACGGCATTCTCCAATATCGCGGAGAATCCCCTGTTCATCGTCATGTATCTGCTCGCATTCACATTGCTCTATCTGGGCATTGTGAAGAAGTATGAGCCCCTGCTGCTCGTGCCTATTGCCTTTGGCGTGCTCATTGCCAATTTCCCCGGCGGTGAGATGGGGGTGACGCAGGCCGACAGCAACGGTATGGTCATGGTCAATGGCGTGGCAAAGAACATCTATGAGATGCCTCTGCACCAGATTGCGCATGACCTGGGTCTGATGAACTATCTCTATTACGCGCTCATCAAGAGTGGACTGCTGCCTCCCATCATCTTCATGGGTGTGGGTGCGCTCACCGACTTTGGCCCTATGCTGCGCAACCTGAAGCTTGCCATCTTCGGCGCGGCCGCACAGATGGGTATCTTCTCGGTGCTGCTGGTGGCCCTGGCTGTGGGTTTCACTCCCCAGGAGGCTGGTTCGCTGGGCATCATCGGTGGCGCCGACGGCCCCACGGCTATCTTCACTACTATCAAGCTGGCGCCCCATCTGCTGGGCCCCATTGCCATTGCGGCCTATAGTTACATGGCTCTCGTGCCTGTGATTATTCCCCTGGTAGTGAAGTGCCTGTGCAGCAAGAAGGAGCTGATGATCAACATGAAGGAGCAGGACAAGCTCTATCCCGATGCCACGCATATCAAGAATATGCGCGTGCTGAAGATCATCTTCCCCATTGCCGTGACCACCATCGTGGCCATCTTTGTGCCCACGGCTGTGTCGTTGGTGGGTATGCTCATGTTTGGCAACCTGCTCAAGGAGATTGGCAATGACACCTCGCGCCTGTTTGACGCTGCCTCCAATGGCATCATGAATGCGGCCACCATCTTCCTGGGACTTTGCGTGGGTGCCACCATGACGGTGGATGCCTTTATCAACGTGCAGACTCTGGGCATCGTGGCAGGCGGATTCTGTGCCTTTGCCCTGAGCATCGCCTCGGGCATCTGCATGGCCAAGGTGTGGAACCTCTTTGCCAAGAAGAAGGTGAATCCGCTCATCGGTGCCACTGGACTGAGTGCTGTGCCCATGGCAAGCCGTGTGTGCAACGGTATCAGTACCCAGTATGACCCCAAGAATCATGTGCTCAACTACTGTATGAGTTCCAATATCTCAGGCGTTATCGGCTCGGCCGTGGCTGCTGGCGTGCTCATCAGTTACCTGGGCTAATTACCTAAGCAGGCTGGCATGCAAACTTGTGTATGCCAGCCTGCTTCCTTTTTCCTAAAAAACAAAGATTGCGGTATCATTGTATATGAGACACACATCATGGGTTCTTATGCCGATTCTTGCCTCCATGTTCTTGACGGCTCGGGCAGGCAAGCACGTTATCAGGTTTGACTCCAGCAAGGAAATGTCTGGCGCGAAGGTCGCGCTCAAGGACATCAATCCGGCCTTGCCGCTGGACTGGAGTGGCTACCACTATGTGGTGGTGGAGTACAGGGTCTCCACTTCCCAACGCTTCTTCCTTGGATTCACCACCTCGCACGGCTATGACGAGGTGCGCATCCACTCTTATGTGCCAGGACAGTGGAACCGCCTGGCCATACCTATTATATATTATAGCCAACCGCCTGCCTCGGCCATTGACATGGCTGCCACCTACAACAAGCCGCGCTACACAGGCTGGATAAACCTGGGAGGGAACATTGGCCCCATGACAGGGGTGGACTCCATTGGGGCTCGCATGCGCGCTCCCATTGGGAATCAGCAGATAGAGATACGCAATGTGACCCTCGCGGTGGACGACCCTGGGGATGCCTATCTGGGCAAGCGCCCGGCTGTGGATGAATTTGGACAGTCCAATTTGGTCAAGTGGCCAGGTAAGGTAACAAGTCTCAGACAATTGCGCCGACGCTGGCGTGAGGAGGAGCAGGAGAGCGTCTCCACCTCCGAACTCTATGGATATTCGAAGTACGGAGGCTATCTGGCTCATCGCTATGACCAGGGCACGGGGTATTTCCGCACAGCCCAAGTGGACGGGCGATGGTGGTTTGTGGATCCCGAGGGCTACCTGTTCCTGTCGGTGGGCGTTGACTGCGTATATACCTTGGGCGGGGGCGACGTGCGTGATGTGGAGAAGCGTGAGGGCATGCTGAGGACATTGCCCCCTGCACGTTTCCTGGACAAGGGACGTGCGGGGACCACAACTGCACGCTATGCGCTGTGGAACCGCGAGCGTCGCTTTGGTGAGGGCGCCGAGGAGAAGGCTGCCGAACTGGCCTTCAAGCGTATGGACAAATGGGGTGTGAACACCATCGGCAACTGGTCGGACCGTAATCTGGAGCGACAGGGACGCAAGGCCATTACCTGTACTTTCTACCCGGCTGGAGCCGACAGTCGTCTCATGGGACTGGGGGACGTGTATGGCGAACATTTTCAGGAACGTCTGCGCGAGTCATTACTGCGTACCATTGTCCCTCATCGGGATAATCCCTGGCTTATCGGATATTTCATGGGTAACGAACCATCATGGGTGGGACAGGAGCAGAGGCTCTGTCAGATGATTCTCGACGGTGAGGAACGAGGCATCAAGACGGCTCTGCGCCAGTGGCTCTCACAGCATGGCGACAACAAGGAACAGCGCAGGGCTTTTGTGTATGACTGCTTCCGCCGCTATATTGAGGCGGTGAAGGCAACGCAGCTTGAACTTGACCCGCACCACTTGTGCCTGGGCTACCGGTTTGCCAGTGTGTATGATGTGAACGAGACGTTGCTTGGCATTTGTGGGAAGGTGTTTGATGTGCTTAGTTTCAATTGCTACTCGCTGTCGCCCGAACATAGCATGCTTGACCGCGTACTTCGCCAGTCGGGGCTGCCCATGATGGTGGGCGAGTTCCATTTCGGTTCTGTTGACCGTGGTCAGGGACAGTCCCTGTGGCAGGTCAACTCGCAAGCCCAGCGTGGTGTAGCCTATCGCTATTATGTGGAGAATGGCTTTGCCCATCCCGGACTCATAGGCACTGCCTATTTCACTTGGTATGACCAGGATGTGATGGGGCGCTTCGACGGCGAAAACTACAACTGTGGCTGTATTGATGTCACGGACGTGCCTTATCCCGAGCAGACGCAGGCCATGATGGAGAGTGCGCGTGTGCTCTATGCCGTTCACGCAGGACAGGCTGCTCCCTATGCGCAAAGGCCAGAACGCGCACGCGGGCATGACCATGGCCCCGATACCTGGTAGGACAGACAGAGCCAAGAACTTTGTAGGACAGCGGCAAGGGCTCTGCAGGGCTCTGCAGGATAATGTCAAGGGGCAAAAACGTACAGAAGTGTGTGGCCTTGTGCTGAAAAAAGCGTATCTTCGCGCTGCAAACTTAATCGGGCAAACGGGTGTCTTGGGACGGCGTCTCCATGCACTTTGTGCAGATAGGCAAGAGTCACTCTTACACATAAAGAAGAGTGGAGAGGGTAGGGCTTCATGGTTGACGTAATGCGAAAAAAGCCTCAGGGCAAAGGCAGAAGATGATGACGAAGCGCAACGGAAGTGTCCTCTTGCTGAGGCAAGGATATTCGTTTGCGAGTTATATTGCTTAATCTATAACAACTATATGATAGTATGGAAGTAATAAAGACAAATATCGATGGTGTGGTAATCATCGAACCACGTATCTTCAGGGACGCGCGCGGCTATTTCTTTGAGAGTTTCAGTCAGAGAGAATTTGATGAGAAGGTTCGACCTATCAACTTTTGCCAGGACAACGAGAGCATGAGCAGTTATGGAGTGATGCGTGGCTTGCATTTCCAGCGTCCTCCTTTTACCCAGAGCAAACTGGTACGTTGTGTGAAGGGTGCTGTGCTTGACGTTGCGGTGGATATTAGAAAGGGGTCGCCCACCTATGGTCAGCATGTGGCGGTAGAACTTACCGAGGATAATCACCGCCAGTTCTTTATTCCGCGTGGCTTTGCCCATGGCTTTGCAGTGCTCTCGGAGACGGCTGTGTTTCAGTACAAGTGTGACAACTTCTATCATCCAGAGGCCGATGGCGGCATCTCCATCCTGGATAGCAGTCTGTGTATTGACTGGCGCATTCCCACCGAGCATGCCATCCTCTCGGACAAGGATACCAAGCATCCCATGCTGAAGGACTTTGATAGTCCCTTTGACATCAACGTGGACTTGTATTGACTTTTCCAGCGCAGCAACAAGCAGTAGCATGCTAAAGGCTGACAATCCGAAATCAACGAAAGAAAAACAAAGTTTAACTAAAAGAAAATCCGCATAACTCACCAGAGCTATGCGGATTTATCTATCTATACCTTTCGGCAGTTATCTATACTTACTTAACCTCCTCGAATCTGATATTGCTTGATTTGCAGATATATACGTCAGTGTGTGCCAATTATGTAACGCTATATTTCATACCTTAGAATAAGCGGGTTTTAGAAATGAAGCTATTGACTTTTTTACTTTCATATCGTTATTGG
>JBNMJN010000021.1:0-49563 GCA_050873805.1 Prevotellaceae bacterium | reverse complement strand
TACTCCTTCCCCTCGGGGAAGGCAGGGGCAGGGGGCTCAGTTGGGAATCATGCGATGGCGGGCAGGAGGTCAAGCAACTCTGCATAGGACGAGCAGATGTAGTCTGCCCCCGCAGCCTCCAGTTCATCACGGTCACCGAAGCCAAACAGCACACCTGCCGAATGCAGGCCACATGCCTTGGCTCCCTGCACGTCAAACTTCCTGTCCCCCACCATGAGCACACGCTCTGGCCTGCTGATGCCCATCTGACAAAGGCCATCACGGACAACATCGGCCTTGGTGTGGAGTCTGCCCGCACTGTCACGCGCAAACACACGGTCGAGACGCTTCCCCAACTGGGGAAATATCTCCCCCGTAACCTGCCTGGCCTGGAAGTCCATCTTGCTGGTTGCAAGAGCCGTGGCATAGCCACGGCGGCGCACCTCGTCGAGGAAGTCACACACGCCAGGATAGAGCCTCTGGTCAAAGATTCCATGCCGGGCAAACTCCTCGCGATATACTTCCACCGCCTGCAGAGCCTGCTGCTCACTGAATCCGTAGAAGTCGCGGAAGGAGTCCTCAAGGGGTGGCCCCACAAATGGGCGCAGCACATGCCAGTCCTCCACCTCGATGCCGAAGTGGCCGAGCGTGTACTGCACCGTCTTCATAATGCCATCGCCACTGTCAACCAGCGTGCCGTCGAGGTCAAAGAAGAGGGTGTCAAACTTGTCTGCCATGCTCCCCTCAGTCCTCCACTACCTCCATGGTCATGCTCACGTCAGCCTTCGGGCGGTCGCCCGTGTGTGTCTCCACCTGCTGTATCTTGTCCACCACATCAAGCCCCTCGGTCACTTCACCAAACACCGTATATTGGCCATCCAGGAAAGGTGTGCCGCCCACGGTGGTGTAGGCTTCGGTCTGCTCGGGTGTAAACGTTGGCTTGCCCATCTGGGCGCAGGTGGCTTTCGTCTCGGCCACCAGCTGGTTCTGCAGGTCGAGCAAGCCCGCCTGGTCACGCTTCTTGCGCAGGCTCATCACCTCGGCGCGATGCTCCGCTACAAGTTTGTTGAACACCTGCTGCTCCTGCTGCATGGCCATCTGCTTCTCCATCTGCTTCAGTTCCTGCGGCTTGTACACCTTGCCCCACACGATGTAGAACTGGCTTCCGCTGCTGGCCCTCTCGGGGTTTACCTGGTCGCTCTGGCGTGCCGCGCTCAGTACGCCACGCTTGTGGAAGAGTTTTGGATAAACGATTTCGGCTGGGATGTTGTAGCCAGGGCCACCTGTTCCCAACGGCTGTCCTGCCGGCGCTCCCTTGCTCTCAGGGTCTCCGCCCTGTATCATGAAGTCACGGATGACACGGTGGAAGAGTGTGCCATCATAGTACCCCTCGCTCGCGAGCTTGATGAAGTTGTCGCGATGGAGCGGGGTCTCATCGTAGAGGCGCACCACTATGTCGCCCTCTGAAGTGTGTATCTTTACTTTTTTCATACCTATGTCTGTTGGTCATTTGTCAAGTGTCCTGCATGTGGCAGCAGCCTGTCACTCCTCTCCCTCGGCCTTTACCGGGATGAAGTGCATGTCACGCTCGGCCTTCTCGCGGGGGAAGGTGAAATACACGCAGGTGGCCTCGGTGCACACGCGTCCCTGCGCATCCATCAGCTCGGCCTCTATCGTGTAGAGGTTGCGCCAGTTGTCCCTGATGCGTGCCCTTATTGTCAGCGTCCCCCCGGTGGTGGACACAGGATGGCGGTAGCGCACCTCCATCTTCGAGGTCACGCCTGTGGTCTGCAACTTGCGCATGACCACCCAGCCACACACCTCATCGAGCAGCAGGGCATGTATGCCACCGTGCAGGGTGTCGAGCCAGCCCTGGTAGTTGGCCGACGGCTCCCACTCGGCCACGATATCGTCTCCCTCCTCATAGGGTTGCAGATGCACCCCAAAGGGGTTGCACGGCGCGCAGCCTATGCAATTGTAGCCCTCGATGCCGAGCCACGGGTTAATCAGTCTTTTCCGCTCCATTCTCTATTTCTTCCTGTTCAGTAACTCCTGCTTGTCCACCACCACAAATACGGTGTCGATGACGTGTCCCTGGCGTACCCCCATCTGCTTCAGGGGGTTGGCAAAGTCCTTGTCAAGCACCGTGATGTCGTCCACGAAGTAGTCCGTCTCGCCCCGGTTGTAGAATACATTCTTGAATCCCCACACCTCATGATAGCGTACCTTGAGCTTCCAGCCCTCCACCTGTGCCTGCTTCATCAGTTCGATGAGCGAGTCCTGGTCGGTGCGGTCGTTGTCGAAACTGAACGAGAAGGGCTCACCGCTGGTGTTCATGCCCGTCTGGGTCATGTTGAGCCGTCCCTCCCAGGAGTCATATACGACTCCCTTGCGGGTAAACTCGATGAGGTTGCCCACCTTCTCCCCATTGGAGTAGTTCTCCTTGCAGCCCTGCAGGAGCATGCTGCCCAGGAGGAGCGAAAGCACGAGGGTGCCTCCCGCTGTGTGTCTGCTGTTGTGCTTCATTCTGGTGAATAGTTGATGTTGACACGCTGTCCTGCACTGGCTCAATGCACCGTTCCCTGCGGGACAGATGACTGCCAAGCCCAGGTTTTCCGGCACAAAGTTACGGCATTTATCCTAGTCTGCCCCTGGCTGCAAGTATAAAATTACAGTTGGGGCGTCGTCACTTTGCCCCTGTGGCGTGAATTGCCATCCCCGCAGACGCAGGCAGGGGGCAGGCGATGGCGCGCCTGCCCCCTGCGGGAATATGAATGAGGGGTGACTGTTACTTCACCAGCACCTTGCGTGCCGTGCCGTCCTGCGAGCGCAGGATGTTTACACCCCGCTGGCTGTTCCCCAGTCGCTGGCCAGCCACGTTGTAGCGTGCTGCTGCCGACTTTCCGTTGCTGTCCTCTACGCCGCTGATAGCGGTGGGGAGGTCATAGGGGATGCCCAGGAACTGTATCTTGCCCTTCTGCACAGCCTTCACGGTGAGGGTGAACTGCTCGATGGGGTTGTCGGTAACGGCCAACTTGCCATCGGCACTCAGGCTCACGCAAGCCTTCAGTTCGGCAGGCAGCTCGTCGGCCAGGGAGTAGGTGACTGTGGCAGTCGCATCGTCAAACTGGAAGAGCGTGCCCAGGTCTATCTCCTTGCCGTCGGTCTGCACATCGGCCATGCTCACCTCGCGCTCGCCGTTGAAGTTGTCCAGGCAGAAGTAGGCAGGAGTGTTGAGCCCGTAGATACCCGAGTCGGAGCCGCTTATGCTGTAAGTGACGCTGGTCACCTTGCCCAGGGGGCGCAGGTCAACCCACTGCCAGGTGTCAAGGGCATAGCGGTCGGCCTCGTTGGATGAGCGATAGTCGGCCAGATAGTACTCGACAGTGCTCTCCGAGCCATCGGCCTTGTGGCCGGTGAAGGTCAGCTTGAGGTAATCACCCTCGCCAAACTTGTGTGCCATGGAGTAGCCCTCCTTGATGGCGGTGAGTGCGTAGGCATTGTTGGTCACATAGCAGCCGCGTATGCTGTCGCCCTCCACAGGGCTGTTGAGCACCTGGATGGTGCCTTGCTCGTAGCCCACAGCGTAGTTCTCGGACCCCTGGTAGCCGCTGCCCACGCTGGAGTTGAACTGGTCGCTCATCAGCACGCTGAAGTCTGTGCCCGTACGACGCGAGTAGCCAAAGCCGCCCCAGGTGTCATACTCGGCCATGCAGCGGTTCTCGAAGGAGTAGGAACCGCTCACAAAGGAGCCCTGCATCTCGTCGAGTCCCCATGAGTTCTGTGTCATGTGACCCTTGGTGTCGGGTCCCCACCAGAATCCATCCTGCTCCAGGAAGAGGTTCTCAAAGGTGGCAGCCACCGCGTCGCCCGTCACAGCTACACGGCATGTGTCGCGCGCCTCCTTGCCATTGGCATCGGTCACGGTGAGATAGTAGAAGTCACACTCCTGGGGAGCGTACTGCACGGCACTCTCGCCCAGCTTGTCCAGGGTGTCGGTAGCCACCTCAACGTGCTTGCCGTTGGTCCATACGATAGCGAAGGGGGCTGTGCCCTCGGTGACATAAGCCGTGAGGGTGGCCTTCTGCCCCTGCTCCACGCTCTCGCTGGCCTCGCCCACAGCAGCCACGTCGGGGATTTCCACAATCACCTCGCCGCCTGCCACAAACTTGTCCGTGGCAAAGACCTCGCTGGTCGTGCCGCGCAGACTCATCAGCGCAGCGTAGGCCACATACTCCTGGTCCTTGGTGAGACCCTCCAGCGTGACGCTGGCAGGGTCGTTGGAGCGTACCGTCACCATCTGCTCAGAGGCAAGCAGGTCATTGGCCGAGGGAGCATCCTCGCCAGCCTTCTTGACCAGGACAAAGAGGACTGCGCTCTTGTCGGACTTGACCACCACATCAGCAGTCTCATCGGTGATGTTTGCGATAAGGGGATAGCCCTCCAGCATCTGCGGAGCCGACTCATCGGCATTGTACTCGTAGGCGCCCACAGTAGGATGCTCGGCATCGCGCTGGATACCAGCAAGGTCGGTGGCCACAAGCGCGAGAGGAGTTGCCGTGCGCAAGTTGCCCTCGGCCGAAGGCTCCAGAATCTCGTCGCTGAGGAACTCCACCTGCTCGCAATGGCTCTCGGTCTCGCCACTCACAGCCAGCCAGTCCTCATAGGTGGCATAGTCGGCCTTGGCATAGGCAAAGACCTCGCCGCTTGTGTAGAGGGCATTGTGGGCGAAGTGAACGGTGGGGGGCACACTCTGGTTGTAGCAGCGGTACACATATCCGCCATCGTTTACCTGCAGGATATTGTTGACCACATGCACTTCCTCACCCTGCTCATTATTGATATAGAGGGCCACGGTGGGGTTGCTGGTGTGCATCAGCACGGTGTTGTGTGCTATGTAGAGGTTGCTGCTCTCGTTGCTCAACTTGATGCCCGAGCAATTGCTGCTGCCCGAGGCGATATTAATCTCGTTGTTGACAATCAAGGCAGGCGCATCGCCGGTACCCTTAGCCTCGCGCAGATAGACGGCCGCAGCCTCCCTGTCGGTGCTCAGCATGAAGGTGTTGCCCTCGATGACAAACGGGTCGTGATAAAGGTCACGCAGCTGAGTGTCGATGCCATAGAAGCTGCTGTTGGTCTCGCCGCTGTTCTCGATGCGGTTGCCACGTATCTTCGCACCCAGTTCGTCCATGCAGTAGATGGCCTTGGACCCCTGGTTGCGCAGGATGTTGTGCTCGATGCGTCCGCCACGCTCCTTGGGCAACTTCACCACACCTGTGCCTCCCATGCGCACGCCGATGTATCCTCCATCAAGCAGGCAGTGGGTCACGGTGAGGTAGTCATTGTTGCGGTAGGCCTCACCCTTGGCATAAGTGTAGATGAGGTTGATGTCGTTGCTGTAGCTGGTTGTCTTGTTGGCATGTATGTAGCAGCTGTCTATGGTCACATGCTGACTCACATTCTTGACATGCAGCACGCCAGGGAAGGTGAGGTCCTGAGTGGTCACCTCTACCCCACGCAGCGTAATCCAGTCGGCCCCGGCAAAGGTGAACACACCGAACTCTGCCGACATCTTGTCGTCGCTATAGGCCGGCTCGTTGTACTGGTCATAGTAGATTTTCACATCATGCCAGTTGCCAGTCTCGCTCTGGATGGTCACATTATTGGCCGGTGAAGCGCCCTTGATTTCAGGCACATTCACCAGTTCGTTGTAGATGCCACGCTTGATGTTGATGGTTACAGGCCCGTCGATACCATCCTTGAGCGCGTTCACGGCACCCTGTATGGTGCCATAGTCGGCCCCAGCGCCCACGGTGATGGTGCCATGAAGGCCGCTCTTCACCGCCGTGCTTGCCTCAGCGGGAGCCTCGGCAGGCACATTGTCGCCATTGGCCACCAGGCCAGTGAATGTCACGCCCACGCTGTCACCAGCCTCGGCAGTCGCATTGATGTCGCAGGCCAGCCAGAACTTGTAGGTGCCGGGCTTGCTCACGCGGTAGATGCCGTTGATGGCAGTCTGCCCGTCGGAAGCCTCTCCAAAGAGGTTGAGAGGCGCATACACGCCCAGGGTATCAGTAGTATACACCTTGGCCGAGCGCACCTTGGCAGCATCGGCCGCCTTGATGGCCAGACTGGTGATGTCCAGTTGCTCCAGGTCGCCATCAACCTGCACATCCACGCGCACCATACCCACGTTCTCCTCACCGCGCATCACGCTTTCAGGAGCGATGGCCTGTGTGGCCACTGACGCGATATGAAGAGGTACCTTCTTGTAGGTTGACACCTCGATGGCAAAGCCTTCCTTGGCAAACTTGGTCACGAACTTCACAGTCACCTTGCCGTCCTCGCTCTCCGACACGAAATAGTCGGGATGGTCATACATCGAGTAAGATGCATCAGCGGTCTCCTTCACCTCGCCTCCGTGATAGAGGTAGATGTAGTCCCTGGCTGTCACGTTGAAGGTCTTGAACACCAGCCGCACACTCTCGCCGGGTGTCTTGGGCGCAAAGGTCACCGTACCGCTGAAGTCGCTGCTGTACTCGCCATCCACGCCTCCGTTGTCATAGAAGAGCAATGGCTGGCCACTGGCCACCAGTACCTCGCCGTTGTCGCCGGCCTGCAGGTTGTAGATGTTCTTGATGTCGAGGCGTGCTGCCTGCGCGCTTGCGGCAGCATTCACCAGGGTGTCGGTCGCGCTCACGCTCTGTGCCATCAGCATCACAGTGTCGCCCGACTGGGCATCCTGTGAGATGTCGATACGCACGCGGAAGTTGTTGATGCCTTCCTTGAGCACGAAAGGCTCGGCCAGAGTGAGAGTGACAGGCTGTGCGTCGGCGGTCTCGCAGCCCTCTCCCTCGGGGAGTGTAACCTCCTGTACGGCCAGAGGCTCAGCCTCGGCAGGAACAGCAGAGTCGGTTTCATCTACTGCATAGAGGCTCACACGGGTCACATCCTGCACGTCACCCTTGAGGAGTACTGTGGTGCCCAGGAGGCTCTTGGCATTCAGGTTGCCCGATGTGGCCACCTGCAGGGTGAGTGCCTCCTGGTTCTGTGCTCCCACAGGGGCCATCGTGTGGCTGGTGGGCTGGGCTGTGAGGGAGTCGATAGCCATCTCCTGTGGCTTATACTCGCTCACTACGGCCTTGAAGCCGCTGGTTGTGTACCAGCTCTGGCTCACTCCGCTGTTGAACACCACCGTGATGGCACCATCGGCCGAGGTGCTGCGCAGAGTCTGGGCAGGGCCCTTGTCCTTGTCGTCCTTGGAGGCGAGTTCCCACAGGAGGTCGCCTGTGGTGCCCTTGCCGCTGTAAATCTTCAGGCTGGAATGCTCGCTGCCATAACTTGACCAGTAGAGCTTGAAGGCCGAGAAGTCAATCTGGCACACCATGCCCTCATGCAATGGCTCGAATATGTTGATACGGTCGTCGGTGCCACTCTCGTAGTCCGACGAGTAGTCGTTCTTGCCTTTCTGGGCAAACTCAACCGACCCATTGACGCGGGTGGTGACAGTGCCCTGGTCCAGGTGTGACAGCACGACGTTGCGTATGACGAACTCCCCGGCAGGACTGCCCTGCTCCACCGTGTGCTCGCCGTCGCTCAGTGTCACCGAGGAGACGGCTGCATCCACCTTTTGGCCGTTAGTGGCCATGTCGCTGATATCGTAGGTGAGCCACAGGTAGTTGTCCCCCTCGGCAAAGGTGATGCCCTCTGTGGCTGTAATCTCAAAGTTGTCACCGCTTACGGTGGCCTCTCCCACCTTCACCTTGTCGGAGAAGGTGCTGCTGCCCTTGGTGAAGTACAGGGCAGCCCTGGTCACCTGTGGGAAGGTGCCAGCGGTGTTGAATGCCAGGCTCTTCACGCTGAGGGCAGGCTCGGTGTTGCTTGTCTGCACGTTGACGAGCAGCACAGGACACAGGCTGTCGCCTGCGCACAGGGTTCCTGTCACGCTCTGTGTGGCCGTGATAGCCGCCACCTCCATGGGCTGGGGCTCAAACTGCGACACGAGTGCCTCGAAGCCATCGCCTGTGTAGCCGTCTGTGGTGCTCTCGAAGACCACCGTGAGGGCTCCATCGGGGCTTGTGGAGCGTATCTTCAGCGCGTCGCCCGTCTTGAGTTCCCTCAGCAGGTTGTCGCTCGTGGCCTCCTTGCCGTTATATACCTTGAGGTACTGGCTGTAGAAGCTGCCGTAGAAGATGGCCACCTTGGTGAAGTCTATCATCACCTTCTTGCCCTCGGTAGCGGGCAGGAACGTGATTCGTCCGTTGAATCCTTTGGTCACCTGCCCATCCAGGCCGCCATCGTCATAGAATGCGAGGGGAGTCTCGCCCACAGTCACTGTTTGCTCTCCAGTGGCAAGAAGCACAATGGCAGGCGTTGACACAGCCTTGGCCTCATCCGTGGTGAAGGGGGTCACGCCCTCGGGCTTGGCCTTGGTGGCCACTGCGGTCACCTCCAGCTGCACCTGCGAGCCCACCTGGGCACTGGACAGGATGTCGCCCGCAAGGGTCAGCCAGTTGTCCCCATTCTCCACAGGCTCATCCAAGACGAGGGTATAGACACCGTCGGACTCTGTAATGTTGGCAGACAGAGGAGTAAGACCGGTAGCATAAGCCACCTTACCCCGATAGAGTCGTATCTGGGCGGGGTCTATCACGCCTTCGTTCTTGGTGAGTCTGTAAGATATAGATACTATGCTGTCGGGGTTCAGCACACCCGTAGCAGACACATTAACGCTGGCAAGCGCAACTCCCGTGGTGCGCACGGGAGACTGTGGCACAAGGTCATAGGCAGAGGCTGCAGCGGTAACCTGCATGTTCTCCAGCTTGATGCACTTCACCTTGGCCACCCATCCGTCACACCTCTCGGCATAGCGGTACAGGTAGCCTACCGACATGGCGCCGTCGGCCGATGTGGAGTAGTAGGTGCGCGGCACGCTGGGCCTGTTGGCAAGAGAGTCCAGCAGGTCGCCCTTGGGGAGCCTCAGGTTGCCACTGGTCACCTCATAGGTATTGGTGGCATAAGTGAATGAGTTGTCGGCATCGGCCTCTCCATTGTAGAGCTTCACATAGGCGGGATAGGAGCCGCTGCTGCCTATCACCTCGAATTGCTCAAAGGTGATCTGGATGGACATGCCTGCCTGGGCTGGCTTGAAGACCACAAGCGACTGGGCATTGTTTGCGCTCGTGGAGGCGATGGGGTCTGTTCCATTGGGGTCATAGAACGTGAGTTCCTGCCCTGTCTCCACTGTCACAGTCTGTTTGCCAAACTGTGGTTGCAGTATGACATCCGCGTCCTGCGCCATTACCCTCGCGGGCAACCATAGCGCAGCACACAGCACCAACTGCATGAGAAGGAGTAATTTTCTCTGCATAATAAATGGTTTATGATTGAGTAAAGTAAGATGCGTCATCCACGGCATTCCTCGATGCCGCATGGTGGAGTGGCTTGCAACGGCAGGTCTTCTGACTTGCCGCCCGGCGACGAACACCTTCCCGAGGGGTTGCGCATGCCTCTGCATACGCGCAACGTGCTCAGTGGCTTCCTGTTCGGGCCTGCTAAGGGCGGCTTACAGCAGCGGGGCTGTCGGGGATTCGCACCCTGTTCCCTTTTAATCACTTGTGGAGTGAACCTGTTGCCGATGCAAAGTTACCTCTTTCCCGCAAAACTGCCAAGAGTGTCTCGCACAATTTTCCACACAGCCAGGCATGCCTCGGCCCCAGGCAGGAGGGCTGGGGAGAATTCCTCAATGCAGGAAAATTAGATGCCCGCAGGATGCGCATGTGCCAGTACTTCTTGCTAACTTTGCAGAGGAAGGGAAAAGCCCAGAGCCTGTGCATACAGGACTTTCCCTATTAATATATAAGGTATAAGGAGGAAACAAGAATGCAGAACTTTGCGGCCATCGACTTCGAGACGGCCAACTACCAGCGCACATCGGTTTGCTCGGTGGGCGTGGTCACCGTGCGTGGGGGCATGATTGCCGACCGCTTCTACTCGCTCATCAAGCCAGAGCCTGAATATTACGACTACCGCTGCGTACAGGTGCACGGGCTCACCGAGGAGGACACCAGGAACGCGCCTGTGTTTCCCGATGTGTGGAGACAGATAGAGCCGCTCATCACGGGACTGCCCCTGGTGGCACACAACAAGGCTTTTGACGAGACTTGCCTCAAGGCTGTTTTCCGCATGTATCGGATGGACTACCCCGGCTACACCTTCCTGTGCACGCTGCTGCGGTCACGCAAGGTGTGGCCCTGGGGGAGGCACACGCTGGACGTCATAGCCGCGCGCTGTGGCTACGACCTCACCCAGCACCACCACGCGCTGGCCGATGCCGAGGCATGTGCCGCCATAGCCCTGAAAATACTATGACTGCCAAGGCAAGCGACGCACCCACGCGGCAGGGTTCCCGCCACCCTGCACCACCCCTGGCTGAGCGACTGGAACAGAAGGGACTGCGCACCACCATCACCCTGGCAGACTACCTGGGACTGCTGGAGGGCACGGGCAGCTACATCATCCCCTGCTACCAGCGGGGCTATGTGTGGGGGCAGAGGGACCGCAGCGGCGCGCTGGACTCGGCCACACACCTCGCCCGTACGCTCAGGGACTCCCTGGGCAAGGGCAACGTGTTCCTGCAGGGAATCACCGTACACGAGGTGCCCGGACGTACCGACCTGGTTCTGGTGGACGGACAACAGCGCACCACCTTCCTCTACCTCCTGCTCCGCTTCTTGGGCTATACTGGATACCTGAGCATCAGATACGACATCCGCGAGGAGAGCAACCGCTTCCTTGCCCACCTGGATGCGGCCAGCACCGAGCGCGATGAGGACGAGGAGTACCAGGACATCTACTTCTTCAAGCGCACGCTGCGCATCCTCGACAGGGAACTGAAGGACTGCAACCGGGAGCAACTGCTGCAGCATGTGCTCACGAATGTGAGGTTCCTCTTCATCGCTATCCCACAGAGCCAGGCGCGCATCGTGTTCAGCATGATGAATGGCAACAAGGCAAGGATGGCCGGGGAGGAGCTCATAAAGGCGGAGCTGCTGAGGCGTACATCGCAGCGGCACCAATGGATAAGCGAGGCAGAACACAGCATGATGCGCGGACGGCTGGCACGCGAGTGGGACAGGTGGCTCTACTGGTGGAACAGGAAGGATGTGAAGGACTTCTTCAGGACAGACGGCCGACAACTGGGGTGGCTTCTGCCCCTTGCCATGGAGCGTGCGCAGGTTACCTTCAAGGGGTTCCGCGACAGCCTGCTGACCGATGGCAGCATCAGCGAGGCGAAGGCGGTGTTCAGGAGGCTCAGGCTGCTGCAGAAGCGCATCGAGGACAAGTACAGCGATGCGCGCACATACAATTACCTGGGCATCATCCTGTATGTGCGCAACACCTCGGAACAGAGGCTTGCATTCCTGCGCTGGTATCTGGCTCCTGCCGACGAGGATGCGCGCACGCAGGACGACGGGGAGCTCAAGCGGTACTGCGACTGGTGCCTGCTGGGCGTGAGCCACGAGGACATCAAGGCGCGCAGGACAGACATCTACATGGAGTGCCGCGACCGCTTCAGGGGCGAGCTCGCCAGTCCGCTCCTGTATATCCAGCACTATGAGACCGCCTATCGCTGGCTGCTGAGGCAGAACATAAGGGAGGACAACCGCTACGAGGACCGGAAATTTGACTTCCGCATAGAGCGTGACAGGTCGCTGGAGCACGTCTATCCCAAGGCTCTCGTGGGGCACCGCAGCGAGTCGGGAATGCCGCTTGGCTGGGATGACAAGCCGCTCACCCCCAGCCAGGAGCAAGGAATCAGGCTATGGCGGGAGCAGATGAGGTGGACTCCCGCCAAGGGCGCGCCCACCTGCAGCGGCACCGAGCACTGCATAGGCAACCTGGTGCTACTGTACGGAAGGGACAACTCGAAGTTCAACAAGGCCGACTTCAGACAGAAGAACAGATATTTCTTTACCGACCAGGACGACGACGCATTCAGAAGCCGCCACCTCATACACACCACCATGGTGTTCTCTGACGTGCGCTGGGAGAACCCCGCCACAGGACTGCCCTGGAATCCCGAGCAGGTGGCATGCAGAATGCAGGAGGAACTGGATGAGTTTGACAAGGAATTTCCCGAGACAGAGGAGAGCATACATGGGACAAATGGATAGCGGACAGGCATACTCGCTGAGCGAGATATTCAGCGGTGAGAACGACAAGGTCATCATCCCCGACCTGCAAAGGGACTACTGCTGGGGCAACCCCATCGCACCAGGCAGCAGCGAGTCGCTGGTGAGCCGCTTCCTGGAGAGCCTCACCCAACTGGACTTCAACCAGGACATCACCATGGGGCTCATCTATGGCTACTACGACCAGGAGCTTGCTCCCTATCACCTGCAGCTGTGCGATGGGCAGCAGCGGCTCACTACCCTGTTTCTTCTGCTGGGCGCGCTGAGCAGACGTTGCACGACAGGCAAGTACCAGCCTGTGCTCATCTCACAGTTTGAACTGGAGGAAGATGACCACGAGCCGCACCTGCTGTACAGCATACGCGAGAGCTCGCTCTACTTCCTGAGCGACCTCACCATGCACTACTTCCTCCACCCCGACCTGCCACTCGACGGGCTGGAGAAGCAGCCCTGGTTCCTGCACGACTACCTGCTCGACCCCACCATACAGAGCATGAGGGCTGCCCTGGCCTCCATCGAGGCATGGCTCAATGGCTACCAGGGCGACCTGGACACGCTGGGCTGCTTCCTTACACAGCGGATGAAGTT
Source organism: Prevotellaceae bacterium (assembly GCA_050873805.1). Lineage (GTDB taxonomy): Bacteria > Bacteroidota > Bacteroidia > Bacteroidales > Bacteroidaceae > Physcousia. The sequence continues at coordinate 36,802 of JBNMJN010000021.1, read as the reverse complement.
CCTCTTCTACGACATGGGTAACAGGATGAATGGTGAAGAGACCTTTGTGGTGATAAACACCACGGGCGAACCCTTGACTGCCAACCAGAACCTGAAGCCGCTACTGATCATGGCCAATCCTGACTACCAGAGGCTGGTGACGCTGCCTGATGGCACCACCGTCACCCACGACACCGCCCGGGACTGGGAGCTGATGGAGACGTGGTTCTGGCAGCGAAGAAGGCGCAATGGCACCGACACGGCCACCCAGGGCATGCTGGCCTTCCTGCACTGCGTGAGCGTACTGGAGTCGGCAGGAGAGTCACAGTGGTACGAGGGCTACGAGACCGGGAGCGACAAGTTTCCCACATCCATCAAGATGGAGCGGCTCTGGAGGTGGTTCTCGGCCTACCGCAGGCTCTACCAGGTGGACTGGGACAGGCTGCACACCCCTCGCATCACATATCCCGAGCACCAGCACCACCACACCCAGCGCGACCTGTACGTCCTGCTTCCTGCCATGGTGTATTGCGATACACACCAGGGGGCCAGCGACAGGGATGTGGAGCGGGTCATACACCTCCTTTCCAACATGGCGAGGTACCGCAACGTGTACCGATACACGCAGGACAAGACGGTCAACGTGCCTGCCTTCCGCACCTGCCAGATGATGCAGAGCCTGCTGGGAGAGGATATCCTGGGGCTGCTTGACCTCAGCACGTTTAATGTGGCCGAGGAGCGAGCCAAACTGGAGTTCATCAAGTGCTGCGCCCAGGAGACTGGCAAGCGGGAGCAGGCGGAGCAACTGCTTGCCAAGGCCGAGGGCATGCCCATCTACGAGGGGCAGGTCGCTACCCTGGTGCAGTGGAGCAATGGGAGTGCGGAACGGCTCTGGCATCTCTATGGCAGAATAAAGGCCCTGTGGATGGACTTGCCCAATCCCAACCTGCTGAGGCAGGCCCTGCTGGCTTATGGGCTGAAGGGCTATCCTGCACACACGGGGACGGCCAACCTGACTCTGTGCTCGGGCACGGAGTGGAGAACGCTCTTTGAACGCGAGGGGGAGGCTGTGCAAGAGTTCCTGGAGGCTGGAGAGCCCGATGCTGTCATCCGAGAGCATCGGGACGAGGCTTCGCCCTACATCCTGCTGATAGACGACATAGAGCAACTGGACTTCTCGCGCGACCACTGCATCAGGCTATACGCGCAGGGGGTGGTGGAACTGATGGCCAAGACAAGGGCCACAGCCCAATATCGGATACTGCACCGGGGGGAGGTGTTTGCCAAGGACCTCACTGGCATGGAGCACTGGCACGGACTGCATGTGTGGTCGGACGGACAGGTGTCGGTGCTCTACACCGTGAGCGTGGACTACAACCTCACGCTGGACATGAACATCCTGGAGGATGGTTACCAGATAGTGGGCTGGACAGACCGCCAGCCGCAGAAGCCACCGGTGAGCCCGCAGGTGCTTGAGGAGATTGGTTTCACATGGGAGGGGGACAAGTGGACGCTTCCTCCCATAGCATCTCCCAGCGAGGCCAAGGCCAGACTTCGGGAGGTGACTGCCGAGATACCACGGTTGTGTGCCCGCACGCAGTTGGCCACGCAGCGCACCGACTAATTCCACGCACCGCGCTGCATTGGCGAACGCACCGCGCTGCATTGGCGAACGCAGCGCACTGCATTGGCGACCGCAGCGCACTGCGTTGGCACATGCAGCGCACTGCGTTGGAGAGAGCATAAATGGAAGAGGCAGACCGCATGCCCCCACATGGGGAAACAGCGGTCTGCCTCTTATGCTGATGCGCCCTGCCCTGTACTTGGACACAGGCAGGCACGATGGGCTTTGTTTAGTTCAGGGAAACGTTTACTACCTTGTCTTCCTCGGCCACGGTGACCTTGTCCTCACGCAGCAGCCAGCCCAAAGCCAGGCAAAGGTCCTTGTCTGTCTTAATCTTGGCGGCCTTCTTCAGGTCCTTGGAATTCATGGTTCCGTTCTCGTTCAAGGCTGTCCAGATGGCTCCTGCCATTGTTCCTACTTTCTCTTTCATCTTGATTCTTTCTAAAGGTTTACTAACAAACAACTTAATTTCAGTTGCAAAGGTAGCCCGATTCTGTCACATGTACAAGCCCTTGTATGGATTTTTTGCCTTACAGGCAGGCGGAAGGGCTTTAGGATGAGTGTTATTGGAAGTGCGTGAAGAAATACTTCCAATAAGTGCCGTCATAGGCAGTGAGGCTGTCGGCTGCCGCCTCACTGCCTGCGCGAGCCTCTGTACGCAGCCTCTGGTAGCGCCTGAAGTCGGCCTCGGTCTCCTCAACGGCCTGCAGCATGCAGCCTTGCCCTGCCTGTGACGAGCCTTGCGGCCGGGATGACTGTACAGGCCTGGTATCATGGGACTGTGGGAGTGCCACACCGGCACCAGACTGGCGGTAAAGTGCAAGAGCCTCCCTGTAATGCCTGGGCAGGGTGGCAGGAAGGGTGTCGGGGCGAAGGGGAAGCAACTGGGTAAAGGCGCGAAGGTCGCCATGCAAGAGGTGGGAGCAGAGCAGATAGTCAAGCACAAGGGGGCGCGGAAGGCTGTCGGCAAGGAGAGCCTTGCGCAGGAAGTCCCGCTCGCGGAGATGGTTGGCGCGCCGGGGAACAGCGCGCATGGCGCGATAGAGGGTGGGAAGGGCATCATAGACAAAGAGCGAGTCGGATGCTGCGGGCAGGAGTCCTTGCACACCTGCGGGAACAGGATACTCAAACAAGTGCTCACCCAGTTGGCCCTGGTAGGCCAGGGCTGCCGCGCGCAAGGCAAAGAACCTGGGAGTGAGAGCAGCGGTGTCGGCACAGCAACATGCAGCCTGGGCATACTTGCCCTCATGCAACAGGCGTCCTGTCCGCAACTCACGGTGCCCCGAGACGGAACTGTAGCCCAGTGAGCCTACCATGAAGAACAAAAGGCAGAGGACAAGGAGGTTGGAGGAGAAGTACGACGAGAACTCACCACGCTCACCCGAGGCATCGGGATGAATGATGCACAGGAAGGCGACTGCGAGAAAGGCAGCCAGGCAAAGCAGAAGGGCAAGCAGGGGTGTCCCCGTGCCATAGCCTGGAAGTTCGGGAAAACGCACCGATGTGACAGCAGCGAGCAGGAAAGCCGAAGGAAACCACGACACGGCACTCAGGCGTAAGGGCCATCGCACCGCCCTGTGAAGGAAGATGCCCAGCAGCAACAGGGGCAGGGTGACAAGCACCGCACCCACCAGAGGCTGGTAGGTGGTCTCGCCATGGGAGAAGTGATACTGGAACTGCGCCAGGTAGCCCGGTTGGTAGAAGTACAGGTAGCAGAAGGAGAAGCATGCGAACAGCAAGCTGCACGCATACCTCACCAGCCTATATGCCAGCCTCGTGTGTGGGCTGCTGTACTTGTCCATGATGTCTTTGCCAAAGGGGGTGTGTCGTATGTCCAAGCCAGGGTACTCACGGCGCCCTACTCCTCTACCTTGCGCAGCACACAGGCTGTGCGGGCAGGGAGATACAGGCTGAGCCATCCCTTGCCATGGGGCGCATAGACGGGGTCGTAGTTGGTGTAGTGTATCACCGAGTCGTCGTTGAAGCCATTGCCGCCGTACTCCACGCTGTCCGAATTGAGCACATACTCGTAAGAGCCCTGCTCTACCAGGAAGCCGTAGCCCGTATAGGAACGCGTGGGACTGAAGTTGAAGAAGAAGAGGAGGTCGCCGCGCTGGAAGGCGAGCACCTGGTCACCGTCATTCGCGTTGATTTCCCTGACGGGCAGCTTGGCCATTGACTTGAGCTTGCCCAGCAGGTGTATCATGGCCGCATCAAAGTCGGCCAGGTAGTGATAGCACAGTTGCTTGTTGTCCACAAGGTTCCACTGGCGGCGCGCGTACTTGTGGCTCCAGCCGTTGCCCTCGCGTGGGAAGTCAATCCATTCGGGATGTCCAAACTCATTGCCCATAAAGTTGAGGTAGCCACCTGCGGCCGTGCCAGCGGTGACAAGGCGTATCATCTTGTGCAGGGCAATGCCGCGCTCCACCACATAGTTCTGGTCGCCCTTCTTGAAATGCCAGTACATGTCGGCATCCACCAGGCGGAAGATGATGGTCTTGTCGCCCACCAGCGCCTGGTCGTGGCTCTCGGCATAGGAGATGGTCTTCTCGTCCTTGCGCCTGTTGGTGAGTTCCCACAGCATCGACGTGGGCTTCCAGTCCTCGTCACGCTTCTCCTTGATGGTCTTTATCCAGTAGTCGGGGATGTTCATGGACAGCCTGTAGTCAAACCCGTAGCCGCCATCCCGTATGGGGGCAGAGAGTCCTGGCATGCCGCTCACATCCTCGGCAATGGTGATGGCATTCTTGTTGACCTGATGTATGAGGTCGTTGGCCAGGGTGAGATACACAATCGCGTCATCGTCCTCGTGGCCATTATAGTAGTCGGCATAGCTGGTGAAGTTCTCGCCCAGGCCGTGACTGTAATAGAGCATGGAGGTGACACCGTCGAAGCGGAAGCCGTCGAAATGGAACTCCTCGAGCCAATACTTGCAGTTGGAAAGCAGGAAGTGCACCACCTCGTCCTTGCCGTAGTCGAAGCAGAGGCTGTCCCAGGCCGGATGCTCGCGCCTGCTCCCCTGGCAGAAGTACTGGCAGGGGTCGCCGGCAAAGTTGCCCAGTCCCTCGTTCTCATTCTTCACGGCATGGCTGTGCACGATATCCATCACCACCGAGATGCCCATCGAGTGGGCCTTGTCGATAAGCGACTTCAGCTCCTCGGGCGTGCCAAACCGGCTGCTCGGTGCGAAGAAACTGCTCACATGGTAGCCAAAACTGCCGTAGTAGGGGTGCTCCTGCACGGCCATGATCTGGATGCAGTTGTAGCCCTGGTGTGCCACCCGGGGCAGAATCTTGTCGCGGAACTCGGTGTAGGTGCCCACCTTCTCCTCGTCCTGCGCCATTCCCACATGGCACTCATAGATAAGCAGGGGGTCGGTGTTGGGTTTGAACTTGCTCACCTTCCACTCATAGGGCTTCTCGGGAGCCCATGCCTGGGCCGAGAAAATCTTGGTGTCGGGGTCCTGCACCACGCGATTGATCCATGCGGGGATGCGCTCACCCTGCCCGCCATCCCAGTGGACGCTCAGCTTGAACAGGGTGCCATGCTTGAAGGACTTGTCCTTGAGCTTGATTTCCCAGTTTCCGGTCTTTGCCACACGCTTCATGGCAAACTTGGCGGACTCCTTCCATCCGTTGAAGTCACCTATCACGTAGATGGCTGTGGCGTTGGGCGCCCACTCGCGCAACACCCAGCCATCTGCCACGCGGTGCAGTCCGAAATAGAGATAGCCGTCTGCAAAGTCGGACAGATTGCCGCTGGGCCCTGCGAAGTGCAGTTTCCGTGCAAGCATGTTCTGGTATCTGCCGTTGATGGCATCTGCATATTCAGCCAGGCAAGCATCGTTCTTGAGTATCTTCAATACAGATGGCTTGACCACTGTCTTCTTCTTCTCGGCTACCTTCTTCGAGGTGCCCACCGCTTTCTTGCTGGCCGTAGCGGCCTTTGTGTTAGGCATATTTGTTGGGTGTTTGATATTTTACTTTGAAAACCGCTTTCCTGAGCGGGGTGTCTGTTATCGCCGGGGCATGCCCCTCACCAGGCAGGTAAAGGACAAACTGGCCAGGAAGGACACGAAAGTATTCCTGTGGGGGGAGGGGCAGAAAGGAGATGTCGGCACAGGCATCATAGGGAGCAGAGCCAACGGACTCCTGCGCAAGTGGCAGGAAGCCATGTTCCTCATCGCCGCCAAGGGGAATCTGGATGTCCATCATCTCCCGATGCACCTCCAGCGAAGCTTCTTGCCTGGAACGTGGCTGGCACGTCTGGACATTGACCCAGACCTCCTCGCCCGAGACTTCATGCCTGCCATCGGGCAGGCTCTCCAGGGAATGAGTTGAAAGATAGTCCACAACATTGCCGAGCAAAGGGCTCAGTCCAACGTACTTGTGCAGATTATCCAGCGTATCTATTATCATATATCATCCTCTCCACTCAAGTGGGCTGTCAGTTGCTGTCCTGTTCGGTCACCGACTGCACAAGTCCCTTGGAATAAGTAACCTTTCTGATGACGTTCCCGTTGCGGTCCTTCTCGACAAACTCGCCGTCCTTCTGCCCTTCGTGGAACGTGCCCTCATAGCGCACGCCGTCCGAATCCTCAAGGATGCCATAGCCATCCTTGAGTCCGTCCTTGAACGTGCCTTTGAATTTCACGCCGTCGGCCTGCCGCATGATGCCTGCTCCTTCCATCTTGCCATTCTTCCACTCGCCGTCATAGACATCACCGTTGGCCCAGGTGTATTTGCCTCGTCCGTTCTGCAGGTTTCCCTGCCATTGTCCCACATACACGGCACCGCCTTGCCAGGTGAATGTTCCCTGGCCGCTCTGCTCGCCGTCCACAAAGTGACCCACATAGCGGTCACCGTTGGTGTATGTGAATATGCCGTCGCCTGTACGCTTCCCATTCAGGTACTGGCCGTCGTAGCGACTCCCATCGTGGAAGGTGTAGATGCCATGCCCATGCTGCTGGTCGGCCTTGAAGGTGCCCTTGTAACTGTCGCCCGAGGCATACTCATAAGTTCCCTGGCCGTCCATCTTGTTGTCGCGCCACTCGCCCTCGTAGCGGTTGCCGTTGTTCCAGTCGAAGGTTCCATGCCCATTCTTGAGGTCATCCTTCCATTCGCCCTTGTAATAGGCTCCGTTTGCATAGGTGTATGTGCCCTCGCCCGAGCGCTTGTCCTGCTCCCAGTTACCCTCGTAGGTGTCGCCATTGAAGTAGTACATAGTGCCGTGCCCTTGCTGGTAGTCCCTGAACCACAGGCCAACGTACTTGTTGTTGTTGGCAAAATAGAACGTGCCCAGGCCATGCTGCTGGTTCTGAAACCACTCGCCCTCATACTTCTCCCCATCAGAGAAGAGGTAAGTTCCCTGTCCCTGGCGCTTGCCCTTCACATATTCTCCCGTGTGGGTGTCGCCATTGGGGAAAGTGGTGGTTCCGTGCCCGTAAGGTTTTCCCTTGAACAACTCGCCCTGATATTCACCTCCGTCCGAAAAGGTGTAGTTTCCTATTTTTATCTGCTGTCCTGCCGCAGAAAGCGGCAGACTGGCAAGGAGAAGGAGGATTATATTTCTGTTGAATATCATTCTGTTGCTCATTTTGGTGCAAAATTACGATAAATGCCGAGAGTATCAAAATTCTGCTTGACCCTTTTTGCTTTTCAGGTACAACTCGGCCTTCTGCAGGTCGGAGGGCGTGTCGATCCCCACCGTTTCCACATCCGTAAGCGCCACCTTTATCACGAGGCCATTCTCGAGCCAGCGCAACTGCTCAAGTGACTCAGCCTTCTCGAGCACGCCGGGAGGCAACTGGGAAATCTGGCGAAGCACCTCGCGCCGATAGGCATAAAGCCCGATGTGCTTGTAGAACGTGTGGCTGGAGAGCCAGTCCTGCTGCTCTACGCCCCTCAGATAGGGAATCACGCTCCTGCTGAAATACAAGGCGCGCATATTCTTATCTACCACCACCTTGGGAGAATTGGGGTTGGAGAGTGTCTCGAAGGTGTCATCTGGGGAGAAGGGCTTCACCAGTGTGGCAATCTGGGTCTGCTCATCCTGGAAACATGCCCTCACGGCATCGAGTTGAGACTTCTGCACAAAGGGCTCGTCGCCCTGAATGTTCACGATCACATCAGCATCGGTGCCTATGCGCTCGCATGCCTGCCAGCAACGGTCTGTGCCGCTGCGCAGGTCGCTTCCCGTCATCACGGCCTTTCCCCCGAAAGCCTGTACGGCCGAGAGGATACGCTCATCATCGGTACACACATATACTTCGTCAAATGCCAGGCGGGCTTGCTCATACACTCGCTGCACAACGAGTTTGCCGCCAAGCATCGCCAGAGGTTTGCCAGGAAAGCGCGTGCTGGCGTAACGCGCCGGTATAAGTGCCAGATATTTCATTGCTTCGTCGTTTGTCTTGGTTTTATGAATCTAATTGGCCAACTCATCGAGAACGGCCTCTCCTGCGTCTGCTCCATCCCCATCCTCGCTGCTCTGCTGCCCGCAAGGGTCAAATCCTGCGGGAATGTCGAAGTCCTCGTCCTGCGAATAGCCCAGGCTCCTGTCGGCATACACCTTCTTCAGGAAGTAGGCCGCAATAGGGAGGGCGGCATTTGCTCCCTGGCCGATGGCCATGCTGGCAAAGTGTATGTCGCGCTCCTCACCGCCCACCCAGGCTCCGAAGCTAAGGCTGGGGGTGTATCCGACAAACCATCCGTCGGAATTGTCATTCGTGGTGCCGGTCTTTCCCGCCATGGGAGCTGTTATGCCATAGCGGGCTCGCATACGGTGTCCGGTGCCGCTGTCTATCACTCCGCGCATCAGGGTTACCATCTTGCAGGCGGCCTGCTCGGAAATCACCTCGCGCACTCGTGGCTGGAACTCCGCCACCACATCTCCATTGCTGTCCTCTATCCTCGTCACATAAAGCGGACAGCGGCGCACTCCCTTGCGGGCGAATGCGGTGTAAGCTCCCACCATCTCGGCCACAGAGATGTCACAGGGGCCCAGGCAGAGCGCAAGCGAGGGATGAATGTCCCTGTTCTGAATGCCGAACTCATGTATCAGACGAACCAGCGCGGCCGGTGAGAGTTGGTTCATCAGCCAGGCGGAAATCCAGTTGTTGCTCTGTGCCAAGCCCCACTTGAGGGTCACCATCTCGCCATAGCGTGCCTTGCTGCCATTGCGTGGAGTCCAATCCTTGCCTGCCACATGGTAGGTCTGCTGCACATTGGGTGCCTCGTCACAGGGACTCCAGCCATTTTCCATTGCCAGCGCATACAGGTAGGGCTTGATGGTAGAGCCCACCTGACGGCGGCCCTGCGTGCACATGTCGTACTGGAAATGCGAGTAGTCGATGCCTCCCACATAGGCTTTCACAGCCCCCGTCTCGTTGTCCATGCACATAAAACCGGCACGCAGGAAGGACTTGTAGTACTTGATGCTGTCCATGGGAGTCATCGTGGTGTCCTTGTCACCGTGGCCTGTATAGACAATCATCTCGGCGGGAGTGGCAAACGCGTCGTCAATCTCGGCATCGGAATAGCCTGCCGCCTTCATCTGTATGTATCTGGCACTCTGCCGCTTTGCCCTTTGCAGGTCGGCCTTCACTTGTGCCGTGGACAAGGAAGAGGCATAGGGTGCGTTGCGGTTGCTGCGAAGTTCGCGCGCGAAAGCCTTCTGCAACTCGCCCGCGACATGCCCGGTGACCGATTGCTCGGCATATTCCTGCATGCGGCTATCGATGGTCGTGTAGATTTTCAGTCCATCGGCATACACATTGTAATGCCTTCCCTCGCGGTTGGTGTTCTTGTTGCACCAGCCATAGAGCGGGTCATTTTCCCATGCGAGAGAGTCTTCGTAATAGTTTTGTTCCTGCCAGCTGGCATAATCCGAGCGGTTGGGCTTCTTGGCCATGAGCACCCGGCGAAGCATCTCGCGCAGGTAGGCGGCACTGCCCTCCTTATGGTCTGCCCTGTGGAAATTGAGTGTGACAGGTTCCAGACTGAGTTTCTCCATCTCCTGCTGCGTCAAGTAGCCTGCCTTCACCATCTGTGAGAGCACCACATTACGCCTGTCCATGCACCTGTCTGGGAAGCGCACGGGGTTGAAGTAACTGGGATTCTTGCACATGCCCACCAGGGTTGCACACTCGTTGATGCTGAGGTCCTTAGGCTCTTTGCCGAAGTAAGTCTTGGCTGCCGTCTTGATGCCCACGGCATTGTGAAGGAAATCGAAGTAGTTGAGATACATGCTCACGATTTCCTCTTTGGTATAGAATCGCTCCAGCTTGATGGCTATCACCCACTCGATGGGCTTCTGCAGGAGGCGCTCATGTACACTCTCGGCCTTCTCGGAGTATAGTTGCTTAGCCAGCTGCTGCGTGATGGTGCTGCCGCCGCCCGCACTTTTCCTGCGCAGCAGCCCACGCTTGACAATGGCACGCAGCAAGGCTCTGTAATCGACACCGCTGTGCTCATAGAAACGCACATCCTCGGTGGCCACCAGGGCCTGCACTATCGCAGGGGGGAGGTCGTCATAGCCCACAAAGATACGGTTGGCCTTGCTGTAGCTCCACGTACCAAGCAGTTTGCCATCGGCAGAGAACACCTGCGAGGCGAACTTGTTTACTGGATTCTGCAGTTGTTCGATGTTCGGCATGTAGCCTATGTAGCCGTTGAAGATGCCGTAAAAGATACCACCGAGGAGCGAAAGCCCAAGGAAGAACAGCACCCACAGCGTGAGAAAGAACTTCTTCCGCATGAGGTCTTATATTATATAAGTATGTATTACCATGTTGACAGGCAAAGATACGAACTTTTTTCGACCTGTGTGGTTTTTGGAGGAAATATAAGAAGACCCCACCGCCATATCGGACACAAGAGTGACACTACCATAAGCGTCTTGGGGAAGAAATACAGGAAGCACGCACCATCATATCGACCACAAGGGTGACACCACCATAAGCGTTTTGGGGAAGAAATACAGGAAGCACGCACCATCATATCGAACACAAGGTGACACTGCCATAAGCGTTTTGGGGAAGAAATATAAGAAGTCCCCACCGCCACAGGGGCAGAGGGGACTTGCTTGTTTGCTCAAGGCAGGCCACTATTGTGCATACCAGCCAGCAAACGGGCGGCATGCCTTGCGGTGCTGCGCCAGCAGGGGGGTCACATGAACCACTTCACATAGCAGAAGTCCTGGCGGTGAGGCAGGTTCTCGTTCTTGGGATACATGCGGTAGCACACCTTGAAGAGCCCGGCGTTGTCAAGGCTGTGTGATGCGGCAAAGGTGAACTTGTTGCCATTGCGCTCCACCATGCGGAAGGGATCCACATGATACACGTGATCCTGTCCGTCCTTGTCGGTAGTCAGAGTCACCAGCTCCACGCCCACAGCGTCGTCCAGGCCAGCCTCGTCCAGCACAATCTTGATGCTGTACTTCTTTCCGGCCTCCACGTTGCCGCTCGTCAGCTCCTCGCTCTTCTCGATGCTGTCCACATGAATCTGGTCCCAATGGGCAGCCACATTCTCCTTCCAGTCGGCAATCTCGCGGGCAAGCTTGCCGTCATTGGCAGCCAGAGACTCAAAGCGAGCGTGCAGGCGGTTGTAGAACTTGTCATAGTAGTCATCCAGCTGGCGCTTCATGGTGTAGTGAGGAGCAATCTGCGCAATGCTGTTCTTGATGACCTTCACCCAGCCTGTGCTGATACCCTCGGCATTACGAGCGTAGTAAAGGGGCATGATCTCATTCTCGAGCAGGCCGTAGATAGTGGCTGCGTCGAGCTGGTCCTGATGCTCCTGGTACTGGTAGGTGCGCTTGTCGGTGAGTGCCCAGCCCGCTCCGGGACGGTAGCCCTCGTACCACCAGCCATCAAGGACAGAGAGGTTCACGACACCATTCATCAGTGCCTTCTCGCCGGAGGTGCCCGATGCCTCAAGGGGACGGGTGGGTGTGTTCATCCAGATATCCACACCGCTCACGAGACGGCGAGCCAACTGCATGTCATAGTTCTCCAGGAAGATGATCTTGCCCAGGAACTCGGGACGCTGGCTTATCTCGTATATCTTCTTGATCAGACCCTGTCCTGCGCCATCGGCCGGATGCGCCTTGCCGGTGTAGAGGAACTGTACGGGGTACTGGGGATTGTTGACAATCTTGGACAGACGCTCCAAGTCGGTGAACAGCAAGTGCGCACGCTTGTAAGTGGCAAAGCGGCGGCCAAAGCCGATGAGCAGGGCGTTGGGGTTGATCTTGTCCATCAGCGACACCACACGCGAGGGGTCGCCCTGGTTCTTGAGCCAGCGGTCGCGGAACTGCTTGCGGATATACTCCACCAGTTTCGTCTTCAAGGCCATGCGCGTGGCCCACACCTCCTCGTCGCTCACATTATATATAGCCTCCCATATTGACTGGTTGCTCTGGTCGTGGATGAAGTTCTCGTCGAAGTTCGAGGCGTAAAGCTTGCGCCACTCATTGGCACACCAGGTGGGGAAGTGCACGCCATTGGTCACATATCCTACATGGCTCTCCTCGGGGTAATAGCCCTTCCAGATACCCGCGAACATTTTCTTGCTCACCTCGCCATGCAGCCAGCTCACGCCATTGACCTCCTGTGAGGTGTTGCATGCGAAGGTACTCATGCAGAAACGCTCGCCCTTGTCATCAGGATTCATGCGCCCCATGCCGATAAACTCGTCCCAGGAGATGCCCAGCATCTGGGGGTATCCGCTCATGTACTTGCCGAACAGCCCCTCGTCGAAATAGTCGTGGCCTGCGGGCACGGGAGTGTGTACGGTGTAGAGCGAGGATGCGCGCACGAGCTCGAGAGCCTGGGTGAAAGTCTTGCCCTCGCGCACATAGTCAACCAGGCGCTGCACGTTGCACAGAGCCGCATGACCCTCGTTGCAGTGATAGACATCCTTCTTGATGCCCAGTTTCTGCAGCATGAGCACACCGCCGATACCCAGCAGAATCTCCTGCTTGAGGCGGTTCTCCCAGTCACCGCCATAGAGCGCATGGGTGATGGAGCGGTCAAACTGTGAGTTCATGTCGTTGTCCGTATCAAGCAGATACAGCTTGATGCGACCCACATTTACTCGCCACACATAAGCATGCACCTTATAGTCCATATAGGGCACATCCACCACCATGGGCTGTCCGTTCTCGTCGAGTTGCTGCTCGATGGGGAGTGACCCGAAGTTCTGAGCCTCATAGTTGGCCACCTGCTGTCCGTCCATGCTGAGCGACTGGGTGAAGTATCCGTAGCGGTACAGGAAGCCCACGGCACACATGTCCACGTTTGAGTCACTGGCCTCTTTCAGATAATCACCAGCCAGCACACCCAAGCCACCCGAGTAGATCTTCAGCACATGGTTCAGTCCATACTCCATGCAGAAGTACGCCACGCTGGCGCGGTTCTTGTTGGGCTTCTCGTCCATATAGGCACGGAACTCCTTATATACCTCGTCCATCTTCTGTATCAGAGCCTGGTCATGGGAGAGCTTCTCCATCTTCTCAAAGCTCAGGCGCTGCAACAGGAGGATTGGGTTGCCATCACACTCGTCAAAGAGTTTGCTGTCGAGGCTGCGGAACAGGCTCTTGGCACTGTGGTTCCATGCCCACCACATATTGCGGGCCAACTCCTCCAGCTTCCTCAGCTTGGCAGGAATGTTACTCTTGGCTGTCACCGGCTTCCAACAGGGTTGGTTGGCGTAGCTTGCTCTAATCTTCATAGTTCTGTCTTTATGTTTGTGTCGTATTATTTTGCCTTGAATGTACAGTGCCCCATGCTCAGGCATTGCGTCGTGCCGCGCTTTCCAGCGCGAAAGCGTAAGCTTGCTCGTATTTGGCGATGAAATGCTTCCACTGCGCCTTGGCCGACAGCTGGGTGGCCTTCCTGCGCGCCGCCGTCACTTCCTTGGCGCTCATGTTGCACAGCGTGGCAAGCGTGTCGCACACAGCGTCCACCACCTGGTCAAAGTTGTAGTCATCGCGGTGCACGACCTCTACCCCGTCCTGCAGATGGCTGTCCGTGCCCTTCATCTTGTTGGCCCACATGCCAAAGCCGGCCAGCGTGGTGGTGAGGCAAGGCACATGGAAGGCCACGGCCTCAAGGGGCGTGTAGCCCCACGGCTCGTAGTAGGAAGGATATACGGCCAGGTCGCTGCCGATGAGCAAGTCGTAATAACTGCTCTCGAAGATGCCGTCCCTGCCGTCGAGATAGCAGGGCACGAAGATGACCTTCACGCGGTCGGACGCCTGGTTCTTCATGCCATGATTGTGCAGGAAGCCTGTCACGGGGTCGTTCCAGGGCTCCCTGAGCACATGGGTGCAGATGGGGTCCTGGAGTGGCTGGCCCTCTGGCTGGGGATGCAGCATGCGGTCCTGGAGGTCGGCGCGCGGGCCTGAAGTCCAGGCGGGCACCTGCACCAGGGCCAGCACGGGACGGTTCAGGCGCTCATCATAGAGGCTCCTGTACATGGCCTCCATAAACACGTCCTGCCCCTTATTCTTGTACTCGTAGCGCCCGCTGGTGGTCACGATGAGCGTGTCATCGGGCATCTCCACGCCGGTGAGCGCGCGGGCAACCCTCAGGATGGTAGCCCTGGCCTGGCGGCGGCGAGCCGTGAAGGCTGCGCCTGCGGGCACGAAGTCGGGCTCAAAGCCATTCTCGAGCACCACGTCGCAGGGCTTGTCGAGCAACTCGGCACACTCGCGCGCTGTCACATCACTCACCGTGGTGAAGCAGTCCACGTTCATCGCGGTCTGCCTCTCCACACTGTGCTTTGACTCCACGTTGAGCTCTTGTGCCATCTGCCGTCCGTCATAGTTCGGCAGATACTGGTACAGGGGCTTCCCATTGCCTGCGATGCTTCGCCCGATGCAAGTGGCGTGGGTGGTAAATACCGTTGCCACCTGCGGCACATGCTTGCGCACATAGAGCGCGCCCAGGCAGGTCATCCACTCGTTGACGTGATACACGGCCCTTGCGCCCTGGTCCTTCAGGAAGAACTTCCAGAAGCCCTCCACCACGAGTCCCGCCGCATAGGCAAACATGCTGGCCTCGTCATAGTCGCCATAGGCATGGAGGCTATCGACGCCAAAGTCGGCCCATGCCTGTGCATAAATCTCATTCTTTTGGCTGAAGTAGCTCTGGAAGTCCACCAGCACCACCTTGGGCTGCCCCGGGATGTTCCACCGCCCGGCACGCAGGCACACGCCCTCGGCTGCCATTGCCGCCAGCCATTCGGGCCACAGGTCGGGGTCTTCTGTAAAGAGGGGGTTCTCCTGGTCGTGCCAGAGGTCGGGGCCTATAAAGAGAAGGTTGCCGCCCAACAGGTTTCCCAGGGTCTTCGCCCTGGTGGAAAGCACCGTGTAGATGCCACCCATCTTGTTGCACACCTCCCAGCTGCTCTCAAGCACATAGTCTGGTGTAGTCTTTTTTCCGCTCATCAAAAACGTGTATGTTACGAAATATCAAGTTGCGGCAAAGATACGACAAATTTCCGAAAGATAAGTGTAACGCATGCGCCTTTGTGCGCGGGGGAGCGCGTATTTCACGCGAAGCGCATGACAGACAGGCACTTGCGCTCCGCATCTCCCCCCATCGTGCGGGGCAAGGGACATCACCCGCCCTGCTGCGGATTTTGACGCATGCGGCCGCGCCGGCCAACGCAGTGCGGTGCGATGGCTGATGCAGTGCGGTGCGATGGCCAATGCAGCGCGCTGCGATGGCAGATGCAGCGCGCTGCATTTTTGAGGGCAGAAAAGTGCATGCGAGACACTGGCGCGCTCTTCCTCCCTGGGGTGCAAGCCCACAGGGCAACTGCAATCTGCAAGAAACGGGACAGAAAAGCATAAATTATGTGAATTCATGCGTGATTTAAGAATAAAATGGGTAAATTTGTAGGTGAAACCACTACAAACCGACAATGAGAAGAGCCTTTTCTGTCATTCTACTTGCCTGCACAGCCTCGCTGGCGGCACAGGGTCCGTGGAAGTTGAGACTGACATGCCCGCAAGAGAAGATAAACCTGAACATAGACTTGTACGAGGAATCAATCACGGTGCCAACCATGGAGGACTTTGGCCCCATGAACGGCTACCTGAACGGGAATGTGTATGGCGTGTGGACTGTGACCTCGTTCCGCATCAAGGACAACCGCTCCGCCACGATCAACCTGTCCAATGACCTGGGCAGCGAGACGCAGGAGACCCTGCTCACGCAGCTGAACGACAGCACCTGGTCGCTCAAGCTCATCGGATACACAGCCGTGAAGCGTGTGGTGGGCAAGAAGCTTGTCAAGATAAGCTCGGAACTGATAATGAAGCAAAGCAAATGACACGATACGCATCCAAGCAGGACAGCAAGAGGTCACGCGCCAAGTGGCTTCCGCTGGTGGGCGCGCTCATAACGGGTGCCGCCATCGCCCTGGTGGGCAATCATTACTACGAGTGGAGCTCGACCGACGAGGCTTGCATGGCCTGTCATTTCCACCCCGAGGCCACCGACAGCTGGAAGCAGGCTGCACACTACAGCAACCGCAGCGGTGTGAAGACGGGATGTGCCGAGTGCCACCTGCCGCCCGAGGGCACCTGGAAGCACTTCACGGCCAAGGCCAGAATGGGCATGAAGGATGTGTGGGTGGCCATGACGAAGGACAAGGAGGACATTGACTTCGAGAGCAAGAGGGAACTGGAATATGCGCAGACCATCGTCTTCAACGAGTCGTGCAAGCGTTGCCACGTCAACCTGTTCCCGCAGGGGCTGTCCGACGAGGGCGTGTCGGCACATCTCTACTATGAGGACAACGAGGAGAAACTGGGACTGCAGTGCATCAGCTGCCACCTGGATGCGGGCCACGCAATGCCTGGCTACAAGCATGCCAAGATGGACAAGTCGCCCGTGGATAGCACGGCCTCAACCTTCGCCGAGGCCACACCCGTGACCCGCTTCGCCGACTTCACCGAGCAGGTGCCCACCACCAACGTCACCATAAGCATGAAGGCCATACCAGGCGGCACATTCCTCATGGGCAGCCGGGAGGGCGAGAAGTGGGCCCAGGCCGATGAGCACCCGCAGCGCAAGGTGACGGTGTCGCCATTCTACATGGCCGAGACTGAGGTCACCTGGGACCAGTACTGGGCTTTCTACGCACAGACCATGTCGGAGGGGCGCACACCGCCATCCAAGATATATGCCAACAACAGTCGTCCCGACGTGGACGCGGTGTCGGGGCCCACGCCTCCCTTTGGCATGCCAGACCAGGGATGGGGCATGGGCAGCCGCCCTGCCATCACCATGACGCACTATGCGGCCGAGACCTTCTGCCAGTGGCTCTCGCTCAAGACAGGCAAGAGGTACCGCCTGCCCACCGAAGTCGAGTGGGAGTATGCGGCACGCGGTGGCACCTGCAGCCCGTATTTCTTTGAGGGCAGCCCCTCCAAGTTCTCCAACACAGGCTTCTGGCGGCGATTCTTCAGCGCCGACACGACAGTCATCAACGGGTATGTCATCTATGCCAACAACAGCAAGAGCCGCACACAGGAGCCATCGCGGGTGAAGGCAAATCCCTTTGGGCTGAAGAACATGCTGGGCAACGTGCTCGAATACTGCTCCGACTGGTATGCCGAGGATGCCTATGCCAAGATGACAGAGGGCGCAAAGGACCCCAAGGGGCCTGCGTCGGGCAAGGAATATGTGGTGCGTGGCGGCTCTTATGCAGACGATGCGGCCAACGTGCGCTGTGCCTCGCGTGCCCACACCGACTACGAGAAGTGGCTCAAGACTGACCCGCAGAACCCCAAGAGCATCTGGTGGTTCTCGGACATGAAGGGCATCGGCTTCCGCGTGGTGTGCGAGGTGCCCGAGGGGGTGAGCGCGAAGTGAGATTACGAACAACCAACATACATTTACCTTTCAAACAATTCCAACAATGAAAGAGAAGGACTTGAGCAGAAGAAAGTTTCTGACGAATGCCGCCATCATTGGCGCTGCAGGCATGGCAGCACCTGCCATACTGGCAAGTTGCGGTGGTGGGAACGGCAACGGCAAGCAGACTCCCTTGAAGAAGGAGGGCGAATACTATGTGCCAGAGTTGCCCGACAAGGCTATCGACGGCAAGGAACTCAAGGTGGGCGTGATAGGCTGCGGCGGACGTGGCTCGGGCGCGGTGATGAACCTGCTCGACGCTGCCAACGGCATCACGGTGACGGCACTGGGCGATGTGTTCGATGACCGCCTGCAGGACTTGCGCGCTCATCTCAAGAACGACCGCCAGCAGGAGGTGCCCGACGAGGCTTGCTTCACAGGCTTCGATGCCTACAAGAAGGTCATCGACTCGGGCGTGGACATGGTCATCATCGCCACTCCGCCTGTATTCCGGCCCACGCACTTCCAGTATGCCACCGACAAGGGTGTGCACTCGTTCCTGGAGAAGCCCATCGCCGTTGACCCCAAGGGGTACCGCACCATCATGGCCGCGGCCAAGCAGGCACAGGCAAAGGGCCTGAGTGTGGTCACAGGCACGCAGCGCCATCATGAGCGCCGCTATGTGGAGGCCAACAAGCAGATTCAGGCTGGCATCATAGGCGAGATTACCGGGGGTAACGTGTACTGGAACCAGGGCATGCTGTGGTACAAGGAGCGACAGCCAGGATGGAGCGACATGGAATGGAACATACGCGACTGGGTCAACTGGACATGGCTGAGCGGTGACCACATCGTGGAGCAGCATGTGCACAACATCGACGTGTTCCTGTGGATGAGCGGACTGAAGCCTGTCACGGCCACATCCTTCGGTGCACGCCAGCGCAGGGTGACGGGTGACCAGTTTGACATGTTCAGCACCGACTTCGTGATGGAGAACGGGATACACATGCACAGCATGTGCAGGCAGATAGACGGGTGCAGCAACAAGATAAGCGAGTACATCCAGGGCGCAAAGGGCTCATGGGACAGCGAGACCAACGAGATAAAGGACTTGCAGGGCAACGTGCTGTGGAAGTATGACGAGGAGGCTGCCGGACAGGAGTTCAAGCAGCATGACCCCTATGTGCTGGAGCATGTGGACTGGGTCAACCACATACGCAAGGGCACTGCCCACGAGGAGGCAAGTGACTGCGCGGCCTCGTGCATGGCTGCCATCATGGCACGCGAGGCTGCCTACACAGGCGCGACAACCACATGGGACGAGATGACGCAGTCACCCATGGACCTCCTGCCTGCCACTCTGGAGCTCGGCCCGCTGGACCTGGCGTCCTACACCGTGAAGAAGCCCGGTCAGGGACAATAAGCTCAACCCATCAGTAAAACAGCACAAGATGAAACGAAGAAACTTTATACTGGGTTCACTCTCGGGGATGGCAGCGGCCTCCGTGGCCTCTACCCCGCTGCTTCCCTCCTGCTGCTCGGCACGCAAGGAGAGGAAGCATGACACGCCACTCAACATCTGCCTGCAGGAAGGGGTGGCCCTGGGGGACACGCTCGGGGACAAACTGGACTTCATGGAGGAGCATGGGGTAAACGGCCTGGAGGTGGGTGGCAGCAACCTGAAGAGCCGCGTGGGCGAGATCAACAAGGCTCTGCAGGGCCGGAATATCAAGATGAGTGCCATCTGCGCCGGCTTCAGCGGCTTTATCCTTGCCGAGGACGAGCAGAAGCAACAGTTTGACACTACCATGCGCGAGATAGTGGAGGCTGCTGGGCAAATAGGTTCGTGCGGTGTGATTATGGTGCCGGCCTTCAACTTCCAGAGCCCTTGCAAGCCCCACACAAAGGACACGCGCAACTACCTGTGCGAGCAGCTGCACGACCTGGGCGAGTTTGCGCTGAAGTGCGGAACGACCGTCATCCTGGAGCCGCTCAACCGCAAGGAGTGCTTCTATCTGCGTCTGGTGGCCGACGCGGCTGCCATCTGCCGCGATGCCAGCAGCGAGGGCGTGAAGTGCATGGGCGACTTCTGGCACATGCAGGAGGAGACCTCGGACTATGCCGCCTTCATGGCTGCGGGCACCAAGTACCTGCAGCATGTGCACATAGCAAGCCGGGGACGGCGACTGATGCCGGGCGAGGATGGTGACAAGGACAACTACCGCGAGGGCATGAGAGCTCTCAAGGAAATGGGCTACCAGGGACACATCTCCTTTGAGTGTGGCTGCGAGGGCGACCGTGCCACGGTGCTCCCCGCTGCCATCGAACTGCTGCGCAAGCAGTGGGAGGAAGCGTGATGAAGCCTGGCTGGGTGTGATGCTCTCTGAAGCCCCGTACCTAATTAAATATACGCGCGAAGGCTGTGCCGCAGAAGTATAGCCTTCGCGCTGTCATATAGAGCCAAGCACATGGAACTTGGCACATTTCTGATTGCATGAGAAAGCACTTGCCTACGTCCTATGCTGCACCTGCAGGCACGGATTCAGCGCGCGGCAGATGACTGCAAACTGGTCTCTCCCGTCGGCCCCCCGCAGATTATCGGGCGATATGGCCTGGCTCATGCTGCGGTTTTCCTTGATTACCTTGTTCAGTCTGCCCCAAAGGCCATCCCGCGAAAGCAACTTCTCCCACTTGTCCCTTGCGCGCATGAGCACAAAGAGGACTCCTGGCCGTGCCCTGCTGATGTATTCTATGAGATTGCGTGTGTACTCCTGAGAGGCAAGCCATTGGCCTGAGGGTGGAAATGTACGCTGGAACTTCTCCGAGGAATAGGCATGGAACTGCATGATGGCCACGTCCTCGTAAAAGCGCGGTTCGGGGTACGAGTCCCCGCACACTGCCCTGCGCAGCGTGGCAAAGGCATCCTCCCAGTACCAGTCGCCCAGTATCGAGACGGCATCATGCGCTCCCACCGGACACTCGCAGTTGGACGCAGGGAAAAAGGAGCGGGCACGCAGGCAGATGGTATCCTGCTTGAATTGCAGGATACGGCGCAGCACATCCCTGTCTGTCTGTAGCAGATAAGCCAGCTTGCGGTTCACCCTGTCCACATAGCCAGGGTTTAGGCTGAGAAATATCACCTTGGCACGCAGCGGATTACCCTGCCACGGTTCGGGTGGCACATTCAGCACTAGGCGATTGCGGTCGGTAATGGCAAGTTTGCGGTTGAACACCTCCAGCATGTCCCTATCGGCATCCAGCGCATACTGGTGCTCGTTGTCCGAGTACAGGCAATCCAGTGCCACGCTCTGCCAGGGGTTGCTTTCCCGTAAAGCCTTCTCTGTAGAAAACATCAGACAATATTCCGTCAAGTGCTACATATCAGCTTGCGTGGCATCTGTCATCACCCCGCCCATGGGTTCATTACCCTATCTCGCTCAATTCCAGCCAGCGCATCGACTTCTCATCGAGTTCGTCCGTGAGCGCAGGCAAGCGCTTGCTCAAATCCGTTATCTCCTGCACGCTGATGCTTCCACTGGAGAGCCTTGCCTCGATGTCGGCCTTTTCCTGTTCCAGGCGGGCAATGTCCTGCTCCAGCGTGGCAAACTCCTGCTTCTCCTTGAACGTCATCTTGCGCTTCTGCTCCAGGCGTGGCGGCTTCTTGGCATCCTTGTCATCATGGCTGGTGGATGCCGAACTGTTGCTGGCCAACTGCTTCTCCTGCCGCGCCTCCCGCTCGTCCTCCCACTCGCGGAACTGCGTGTAGTTGCCCGGGAAGTCCTCCACCACGCCATCGCCACGGAACACCAGCAGGTGGTCCACCACCTTGTCCATGAAGTAGCGGTCGTGACTGACCACAATGACACATCCGTGGAAGTCCTGCAGGTACTGCTCCAGTATCTGCAGGGTATTGATGTCGAGGTCGTTGGTGGGCTCATCGAGCACCAGGAAGTTGGGGTTCTGCATGAGCACCGTACACAGGTGCAGGCGTCGTTGCTCGCCACCAGAGAGCTTGGCGATATAGTTCTGCTGCTGCAGAGGGGTGAACATAAAGTGCTGCAGGAACTGCATGGCCGATAGGTGCCGCCCGCCTCCGAGGTCCACATATTCGGCCACCTTGCGCACGGCGTCTATCACCTTCATCTGCGGGTCAAAGCTCATCCCCTCCTGGCTGTAGTAGCCGAAGCGCACGGTCTCCCCCACCACGAAGCGTCCCGAGTCGGGCTTCACCAGTCCCAGGAGCATCT
Source organism: Prevotellaceae bacterium (assembly GCA_050873805.1). Taxonomy (GTDB): domain Bacteria; phylum Bacteroidota; class Bacteroidia; order Bacteroidales; family Bacteroidaceae; genus Physcousia. The sequence goes on along the minus strand of JBNMJN010000021.1, from coordinate 15,081 downwards.
TCACAAAAGTGCTCTTGCCTGTTCCGTTGCCCCCCACGATGCCCATCTTCTCGTAGCGCGAGAAGTTGTAATAGAAATCCTTGAGTATCACCCGCTCGTACTTCTTGCTCACATATTCCGCCTCGAATATTCTGCTGCCGATGTAGGTTGATTTCATCTCGAGCCTCACCTGCTGTTCCTCCATGCGCTGCCTGGCCTTCTTCTCCAGGTCGTAGAAGGCCTCCTCGCGGTAGCGAGCCTTGTGTCCGCGTGCCTGGGGCATGCGGCGCATCCATTCCAGTTCGGTGCGGTACAGGTTGTTGGCTCGCGCCACCTCGCTCCGGAGGTTCTCCTGGCGCTCCTGCCGCTTCTCCAGATAGTAGGCATAGTTGCCATGGTAGGTGTAGATGGTCTCATCGTCCAGTTCCAGGATTACCGAGCACACGTTGTCGAGGAAGTATCGGTCGTGCGTCACCATGAGGAGCGTGACATTCGACCGCCGCAAGTACCCCTCAAGCCACTCTATCATCTGCAGGTCAAGATGGTTGGTGGGCTCGTCCAGGATGAGGAAGTCGGGCTCCATGATGAGCACATTGGCCAGTGCCACACGCTTCATCTGCCCGCCCGAGAGCTGGTTGAGCGGCTTGTGGAAGTCCGTTATGGAGAGTTTGCTCAGGATGGTCTTGCTCCTGTTCTCATAGTCCCAGGCGTTCTGGTGCTCCATCCGGTCAAGTATCTGTTGCAGGCCCGGTGTGCCTGGCGTGCTCATGCACGTCTCGTACTCACGTATCAGGTTGGTGGTCTCATTGCCATGCCAGAAGCAGGCCTCCAGCACCGTCAGCTCCATGGGATAGTGCGGGGTCTGCTCCAGGTAACCGATTCGCAGGCCGTTGTGATACACCACCTGCCCCGAGTCGGCACTGTCCTTCCCACCCAATATATTTAATAATGTGCTCTTGCCTGTGCCATTGCGCGCAATAAGGCCAGCCTTCTGCCCTTGTGCTACACTAAATGATATGTTGGCAAAGAGCGTCTTGTCGCCCACGCTGCGCGTAAGCCCCTGCACCTGCAGATAGGATATGCTGCTCATGAAATTTCCACAAAAACCCCAACCCTGCACAATGCGGGTTGGCCATAATTATTATCCTTTTGACTCTTCACAACGCAAAAGTACTAAAAAAAGGGCAGCAGGAGGAAGAAAAGTAAGTGCAAATTTGGCCGTTTGAGCAAGAAAAAGTAATTTTGCAGACCAAACGAAACAAGGACAGCGTCACTCTTCGCTTTCCTGAGAATTCCCATTTGAGAACAAACGAACAAATAAACAGCATACCTTATATTATTATGTCCACAAAAAGTGAGCTCGAGAACATGTCACTCGAAGAATTGACTGCATTGGCCAAAAGCGTGAATGCAGAACCTGCGAATGACGCCACCACACTCATGTACAATATCATAGATGCGATGGCTGTGGCAAACTCCAAGAAGCCAGCCGACAGCAATGCCAAGGGCAAGCGCAGCATAGCACCAGCCGACGAGCAGGGCAGCCAGGAAGCAGGCAAGGCCGAGAAGGCGACCAGGAAGCGCGGACGCAAGCCCAAGGCCGAAGCACAGAAGAACAGCGAGAACAGCGAAGGCGCAGCAGACACAGAGGCTGACGCCAAGGAGAAAAAGAAGGCCAAGGATGCAAAGCAGGACAGCGCAGACGCCACACAGGCCACAATACAGTTTGACGAGCCCAAGGCAGAAGCTCCCGCCACCCCCGCTCCCAAGAAAAGGGGAAGACCACGCAAGGCAAAAGCCGAAGAAGAACAGAGCACCATGACAAACAGCAGCACCACACAGACAAGCAACAGCGAGGAGGCACAGTCGCCTGCCACCATGCCCGACAACGATGCTCCACAAGTGTCCAAGCCCGTTTCTGCCGACGAGAGCAGCCAGCCTGCCGACACCAGCAGCGAGAGCGTGTCAGCCGGCGAAGAGGAGGGACTCATCCGCGTGAGCGATGACTTCTTCATCGTGCAGGACATTCCCTCAATGGGCAATGACAGCTTTGCCTACGACAACGACTACAGCCGCATGCCCTCGGAGGGCATCCCCGGCAGGCAGGAGAATGCCTACCGCGCAACGGCTGGCAGCGAGGAGGCTCCCGACAACTATGCCCCGAGCGCTGCCAAGGCTGCCAACGAGAACTATGACTTCGGCCTGAACATACGAGGCGAGGGTGTCCTGGAAGTGATGAACGAGGGATATGGCTTCCTGCGCAGCAGCGACTACAACTACCTGAGCAGTCCCGATGACATATATGTGAACGCACAGACCATCCGTCACTATGGCCTCAAGACTGGTGACGTGGTGGAAGGACCCGTGCGCCCGCCGCGTGACAACGAGAAGTTCTTCCCCCTCATCGAGGTCACCAGCGTCAACGGCTGCGACCCCGAAATAGTGCGCGACCGCAGCCCCTTTGAGAACCTCACCCCGCTGTTCCCCGACGAGAAGTTCAAGCTATGCAGCGGCAAGGGCGACTCCATGGCGGCCCGCGTGGTGGACCTCTTCGCCCCTATCGGCAAGGGACAGCGCGCGCTCATCGTGGCACAGCCCAAGACCGGTAAGACCATGCTGCTCAAGGACATTGCCAATGCCATCACAGCCAACCACCCCGAGGCTTACCTGATGATGCTCCTTATCGACGAGCGCCCCGAGGAGGTCACCGACATGGCACGCACGGTGAAGGCCGAGGTCATCGCCAGCACCTTCGACGAGCCAGCCGAGCGGCATGTGAAGATTGCAGGCATCGTGCTCGAGAAGGCCAAGCGCATGGTGGAATGCGGACACGATGTGGTCATCTTCCTCGACTCAATCACCCGTCTGGCCCGTGCCTACAACACCGTGTCGCCCGCGAGCGGCAAAGTGCTGAGCGGAGGTGTGGATGCCAATGCCCTGCACAAGCCCAAGCGTTTCTTCGGCGCAGCGCGCAACATCGAGAACGGAGGAAGCCTCACCATCATCGCCACCGCACTGATTGACACTGGCAGCAAGATGGACGAGGTCATCTTCGAGGAATTCAAGGGCACAGGAAACATGGAGCTGCAGCTCGACAGAATGCTGAGCAACAAGCGTATATTCCCTGCCGTCAACATCACGGCCAGCAGCACTCGCCGCGATGACCTGCTGCAGGACAAGATGACGCTCGACCGCATGTGGATCCTGCGCAAGTTCCTGAGCGACATGAACCCCATCGAGGCCATGAACGAGGTGAAGTCCAAACTGGAGAACACCATCAACAACGAGGAGTTCCTCCTCAGCATGAACTCATAAGAAGCAAGCCTCTGGCAGGCACGCTACCGCATAAAGGGCGGCAGGACACCACACTGGTCCTGCCGCCCTTTCGTTTCACAATCTCCCGCACAGCATTTTCAAAGACTATCCCCCACCCCTCTAAAAGTGGGAAGGAAGCAATCCCATGCACAACACCAGCACTTATACCCCCAAACTGAAAGCGCAAGCACAAATGGGGGGTGCGGCACTCATCCAACGAACACCCTATTATAGAATAAATCAAGAAGCACATCCACAAAAGGGGCGAAAGCCCTGTAGGCACATCGCCCGTCACACCGCCAAAGGAATTGCGAGGAGGCAGAATGGCACCCAGCGAGAGCAAAAGCACAGATGTGAGCGCCTGCATCCCCCCTCTTCAGGAGCATTTCCCAACGCCAAATATCCCCCCAAAATGCAGTCCTGGGAAAAGTCCTTCACGTCCCAGGAGCAATTCCGATAATCACATCAAGGCAATGGCATAAAAAACGCAGTGCGGCGCGTTGACGATCGCAGTGCGGTGCGTTGGCGAATGCAGTGCGCTGCGTTGGCGGATGCAGTGCGGTGCGTTGGCGAATGCAGTGCGCTGCGTTGGCGGATGCAGTGCGCTGCGTTGGCGGATGCAGTGCGGTGCTGTTTCGACTCCTCGCCCCTTGGGGGAGGCTGGGAGAGGGATTTCCTGTCTTGTGTGACAAAGGTAAGGTATATACTCCTTCCCCTCGGGGAAGGCGGGGGAAGGGGGCTTGATGGCAGGGGGAGGGGGGACTTTGGAGGCGACTGCCGTGCGTTGACTTTTTCCGAGAGTCGCGCTGGCGTCGCTGTCACATTGCCCTATGCGGGATATGCAGGCGCAGTTCCCGTTTTCCACCAGGCTGCTTGCCATCCCTGCACAACACATACAGCAAAACTCCCCTTAGGCCTGCGTGCGTCATGCTCCTGCCAGGAAGCGGCGCGAAGAGGAGGCCGCCGAAATGCCAGGGAACACCTGGACGTGCAAGTAAAAGAGGCTCCAGCACGGCGCCTAAGACCTTAATCTTTGTTAAAAGACCAATTGTCTTCTTGAATAGAACAACAAAACAAACAGGCTAAGACCTTTGTGACGCAACATGTTAAGCCGAATTGTCGTAACTTTGCAGCCGATTTCGTTAACACGACGAGCAAGGTGAAAGAACAAGAGAAAAAGAGTTATAAATAATTTTTGAATGAGAAGAATTATGACAAAGAAACTGATGACCGTGCTGGCAACAGCCGTGACCGCAATGGCCATGCTCAGCTCATGTGGAAACAAGCAGCAGCAGGGTGCAATGCCCAGTGCCGTTTACAAGACCCAGAAGGTGACCAAGAGCGATGTGACACTGACCGAGAAGTACAGCGCCACCATCCGTGGCCGCCAGGACATCGAGGTTTACCCCCAGGTGGGAGGCACATTGCAGAAGCTCTGCGTGACCGAGGGACAGAAGGTGAAGAAGGGACAGGTGCTCTTCGTGATTGACCAGGTGCCCTACCGCGCAGCGCTGAACACAGCCGAGGCCGCTCTCAAGGCCGCACAGGCACAGGAGGCCACAGCACAGCTCAACTACGATAGCCGCAAGAAACTATATGACCAGAAGGTGGTGAGCGAGATTGACATGCAGACTGCACAGAACACTCTGCTCAGCGCCAAGGCACAGGTGGCACAGGCCAAGGCACAGGTGGTGAACGCACGCAACAGCCTCTCCTACACCACCGTGACCAGCCCCGCCGATGGTGTCATAGGCACACTGCCCTACCGCCAGGGCGCACTGGTGGGCAGCAGCATGCCACAGCCCCTCACCACGGTGAGTGACAACAATGAGATGTATGTGTACTTCAGCATGACAGAAAGCCAGTTCCTGGCACTCATCCGCCAGTATGAGTCGGTTGACAAGGCCATCGAGGCCATGCCCGACCTCACACTCCAACTGGTGGACGGAAGCGAGTATGAGCTCAAGGGTCGCGTGGAGAGCGCCAGTGGCGTGGTGGACCGCACCACCGGTTCGGTACAGCTGCGTGCCGCCTTCTCCAACCCCAGCCACATCCTGCATAGCGGCAGTACTGGCAACATCATCATACCCGTGAGCTACAAGGACGTGCTCACCGTGCCCGCAACAGCTGCCGTGCAGACACAGGACAAGTACAATGTGTATGTGGTGGACAGCAAGGGCATAGCCCACTCACAGCTGGTGGACATCCTGCCCCAGAGCCAGGGCAAGACCTTCATTGTGACCTCTGGCCTCAAGGGCGGCGAGGAAATCGTGTCGGAGGGCGCAGGTATGGTGCGTGACGGACAGGACGTGAAGAAGCTTGGCAAGTGACATCTACATACAGCGTAACACATTATATATATATAACCACGCAAGATGAAAGGTAATATATTCATTAAAAGACCGGTAATGGCAATGTCTATTGCCATCCTCATAGTACTGGTGGGAGCGATATCATACTTCTCTCTGCCACTGGAGTCATACCCCGACATCGCACCGCCTACCGTGATGGTGAGCGCCACCTACACAGGTGCCAGCGCCGAGGCAGTGATGAAGGCTGTGGTACAGCCGCTGGAGGAGGGTATCAATGGAGTGGAGGACATGCTCTACATGACCTCTACGGCCACCAACTCGGGAACAGCCAGCATCACCATATACTTCCGCCAGGGCACCGACCCCGACATGGCAGCGGTGAACGTGCAGAACCGTGTGAGCCGCGTGCAAGGACTCCTGCCCTCGGAGGTTACCAAGATAGGTGTGTCAACGACCAAGCGTCAGACCTCCTTCCTGCAGATCGACGCTCTGATAGACACCGAGGACAAGTACGATGAGGACTTCATTGCCAACTACCTCGACATCAACGTCATCCCCCAGCTCAAGCGTATCAAGGGCGTGGGTGATGTGATGGAGCTGGGCGGTACATACTCGCTGCGCATCTGGCTCAAGCCCGATGTGATGGCACAGTACAACCTTGTGCCAAGTGACATTACCTACGCACTGGCCGAGCAGAACCTGGAGGCTCCTGCCGGACAGTTGGGCGAGAAGCCTGTCAATGGCACTCACGGTGACGGCATCAACAACGTGTACCAGTACACGCTCAAGTACACAGGACGACTGGAGACGCTGGAGCAGTATGAGAACATCGTGCTGCAGGCTCTGCCCGATGGCAATGTGCTGCGCCTCAAGGACGTGGCCGATGTGGAGCTGGGTGCACAGTCATACGCCTACCACGGTGAGGCCGATGGCCATTCGGCCACCTGTTTCCTGTCGTTCCAGGTAGCCGGTGCCAATGCCAAAGAGACCAACGATGCCATCAGCGCCAAGCTGAAGGAACTGAGCGAAGACCTGCCCGCTGGCTTGAAGTTCATCGAGATGCAGAGCTCCAACGACTTCCTGCTGGCCTCCATCGGCAACGTGGAGGAGACCCTGGTGATTGCCATTATCCTGGTGATATTGGTGGTGTACTTCTTCTTGCAGGATTTCCGCGCCACGCTTATCCCCTCTATCTCCATTATAGTGTCCTTGATAGGAACCTTCGTCTGCATGTCAGCCGCAGGTTTCTCGCTCAACCTGCTCACCCTGTTTGCCCTGGTGCTTGCCATCGGTACGGTGGTGGATGACGCCATCGTGGTGGTAGAGGCCGTACAGGCCAAGTTCGACGCAGGCTACACGAGTCCCTACCTGGCCACCAAGGATGCCATGAGCGACGTGACCATGGCCGTGATCTCATGTACCTTTGTATTCATGGCCGTGTTTATCCCCGTGTCCTTCACAGGCGGTACCTCTGGTATCTTCTACACGCAGTTTGGTGTCACCCTGGCCACATCAGTGGGTATTTCCTGCGTGAGCGCCCTGGTGCTCTGCCCCGCTCTGTGTGCCATGCTCATGCGTCCTGCAAGCGAGGAGCGCCGCAAGGGATTCTTCGGCGCCATCAACTACCGCACACGTCAGGCTTATGAGGCCAGTTACACAGCCATGCTGGGCAAGTACACGGCCGTGCTGAAGCGTTGCGTGAACCGCAAGGTGCGCTTCCTCTCCTTCGTCACCGTGGCTCTCTGCTTTGTGGGCATTGTGTTCTTTGCCAGCCAGCTGAGTTCGGGCCTTGTGCCACAGGAGGACCAGGGCACTTGCATGATGGTGGTCAATGGTGTTCCTGGCAACAACCTGGCCACGACAGACAACATCATGGACCGCGTGGAGAACATCATCAAGGATACCAAGGAGATTAAGGACTACCAGCGCGTGACTGGATACAGCTTCATGGCTGGCCAGGGTACGGCCTACGGCATGTTCATCCTCAAGCTGAAGCCCTGGAGCGAGCGCCGCTATGGCTTCTGGTCACTGGTTGACAACTTCATGAGCACCAGCTCCGTTGTGAGTGGATTGCTCAACAAGAGGCTGATGGAGGAGATTCCCGATGCACAGTGTCTGGTCTTCGAGCCTGGCATGATTCCCGGCTACGGCATGGGATCCATCGAGCTGAACCTGCAGGATACCAAGGGCGGCGACAAGGGACAGTTCCTGGACTACACCAACCAGTTCCTGGTAGCCATGAACCAGCACCCCGAGGTGTCGCGTGCCATGACCTCCTATGCCCGCAACTTCCCCCAGTACAAGGTGGAGGTGGATGCCGCGCAGTGCAAGCGTGCGGGCATCAGTCCCTCTGACGTGCTGGCTGCACTGGGCAGCTACTGCGGTGGCTCGTATGTGAGCAACATGAACCAGTACGGCAAGGTGTACCGCGTGATGCTGCAGGCTCACGAGGCTACCCGCCTGACCACCGAGGACCTCAACAACATGTTTGTGCGCAACGGTGCGGAGATGGCTCCCCTGAGCCAGTTTGTGAAACTGACCAAGATACTGGGCGCCGAGGTGGACACCCGCTTCAACCTGTTCAGCTCCATCACCTGTAACCTTGTGCCAGCGGCTGGCTACAGCAGCACCGATGTGATGAACATCGTGGAGGAGGAATTTGCCAAGGTGTTCCCCAAGGGCTACTCATTCGAGTACGGCGGCATGAGCCGTGAGGAGAACCAGACCAAGGACAGCATGGACACTTACCTTATCTATGGTGTGTGCGTGGTGCTCATCTTCCTCATCCTGTCTATGCTGTACGAGAGTTTCCTCATCCCCTTCTCAGTCATCCTGTCGGTACCTGCCGGCATCATGGGCTCATTTGCCTTCGCATGGCTGTGGAATGAGGGCTACAGTGCGCTGCCCATCCTGTTCATGGGCAAGATTGAGAACAACATATACTTGCAGACGGCTATCATCATGCTGATTGGCCTGCTGGCCAAGACGGCCATTCTGATTACCGAGTTTGCCCTGGAGCGCAGGCGCAAGGGCATGGGCATCGTGGAGGCTGCCTACGCTGCAGCCGAGGCACGACTCCGTCCTATCCTGATGACCGTGCTCACCATGGTGTTCGGCATGATTCCCCTGGTGTTTGCCAGCGGCGCGGGTGCCAACGGTAACCGCACCATCGGCATCGGTGTCATCGGCGGTCTGCTCGTAGGCACACTGGCCATCCTGTTCACCGTGCCTGTATTCTTCATCTTCTTCGAATGGGTTCAGGAGAAGATTCGCCCCGTGATGACCGAGGAGGCAGACCAGCAGTTTGTCCTGGAGAAGGAGCGCAGCGAGAAGCAGAAGGCCGAAGCACAGAAAGACTAAACAACTCACACATCAAGCAATGAAAGCATACAAGATATTGACTATCACCCTGGCAACTGCCCTTATGAGCAGTTGCGGGGTTTACAAGAGCTACGAGCGTCCGGCCTCCATCAGCACCGATGGCATCTATGGCGACGCTCAAAGCGGTGACTCCACCGGGCTGGGCGACATCGAGTGGCACGAGGTCTTCACCGACCCCACGCTGCAGGCACTCATCGAGAAGACGCTTGCCCAGAACACCAATATGAAGCAGGCCGACCTGCGCATACAGGAGATGCAGAACAACCTCAAGGCTTCGCGCCTCGCCTTTGCGCCCAGCTTTGCCTTTGCTCCCAGCGGTACCATCAGTGGCATAGTGGACCCCTACGACCGCTCTGAGTACAAGAGCATCATGGGCAATGGGGCCAGCAAGACCTATTCGTTCCCCCTCTCGATGAGCTGGCAGATAGACTGCTTCGCCTCGCTCCGCAATTCCAAGAAGAAGGCAGAGGTAGCGCTGGAGAACCAGAAGTCGGTGCGCCAGAGCGTGAAGACCTCACTCATCGCCAACGTGGCCAACCTCTACTATACCCTGGCCATGCTCGATGAGCAGTTGCGCATTGCCAAGGAGACCACCGAGACGTGGAAGAAGAACGTGGACATGACCAAGATGCTGTTTGACGCAGGCCAAGCCAACCAGGCCTCAGTGGCAAGCACCGAGGCCAATTACTGGGCCATCAGCGCCAATGTGCTGGACCTGGAGGACAACATCAAGCAGGTGGAGAATGCGCTGAGCACGCTCTGCGGCGAGAGGCCGGCACACATCGAGCGTGGCACGCTGGCCACGTTCCGCACGCCTGCCGTGTGCACCACAGGCCTGCCAGTAGGTTTGCTGAGCCGCCGTCCCGACGTGAAGCAGGCCGAGCTTGCCCTCGCAAGCGCGTTCTACAACAAGAACATTGCCAAGGCAGCCTTCTACCCCAGCCTGAACATCTCGGCAAGCGGGCAGTATGCCAACAGCGTGGGCTCCATGGTGGTCAACCCCGGTGGCATCATCATGGCGGCTGTAGCCAGCCTGACCCAGCCCATCTTCCAGAATGGAAAACTTCGCGCAGCCTACAAGAACAGCAAGGCCGAGCTTGAGGTCGCCACTCTGGGCTTCCAGCAGACGCTTCTCGACGCTGGCTCGGAGGTGAACAATGCCATGTCGGCCATTCACACCGCACAGGAGAAGAAGGCTTACCTGGCCAACCAGGTGCAGAGCATGCAGGATGCCGTGGACGCAACACAGAAGTTGTGGGACTTGACAAGCATCAACTATCTGCAGATACTGACCGCACAGAGCAACCTGCTGAGCGCGCAGCTCACGCAAGTGGCCAACGACTACAGCATCATCTCCAACACCATCAACCTGTACCAGGCCCTGGGTGGAGGTGCTGACGTGGAAAAGTAACACATATTCTCATTCAATCGCGGGAGGAGGACGTGCCCTGGCCAACAGGGTTGCGTCCTCCTCCCTTCTTTGTCCGTGAGGCCACTCATGCCTCACGGCAGGTCTCACTACAAGCCCTGCATCCTGCCTGTCATGCAAGCCAGCCTGCACACGCGCCACATCCGCACCAGCAAGAAAAGTGGCCGGGCAGGCCAGCGCTGAGCGAAACATTTTGTAACTTTGCGTGGTCGTAACACTCAAGCAAACCGATACCAACAATGAACAACCACATCGACAGGAGATGTTTTCTGAGGCGCGCCACTGGGGCAGGCGTGCTGGTAGCCGTGTCCCAACTGCAAGCAATGGCCGAGGACAAGCCACAGGTGTTCCCCAGCAGGGGCAAGCATGAACGTCTGTCCCTGGCCTATGCCACCGTGGAGATAGGACTGGAGAAGCCATTCTCCATACTGCACATCTCCGACACCCACCTCACTGCAGCCTACCCGAATGAGAGCGAGAAGAAGCAGAAACTGCACGAGAACCGCACCCAGTGCTTTGGCGGGCGACAGGAAGAGGCCCTGCGCGACTCGCTCAGCTGGGCACGCGAGCATGTCGATTACGTCCTGCACACCGGCGACCTCATCGACTGGCAGAGCGAGGCCAACTTCGACCTCGCGCGCAAGTACCTGGGCGAGGGCATCACAGGCTGCATGGGCAACCATGAGTTCTCGACCGACATGTGGCTGAGCGAGCCCAAGGAGGAGCGCACGGAGCGGTACAAGGACCTCACGCGCGCAGTGCTGCAAAAGGTGTACCCCTACGACACCTCCTTCCATGCGCAGCAGGTGCATGGCGTGAACTTCGTGTGCCTGGACAATGTATATGGCACGGTCACGCCACAGCAAGTCAAGCTCTTCGCCCAGGAAGTGAAGCGTGGCCTCCCCATCGTGCTCTGCATGCACGTCCCATTCTTCACCGACCAGATATGGAGAGCCAACAAACGGTTCTGGCACAAGACTCTCGCCTCCAGCATCAGCGACAACGCCTACAAGCCCACTGGGGACTACAAGGCCCAGCAGGAGGACAAGACCACGCGTAAGTTCATCTCCTACCTCAAGCAGGAGCCTCTGCTCAAGGCCATCCTCGCAGGCCACATGCACATCACGGTAGAGGAGCAGTTCTCTCCCACCGCGCGCCAGTATGCCGTGGCAGGCAATTTCTTGTTCCACGGAAGGGAAATCCTGTTTGTGTGAGCCACGCTATGCCCTGTTCATAAAGCGCACAAGCGCAAAAAGCAGTACCTTTGCGGAACAAATCACACAGCCATCCTGCACCCTCATGGGCGACTCCTGTCCTGCGAGTCCCTGCGGCAAGGTGCCGGGCGGCAGGCGGGCACAGGCCGGCCACACACACGACAGAATGACATGCGAGCCATAATCTCAGCCATACTTGTAGCCCTTGCCACCATACACCCCATGGCGAAGGAGGGGACGGGACACCCGTCTGCCACCATACGTTCCATGGCGAAGAGGGGCGGGGAACACACTTGCGACACCATCCAATCGGCAGCGCAGGACGAGGACTACTTCGGCAACGACACGCTCTTCTCCATGCCCGCGATAGAGGTGGTGGGCAAGCGGCCTCATTACCTCACACCCAGCCAGACCCTGGCGGGAGCCGACCTGCAAAACCTCTCAACCAGTTCGGTGGCCGATGCACTCAAGTACTTCTCGGGGGTACAGATAAAAGACTATGGCGGACTGGGCGGACTCAAGACGGTGAACGTGCGCTCGCTGGGCTCACAGCATGTGGGTGTGTATCTCGATGGCATACGCATCACCAATGCCCAGAATGGCCAGGTGGACCTGGGCCGCTACTCCCTGTCCAACATGGAGTCGGTCTCGCTCTACAATGCCAACAGGAACGAGCGCCTGCAGTCGGCCTCGGAATATGCCTCGGCAGCCACTGTCTATATGCGCACCAAGCGGCCGGAGAAGACCTCGCTGCAGGCCGAGTATGGCAACGGATCATTCGGGCTCAACAAGGCCAAGGCTTACTTCTCCTACCGGGACTGGCTCTTTGTCGATGCAGAATACCAGCACACCGATGGCGACTACAAGTTCCGCTTCTGCTCAGAGTCAGAAGACACGGTGGGGCGAAGGCGCAACTCCGACATATCCTTCTACCGCCTGGAGGCTGCTGGCTTCTATGAGGGACTTCGCCTGCATGCCTACTACTACAACTCCGAGCGCGGACTCCCAGGCCCGGTGATACGTCGCCTGACCGACCAATGGGCATCCACCGACCGCCAGTGGGACGAGAACTTCTTCGCACAGGCTTCCTACGAGAGGACGCTGGGAGACTTTGCCGTGAAGGGCAACCTCAAGTATGCCCACGACTATCTGCATTACCTGCAGGACCCAAGCACCAATGCCGCCACCATGTACTGCAACAACCACTACACCCAGCAGGACGTATATGCCTCGGTGGCAGGCTCCTACAACGCACGTTACCTGTCCCTTACGGCCAGCACCGACCTGCGCTGGTCTGACCTCAACAGTGACGTGTACCGCTTCAGCTACGTCTATCGGCTCGACTCCAAGTCTCTGCTCTCGGCCATAGCCTCTTACCGGGGGCTGGAGGCCAACGTGGCCTTGCTCTACACCCACATCCAGGACCACACCGCAGGCAGCGCGGAGCCACTGAGCAGACTGGCGCCCATGTACCTGCTCTCCTACCACAAGGGCAAGTGGACGGCCCGCGCCTTCCACAAGAGGATATTCCGCGCGCCCACGCTCAACGACCTGTACTATACCCTGGTGGGCAGCACCAGCCTGCGCCCCGAATATACGACACAGTGGGATGCGGGCCTCGACTACCGCGACAGTCACCTGCACCTGGCCATTGATGGCTATTACAACCGCATCGAGGACAAGATTGTGGCCATCCCCATGAAGTGTCAGTTCCGCTGGTCAATGGTCAACTTTGGCCTGGTCAAGTCACTGGGACTGTCGTTCTCGGGCGGCTACAAGGGACAGTGGGGCAAGTTCTCGCTCTCGGCCAACGCCAACTACACTTGCCAGCGCGACCTCGACTACTCCTCGCCTGGCACCCCCGAGTACAAGCACTATGTGCCCTACTCGCCCCTGCACTCGGCCTCGGCCATCCTCGACCTTGGCTATGACTCCTACTCGCTGTGTGCCTCCACACTATGCACAGGCGACCGCTTCGCGCTGGTCTCCAACAACCACGATGACATGCTGGGCAGATGGCAGACCATCGATGTGAAGCTCAACAAGCGCTTCACCATCAAGGAGAAGTATGTGCTGCAGGCCACCATCGAGTGCAACAACCTGACCAACAGCCGCCACGAGGTGGTCAAGCGATACCCCATGCCAGGCAGAAACTGGAAATGCACCGTGAAGTTTGAACTGTGACACCCCGAAGTTCGCACTATGAGAAAAGACACACACACACGCACAGCCCGCACAGCGGCACAGCATCAGGCCACCCTACTCACAGCACTGGCCATGTGCCTGCTGATGGCAGCCTGCACGCTGCAGCCTGCCGATGATGTCCTGCCCACTGACCCAAGCAAGTCGGAGGACAGGCTGATAGTGCTGTGCGAGGGACTCTGGGGCATGAACAACTCGGTGATGGCGTACCTGGACAAGGGGGTGGTGACCAACAACTGGTTCCGCCTGCATAATCCAGGGCAGCGGCTGGGCGACACGGGCAACGACATCCTGCTGGTCAACGACACGCTGATAGCCATATCGGTAAACTGGTCAAACATCATCCAATACGTCCGCCCCGACGGCACTGCCATTGCCGCAACCGAGAATATCCCCAACAACAGGCGACTGGCCACCGATGACAAGGGCTACCTGTACTGCACCTCTTACGCCTACCACGGCTATGTGGCCAAGGTGGACATCGCCACCAAGCAGATTGTGGACACCTGCCAGGTGGGCTACGAGCCCGAAGGCATCGCCTACTATGATGGGCGGCTCTACATTGCCAACACCGGGGGATATGCCGGACAGGAGCCGCACGACTACGAGAGCACCGTCTCGGTTGTGGATGCTCAGACGATGCGCGAGCTCAAGCGCATCGACACAGGCTGTATCAACCTCTATGGCGATGTGACACAATGTGGGCAGTACCTCTGTGTCAACTCGGCTGGAGACGGCTACGGGGTGATGCCAAAATGTGTGGTGCTCAACATGGCCAGCGATGAGTTTCGCGTACTGGACTTCCCCGCCACCTACAGCACGGCCTATGGCAACCAACTCTATGTCATAGGCTCTGACTTCTCGCACCTCACCGGTGAATATACCATCAGCACCCACACCATCACGCTGCCTGGCATGACCGTCGAGGAGGGACTCTCCCGCTACCAGCCTGCCGTGGATGTGGTGGCACAGATGCAGTCGCCCTATGGCATCTACATTTCGCCCTATTCGGGTCACCTGTACATTCCCGATGCCCGCGCCTACACCACGAATGCCTTCCTGTATGAGTTTGACCGCGATGGCCAGCAACTCAACAAGTATCTCATCAAGGGGATCAATCCTGGTCATCTCCTGGCCTTACCTTGACGGGGAAGCCCCCTCCCAGCCTCCCCCAAGGGGGAGGAGCCGAAACAGCACCGCGCTGCATCTGCCAACGCACCGCGCTGCATCTGCCAACGCACCGCACTGC
>JBNMJN010000020.1:0-49636 GCA_050873805.1 Prevotellaceae bacterium | reverse complement strand
GCATGCGATGGCAGGTGCAGACGCATGCGATGGCAGGTGCAGACGCATGCGTTAATCGTCCAGCCCAGGCTGGACGAAAGATGCGGCCGCATGCGATGGCTGATGCGGCCGCATGCGTTGACCGTCCAGCCCAGGCTGGACGAAAGATGTGGCACAATGGCTATGAAGACGCACAGGGGCGGCAGTTGCCTGCCACCCCCGTGCATGAAGCGATGCTCCCGCCTGGCCACCTCACCTCATCAGCCACACTGGCTTATCTGGGTGAGCAACTCCACGGCCTGCTTGACGCTGCCCACATCGGCGACAAGCAGGCTGCGTCTGCCCTCCTGCTCCTGCAGGCGGCAGCGGTGCACGTTGGCGGTGGCAAAGGAGATTATCTGGTCGAAGGCACGGCTGGCAAAGAAGGGGCTGTCACTGTCGCTCAGGAAATACAGGCGCATGCGCCCCTTCTTGAGCACGATGCGCTCGGCGCCAAAGTAGCAGCCCAGCCTGCGCAGTGCCACCACCCGTATGAGTTCCTCGCCCTCGGGCGGTATGGGGCCAAAGCGGTCGCGCATGCGCTGGCTGAAGGACTCCACCTCGCGGTCGCTCTGGAGGGAGTCCAGTTCGCGGTAGAGCAGCATACGCTCGGCCGAGGTGGGCACATATTCCTCGCTGAAACTCATGGGCAGGTCGCTGTCGAGCACGCACTCGTCCACAAAGATGGTGCCATCGGCCACCTGGGCAGCCTGCCGGTGCTCCTGTGCCGGTGCGTCCTGCAGTTCCTCGCGCCTTATCTCACTCACGGCCTGGGCCAGTATCTTCTGGTAAGCCTCGTAGCCCAGGTCGGCGATGAAGCCGCTCTGCTCGGCTCCCAGCAGGTTGCCTGCCCCACGGATGTCAAGGTCCTGCATGGCTATCTGTATGCCGCTGCCCAGGGCCGAGAAGTTCTCTATGGCCTGCAGCCTGCGCCTGGCATCGGTGGGCAGAAGGCCCAGTGGCGGTGCCAGCAGGTAGCAGAAGGCCTTGCGCGAGGAGCGTCCCACACGCCCGCGCATCTGGTGCAGGTCGCTCAGTCCAAAGCACTGCGCGCCATTGATGATGATGGTGTTGGCATTGGGGATGTCCAGTCCGCTCTCCACAATGGTGGTGGAGAGCAGCACGTCGTAGTCATAATTGGCAAAGTCGAGCATCACCTTCTCAAGCTCATCGCTCGGCATTCTGCCATGCCCCACAGCCACACGGGCATCAGGCACACAGCGGTGCAGCATCGCCTCCAGGTCGGGCAGCTGGCTGATGCGTGGCGTGATGAAGAGCACCTGCCCTCCACGACTCATCTCAAACCCGACAGCCTCGGCGATGACCTCCGCGCTGAAGCTGCACACCTGCGTCTGTATCGGGCGGCGGTTGGGCGGTGGTGTCTGTATGATGCTCAAGTCCCTCGCGCCCATCAGGCTGAACTGGAGCGTGCGCGGTATGGGCGTGGCCGTGAGGGTGAGGGTGTCCACATTGGTCTTCAGCTGGCGCAGCCGCTCCTTGGTGCTCACCCCGAACTTCTGCTCCTCGTCGATGATGAGCAGGCCCAGGTCATGGAAGTGCACGCTCTTGCTTATCAGTTTGTGCGTGCCTATGAGGATGTCCACCTTGCCCGCCTTCAGGTCGGCAAGCACGGCCTTGGTGTCGGCCGCCGAGCGCGCGCGGCTGAGGTACTCCACCCTCACGGGCAAGTCCTTCAGGCGGGAGGAGAAGGTACGGAAGTGCTGGTAGGCCAGGATGGTGGTGGGCACCAGCACGGCCACCTGCTTGCTGTCGCAGCATGCCTTGAAGGCCGCACGCACGGCTATCTCGGTCTTGCCAAAGCCAACATCGCCGCACACCAGGCGATCCATGGGCTGCGCACGCTCCATGTCGGCCTTCACCTCCTGCGTGGCCTTTTGCTGGTCGGGCGTGTCCTCGTACAGGAAACTGGCTTCCAGCTCATGCTGCAGGTAGCTGTCGGGGCTATAGGAGAAGCCCTTCTCGTGCTCGCGGCGGCTGTAGAGCTTGATGAGGTCGCGTGCGATATCCTTGATATGGGCTTTTGTGCGCTCCTTCATCCGCTCCCACGCGCCCGTCCCAAGTGCGCTCACGCGGGGTGGCTCCCCGTCCTTGCCACGGTACTTGCTCACCTTGTGGAGCGAGTGGATGGAGACAAACACCACGTCGTCATTCTTATATATGATCTTGATGACCTCCTGCCAGGTGTCGCCATTGGGAATGCGTAGCAGGCCGCCAAAGCGTCCTATGCCATGGTCGATGTGCACCACATAGTCGCCTATCTGGAACTGCTGCAGTTCCTTGAGCGTCAGGGCCACGCGCCCATTGCGGGTGCGGTCGCTGCGCAGGGTGTAGCGGTGGAAGCGGTCAAATATCTGGTGGTCGGTGAAGCAGCACAGGTGCAGGTCATCGTCCACGAAGCCCGCGTGCAGGGTGTGGTCAACGGGGGTGAAGTGCAGCCCGGTCTGGCGGTCGTGGAAGATGCTCTCCAGGCGGTCGGTCTGGCTCTCGTTGTCGGAGAGGACGTAGAGGTCGTAGTCGCGCTCCTGGTAGTCCTGGAGGGACTGGAACAGCAGCTCGAAGTTCTTGTGGAAGATGGGCTGTGCTGTGGTATGTGCCTCCAGCACGACATCGGCCGCCTGGGTGGGCGAAGCGGCCAGCGTGACAGTCCTGAACTGCCGCAACTGCTCCTGGAAAGCATCAGGCTCCACCAGCAGGTGTTCTCTCACGAGGGGAGCGCACGCTGCGGGGTCTGCGGGCTCTGTGGCACTGGCATCAGCCGCCATGCCATCGGACTTCTCGGCCTCCTGCACGGCAATGGCCTGTGCCGAGAAGCCGTCCGTCCATATCTGCCGCACGCTGTCGGCGATGTAACCCACATCGCGCGTGACAAGCAGGGTGTCCTCTGGCAGGAAGGAGAGAAAGGACTGCATGGCCGAGGCACTGGCGCCGCCCGAGTCGGGGATGATGCTCGCATGGTCGAGCCTCTTGAGGCTCAACTGGTCCTGCACGTCGAAGGTGCGTATGCTGTCAACCTCATCGCCAAAGAAGTCGATGCGGTAAGGGAACTCGCTCGAGTAGGAATACACGTCCAGGAGGCTGCCCCTGAGCGAGAACTGCCCTGGCTCATAGACGTAGTCAACGCGGGAGAAGCCCAGGTCGAGCAGGGTCTTCTGCACCTGCATCACGTCCAGGGTCTGCCCCACACCCACCTCCAGCGTGTGCCCCTTGAGGGCGTTGCGGTCAACCACCAGTTCGGCCAGAGCCTGCGGACTGGTGACCACAAAGAGGGGGAGCGTGCCACTGCCCAGCCGGCTGAGCACCTCGGTGCGCAACACCATATTGGCGGCATCGCGCTGCCCGTACTTGACCGCGCGCTTGTAACTGGACGGGAAGTAGAGCACTTGCGTGTCGCCCAGCATCTGCGTGAGGTCCTGATAGAAGTAGGCAGCCTCTTCTCCATCGGCCAGGACAAACAGGAAGGGAACACCCAGCAGTCCCGGCGAGCGCAGGGCAAGCGAGGCGAAGAGGAGGGACGTGGCACTTCCCTGAAGCCCGCTCAGGCTAACGTGATGCACAGCATCCTGCTGCAAGGCTTGGGTGAGGCGGCGCACAAGCGGATGCCGCCCATATACTTCCTGTAGTTTATGTATTTCCATTTTGCGGTTTTAGGGTTGTGCGATTATGTTGCCTGGGGGCTGGGACTGCGTACAAGCCAGGGGGATATGCCCCTGGAGGCTTGACAGGCATGCCCCATCACCTCTACACAGGGGAGAGGCCAGAAGCGGCCTTTACCCCCGCTCAGAGCGTCTCGGCAAACTGCTCGGCCTGCTCCAGGGTCTCGGCCTTGCCCACATCCATAATCTTGAGACCTGGCTGCACATATCCATAGATGGGCACCCGGTCGCACACCTTCAGGTAGAAGTCGATGATGCCAAACTTCAACGGCCACTCGCCAAAGTAGTCAAAGAGGCTGGGCTTCATATAATGAATGCCTGCGAAAGCGAACTTGCGGCACTTGGCAACGTCCAGGTCGGGGTAAGGGGAGCGCACCTGCCCGGTGACGATATTGGTCCATCCCACCAGCCTCATGTCCTCGCCAAACAGCAGGTAGCGCTGCGTGCTCCTCTCCGATACCAGCAGGGTGGCATCATGAGCCATTGCGGCCTGCACAAACTGGTGCAAATCGACGTTGCTCAGAATATCCACATTGTGGATGAGGAAGCCATCGGTGGCACTGGCAAGCAGGGGCGCGGCATGCTTGATACCGCCTCCCGTGTCGAGCAGCTCGGCGCGCTCATCGGAGAAGCGCACGCTCATATCCATGGGGTTGCTGGCTACCCACTGCTCTATCATGTCGGCAAAGTGGTGCACGTTGACTATCACATCGCGGCATCCATAGGCGCGCAACTTCTCCAGCTGGCGCTGCAGCAGCGGCTTGCCTGCCACCGGCACCAGTGCCTTGGGCATGTGGTCGGTGATGGGCTTGAGCCTGGTGCCCAGTCCCGCCGCGAATATCATGGCACGCACGGGGCTGAGCGTCTGCTCGATACCCTGCTCGCGATGGTGCACATGCACCTCCACGCCAAACTTCTCATGGACATGCTCGGCCAGGTGCTGCGCGCTGTACACGCTGCGGTGCTGGCCGCCTGTGCAGCCGAAGCAGAACATCAGACTGGTAAAGCCGCGCTGGATGTACCTGAGCACATGGGCATCGGCCAGGCGATAGACGCTCTCCAGGAAGGTGAGTATCTCGCCATCGTCCTCCAGGAAGCGTATGACAGGCTCGTCGAGTCCCGTGAGTTTCTTGTACGGCTCGTATCGCCCGGGGTTATGGGTACTGCGGCAGTCAAACACATAGCCGCCGCCATTGCCGCTGGGGTCGGCCGGGATGCCCTTACGATAGGAGAAGCTCCACACGTTCACCACCAGGGGGCCGCGCCCGTCATACTTGCTGAAGGTGGCCGGGCCGTCCTGCGGATGGGCGGTGTAGGGAGTGGAGGGAGCCGTGCGGAAGCCATCGGCGCGTGGCTGGGGCTTCTCCTCCTGTGGCTGGAACTGGGGCAGTGCCACCATGCGCGTGAGCACCTCATGCAGGTAAGGGTATGGGCAACCGCCGTCCTCCAGCAACTGCCGCATGTTGCGCATGGCTGGCGGGATGCTGTTGAGGAAGTGGCTCTTGCGCTCGAAGTAGCCGCGAAAGCCGTATGCACCCAACACCTGGAGCAGGCGAAACAGCAGGCAGAGCCTCAGACCGCGATGGAATTCCTGCTCATTGACCTCCACATAGAGCTTGAGGTGCTCCAGATAGACGGCCACAAGTTCCTGGCGCAGGGAGTCGGGGTAGTTGGCCGAGGCTTGCCAGAGGAAACTGGCGACATCGTATTGTACCGGGCCACGCCTGCCTCCCTGGAAGTCGATGAAGTAGGGGTTGTCCTCCTCGTCCAGCATGACGTTGCGTGCCTGGAAGTCCCTGTACATGAAGGCGGCCCCGGGGAGTGCCACGATATCCTTGGCAAGCAACTGGAACGAGGCTTCGAGCTTCAGTTCGTGGAAGTCCAGCCCTGTTGCCTTGAGGAAGCAATACTTGAAGTAGTTGAGGTCAAAGAGCACGTTGGTCACATCCAGCCCCTCCTGTGGATAGCACTGGGTGAAGTCCAGCCCCCTGGCTCCGCGTATCTGTATCGAGGGCAGGAGTGCCATGGTGCGTCTCAGAAGTTCGCGCTCATGCTGGTTGTATCGGCCATGGGCCAGGCGCCCGCCCTCCAGAGCCTGGAACAGGGTGAGGTTGCCCAAGTCGGTCTGCAGGTAGCGCAGCCCGTCGTGGCTGGTTGCCAGCACCTTGGGCACTGGCAGACGACGCAGCGAGAAGTGCTGTGCGAGATAGCAGAAGGCATGGTTCTCATCGCGGCTTGTGCCCACGACTCCCACCACGCTCCTGCCTGCGCTGCCCTGCAGACGATAATACTTGCGGTTGCTTCCCGCACCTGGGAGTGGCACGCAGGACTTGGCATCCTCGCCTGCGTACTCCTTGTATAACTGTAGCAGTTGTTCCATTCTTATATTCTTGCGTTATCCGTCGGGCCTGGAATCCGCCTGCGCATCCCCGCGCATGGCAGTCCGGCCGCTATACTTTCCTGTTCCAGATGGCTGTCACGCGCTTGCGCACAGCCACCACATTGAGCACGCCCACCACCAGCAGGAGCACCGCTCCAGCCGCCAGGGCAAGGCTCATGCCCGCATCCTCCATGGTGGGGAACATGACCCAGAGGCGCTCCATATAGGCATGACGCAGCAGCGTGAGCAGCAGCAGGGCTATCAGCAGCACAGCCAGGTTGATGGCCAGTGTGAGGTACTGGTATGGACGTGCCACTGCCGAGGGGCTGTAGCCTATGAGCATGAGGTTGCGCAACTTCTCGGTGTTCTTCTGCACGAGCAGATACACGCTGAGCATGAGGATATAGAGCGAGAGCACACAGATGAGCAACCCCACTCCCATGACCAGGCCGGCGGCAACCTTGAGGAAATAGGTCGTGCGGCCGCTCTCCTGCTTGTCGTCCTCGAGCTCATAGCCATGCTGGTTCATGTAGGTGAGGATGGCATCGTCGGCAGGGTTGCCCACCTCCACGATGAGGCGTGTGGGCTTGTCGGCGGTGTCGGGCGCATAGCGTGCGTTGCTCCAGCGTATGAAGTCCTGGGGCACCAGGATGGTGTTGAGGCGCGAACTGAAGCCCACCACCCTGGCAGGATAATCCTCGGCCAGCCCATTGCCCTGCAGCGTGACCGTCATGTCGATCATGCCTGCCACGCCCTCCGAAATCTTGGGCAAGCGCTGGCTCTGCGCGAAGCCAAAGTTGTAGATAGCCAGATAAGAGCGTGGCAGAACGATGGGCACCTGGGGATGCTGCGGGTCAAACGACCACTTGCTCAGGTGTGCATCCACATACTGGTCGGGCACGCTCTCAAAGAACATGTCCGTCCCGAAACTGGCCACGCCATCGATGCCCATGCGGCACTTCACGGTATAGCGGCTGGCGGTGAAGGCTCCCACCGACTTGCAGAACGCCTGCCCACGCAGGTCATCCATTTCCTGCGGGGTGAACATCTGTCCCTCGCCCGCATCCAGGGCCGAGGCGGCCGACACATGCTTGCTCACTATCAGGTAGTCGCTCCTGAGTATGCCGTCCTGCCCACTCAGCAGCGGCTGCACGTCCACATAGAACTGCAGTCCCAGCAGGAGAATGAGCATGCCCAGCAGATTGGCGGCAAAGAACCCGCCCAGCTGCAAGGGGCTGATGTGCCTACGCAATAACTTCCATACGAGACTCATAACCTAAACGTTTTGGAGTACGGTAAATCCATGTGCTTGCCCACGCTGGTGACCACCAGGCCCGCGCCTTGCGAGCGTGCCTCGGCCAGCATCACCTGGGCCATCGCTTGGCTGTTGGCATCATCGAGGTGGCTTATGGGCTCATCAGCAAGCAGGAAGCTGAAGGGCTGCACCAGCGCGCGTATCATGGCCACACGCTGCTGCTGGCCAAAGCTCATGTGCCCCACCAGTTCGTGGCGCTTGTCGGCAATGCCAAAGGCATCAAACCACTCATCCACCTGCTGTGGGCTGCGCCAGTGGGTGAGGCTGTTCTTGATCTGCACATTCTCCAGTGCCGTGAGCTCGGGAAAGAGCCTGAGTTCCTGGAACAGGTGGCTCAGGGCTGTGCGCCTGACCTCCACCCACTGGCCTACCGTCAGGCTGCGTATGTCGGTGTCATCAAAGAGGATGCGTCCCTCATAGTCGTTGCGGTATCCTATGAGATAACTGCACAGGCTCGTCTTGCCCGTCCCGCTTGCCGCTTCTATCAGATAGATGCCTCCCCGCTCCAGCGTGAGCGGCTTCTGCCACACCTCACTGGCGCTCATGTCCCTGCCATGGAATATCTGGGGCAAGGCATTGTCCAGCGTTATTCTGTCCATTGTGTATATTTGTCCTTCCTTTTTCATAAGTCATTCTTCTGCTCATCCTCGTCTGCCTTGACGCGCAGGATTACCTTTCCGTCCCACACGGACGGGGCTGCCAGGCAGTCCTCACCGAGTGCTCCACGCACGAAGGCCGAGAAGCGGTCCAGGCCGCCCAGGTCCTGCCGCACATACACGAGCCATCCTCCAGCGTCCTGCGAGGGACGGGCAGGTGCACCTGCTCCCAGGTGGGTATAGGCTTGTGCAAACGCACTCCCGTCCCTGGCAACCAGCAGGTGGCTGCCACGCACGCCAAAGTAGATGCTGTCGCTGGGAAGTTGCACGCAGAAGGTGCTGTCGCCCATCTGGCTCACCCGCACATCCACAGCCGAGGAGAGGCCCTGGTTCCACTCACCGCTGTTCTGCATGAAGCGGGTGTCACAGAGGCTGGCGGTGAGCACTGGCGACATGTCCTCGGCACCGCCATCGGGCAGCGTGAGCGTCACATCGCCCTGCACAGAGCGTATTATCTGGTCAAGGTCGATGCAGAAATTCATGGCGATCAAGGCCGTGCGCACGGCTGGCACCTTGCGCAGGATGCTCAGCAACCTTTCGCCATTCACGCCCACCGACACCACGGTGGAGCCATCAATGCACGCGGCAGCCTCCTCCTCGGTCTTCAGTGGCACGAGGAAAGACCGCTCGCCTCCCAGTCCGGTCCCGTGC
The DNA here is from genome assembly GCA_050873805.1 of Prevotellaceae bacterium. GTDB lineage: Bacteria > Bacteroidota > Bacteroidia > Bacteroidales > Bacteroidaceae > Physcousia. Next base: position 40,942 of record JBNMJN010000020.1, on the reverse strand, counting down.
AGGACAGCATCCACCCAGAGGTTCCTGCCCCGCAAACTTGCCTCGAGGCTTACCGTGCCTTCCTGCCCGTCCCGCAGCGCCAGGGCTGCCTGTGGGTAGAAGCGCGTAAGCAGATGCTGCGCCAGGCTCACCTGGAAGGCTGCGCTCAGGGGAGCACCAGACTTCCCGATGCGGCCCAGGAGTTCACTCTCGGGCTTGCCGCTCTGCTTCAACAGCGCAACCATCGTCCCGCGCATCGCACCCATCTCCTGCTCGGAGAGCGGTCCGAAGGCCAGGCAACGGTCGTCCGAGAACGCCACCAGCCACTGTCCCCACTGTGCCCAGTGGTAGCCACGCTGGCTCTCCACCGTGATTCCCTTGTCACGCAGGCCAGCCTCCAGCTTGCGGCCACTGGCCAGCGGCAGAAGCAGTCCTGGCCTGTCCTGGCCATCCACAAAAGCATAAAGGGGCTGACGGAAGTCGATGCCACAGTCCTCCAGCCCTTTCCGGCGCTCATCCGAGATGGGAAGGGGAAGCGTGTCGGGCAAGGCCCGCACGTCCAGCCGTGCCACCGCCTGCATGTCGGCAGGCAGGGAACTCACATATCCATCTCCCCTGAAGCAGAACAGGTACACCACCAGCGCCACCAGCGCGGCAATCACAGCCGCTCCCAGCACGCAGTATTTTGCCTTTGTTGTCATCGTCACTTCTTATGTGTCTATATATTAAGTATCTGACTCAATCCTTATGATGCAAAGCCTGAAGCACGCATCCTTCCCTTGCTTGAGCATGCGCGACTCGGTCCATCCACTTATATGTCGCCCTCGGGAGCCCAGCTGTCGGGCTGCTCTGGCAGTTGGTGAGTGAGCTGCATCAGGTTCACGGCCACCAGGGCAGCAGTCTCCGTGCGCAGGCGGCTCGTGCCCAGGGTCACGCTGCGCCAGCCCAGACTCTCGGCCAGACGCACCTCCTCCACGCTGAAGTCGCCCTCGGGACCTATGAGCACGGTGGCATCCTGGTGGTCATCCAGCAGACTTAGCAGGGGCTTACGGGTGCTCTGCCCGCCGATGTCGGCGGGATTATAGCAATGGCAGATGAAGCGTCCGCCACTCCTGGGCTCGCGCAGGAACTGCTCCAGAGGGCACATCTCATTCACGCGCGGCATCCAGGCCTTGCGGCTCTGCTTCACTGCCGACACCACGATGCGCTCCACCCTCTCGGTCTTCAGCTGGTGGCGCTCGCTGAACCTGCAGTCCACAAAGGAGAACTCGTCCACCCCTATCTCGGTGGCCTTCTCGGCCATCCACTCCACGCGCTCGTTCATCTTAGTGGGAGCCATGGCTATGTGCAGGTGTCCCTGCCAGGCACGCTGCTGGGGCAGCCGCTCCAGCACGGCATACTGGCAGCGGTGTCCCGACTGCCCGGTAATCTCGGCACGCAGGAAGAGCCCTTCCCCATCCATCAGATAAAGTTCGTCCCCCACCCCCAGGCGCAGCACGCGCAGGGCATGCCGGGCCTCATCGGGCGGAAGCTCCATGGCATGGAGCGCACCGGGGACATAGAAATATCTTACTTCCTTCATCAGTCCTCACGCTTGTCTGGCCGCCTTCTCGGCCTCGGGGTCATGCTTGTAGCGGAACATCAGGGCAAATGCCACGGCCACCACAAGCGCATAGGCCGCAAAGATGTACCAGCAGGTGTTCCATCCCTGCCATACTGCCGCAGGGTTGGCCTCCGCGCCCAGGTCAAACACATAGTGGTTTACCACCTGCTGGGCAGAGAGTGTGCCGATGGTGGCGCCAAAGCCGTTGGTCATCATCATGAACAGTCCCTGGGCCGAGTTGCGGATATCCAGGTCCGTCTCCTTGTCCACGAAGAGCGACCCGCTTATGTTGAAGAAGTCAAAGGCGACGCCATAGACTATCATGCTGAGCACAAACCACACCACGCCGCTGCCTGGATTGCCCACGGCGAAGAACAGGTAACGCAGCACCCATGCCAGCATGGCCAGCAGCATCACACGCTTGATGCCGAAACGCTTGAGGAAGTACGGGATGAGCAGGATGCACAAGGTCTCGCTCACCTGGCTCAGCGAGATGAGGATGTTGGCATGCTGCACGCCAAAGGTGTCCTGGAACTCGGCGATGTTGCGAAACGATGTGATAAAGGGGTTGGCAAAGCCGTTGGTAATCTGCAGGCACACGCCCAGGAACATCGAGAAGATGAAGAAGAGCGCCATGCGGTAATTGCGGAACAGGGCAAATGCCTTGAGCCCCAATGCGTCAACCAGGCTCTTGCGCGTGCCCTTGCTCACGGGACAGTGCGGCATGGTGAGTGCATAGACCGCCAGCACGATGCTCAGCAGTCCGCTCCAGCCAAACTGCAGGGGTGTGGACTGCATTCCGCCGAGGTCCACAATCCACATGCTGATGATGAAGCCCACGGTGCCAAAGACACGGATAGGCGGAAAAGCCTTCACCGTATCGAGCCCCGCCTGGTCGAGCGCGCTGTAGGCCACGCTGTTGGACAGGGCTATGGTGGGCATGAAGAAAGCCACGCTGAGGGTGTAGAGCGTGAAGAGCGGGGCAAACTGCACCGCCTCGCCAACCTGCCAGCCATAGGCGCAGGCTGCCAGCATGAAGATGCCAGCCAGCAGATGGCTGAGCGAGAGCAGCCTCTGAGCCTCCAACCAGCGGTCGGCCACGATGCCCATGAGGGCTGGCATAAACAGGGACACAAATCCCTGCACGCTATAGAACCACCCTATCTGTCCTGCCATACCCACACCTGCCAGGTAGGTGCCCATGGATGTGAGGTAGGCTCCCCACACTGCAAACTCCAGGAAGTTCAGGACTGTCAACTTTACTTTCGCATTCATCTTTGTACTCTTTTATTGTCAGTTTGTCTTTAAGTAATTCTATTCTCTTGCGTCCGTGCGCCCTCACTCCACATAGAGCACCAGCCCCTTGAGGTACTCGCCCTCGGGATGATAGATGCTCACGGGATGGTCGGCCGGCTGGTGCAGCTGGTGCAGGATGCGCACCTGGCGGTGTGCCAGGGTGGCTGCGGTGAACACGGCAGTGCGGAACTGCTCCTTGCTCACGGCCTGCGAGCAGCTGAAGGTGAACAGTATGCCGCCCGGCGCAATCTTCTCCATAGCCTTGGCGTTGAGCTTGGTGTAGCCGCGCAGGGCATTCTTGACCGCATCGCGGTGCTTGGCAAAGGCGGGCGGGTCGAGCACGATGAGGTCGTAGGGGACGGTCATCTCGTCGAGGAAGCGGAAGGCATCCTCGGCATAGGCCTCGTGGCGCGCGTCACCGGGGAAGTTGAGCTCCACATTGGCACGCACCAGTTCCACCGCCTTGCTGCTGCTGTCCACCGAATGCACGAGAGTGGCTCCCCCGCGCAGGGCATATACGCTGAATCCGCCGGTGTAGCAGAACATGTTGAGCACCTTTCTCCCCCCGGCATAGTGCTCCAGCAGGCTGCGGTTCTCGCGCTGGTCCACAAAGAAGCCCGTCTTCTGTCCCTTGAGCCAGTCGATGTGGAAGCGCAGCCCGTTCTCGGTGGCCACATCGGTGTGGCTCTCGCCCAGCAGGAACCTGTTGCCCCCGTCGATAGCCGCCTTGATGGGCAGCGTGGTCTCGCTCTTGTAGTAGATGGACTCCAGCCGCTCCCCCATCACCTGTGCCAGGGCCTCGGCTATCTGCTCACGGCTGACGTGCATGCCCACGCTGTGTGCCTGCATGACGGCCGTCTTGCCATACACATCTATCACCAGTCCGGGCAGGTTGTCGCCCTCGCCATGTACCAGCCGGTAGGTGTCGCCTGCCTCACTGTCGGCCAGTCCGATAGCCAGGCGCACATCAAGTGCCGCTTTCAGCCTTTTCTGCCAGAAAGCCGCGTCAATGGGCTCCCGGTCAAACGTGAGTACCCTCACGGCTATGCTGCCCACCTGCCAGTGTCCCTGGCACAGGAAGGCTCCCTGGCTGTCGAGCACCGTCACCACATCGCCCTCCTCGGGATTACCCTCCAGGCGCATCACCGCGCCCGAGAATATCCAGGGGTGGAATCTCCTGAGGCTCTCTTCCTTGCCCCTTCGCAATATCACTCTCTTATCCATTCTGCTTGTCTGTTTTCTGTTTCCTTGGAGCCCTGCGGGGCTTCTCCTTGCCAGCTGTCGTCTCCTGGTCTTCCTCGCTCTTGCGCGTGGCGCGTGGCGTGGATGCCTTGCGGGTGGACTTTCGGGCGCGGCGGGGTGATGCCTGCTGCCCGTCGTCATCGGCCTTTCGCTCCTCGGGCTCGGGGAAGTCCATAGGCTTCACGGGGTCGGTCACGGGAGCGACCCGTATCAGGTATCCCTCCTGGCGCATGCGCATCATCTCCTCGTAGAGCTGGATGCAGGCCCATGCGTCGGTGGCGGCATATCGCTTCTGTGCGTCGCTCAGGTGGTCGGCCTCCCAGTTGCTCAGTCGCTGCGCCTTGCTGATGCGCCCTCCCAGCAGGTTGGCATAGAGCTTCTGCAGACTCAGGTCATGCAGTCCCATCTCCTTGGCTATCTGCTGTATCTCGATAAACGTGCCTGGCTTGAACCCCCCCCTGCGGCGCAGGCCACAGATGTCATCGTGCCAGGAGAGCCCCACCTTGAGCGTCCCGCCCTCGTCGGCGAGAAGCCGCTTGACGCAGTCGGGCAGTCCTATCATATTGAGCCGAAACAGGAAGCACACCTCCCTGCTGCTCACCTGCAGGAGTGCCACCAGCGAGCTGTGCCCGCGCTGGAACTGCGGCTTGGTCTCGGTGTCAAACCCCAGTATGGGCTGCGACAGCAGGTAATCCACGGCACGCTCGGCCTCCTGGAGGCTCTGTACCACTTCGATGCGTCCCTCAAAGAGCACGCGGTCGAGGCTGTTGACAGCCTCCTTGTCATACTTATCTAATATCGTCTTCATTGCTAACCTTGTCCGTCGTGTACTTCAGCCGATGCAGGTGCCTCAGGCAGTCCACCACATTCTGTCCCCAGTAAAGTTCAAAGCTGTCACGCACAGCCCACAGGGCATCGGCCATGCACTCCTCGAGCCGCTGCTGATACACCCACACGAAGTTGCGCAGCGGCTGATAGACATCGGCCAGGGCCTCGCTCAGGCTCACCCAGCGGCACTCCTCGCGCCCGCTGGCCTCGTCGGTCACCAGGTCCTCGTACTCGTCCCAGTCGTCCAGCTGTGCGCGCAGTCCCGCCCTCACATACTCATAATCCTGCTCGGTGACCTTGTCGTCGGGCAGGAACTGCCCCTCTGTCTCCAGGGGGCTCAGCACCTGAGCGTTCCAGTACAGGACTGGCAGCAGGCGCAGGAGCGCGTCAAGCAGTTCGCCACGGCTTCGCTCCCGGCTTTGCTCCAATGTGGCACAGTACTCGGTGGCCACTGCCAGGAACTCCATGACGGGGCGGGCATACACCGGATTCGGGCTCTCTTTTTCCATTATATTTCTTTGACCTTTGTTCACAATTATGCAAAATTATAAAATTTCTGCCTTTCCACAGCATTAGCAAAAGCAAAAGAGTGCCCCAGGGGGCAATAAGATGCCCCTACGAGGGCAAATGGAGGGGCACAGGCGGGCCGTTCTCATTATATATTATATAGGCGCGAGAGGAAAGGGGCGAGTGCCCTGCGACAGGAAGGAAAGCCACATGCCCTGCCAACGCATGCCGCCGCACCTGCCAACGCAGCGCGCCGCGATGGCCGATGCAGCGCGGTGCGATGGCCAACGCATGCGGCTGCGTTGACCGTCCAGCCCAGGCTGAACGAAAAGGACAGCGCGGTGCGATGGCAGGCGCATGCGGCTGCGTTGACCGTCCAGCCCAGGCTGAACGAAAAGGGCAGCGCGGTGCGCCGGCGGGCGCATGCCAGTCGAGGCAAACGGAAAGTGTGCCGTGCATCATGCCAGGGCACGGCACACCCGCCATCACAACCAGAAACCGAAGCCAGCGCATGCCAGCAAGCGGCTGCGGTGGAGCGGAAAGAAGAAAAGTTGGGACAGGCTTGCGAAAAAACGTACAAGGTATTGCCCGTTCCGTCATAAAATGTTAACTTTGTAGGAGAAAATATACTAACCACTAAAAAACATTCAGAATGAAAAGAAAGCTGACGCTGCTGGCACTGGCCCTGGCAAGCCTGCCCTTGTGGGCAGACCCCGTGGGGCGCGAGGCTGCGCGAGAGACCGCGAGGCTCTTCCTGGAGAACAAGGGAATCAACATGACAACACAGGCGCCTGCACACCGCGCGCCACGCAAGGGGGCGGCAGAGCGGGACGACTCCTACTACTATGTGTTCAATGCCGGCAACGACAAGGGCTATGTGATAGTCTCGGGCGATGACCGCACCGAGGAGATACTGGGATATGTGGACCACGGGACGTACAGCGAGCATGCCCTGCCCGCACACATGAAGGCATGGCTGCAGGGATATGCCGACCAGATACAGTTCCTCGCCGACCACCACATACAGGGAAGCACAGCCACCCAGAGGGCCAAGGCACGACGCAAGCTGCAGAGCACCAAGCATGCCGTGCCCGTGCTGATGAGCACGACCTGGAACCAGGGAGACCCCTACAACTCCAAGTGCCCCGTATATTACAAGGGCGATGGCACCACCGACCAGCCTGCAAGCGGATGCGTGGCCACTGCGCTGGCCCAGGTGCTGAACTTCTACAAGTACCCCAGCCGCATACGCAAGAACATCCCGTCAATCACCAACACCTACACGCTGGACAACGGAACCAAGAAGACCGTGACCACCAAGGTGGTGAGGGTGGGCACCAAGATAGACTGGGACAACATGGTTGACAACTACACCGGCAACGAGACCCAGGAGCAGAAGGATGCCGTGGGCAACCTGATGTACTATGTGGGACAGTCGGTAGGCATGGGCTACGGCCCCTCATCGGGCGCAGGATTCGGGTCAAACGTGTCCTCGGCCTTCATCAACTATTTCGGGTACGACGACAGTGCCTACACGGCCTCGCGCTCCGACTATACCATCGATGGATGGTTTGACCTGATATACAACGAGATTGCCTCTGGCCACCCCGTGGGATTTGCCGGGTGGAGCACTGGAGGCGGACACTCCTTTGTGCTGGACGGCTTCGATGGCGAGAGCCTGTTCCACCTCAACTGGGGATGGGGCGGCGGCAGCGACGGGTGGTTCCTGCTGGGCGTGCTCAACCCAGGCGACAACAGTGGCATAGGAGCCAGCACCAGCAGCGACGGATATAGCCTGGGGCAGACCGCGCTGATGAACCTGCGCATGCCCGACAACGTGAAGGCTGACCCCACCGCATGCCTCAGCATCAACGATGTGAACATCGACGGATTGTCCATCAAGGGCAACTACATCAACTGGACAGGGGCAAGCAACACCTTCCATGCAGGCATCGTGTACCAGCAGGAGGACGGCACACTGGCTCCCGTGGGCGGGAAATACGAGACCTTCACGCTGAACCCCAACACCTACTTCACAAAGTCCTACAGCGTGAGCGGACTGCTGCCAGAGGGCACCTGGAAACTCTCGCCGGCCAGCAAACTGAGCACAGCCAAGACCTGGCGCACGAAGTACAACATGCGCGACACCTACATCGAGGCCGTGGTGGACGCACAGGGCAAGGCCACGCTGCGCAACGTGACACCCAACTATGACATCAGCATCGACGACATCAAGTGCATAGGCACAGGCGAGGCAGGAGACCAGCAGGAGATACAGGTGCGGTTTACCAACCACGGCGACGAGTACCTGAGGGAGCTCAAGCTCTTTGCAAGCACCTCCGAGGTGAAGGTGGATGGCGACAGCCGTGCCATGGTGGCACTGAAGAAGGGCGAGAGCGGAACCTACAGTTTCTACTACAAGCCCACCGAGGCCGGCGACTACAACCTGTGGATATGCTCCGACGGCGACGGCAACGAGGTGGTGGGTACAGGACAGATGACCATAGCAGCCACCGGGCAGGGCAGCAAGCCCAAACTCGCGGTGGCCTCGTTCAGCATCAAGAACTCGCAGAGCGGCACGGTGTATGGCAAGAGGCTGTGCGGCACGGTGGCCGTGCGCAACAACGACAGCAAGCCGTTTGCAGGCAGGATAGTGCTGCAGATGTGGCGACAGGCCAAGGGGTCAAACACGGCATGGACTTACAGGTCGTCATCGGCAAGCATCGAGATAGAGCCCGCGCGCACAGGCGTGGCCAGCTTTGACTTCGATGGGCTGGAGTACGGGCCCACCTACCGCATACAGGTCAAGGTGTATGACAACGACATCGAGAAGGGCGGCCTGTGGGAACACGGCTGGGAGTGCAAGGAGGGCATACTCGCCTGGAAGGACAACGGGGCTCTGGCCGCAATGCCCACCAAGGCGGCGTTTGTGACAAGCATCAACTATTGCGGACTGCTGATAGACCAGTCCAACGTGCGGCGCGTGTCGCCCAACAAGAATCCCAACACCATCTATGCCCTGGGCGAAGGGACTGACAAGCCCTCAGGACTTGACGGGCACAACCTGGTGACCGGCGACTCGGCCGAGGTGATAAGCATCACCACAGGCCACCCTTACTATGTGCCCCGCACCTTCATGGCCAAGGAGGCCCGCATGGAGCACACCTTCCCGCTGGAGGGGTGCGGCAAGGGATGGCAGACCATCACCCTGCCCTTCGTGTGTGACTCGCTCACCGTGGGCGGGAAGGGCGTGACGCTGAACGACCCGCTCAACCACTTCTGGATATACGAGTACGCATGGAACGAGGAGGACGGCACACCTGTGTTCGCACCCGCACAGCAATTGTGCGGCAACAGGCCCTACCTCATCGCTGCCGACAGCTGCCTGGCTGGCCAGACGGTGGAGTTCCACGGCACGGACGTGTCGATATTCAGCACCCTGGCCACCAAGCCGGTGGTGAGCAGCAGGGAGTACAGTTTCCTTGGCACATCGCTCACCGAGAACATGAAGGGCATCTACACGCTGAACAGCGACGGCACCGCCATGGACTACCATGAGGATGCCACGCCCACCACACCCACAGGCGCCTACTTCACCACCACGCTGGATGCCGGCACCAGACTGGCCAGCATCACCCTGCCTGCGGTACCCCGGTCACTGGACACCGCCATACGGGGAACCCGCGCAGCCGAGCAGGACGGGGACGGAAGCATCTTCACCATCACAGGACAGCGCGTGGGCCAGGAAAGCCTGCTCCGCAGCGGCTCACTCACGCCAGGCGTGTATGTGAGCAAGGGACGCAAGATACTGGTCAAGTAAAGCCACCCGACCTCACCAGGTAACACAGCCTGCAGCCTCACCGCAGAGCCTCACCCCATACCCCGCAAACCGATGCGGCAGGGGAAGAGGCTGCCTGCGGAGGGGCTGCAGGTCTTTTTTTGCCTGCCATACCACACGCTGTTTTATAAAAAGTTGTACCTTTGTCCAGCTTATAAGGAATGCCCGCCCACAGCCACAAGCAAGTCCTGAGGCAAAACCCAGTGCGAAGGGGCATGTGAGGCGAGGCGCAAAGAACACTATAGAGGAAACGAGAAAATGGCAAACTACATCTCAGAGAACGCGCGCAAAGTGACCACCACGATGCTCACGGAAATGAAAAGGCAGGGGCAGCGCATCAGCATGCTCACCGCATACGACTACACCATGGGCACCCTGGTGGACCAGGCTGGCATCGATGCCATCCTGATAGGCGACAGCGCGAGCAACGTGATGGCGGGCAACGACACTACCCTGCCCATCACACTTGACCAGATGATTTACCACGCGAGAAGCGTGGCCAGGGCCGCCAAGCATGCCCTGGTGATATGCGACATGCCCTTTGGCACCTACCAGGTGTGCACCCAGGACGCGCTGAGAGCCGCCGTGCGCATCATGGCCGAGAGCGGTGTGGATGCCGTGAAGCTGGAGGGCGGAGAGCCCGTGGCCCACACAGTGAAGGCTCTGGTGCAGGCTGGCATACCCGTGTGCGGGCACCTGGGACTGACACCGCAGAGCGTGCATGTGTTTGGAGGATTTGGCCTGCGCGCCAAGGAGGATGCCGAGGCACAGCAGCTCATGCGCGATGCCAAGGCTCTGCAGGAGGCTGGCTGCTTTGCCATCGTGCTGGAGAAGATTCCCGCAAAGCTGACTGCGCAGGTGTGCGCAGAGCTCACCATCCCCGTCATAGGCATCGGGGCAGGCCCTGCCGACGGGCAAGTGCTGGTGCTGCCAGACATGCTGGGGATGAACGAGGGCTTCCGCCCCAAGTTCCTGAGGCAGTATGCCCAACTGGGCAAGGAGATAACCGAGGCCGTCGCTCACTATGCCGATGACGTGCGCCAGGGCAGTTTCCCCACCGAGAAGGAGAGCTATTGAGCATTGACAAGAATACGATAACCCAAGTACCCAAAAGGAAAGACTAAGATACATCATGAAGAAGAATTTCACCGAGCGAAACGGTCTGAACCTCCCCGAGGTGGGCCGGCAGATGCTGAAGGAATGGGAGGAGGAGGACCTCTTCCACAAGAGCATAGAGGAGAGAGAAGGCTGCCCACAGTTTGTCTTCTTCGAAGGCCCCCCATCAGCAAACGGCCACCCTGGCATTCACCATGTGCTGGCACGCAGCCTCAAGGACACCTTCTGCCGCTACCAGACGATGAACGGCAAGCAGGTGTATCGCAAGGCGGGATGGGACACACACGGACTGCCCGTGGAACTCGGTGTGGAGAAGGAGCTCGGCATCACCAAAGAGGATATCGGGCGCACCATCAGCATCGAGGACTACAACAGGCGTTGCCGGCAGAACGTGATGAAATACACAGGCGAATGGACTGACCTGAGCGAGCGCATGGGCTACTGGGTGGACATGGAGCATCCCTACATCACCTATGACAACAAGTACATCGAGACGCTCTGGTGGCTGCTGAAGCAGCTCTACCAGAAGGGCATGCTCTACAAGGGCTACACCATACAGCCCTACAGCCCGGCGGCAGGCACAGGCCTGTCGAGCCACGAGCTGAACCAGCCCGGATGCTACCGTGATGTGAAGGACACCACGGTGACAGCACAGTTCAAGGTGCTGGACAAGGTGCCCTTTGACGCGCAGGGAAACACGGTGTATGCGCTGGCATGGACCACCACACCCTGGACTCTGCCCTCCAACACCGCCCTGTGTGTGGGGCCCAAGATAGAATATGTGGCTGTCAAGGGCAAGAATCCCTACAGCGGCGAGGAGGCAGTATATATCCTGGCGGCCCCAAGGCTGGCGGCACACTTCCCCGCCACAAAGGACGAGGACGGCTCCGAGACGGCTCCCGCCATCCTGTGGAAGGGCATGGGAACCGACCTGGTGGGACTGCACTACGAGCAGCTGATGCCCTGGGTGAAGCCCTGCGACCTGGTGGACGACCAGGTGGTGGACCGCACGGCAGAGGCTTTCCGCATCATCCCGGGCGACTATGTGACCACCGAGGACGGTACGGGTATCGTGCACATCGCGCCCACCTTTGGCGCCGATGATGCCAAGGTGGCACGCGACGCTGGCATCCCCAGCCTGTTTGTGATAGACAAGGCGGGCGACACCAGGCCCATGGTGGACTTCCAGGGAAAGTACTTCGTGCGCGAGGACATGCGTCCCGACTTTGTGGAGAAGTGCGTGTGCGAGGGCTACTGGAAGCACAGCGGCAACTATGTGAAGAACGCATACGACCCCAAGTACAACCAGAACGGCAAGTACGACGAGAAGGCTGCGGCCAAGGACATGGACCTCAACGTGGTGATGGCCATCGAGATGAAGGAGCAGGGCACAGCCTTCCGCATCGAGAAGCATGTGCACAACTATCCCCACTGCTGGCGCACCGACAAGCCCATCCTGTACTATCCCCTGGACAGTTGGTTTATCCGCGCGTCAAAGGCCAGGGAGCGCATGATGGAACTGAACAACACCATCCACTGGAAGCCAGAGAGCACCGGCACAGGACGCTTTGGCAAGTGGCTGGAGAACCTCAACGACTGGAACCTGTCACGCAGCCGCTACTGGGGCACACCGCTGCCCATCTGGCGCAACCGTGACACACGCGAGGAGGTGTGCATCGGCTCGCTGGAGGAACTGTACCAGGAGATTGAGAAGAGCGTGGCTGCGGGCATCATGGCCAGCAATCCGCTGAAGGAAAAGGGATTCGTGCCTGGTGACATGAGCCAGGACAACTATGACCGCATCGACCTGCACCGCCCCATGGTGGATGACATCAAGCTGGTGGGCAAGAGCGGAAGCGTGCTGACCAGGGAGACGGACTTGATAGATGTGTGGTTTGACAGCGGCGCCATGCCCTACGCACAGGTGCACTACCCCTTTGAGCACCGCGAGGCCATCGACAAGGGCCTGGCCTTCCCGGCCGACTTCATAGCCGAGGGAGTGGACCAGACACGCGGCTGGTTCTACACGCTGCACGCCCTGGCCACCATGATATTCGACAGCGTGGCCTACCGCACCGTGATAAGCAACGGCCTGGTGCTGGACAAGAACGGCATGAAGATGTCCAAGAGGCTGGGAAATGCCGTGGATCCCTTTGGAGCCATCGAGCAATACGGCGCCGACCCTCTGCGCTGGTACATGATAACGAACAGCGCGCCCTGGGACAACCTGAAGTTTGACGAGGAGGGTGTGAAGGAGGTGACACGCACCTTCTTCGGCAAGTTGGCACAGACCTACAGTTTCCTGGCCATGTACGCAAATGTGGACGGCTGGAACTACGAGGAGGAGGATATTCCCGTGAACGAGCGTCCCGAGATGGACCGCTGGCTGCTCTCTTGCCTCAACTCGCTCATCAAGGACGTGAAGCAATGCTACGAGGAGTACGAGCCCACCAGGGCCGGACGACTCATACAGGCATTCACCGTTGACCAGGTGAGCAACTGGTTTGTGCGCCTGAGCAAGAAGCGTTTCTGGGGCAGTGCCATGAGCAAGGACAAGCTGAGTGCCTACCAGACTCTGTACACCTGCCTGGAGACCATCGCGAAGCTGATGTCGCCCATCGCGCCATTCTATGCCGACCGCCTGTGGAGAGACCTCACCAGTGCCACAGGACGCAAGGAGAACAAGGGGCAGGTGGCAAGCGTGCACCTGTGCGCATTCCCACAAGCCAACGAGGCATACATCGACGCGGAGCAGGAAGAGCGCATGAGACTGGCACAGCAACTGACCTCGATGATACTCAGCCTGCGCAAGAAGGAGCAGATAGTGGTAAAGCAGCCGCTGCAGAAAGTGGCCATCCCTGCCACCGACACCCTGCAGAAGGAACGCATTGAGGCCATGAGGCAACTCATCCTGGACGAGGTGAACGTCAAGGAGATGGAGTTCGTGGAGGCCGAGGGCGTACTCACCAAGCAGGTGAAGTGCAACTTCAGGGTCATGGGCAAGAAGTTCGGCGCACAGATGAAGAGCGTGAACGCTGCCGTGCAGGCCATGTCGCAGCAGCAGATAAGCCAGCTGGAGCACGAGGGAAGCATCGCGCTGACACTCGCCAATGGTGATACGGCCACGGTGGAACTGGCCGACGTGGAAATCTTCAGCCAGGACATCCCGGGATGGAGCGTGGCCAACGAGGGAACGCTGACGGTGGCTCTCGACCTGGAAATCTCGGAGTCACTGAGACTGGAAGGCATGGCCCGCGAACTGGTGCGCAGCATACAGACCCTGCGCAAGGAGAGTGGATTCGAGATTACCGACCGCATACATGTGACCGTACCGGCATCGGACGAGAACGAGAAGTGCCTGGAGCAGTTCAAGCAGTACATCGCACAGCAGGTGCTGGCCGACAGCGTGCGCGCCGAGGGAACAGAGCTCACCGTGCGCAAGGTGTAAGGCACCCCCGCCGGGACGGCATCAAAAAACAAGTACAACAACGCAAACTGTAAGGGTATGGAAGAGAAACTCAGGTATTCCGACGAGGAACTCGAGGAGTTCAGAGCGATTATTCTGGAAAAGCTAAAGGTGGCCAAGCACGACTATGATGTGCTCATCGACCAGCTGAGCAACCGCAACAACAACGGGGTGGACGACACAATGCCCACCTACCACGTGCTTGAGGAAGGCAGCGAGACGCAGAGCAAGGAAGCACTGATAAGCATGGCCGCACGCTCACAGAAATATATCCAAGGCCTGGAAGCCGCACTTGTACGCATTGACAACAAGACATACGGCATCTGCCGCGAGACCGGGAAGCTGATTCCCAAGGAGCGTCTGCGGGCAGTGCCGCATGCCACGCTGTCCATTGAGGCCAAGAACGCGAGGGACAAGAAACGCCATTGAGCGGCGCCGGACAATGGTGACATTGCGCGCACGCACGCGCACGCATAATATATATATGGTATAGAACACCCAACAAAGTGAACATTACAAGAAAGAGCAAGCAGGCGATGGCATCGGTACTGCTGTCCATTCTCATCCTGATGGCCGACCAGGTTATCAAGGTGGCGGTGAAGACGCACATGTACCTGCACCAGAGCATCCATGTGACAGACTGGTTCCAGATACTCTTCACCGAGAACCGTGGCATGGCTTTCGGGGCGGAGTTTCTCAACAAGTACTTCCTCACCTCGTTTCGCATCGTGGCTGTAGCCGCACTCATCTGGGTCATCGTCCACAACATACGCAAGGGAGTGTCCTGGGGACTGCTGCTCTGCCTGGTACTGATTACCGCTGGGGCGGCTGGCAATATCATTGACTGCCTCTTCTACGGCATGGTGTTCAACAACCCGCCCGCGCCCATGGTGGCCGAGTTCGTCCCCTGGGGCACCGGCTACGACTGCATGATGATGGGGCGCGTGGTGGATATGTTCTACTTCCCACTGGTGGAGTGGGACTGGCCAGGATGGCTTCCATGGATTGGAGGCAACCACTTCATCTTCTTCAGCCCCATATTCAACCTGGCCGATGCCTGCATATCCTGTGGTGTGGTGGCTCTGCTGATATTCTACCGCAAGGTGCTCCAGTCATGACAAAGGCTGCCTGCCAGATACTACGCTTGATGCTGCCGACAGCAATCATGCTGCTCGCGCTCGTCTCGTGCAAGCCCAAGAGACCCGAGGGGATACTCTCCCCCACACAGATGGAGGACCTGCTGGTTGACTACCACCTGGCTCAGGGAATGGCCGAGGCCAACAGCGGGGGGCGAAGCATGGAGGAACTGAGGTACATCTATATCCGTGCCGCACTCAGGAAACACCACATCGAGGAAGCGGTCTTCGACTCCTCAATGGTTTACTACAGTGCCAACTCGGAGCAGATGGCCGTCATCTGCGCGCATGTGTGCAGCAGGATTGAGGCTCTGGGAGGGGACGCGGCAGCCGGAACAGGCGACCAGGACGCAAGTGGCAAATATGCCCACCTGACAGCCCAGGGCGACACAGCAAACGTGTGGGCTGGCATGCAGCACGCGACCTTGACACCCGACATCCTGCACAACCTGCTTGTGCACACCTGGCAGGCCGACACCGCAACGCATGCCGGCGACTCATTTATCTGGCACTGCTACAGCCAAAAGGTGGCGCAGAGCAACTTGCCCGATGTGTATGTGCAGATGATCATCCGCTACGAGAACGACACCGTGGTGAGCACGACCTCACGCATCTATGGCGACAGGGAAACGGAACTTTCCTACATCCCCGCTCCACCGCTTGACAGCATAAAGCCCACATCGGTGACCGCAATGGTCTTCATGTCAACGCACGAGCAAACCACGAGTGTGGAGCAAGGGAGGAGCATGGCAGAAGCCCTGCTGCTCAGGGACATATCGCTCATCAGGATGCATAAGAAACCTGTTGCGCCCCCTGCAGAGCCAGCCCCCGCCGAGGCAAGCGCCGACTCGTCGGAGGCCAGCAAGGGCGCTCCCACACTTGTGCCAGTCACCCCCAGAGGCACTCAAGGAGAGTCATCCAAGGAGAGGCTCACCCCTGCCCAGCTGCGCGACGCACATCCTCATGCCGCCACCATACAGGTGCAGAAAGAGAGGGAGAGCCAACCCAGCACGCCCAGGCGCAGCATGACTCCCCTGCGCAAGGTCAGGCACTGACCGGTGAGAGAGCCAGGAAGGAACAAGAAAGTGAACTACAAGGCTTATCACAGACTGCGGACTGCGGACTCGCACATCCTGGAAGGCCCCATCGCAGCGGGCTTCGACACCCAGGGTAACATCACCGGGTGGCACAAACTGAGGTGTGAGGAGCCCTTCACAGTATGGATGGGAGGAACCCTGGACGTGCCTCTCGCCCTGGACAAGGTGCTCTCCTTGGAACAACGATAAGGGCCTGCACAATAAACAGTAAGGGTTGGAACGACAAACAGAAGGGGCCTGCACGGCAAACAGTAAGGGCCAGCACAACAACAAGAATACAACACATAAAAAGGAACAATATGGAAAAGATTATCATCACCGTGGTTGGCAAGGACACCACAGGCATCATCGCACGAGTTTGCACCTATCTGGCAGAGAGCAAGATTAACATCCTCGACATCACACAGACCATTGTCCAGGGCTACTTCAACATGATGATGATTGCCGACACAGCCGCATGCACCAAGGACTTCACCACCGTTGCCAACGACCTGGAGCAGGTGGGCGCCGAACTGGGTGTGCAGATAAAGTGCCAGAAGGAAGCCATCTTTGAGAAGATGCACCGCATCTGACACACCATTCCGTCACACTTTACACCACAACGATATACACAACACTATGATTAGCATCAACGAGGTACTCGAAACCAACAAGATGGTGGAGGAGGAGACACTGGATGTCCGCACCATCACCATGGGCATCAACTTGCTGGAGTGCGCCGACAAAGACCTGGACGCATGCTGCCGCAAGATATACGAAAAGATAACAACCCTGGCCAAGGACCTGGTATCCACAGGCGAGGACATCAGCCGGGAGATAGGCATCCCCATCGTCAACAAGCGCGTGTCCATCACACCCATCAGCCTGGTGGGAGGCGCATGCTGCCACACGCCAGAGGACTATGTGCGCATTGCACAGACCCTGGACAAGGCTGCCAAGGAGGTTGGGGTGAACTTCCTGGGCGGATACAGCGCTGTGGTGAGCAAGGGCATGACACGCTCCGATGAACTTCTCATCCGCTCCATACCACAGGCAATGGCCACCACCGAGCGCATCTGCAGCAGCGTGAATGTGGGCAGCACCAAGACAGGAATCAACATGGATGCCGTGAGACTGATGGGAGAGGTAATCCTGCAGACTGCCGAGGCAACCAAGGAAAACGACTCCCTGGGCTGTGGCAAACTGGTGGTACTGTGCAATGCGCCCGATGACAACCCCTTCATGGCTGGTGCCTTCCACGGGGTGAGCGAGGCCGATGCCATCATCAATGTGGGCGTGAGCGGCCCCGGAGTGGTGCACCATGTGCTGAAAGGCATACGCGGAGCCAGCTTTGAGGTGCTCTGCGAGACCATCAAGAGGACAGCGTTCAAGATTACCCGCGTGGGACAGTATGTGGCACAAGAGGCATCTCGCCGCCTGGGCATTCCCTTTGGCATCATCGACCTGAGCCTTGCCCCCACTCCCGCAGTGGGCGACTCGGTGGCCGACATCCTGTGCGAGATAGGTCTGGAGCACGCAGGCGCTCCCGGCACAACGGCTGCCCTGGCACTGCTGAACGACCAGGTGAAGAAGGGCGGCGTGATGGCCAGCAGCTATGTGGGCGGTCTGAGCGGCGCGTTTATCCCTGTCAGCGAGGACCAGGGCATGATAGATGCCGTGCAGGCAGGTGCTCTCACACTGGAGAAGCTGGAGGCCATGACCTGTGTCTGCTCGGTGGGCCTGGACATGATAGCCATCCCTGGCGACACCCCAGCCACCACCATCAGCGGCATCATTGCCGACGAGGCTGCCATTGGCATGGTCAACCAGAAGACCACAGCCGTGCGCATCATCCCCGTGATAGGCAAGAGCGTGGGTGAGACGGTAGAGTTCGGTGGCCTGCTCGGCTATGCGCCCATCATGCCCGTCAACGGCTTCAGCTGCGCGGCATTCGTCAGCCGCACTGGCCGCATCCCCGCTCCCATTCACTCGTTCAAGAACTGACGATGCCCGACAGGCGGGCATTGTCCCAAACGTAAAACATAAGAGAATAATGAGAAAGGTTGTATCCATCGCCCTCGCAGCTCTTCTGCTGGTGGCAGCGCCCGCGTGCGCCAAGAGCAAGAAGCGCAGCGGAAACCCCATCTTCCATGGCATGTATGCCGACCCAGAGGCTGCCGTCATGGGTGGCAAGTACTGGGTGTTCCCCACCTACAGTGCCCCCTTTGACGAGCAACTCTACTTCGACGCCTTCTCCAGCACCGACCTGGTGAACTGGACCAAGCATGAGCGGGTACTCGAACAGAAGAACGTGAGCTGGCTTCGCCGCGCCCTGTGGGCACCGGCCATCATTGAGGCCAACGACAAATACTACCTCTTCTTCGGCGCCAATGATGTGCACGAGGGCGAGGTGGGCGGCATAGGCGTGGCTGTGGCCGACAAGCCCGAGGGTCCCTATGTGGATGCCCTGGGCAAGCCACTCATCAACGAGATAGTGAATGGCGCACAGCCCATTGACCAGTTTGTGTTTCGTGACGATGACGGACAGTACTACATGTACTATGGCGGCTGGAGGCACTGCAACATGTGCCGCCTCAGTCCCGACCTGCTGTCCATCCTTCCCTGGCCCGATGGCCAGCTGTTCCACGAGGTGACTCCCAGCGAGAGCTATGTGGAAGGCCCCTTCATGCTCAAGCGCAACGGCAAGTACTATTTCATGTGGAGCGAAGGTGGCTGGACAGGGCCCGACTACTGCGTGGCCTATGCCATAGCCGACACCCCCTTTGGCCCCTTTGAGCGCAAGGGCAAGATACTGCAGAAGGACGACAGCGTGGCACGTGGCGCGGGCCACCATTCCGTGCTCCAGGTGCCAGGCAAGGACGAGTATTACATCGTGTATCACCGTCGTCCACTCGACCAGACCGACGGCAACTACCGAGAGACCTGCATCGACCGCCTCGTGTTCCAGGAAGACGGCACCATCGCTCCTGTCAAGATGACCTTTGAGGGTGTGGAGGCACGTCCCATCAAGAAGGCACTTCGCCAGGCCAGGAAGCACAGCGCCAAGTAGCGGCGCACCACACACACTGACATCCGCAAGGCTGCGGAAAGCAGAAAAGCGAGACAAGCGGCCATAGGCAAAGCCGGCGACTCGCGAGGGATATACGTCTGCGGAAAGCAGAAAAGCGAGACAAGCGGGCGGGAGGACAAAATTGTCCGCCCGCCCGCACCTTTTTTAGGCAGATAATACTTACCTTTGTATCATATGACATCACCGCTTACCATCTACCGTGCCTCGGCAGGCTCGGGCAAGACCTTCACCCTCACGGCCGAGTATGTGGCACTATTGCTCGCCACCCCCACAAGCCATGAGGCCGAGCATATCCTGGCTGTCACCTTCACCAACAAGGCGACCGCCGAGATGAAAGACCGCATCCTGTCCTCACTCTACATCATCGCCAACGACCTGAAAGGCAGCCAGGGCATGCTGCGCAAGGTGAGCGAGTGCCTGGACAAGCAAGGAGTCACCCTGCCCCCGCCCGTCCTGCGCCAGCGTGCCAGGACTGCACTCAGCGCCATCCTGCACGACTACAGTCACTTCAGGGTAGAGACCATCGACTCCTTCTTCCAGAGCATACTGCGCACCCTGGCTCGCGAACTGGGGCTCACATCGGGGCTGCGCGTGGAACTGAACAGCAACCAGGTGGTGTCGCGTGCCGTTGACCGCGTCATGGAACACCTGGCAGAACGCCCTGCCGTGCGCCAGTGGGTGCTCGACTATGTGCGTGAGCAAATCGAGAGCAGCGACCGCTGGGACATCCGTGGCAGCATGAATTCCCTGGGGCGGTGCATCTACGAGGAGGACTTCCAGAGCCGCAAGAAGGACGAGAGCCGCACAAGCGAGGAGGAGCAAGAGCAAGCCACAGCCTTCAAGCACACACTCCGCAAGCTGAAGACTGAGCAAGAAGAGACAATACGCCAGGAAGCCCAGGCCCTGCTGGCACACATCGGCCAGCAGGACGTGGACTTCGACCGCATCAGCTACGGGCACAACACCTTTGAGCCATTTCTGCTCAAGGCAAGCAAGATGGGCACTGATGAAGGGCGCGGCATCGCTTACAAGCTCCCCGCCACGCGCATCACCGATGCGGTGCAGGCTCCAGAGAAACTTCTCAAAGCTGCCGACCGCAAGGACCGCAGCCTCATGGCCGAGGCCACCGATACCGCCACACGGCTGGGGAACTTCTGCAAGCACTACGCCGAAGCCCTGCGCCTGCTGGCCAGCATACGGCTGTCCCTGCATTACCTTCCCCCCCTGCGCCTGCTGGGCACCATCGAGGAGGAGGCCACAGAAATATCTGCCGAGGCGGGACAATTCCTGCTGAGCCGCACCGCAGCCCTGCTAAGCCGCATGGTGGAGGGCAGCGACGCGCCATTTGTGCTGGAGCGCGCCGGCGTTCAGTTCCGCCATGTGATGATTGACGAGTTCCAGGACACGAGCCGCCTCCAGTGGAACAACTTCCGCAGTCTGCTGCTCGAGAACCTCTCCACCGGCGGACACAGCCTGATGGTGGGTGATGTGAAGCAGAGCATATACCGCTGGCGTGGCGGTGACTGGGAAATCCTGCAGGGTGCACACGATGAGCTTCGCAGCCTGATGCCGCAGCAGATTACGC
Organism: Prevotellaceae bacterium; assembly: GCA_050873805.1. Lineage (GTDB taxonomy): Bacteria > Bacteroidota > Bacteroidia > Bacteroidales > Bacteroidaceae > Physcousia. The sequence goes on along the minus strand of JBNMJN010000020.1, from coordinate 20,179 downwards.
TCTGCGACAACTGGCGCAGCCTGCCCCAGGTGGTTGGCTTCAATAACGCATTCTTCCCCAAGGCCGCCTCGCTGCTGGACAGCCAGTGCCAGGAGGCGCGCTTCCGCCTGGCCGACATCTACCAGGATGTGAAGCAAAGGTGCGCCCATCCCGATGGCGCACAGGGCTACACCAGTGTGTGCCTGTACAAGCGCCAGGGACGCAGCCGCCCCCAGGACTATGACGAGCGCACAGTCATGGAGATGGCACAAGCCATACGCCAACTCAAGTCACAGGGTGTGCACGAGCAGGACATGGCCATCCTGGTGCGCCGCAACCGCACAGCCTCACAGCTCTTGACCCTCTTCCATGACCTTGCCCCCGACATCTCGCTGGTAAGCGACGAGGCTTTCCTGCTACAGGCATCCGTATCGGTGCAGATGCTTGTCGCAGCCATGCAGCTCACGGCCGACGGCATCGGAAAGTCCGACCCCGTGGTGCTTCGCTACCTGATGTACCATTACCAGCAGGACGTGCTGGGACGGGAAATCCCATTGCACCAGGTGATGGAGCAGTCGCCGCAGGATGTGCTGCCCGATGCGCTCACCTCGCTGCGCGACAAGATGGCACGCCTGCCACTCATGCTCCTTGCCGAGCGGCTCTATCATGCGCTCGGCCTGGAGCGCATCAAGGGGCAGGATGCCTACATGCTTGCCTTCATGGACGAACTGCAGAGTTACCTGCGCGACAATCCCCAGGATATCCACCAGTTCCTGCAGGCATGGACCGACAACCTGTCCACGCGCCCCATCCCTGGCTGCGAGACGGGCGGCATACGCATCCTCACCATCCACAAGTCCAAGGGCTTGGAGTACCACACCGTGCTTCTGCCCTATATGGACTGGAACCTGGGCATCGACCCGCTGCTCGACAGCCTGCTCTGGTGCAGCACCGATGAGCCCCCCTTTGACCAGTTGGGCTCCCTGCCCATACGGCTCTCCCCGCAGATGGAGAACAGCGTGTTTGCCCCCGACTACCAGGAGGAGATGCTCCAGCGGCGCGTGGATACCCTCAACATGATATATGTGGCCTTCACCCGCGCCCGCTGCAATCTGATGATATGGGGCATGACCTCGGCCGGCGGGAAACTCTCATGCGTGGGCGACCTCATAGGCAGCACGCTGGAGATGAGCGAGGAGGAGGATGAGCTGCGCTATGAGCAAGGCACGCTGTGCGGCGCAGCAAGCCACGACAGGCAGGCAAGCGGCGAGGAGGACGAGAAGGAAAAGCTTGCCAGGAGGATGAACATGCCCTGCGATGAAAGCAACGCGGTGGACACAGGCATGACCACCCAGCCTCCCACGATGCACTTCATGCAGAGCGAGCAGTCGCGCCTGTTCATGCACAGCCTGGCCGAGGAGGCCGAGGAGGAGAGGCAGGCCGACTCCTACATCGAGACAGGCAAACTGATGCACTACGCCCTGAGCCAGATAGGCAATGCCCAGGAGGCGCCGGCGGTGCTTGACCGCATGGAAGCCGACGGACTTGCCAGCCAGTCGGCCGAGTGGCAGAAGGCACGCCTGGCCATTGAGCACGGACTGCTCAACCCCACCGTGGCACAATGGTTTGCCCCTGGCAAACGCTTCCTGCGCGAGTGCGGCATCATCACCCGCAATCCCGCGACAGGGCAAGCCATGGTGAGGAGACCCGACCGCGTGGTGGTGGAGCCTGGAGTCATCACCGTGATAGACTACAAGTTTGGCAAGCCGAAGAGGGAATACGGGCAACAGGTGCGCGAGTACATGCAGTTTGTCAGCGCCATGTATCCCCACACCGAGGTGAGAGGCTGGCTGTGGTATGTGTATAGCGGACATACCGACAGAGTCTTCCTCGACAACAGCGACCCGCAGCAGAGCATCCACCTGGAGGATAGCGCGATATAGGAAAGCCCAGCCCCCAGCATACACTTAACACACAGGACATCCACATGAATACATTTCTGAGCGCAGTGGCACGCGACCTCACCAGCCGGTTTGGCTGCAACCTGCAGGACGTGACAGTAGTGTTCCCTGGCAAGCGTGCCAGCCTGTTCCTCACCCAGGAACTGGTGAGGACGGGGCAATATCCCCTGTGGGAACCCGAGTACACCAGCATGGACAAGCTGTTCCAGGCATTCACTCCCCTGGCACAGGCCGACTCCATCGAGACCATATGCACCCTGCTGCGCCTGATGCAGCAGATTATCCCCGAGGAACAGGCACAGAGCCTCGACCAGCTGTGGGGCTGGGGCGAGGTCATCCTGTCGGACTTCGACGACATCGACAAGCACATGGCCGATGCACGCCTGGTGCTCGCCAACGTGTATGACCAGCACTGCCTGGAGGGCATCGACTTCCTCACCGAGGAGCAGGAGGCCGCCCTCAGACGCTTCTTCAGCAACTTCTCGGTCGAGGGCAACACAGCCATCAAGGAACGCTTCCTGCATGTGTGGAGCCACATGCACGAGCTCTACCAGGCCCTGCGCCACACCCTGGAGGCCAGGGGCGCGCTCTACCCTGGCGCGCTCTACCGCCATGTGGTGAGCGAGCTGAAAGCCTCGCCTGCCCTGCTCGACGCTTATCTGGGCGAGCGCAAGGCGGTGGCCTTTGTGGGGTTCAATGTGCTCAACGATGTGGAGCATGCACTCATGCAGGAAATCCAGCGCAGCGGCAAGGGGCTGTTCTACTGGGACTACGACACCCTGTATGTGGACGACGAGGCCAACGAGGCAGGCACCTTCATGCGCCAGAACCTGCTTGACTTCCCCTGTGCACTGGGGCGCGACGAGTACAGCAACCTGAAGCACCTGCGCGATGTGACGTTCATCTCCTGCACCACCGACAATGCCGCCGCCCGCTACACACGGCAGTGGCTCGGCCAACCACAGGACAAGACCCCCAACCGCAATGCGGTGGTGCTCTGCAACGAGTCGCTCCTGCATCCCGTGCTGCATGCGCTGCCCGGCATGGTGGACGAGGTCAACGTGACCATGGGCTTCCCGCTGGCCGACACCCCGGTTTACAGCCTGCTCCTGGCTCTGGCCAGTCTGCAGACCGATGGCTACGACCTGCAGAGGCACACCTTCCGCTACCCCTTCATGCAGGCAGTCAGGCGGCATGCCTACGCTCCCATGCTGGGCGACGAGTCGGAGTGGGCCAGTGCCTGGCAGGGAGAGGACTCCACCACCCTGCTCCTGTGGATGGACCGCATGGTGCAGCGCGTGGGCACCCACTTCGCAGGGCTCTCCGCCCCCACTGCCTATGACATGCTCTACATGGAAGCCATCTTCCAGGCCCACCGCATCCTGCAGCAGTTCATCCGCCTGGCACAGTTGCCCCAGGACGCGCTCGATGTGCTGCCAGGCACCATGCGCCGCCTCCTGCGTGGCGTGCTCGTGCAGACCAGCATCCCCTTCCATGGCGAACCTGCCCTGGGCCTGCAGGTCATGGGCGTGCTCGAGACCCGCTGCCTGGACTTCTCGCACCTGCTCATGCTCTCGGTGGAGGAGGGAATGCTGCCACGCGCCACGCAGTCGGACACCATGATACCGGCCGACATACGCGAGGCTTTCGGCCTCACGACTCCCCGCCATCGCAATGCCGTGTATGCCTACTACTTCTACCGCCTCATACAGCGCACCGAGCACCTGACCTGCGTGTACAACACCAACAGCACAGGCAACACACGCCACGAGATGTCGCGCTTCCTGCGCCAGATGCTGGCCGAGACCCGCATCCCCATACGCTCCCTGTGGCTGCGCAGCGCGCCACAGACAGGCACGGCACGCCCCCTGTGCGTGCCCAAGGACAGACACATACTGGAGGCCATGCGGCACAAGTACGACCAGTCGCTGCCCGATGGCCGCCATGTGACCCTGAGTCCCTCGGCCATCAACATCTACATGGCATGCCCCATGAAGTTCTACCTGCAGCATGTGGCTGGGCTGCAGCCCGAGAGAGACCCCGAGGAGGGACTCCAGCCAGCCGACCTTGGCGACATCTTCCACGACACGGCACAGATTCTGTATGAGCTCACGGCACAGCGCAACGGGACACGCACGCTGGGAGCCAATGTGCTCAACGAGCTCCTCAGGCAGCGGGCAAGCCAGGTGGAGCCCTTGCTCGACATCGTGTTTGACGTGCATGTGTTCCATCCCAGCGACGACAAATGGCACCTGGGCGAGCGCATCCGCGAGATGGCCTGCCGTGGTGAGCGGCCCCACAACGAATACACAGGCGAACTCATCATCTACCGCAGCGTCATCCTGCAGTACCTGGAGCACCTGCTGCGCTACGACGCGAGCCATGCCCCCCTGCGCCTCATAGGCACCGAGGTGGAGCGCAAGTTCACCATGACCATCCAGCCCGAGGGGGCAGAACCGCTGACCATCGAGACGGGCGGACGCATCGACAGGCTCGACGAGGTGGAGGGCTGCGTGAGGGTGGTGGACTACAAGACGGGCAACCATGTGCCCGAGGTGCGCAGCATGGAGCAGGTGACAGGCTTGAGCGACGCGCACGAGGGCTACTACCTGCAGACCTTCCTGTATGCCTATGCACAGATGCGGCAAGGCATGCCGGGAAGCAGGATAAAGCCCGTGCTCTTCTATCCCGGGAAGGCCAGCCAGCGGGACTACAATCCCACCCTGCGCATTGGCTCTCTGGAGATCGATGACTTTGGAGAGCAGGTAGCCGAGGAGTTCATCGCGGGGCTGAGGGAGCGTGTGGCCGAAATCTTCTCACCTGCCTTGCCCTTTACCCAATGCAGCGACCAGCGCACCTGCGACCGCTGCGACTTCCGCCTGATATGCCTGGGCAGAAAATAGCGGGGCAAGAAGGCTCCATGCCTACATCTATATGGCAAAAGCCCAATAAGCGCACGTTACAGCCAATGCACTTACTGGGCTTTTGTCCTTGAGCCTTCCCCGTGGGGACAGGCTGGCAGGCCACAACCGCTATGACGCGGTGTCCCCACTGGACTCGCTCACGCCCCCGCCCTTCCTGCCAAACCGCCGGAAGAAGCCCGAGCGGCGCGACAGCAGCCGCAGGCTGTAGGCCAGGGAGCCCCCAAAGAGGCACGCGCCTGCCACATAGCGCACCCACAGGTTGGCCTGCAGGCAGCACAGCACAGCCACACCCAGTATGATGCCCTGCACGATGCAGAGCCGCCAGGTGGCAGCCCCCACCCTGCATCCGTAAATCCTGCCATACACCAGCAGCACACAGACCACATCGAAGAGCGCACTCAGCGAGAGAGCCGCCCCCGTGCCCAGGATGCCCCACTGGCCAAAGAGCCACCAGAAGAGCAAGGCGGTGACCAGGTTGCTCGCCACCTCCATAAGCAGGTACACCACCGAGTCGCCCTTGGCCAGGGAGGAGTAAGAGACTGGGAGCATGATGCCGCGCAGGAACACATAGAAGGCTGCGCACACCGTCATCCCCTCGGCCACGAGGAACTCCTCGGTGAAGAGCAGGCGGATAATCCAGGGCATCAGCACGATGAAGGGTATCAGGAAGGGAGTGACGATGAGCACACACACATCAATCTGCTGGTTGATGGTGCGGTTGAAGCGTGCCAGGCTGCCATTTGCCGAGGACAGGCGCGGGTAGTAGTCGGCCTCGAGGGCCATGAAGGCCATGCCGGCATACCCCACCATCATCATGTAGCCCATGCGGTAATAGCCCACGTCGGCCAGGGTTCCCTGCATCTGTATCAGGGCAGGGATGGCCATGCCAAGTGCTGCGCCCGACACGCCAGCCAGCACATAGGGGATGCCCTTGGTCACCATGGGCAGTCCCTCGCGCAGTACCTCCAGGTCAAAGGGGCGCGCCCGATAGGGAACGATGCGCAGCGAGAACCAGAAGTGGGCTACCACCGAGGCCAGGCCGCTGCAGATGAGTCCCACCACCACGCCCCGCATGCCCAGCAGGTAATAGAAGGGCACCGTGAGCAGCAGGGTGGCCAGGGCTATCACCGTCTCCACCACAGCCACCTGCCTGACCTTGCGCAGCCCCTTGAGCACCGCGCACTCACCCTCGGCCACCAGGAAGCACACCACCACGGGAATCATGGTCATCACCTAGGGCCAGTGGCCAAACTCCCGGTCGAAGAGGATGTAGCTCACCAGTGGCGAGAGCAAGGAGCAGAGCACCACCGAGAGCAAGGCCGTGAGCAAGACCCAGCTGCGCACCACCATCACAAAGTGGCTCACACGCTCGGAGTCGCCCTGCTCGAGCAGCTCGCTGGAGTGCCGCGTGGCATTGAGCGGCACACCCAGGTTGCTGCTGCTCACCACAAACTCGGTGATAGAGTTGTACACCGAGATGAGCCCCATGCCGTTTGCGCCCAGGAAGGCGGCCGTAAGCTTGTTGCGCACCACCGAGGCAAGCATCTTGAGCACCTGCACGCCTCCAAACACGCCCGTGTATTTCAGCACATGGTCGTATGCCTTCCCCTCGCCAGAGTCATGGGCGGCAGAGTGTTCTGCATGAGCCATGCCACAGGCACAGCCCTGTCCGTTTGTATTCGTTGTTGCCAAAGGATTGTCTTTTCTACTTGATTTTCCGTGCAAATTTATGACAAAGAATCCGTTCACACAAGCCCGTGGCATGATGCGGGACAATAAAAGTTGGGGCGCGGAGGGTTGGCCATCCCACAGAAAAGCAGTAATTTTACCAGGCAAACCCCTTATCCCCTACCCCGCCATGGAGCAACCCAAACAGGACAGAGCCCTGCGCATGCTGGCACTGATGCTGCAGCGCACCCACCGCTACTCGGTGTCGCAACTGGCCGAGCGGCTGGATGTTGACAGGCGCACCGTGTATCGATACATCAACACCTTCAACGAGGCTGGCTATGTGGTGCTCACCGACCATCACCATGTGCGCCTGGCCACTGGCACGGCCATACACAAGCAACTCTCCGACCTGCTCTTCTTCAACCAGGAGGAGGCGATGACCCTGTACAACGCCATCGAAAGCATCGAGACCGACACACGCCTGAGAGAGGAGCTCAAGTCGAAGCTGGCCACCATCTACGGCACCAGCCTGGTGTCGGAGAAACTGATGCGCATGGAGAAGAACCGCAACACCAAGCATCTGATGGAGGCCATGGAGAAACGCAGGAGAGCCATCCTGAGGGGCTATTCCTCGCCCAGCAGCAACACGCAGAGGGACAGGCTGGTGGAGCCTTTTGCCCTGAGCGAGGACAAGAAGTATGTGTGGGCCTTCGAGGTCGAGAGCGCGATGTGCAAGGTGTTCCGCATCAGCCGCATACAGAGCGTGGAGATGCAGGAGCAGGTGTGGCTGTGCAGCCGCCTGCACAAGCAGGGGCACATGGATGCCTTCCGCACCGTGAGCATGGACGGAAGCACCCTGCCGGCACGCATCAGGATGAAGCGGCGGGCCTACAACCTGCTCATGGAGGAGTTTCCGCTGTGCGAGCAGGACGTGTCGCCCGCGCCCGCACCTGAAGAGTGGGTGCTCGACACCAGGGTGAGCAATTACCGCAGCATCACACGCTTCATAGTGGGACTGGCCGACCAGGTCGTGATAGAGACTCCCGAACTGCGCCAGTATGTGGCCGAGTACGCGCGCCAGTGGATTGCGCGGCTCTGACGCCAGGGAGCCGCTGGTGGCCACATGCCCCGAAGTCCCAGGCCACCCAGGCCTGAAGAAACAGCCTGCCCCGCCCCATCTGCCCCACCGAAGTGAGCCCAGGCAACAGGCACCGCCCTACCCCTGAGTACCATGCTGCGCGCGATGCAGCCGCATGCGTTGGCGAATGCAGTGCGCCGCGTTGGCGAATGCAGTGCGCCGCGTTGCCGAATGCAGTGCGCCGCGTTGGCGAATGCAGTGCGCTGCGTTGGCGATCGCAGTGCGCTGCATTTTTGAGGGCATGCCGATGACCTTGCGGGGACAGCGAGGCGAGTGCCCTATCCCCCCCCGATTCCCCGCCCTGGCCACCGTGCCTTGCAAGCCGCAAGGGAAAGCCGGCACATACACGCTTCCCGCGCCCTGGCTCCTGGACAAGGCCAAGACAGGAGACCGCACCCAGGGGCAAGGCAGGCACAGGGCGCCTCACCCGCTCACGTATTTCTGCCCGCCTGCCTTGGCGAAACGCGGATTTTTGCGTAACTTTGCTTGTACATATAATATATATAATGAGTATATCGGACAACCCAAGCCCCAAGGGGCACAAGATTTCGCGCCGCTCCTTTCTCAAGGCAAGTGCGGCTGGTGCTGCTGGTGTGGCAGTACTGTCGGCCGGAGGCAAGGCTGCATACGACTTCATGAAGACGGTGGATGTGAAGGGGCGCGTGCTCATCATTGGCGGTGGAGCAGCGGGCTGCAGCATGGCCGCCCGCCTGGCACGCCGCATCGAGCATCCCTGCATCACCCTCGTTGACCCCAGCGACCGCCAGTTTTACCAGCCTGGCTTCACCTTCATAGCCGCAGGCATCTTCCAGCCCGATGAGGTGTGGCGGCCCCAGCGGGACTTCATCCCCCAGGGGGTGCGCTGGGTGAAGGACACCGTGACCAGCCTGGACCCTATCGCACGCGAGGCACGCACAGCGGGAGGGGAGCGGCTCAAGTATGACTTCCTGGTGCTCTGCCCAGGCATCCAGTTGGACTGGGACCAGGTGGAGGGCATCACGCGCGAGACCCTGGGCCAGGGCAATGCCCACAGCATATACGACTTCCAGGGCGCACAGAGGTACTGGACAGCCATGCAGGAGTTTACCACCCAGGGCGGGCATGGTGTGTTTACCGACACCTACACCAAGCACAAGTGCGGCGGCGCGCCCAAGAAGATATGCATGCTCACCGAGCACATGGCACGCAAGAAAGGCACGCGCGAGCAGGTGCAGATTGACTACTTCTGTTCCGAGAAAGCCCTCTACGACGTGCCCTACTACACACCGCGCCTGCTGCAGCTCTACAGCGAGCGGGGCATAGGCCTGCAGGTGAACTGCCGCGTGAAGGGCATCGACACACAGGCCAAGCGGGTGTATATGGAGCGGCACGAGACCAGCAAGGAGATGGTGTGGGACAGCGAGGCCGGACGGAAGGTGGAGCAGGAGACCCCAGTGGTGACCCCGCTGGTAGAGGACTACGACCTATTGTCGTTTGTGCCACCACAGTCGGCGCCCGACTTCATCAAGCAGAGCGGGCTCTCATGGGCCGAGGGCAAACTGGCCGCAGGCGGCTGGGTGGAGGTGGACAAGGAGACCCTCGTGCACACACGCTTCCCAAACATCGTCGCACTGGGCGACTGCGCGGGCATCCCCACCAGCAAGACCTCATCGGCCATACGCATGCAGCTGCCCATCGCCGAGGCCAACCTGCTGTGCCTCATGCAGGGCAAGGAGCCCACGCAGCACTACGATGGCTATGCCTGCTGCCCCATCGTGACCGACTATGGGCATGTGCTGCTGTGTGAGTTTGACTACGAGAAGCGACCCGAAATCACCTTCCCCTTCTCCATACAGGACATGTCACGCGAGCGCAGGACTGCCTGGTGGCTCAAGCGCTACTTCCTGAAGCCCATGTACTTCAATGCCATGCTGAGGGGGTACATGTAACCTGCACGACACGCACACACGCCCATGACACTCTGCCTGAACGACCACATCGAGGACCTGGAGGGTGATGCCCTGCACAGGGCACTCGCCCTCCTGCCCCTGTGGCGCAGGGAGCGCGCGCTGGCCTACAGGCACCAGGCCGGCCAACTGCAATGCGCACTGGCCTACATCGAGCTGTCGCACGCGCTGGCCTTGCAGGGCGAGCAGGACACCCGGCCACCATTTGAGTGGAACAGCCACGGGAAGCCATTCCTGCCCCACCGCCCCAACCTGCACTTCAGCATGAGCCACTGCCGCCAGGCTGTGGGATGCCTGCTGGCCCACAAGCCCTGCGGACTGGACATCGAGAGCATACGCCCGCTGAAGCCCGCCCTGGTGACCCGCACCATGAATGCCAGGGAGCAGGAGCAGATAAGGCAATCCACAGCCCCCGAGGTGGAGTTTGCCTGCCTGTGGACACGCAAGGAGGCGGTGTTCAAGTTGCTCGGGACGGGCATCACCGATGCCCTGCCGCACATCCTCACCGAGGCCAGGGAGCGGGGCATCAGGCTGAGCACAATCTGCAATCCCGCCCGTGGATATGTGCTCACGACGGCTGTGGAGGGAGACTGAAGCGCCACCTGAGCCCAATTGTCACAACATCGTAATACCAATATACTTGCCCAAAAGGCAAAACAGCCTAACTTTGCCCCCGAAAGAACACACATACACAAGACTATGAGAATACTGGTAGTGGATGACGAGCAGGACCTGTGCGAGATACTGCAGTACAACCTGGAGACCGAAGGCTACGAGGTGAGCACCGCCAACTCGGCCGAGGAGGCCCTGGGCATGCACCCAGAGGGCTACGACCTGATACTGCTCGATGTGATGATGGGCGAGATGTCGGGCTTCCAGATGGCGCTCAAGATGAAGGAGAACCCTGCCACCAGCCAGGTGCCCATCATCTTCATCACGGCCCTTGAGGGGGAGGACAGCCTGGTGAGGGGACTCAACATCGGTGCCGACGACTATATGGTGAAGCCGCTGAGCCTGCGCGAGGTAAAGGCCAGGATAAAGGCCGTGCTGCGGCGAAGCGTGAAGCGCACCGACGAGGAACACGCCACGCCAAGCATCTGCACCTACCAGGGACTCAGCCTCAACTGGGACGCGAAGTCGGTAAGCATCGACGGGAAGCCTGTGGCACTGACCAAACTGGAGTTTGAGATGCTGTCCCTGCTGCTGAAGCACTCGGGCAGGGCATTCAGCCGCGAGGAGATGCTGGAGCGATGCTGGCCCAAGGATGCCATAGTGCTCGACCGCACGGTGGACGTGAACATCAACCGCCTGCGCAAGAAGATAGGCCCCTATGGCAAGTGCATAAGGACGCGCGTGGGCTTCGGCTACACCTTTGAGGGATAGCACGGGAGGGCTGCGCATGCCCATGGCTGGCAGTCCCGTGACACAAGAGTAACAATTCCATTTTGTTTTGGACCACAGCCTATGATTAAGTCCAAGAGTTTCCAGAAGAACATGTTCTTCAGCGTGGGCACCATCTTTGTGCTCTTCGCGCTGTGCTTCAGCATCTACCAGTACAGGCGGGAGAAGGAGTACAAGATAGACATCCTGCATGCCCGCCTGCAGATGTACAACTACGAGATGATGCACTCGCTGCACGAGGCGGGACTGCTCGACCGGCATGCCTTCATGGCCTATGTGGCCAAGCATCACTACGAGGGGCTGCGCGTGTCGGTCATCGACAGCACTGGCCATGTGGTGATGGACAGCCGCGAGGAGAATGTGGCACAGCTGGACAATCACCTGCACAGGCACGAGGTGAGCGAGGCACTGAGGCATGGCAACGGCTACGACATCAAGCGCGTGTCGGCATCCACACACCGCACCTACTTCTACTCGGCCACCAGCTTCGGCCCGCTGCTCATACGCTCGGCCGTGCCCTACTCAGCCGAACTCACCAAGTCGCTGCAGGCCGACAACACCTACCTGGTCTTCACCGCCCTGCTCACCATCCTGCTGGGTCTCATACTCTACTTCCACACCTCGCGCATCAGCAGGCACATAGGATACCTGCGCGAGTTTGCCAGGAAGGCAGAGCAGGGCGAGGAGCTCGACCACGAACTGGAGAAGCGGCTTCCCGATGATGAGCTGGGCGACATATCACACACCATCATCCTGCTCTACTGGAAGCTGCACCATGCCGAGGAGGAAAAACTGAGAATCAAGAAGCAGCTCACACAGAATGCCGCCCATGAGCTGAAGACTCCCGCCGCCAGCATACGGGGATTCCTGGAGAGCATCATCGAGAACCCCAACATGCCACAGGACACACGCCAGCACTTTCTGGAAAGGTGCTACGCGCAAAGCCAGCGCATGTGCAAGCTGCTGCAGGACATGGCCGCACTCACCAAGCTGGACGAGACGCAGGAGCGCATGGAGCAGGGTGTGGAACTGGCCGAGATGAAGCAGCAGGTGGATGTGGCAAGGGTGGTGGCCAACGTGCTCGACGACACTGCCCTGCAACTGAGGGACAAGGGTATCGAGGTGGTGACCAACATGCCCAGGCAGGCTATCATAACGGGCAATCCCACACTGATTTACGGCATTTTCAGGAATCTTGTGGACAACTCCATCGCCTATGCCACAGGAGCCACCAAGCTCTGCATCATAGGCATCGAGGTGGAGGAGGGCGACCGGCACTCCTATGAGTTCACCGTGAGCGACAATGGGGCTGGCGTCTCACCCGAGCACCTGCCCCACCTCTTCGAGCGCTTCTACCGTGTGGAGAAGGGACGCTCACGCAAGTTGGGAGGCACAGGACTGGGACTGGCCATCGTGAAGAACTCGGTCACTGCACACGGGGGAAACGTATCGGCCGAACTGACCCCGCACGGTGGACTGACCATACGCTTCACGCTGTCAAAATAGCATGGGGGCAGCGGAACAAAGAGCAAAGCGCATAGACAAGAGTCTGTCCATGCGCTTTGCTCATCTGGGGCAAGCCGTGTCCCGCACTCAGTCCATCGTGCCCTCGATGGTCAGACGCACCACCTCGGTGATGGCATTGGAACGTATGGTCACCGTCTTCTGGAAGTGCCCGGGAAACTTGTCGGTACCATTATAGGTGACCTCTATCAGACCACGCTCTCCGGGCTTGATGGGCTTGCGCGGCCAGGTGGGCACAGTGCAGCCACAGGTGGCAAAGGCCTGGTGGATAATCAGGGGAGCCGTGCCTGTGTTGGTGAAGGCAAAGGTGCACCTCACGACAGGGTCTTTCCTGCTGAAGTGGCCAAAGTTGTGGCGCAAGGTGTCAAACCTCACCTCGGCATAGTTCTCGGCTCTGGTGGTGGTGGAAGCCTTCACGCTGGTGGTGGTCACCTTGGGCTTCTGAGTCTGGGCATACGCCCCCGTGCCTGCAAGCAGCAGCACGGCAACCACCGCAATTTGCTTTATTCCGTACATCATATCTTTGCTGATACATTATATATTATATGCTGCAAAGTTACAGAATTATTCTGTACCACCACCGCAAGTGCCACGAATTTAACTTTGGCATACCGTGGACGAGTGCAGGTTTTTTAGTAATTTTGTGCCCCGATGCCGGTTCCTGTCGCCCACACAGGTGCGCGCGGTGAGGCATCGGCTCATTTGGAACAAATACTCAACACAAGAGAAAGGACGCGACACATGCTGATATACAACACCACATATGCCCTGCACGAGGAAGACCTGGCATGCTTCCTGGTATGGATAAGGGACAACATGATTCCTGCCGTGCACGCCGATGGCGCACTGAGCGGGGGCAGGCTGGCACGCATACTGAGCCATGGAGAGGAGGAGGGCTACAGCTTCAGCCTGCAATTCAACGTGGCCGACTCGGCCACCCTGCACAAGTGGTTCCTGCGCCAGGGCAGGACACTGCAGGCCGAGATGCGCAAGGTGTTTGGCGACAGGATAGTGGGCTTCTCGACCCTGATGGAGGTGGTGGAATGACAGCAAGGCAGGACGGAGAGCAGGTGATACTGGGCATCGACCCCGGTACCAATATCATGGGCTATAGCGTGCTGCGCACTGCTGGCAGAAACCTGGAGGTGCTGGCCATAGGGGTGATTGACCTGCGCAAGGCCCGCGACCCCTACACCAAGCTCGGGCATGTGTTTGAGCGCGTGTCGGGCATCATCGAGGCATATCTGCCCGACTGCCTTGCCATCGAGGCTCCATTCTTTGGCAAGAACGTGCAGAGCATGCTCAAACTGGGACGCGCACAAGGTGTGGCCATCGCCGCTGCCATCAGCAGGCAGGTGTCCATCACCGAATATGCGCCCACCAAGATAAAGATGGCCATCACAGGCAACGGCAACGCGAGCAAGGAGCAGGTGGCCGACATGTTGCGGCGGATACTGCACCTGGATGCCAAGGAAATGGGCGACTTCCTGGACGCCACCGATGCGCTGGCTGCCGCCTACTGCCATCACCTGCAGATGGGACGACCCGACACGGGCACAAGGAAATACAGCAGCTGGAAGGACTTCGCGCTGAAGAACTCCTCGCGGGTAAGCAAGGGGTAGGCGAAAAGGCTGAACATGGGAATCGGAAGGGCTGCGCTGGCAGGCATCCCAAGGGCAACACCACGACTTCCCACCCTGCCCGCAAGCCGAGTCACATGAGCCTGGAGTAAGCACAGGAGACCGCGCATCTGGCTAAACAAACACTTAACACCACATTCGCAATATGAAGAAAGTGATAGACATACACAATGGAGTGACCAGGCATCCCCTGTGGAGGATGGCCGAACCCGTGAACCTGGAAATCCTGGAAGGCGAACAGATTGCCATTGCTGGAGACAACGGGGCTGGCAAGAGCCGCCTGGTGGAAATCCTGACTGGACATTACCCGCTGCTGGGAGACGCCATACACTACGATTTCAGCCCCAGTCCACTGAAACTGGTGAGCGAGAACATGAAGTACATAGCATTCCGCGACTCGTATGGCGACCAGGATACCACCTACTACTACCAGCAGAGATGGAACCAGCACGACATAGACGAGAGCACGCCCACCGTGGGGCGGTTGCTGGAGGATGCCTTCAGCAAGGCCGACGAGAGCGTGGGACACGGTCTGCAGGGAGAGGAACTGGAAGCCCTGCATGCGAGCATGCGTGAGAAGCGCGAGGTGCTCATCAGGCTCTTCCACCTGCATGACCTCTACGACAAGTACATCATCTCGCTGAGCAGTGGAGAGTTGCGCAAGTTCCAGCTGGCAAGAGCCCTGGGCAGCGCGCCCCGCATGCTGGTCATGGACAACCCCTTTGTGGGTCTGGACATCGACACTCGCAGGCAGCTGAGAGACTTGCTCTCCTCGCTCATATCTGACTATGGGCTGCAGGTCATCCTCATCGTGAGCCGCAACGTGGACATCCCGGACTTCATCACACACGTCCTGCCTGTGGAGGGATGCCGCCTCCTGCCCAAGACCACCCGCGAAGAGTACCTGAGCCGCACCGCACCTGCCACCCAGTCCTGCCTGCCTGCCGAACACAGGGAGTGGATTCTGCACTTGCCCGAGCGTGCCCTGGACATGGAACACTTCTATCCCAAGCAAGGCAGCGAGATACTGAAGTTCGACGGAGTGAGCATACGCTATGGCAAGCGCACGATACTGAAGGAGCTGCACTGGACGGTGAACGAGGGCGAGCGATGGGCACTGAGCGGTGAGAACGGAGCAGGAGAGAGTACGCTGCTGAGCCTGGTATGTGCCGACAACCCACAGGGTTATGCCTGCCCTATTGAACTATTTGGACACAAGAGAGGCAGCGGCGAAAGCATCTGGGAAATAAAGCACCACATAGGATACGTGAGCCCCGAGATGCACCGAGGCTACATGCGCGACATGCCCGCACAGAACATAGTGGCCAGCGGACTGCACGACACCGTGGGGCTATATACCCGTCCGCAGCCCGAGCAGATGGATGTGTGCCTGGGCTGGATGCGTGTGTTTGGCATCGAGCATCTCGCTGGCAGGTCGTTTCTGCAACTGAGCAGCGGCGAGCAACGGCTCTGCCTGCTGGCACGAGCCTTTGTGAAGGATCCCGAGCTGCTCATTCTGGACGAGCCGCTTCATGGCCTCGACGAACCAAGGCGCATGCTGGTGAGACAGGTAATAGACACCTTCTGCCAACGCCCACACAAGACCCTGGTGATGGTGACACACTACCAGGAGGAACTGCCCGACTGCATCGACCACTCCCTGCACCTGACCAAGCACTGAGACTCTATCCACACATGGCGAGCCCAAAATCCGCACCTGGACTTTAGGCTCGCCGCTTTGCACAAACATGACAGCCAGCTCCCTAAAAAGGATAAAAGAAAATACGAATAGGACAAAAAGCAAGGAAAACAAACAGAATATGCATACCGAGGGGGCAAAAAAGGATTGTTTTTCTTTTTGTTATTGAAATAATAGCCTAACTTTGCAGCGCAAAATGGGGTAAAACAGTGCCTCGTGGAGCAACGAGAATGAGAACGGAATGAATAAATTTAATGTCTAATCTTTTAAAATAGATCGGAAATGAAAAAGATTACTTCTTTGGTTATCGCCCTCTTCGCGATGGCAACCAGTGCAAGTGCTCAGTACAACGTGAGCGGTCATCGTTTCTTTGACAACTGGTCAATCGGTGTGGATGGTGGTGTCACAACCAACCTGCATGACTTTGACACTCCTAATGGCGGCGTGGCTGCCATTCAGTTGACTAAGGGTATCACCCCCGTGTTCAGCATCCAGACTGAGGTTCAGGCTGGCTTCAACAACTGGAGCAACTGGAATGTAAATCACTCAGACTGCACAGTGGACAACCTGACAGCAGCCCTGCTGGCCAAGGTGAACCTGATGAACTGGTTTGGTGGCTACAAGGGCGCTCCCCGCCTGTTTGAGATCAGCCCCAAGTTTGGTGTTGGCTACATGCACTACTTCTACCCCGAAGGCAGCGAGTGGAACAGCCAGAACTACCGCAACGCTGCTGTGGCCAAGGTGGGCATCGACTTTGACTTCAACCTGGGTGAGAAGAAGGCTTGGACACTGAGCCTGAAGCCCGCTGTGGTATTTGACATGACACACGCCAACGAGACCTCTGGCGGCCAGACTGGCTACCATGCTGGTGCCGCAGGCATGTGGGGCTGCGACAACAGCAGCCACTGTGCCCAGTTCACACACGCTGGTACCGTGCAGATTACCGCTGGTGTGACCTACCACTTCAAGACTTCCAACAAGAGCCACCACTTCACCACTGTGGAGCCTGTAGTGGTAGAGAAGACTGTGGAGAAGATTGTGGAGAAGCCCGTGGAGAAGATCAAGGAGGTTCGCGTGGAGGTTCCCAAGGCTATGGGCAACACTTACGTTGTAGAGTTCGCACAGAACAAGAGCATCCTCACTGGCACAGCCAAGGCTACTCTGAACGACGTTCCCGCCAACGCAACTGTATCTCTGGACGCTTACGCTTCACCCGAGGGCGCCAAGGCTTACAACAAGAAGCTCTCTCAGAAGCGTGCCGACGAGGTGAAGAAGTACCTGGAGGCTCGTGGCATCAAGGTGGTGAGCGCAACAGCTCACGGCGCCGAGAGCGACAGCTCTAACCGCGTGGTGTATGTACGCGTAAAGTAAGTTACCTATCATAACTTCGACAATGAGGGGGAGACGGGTTCCGCACAGCGCGGAGTCCGTCTCTCTCTTTCTGTAAAAACAGACATCCATATCCCTCACCCATAACCCAATGACCCACAACAGCCGAACTACAGGATATGTGGCCGGTATCCTGGCAGCCGCCTTTTACGGACTCAACCCCCTGTTTGCACTCCCGCTCTATGCAGACGGCATGGATGCCTGGTCGGTGCTTCTGTTCAGGTACCTGCTCTCGGTGCCCATGCTTGGCATCATGCTCTACAGGCAGGGAGTGAGCCTGAGCATCAGCAGGAGCGAGGCAGCCTCGCTCCTCGGCCTGGGAATGCTGATGGCAGGCTCGTCGGTATTGCTCTACCTGGCCTATAACCACATGGACGCAGGCATCGCCAGCACCATCCTCTTTGTATATCCCATTCTCACGGCACTCCTCATGGCCATCATCTATGGTGAGCGCATGCACTGGACCGTGGGAGCCTGCCTGGCACTTGCCTCCCTGGGAATTGCCATACTGAGCGGCGGTGGCGGCAAGCAGAGCGCACACGTCTCCCTGGTGGGAGTGGTGATGGTGCTGCTCTCGGCCCTGGCCTATGCCCTATACCTTATATATATAAACAGGGGATGCCTGAGAGGTATGCCCTCGACCAAAATCACCTTCTACGTGCTGGCCATGGGATGCCTGATGCTGATAGCAGGCGTATGCACACAGGGACACCTGTCCATGCCACAGGGCTGGCACTGGGGCTATTCACTGGGCTCTGCCCTCTTCCCCACAGCACTGTCGCTGGCCCTCACTGGCGTGGCTATCCAGCATATTGGCTCCACCGAGACCGCCATACTGGGCGCTCTGGAGCCTATCACGGCTGTGGCAGTTGGAGTCACGGTGTTCTCGGAGCAGATTACCCCACAGAGTGCCCTGGGCATCCTGCTCATCGTGGTGGCTGTGACCATCGTGATAGCCGAGGGAAAGAAGAGAGCATGAGCCACAGCCTGCACAAATGCGCCTCATCTCTTGCATGGCAGGAGAAACATCAGTAACTTTACATGGTTAAATTAGACTAAGGAACAAGTACTTGCTTATGTCGGGGGCACCACCCTGTCCATAGCGACCACTTTAGCACAAGCACACGCACCATGCTGAGACAAAGACTCCTATTATACCTGGGCATATCCTCATTGCTGCCCCTGGGCACACTGGCGCAGGCAATCCAGGAAGTGAACGCGACCCAAGAGTTGCTCCCGTCCACCTACTACAGCCAAGCCGCCTGGCAAGGCACCACCTATATCGTCAATCCTGGAACCGCATCTGCGTGGGGCAAGGAGAGCGAAGTGCAGGGGACACCGCCCAAGGATGCCCACGGACACCAATGGTATGAATACGATTATGTCCCTACAGACGGGGGGGCCAGCACATGGGAGAGCACCCAAGCCCCCTACTCCACCGAAGCCACTTACAACAGCCTTCCCAGCACCCTGTGGGGAAGCGGCTCCACCACCTCGGACATCTACATACGGCGCACCTTCACCCTGGGCAAGCAGCACTCCAGCCGCGTATATATGGCCATTGGACACGATGACGGCGAAAGCCAGTTCTACATCAACGGCACACTGGTGCATACCACAGGCAAGGACTGGAAGGAATCGGAATATATCCTGCTCGATGACGACCAGGTGGCACTGCTGCACACCGACGGACGTGAGAATGTGATAGCCCTGCATGTGCACAACAACTACGGGGGAGGATATGCCGACTGCGGACTCTATGGTGTGCCCTACGGGGAGCAGGAGACTGGCTCGCTGCCCCTGGGCTTCATGGAGAGCTGGACAGGGCGGGTACTCTTCAACCCCGAGGGGGGCTACAATGGCAATTATAACAATATGGCAAGCGAGATACACGGATGGGAACAGCTCTACGAGGCCAAGCCTGGGGACGTATATACCCTGTCACTGCCCACCGCAGCCCTTACTGCCAATAATGCCCAAGTGCAGTTTCGCACCCCCATATCGCTGGCAGCAAGCCACAAGTACCAGGTAAGAGTGATGCTTACTGCCAACCATGATGTGCCTGGCACCCAGTTTGCCATCAGCCAGAGTGACGATGACAGCAACTGCCTGATGCGCACCACATGCGACCTTGTGGCAGGCCAGCCCAAGGACCTGCTCATGTCCAACATCCCCGGCAAGGACATCACCACGGCCACACTGGACTTCCGCTTTCCCACCCTGGAGGACAGCACCACCATCAGCATCTCTATGGTGAAGATTCTGGACCAGACGGACAGGCACGACCTGTGGAATGGCACCTCCTACTTCAACTGGCTCTTCTATGCCAGCCCCGCCACAGGCCAGCGCATCAAGGACATGGCTATAACGGGCAGGCAGGAGACGCTGTCGTGGACGCTGCCCGACTATGATGACTCCTCGTGGCCATCTGCCCCCATGCCCATAGGCAATCCAGGCTACCTGCCCGAGGTGAAGACCGAGTGGCCTGGGGGAGACAACTCCAACCTGTGGGTACGCCGCAACTTCACGCTCAAGGAGGTCAATCCACGATCCAGATATACACTGCGCGTGTGCCACGATGACAATTACCGCATCTACGTCAACGGGCACTTGCTCGATGCGGCCACAGGATGGACCGATGGGAAGAAGTATGTGAGCATTCCCCTGCCATGCAACCTTCTGCGCGAGGGCACCAACGTGATAGCCGCATACATACAGCAGAACTGGGGCGGGCGATTCTATGACTGCGGCATGGCAGTGGAGAGAAACTTCTACGAGGAGTCGGATGACGATGCCGACCCCACGCAACTGGTCATCAACGAGGTGCAGGTGCGCAACATCGACCAGTACATCGACTGGTCGTTCAACTATGGCAGCTGGATAGAGATATACAACCCCACCGACAAG
>JBNMJN010000019.1:0-50109 GCA_050873805.1 Prevotellaceae bacterium | reverse complement strand
GTCCTGTCGGCAATGACGGGCTCCACACTGGCCTGCTTGCCAGAGAGCTTCTTCTGCAGGTCGATGGCGGAGAACTGCCCCCAGCCACCTACCTCTACCGTAGAGGCATTGTCGGCCAGGTTGTACTCGCTGTTGGGATAGAGGCTCGAGCCACCCCAACTGATGGCGCGCATCGATATGCTGTTGGGGCTGTAATCCGTGTGCAGCACATGCACCTTGATGCCGTTGCTCAGGGTCAGGAGCTTGGAGCCATACACATCATCCTTCACCTTCTTCACCGTCACGGTGCTGTTGAGCTCAGGCACCAGGGGGTCGTTGTTGACCTCCTCGGCGTATGCGTCAATCTGCTCGGCGTCCACCTGGGCCAGCGCATCCAGCACCTGTTGCTCGGTGGGGTACTCTACCCCTTCCTTCTCAGGCAGGAAGAAGGCCAGCGCGCGGTTGTCATCGGGCAGGCTTTCGGCCAGTTTGTTGACAGCCTCCAGGGGTATCTGAGGCACCATCATGTGGGCAAAGTTCTTCTCCCACTCTATACCAGGGGCAGGCTCAGAGTCCAGGAAGTGATGCACATACTCATCCACATAGGAGGTGTTCTCCACCTTGTCACGCGCGTCATACTGCGCGTCTATCCGCGAGAGATACTCCTGCTTGAAACGCTCGTACTCGCTCACGGTGAAGCCACCGCGCTTTGCGCGCAGCATCTCGCGGTAGAGAGCCGTCACCCCATCCAGGTAGTGCCCGTCCTTCATGACCACCACGCCCTCAAAGGCGTCACATGTCTTCGACACCAGATAGTCGCCATAGTCCACTGCGGTCATGGCAAAGGGGGCATCGGGCTTCTGGGCAATCTCCTGCAGGCGCGCGTTCAGCATCTCGCAGAAAGCCGACTGCAGATAACGCTGCAGCAGATACACGCTCTGGTGCTTGGCCTCATCGGGGATGGCAGCAGTCTTGAAGAACATCATGGCCACAGCGGCCGTCTGCTCCTTGTCCTTCTCTATGGCCACCAGGGGAGCCTTGTTGTCGGCCACGGGGAAATACTCGCGCACCGAGGCATCGGCGGCCGCAGGCTTTATGTCGGCAAACATCTGCTGAATCTTCTGCTCCATCTGGTCCACGTCGAAGTCGCCCACGATGACCAGCCCTTGCAGGTCGGGGCGGTACCAGCGGCGGTAGTAGGCACGCAGGTCCTCGTATGGGAAGTGCATCACGATGTCCATCGTGCCGATGGGCATGCGGTCGGCGTACTTGCTCCCCTCGTACAGCTTGTGGAAGGCACGCTCCTGCATGCGCATCATGGCCGAGCGGCGCATGCGCCACTCCTCGTTGATGACCCCGCGCTCCTTGTCTATCTCCTTGTCCTCGAGGAGCAGGTCGTGGCTCCAGTCATGCAGGATGAGCAGGCAGGAGTCCAGGGCGCCGGGAGTCTCCACATTGACATTGTTGATGTTATAGACGGTCTCGTCAAAGGAGGTGTAGGCATTGAGGTTCTCGCCAAACTTCACTCCTATGCGCTCCAGGTACTGCTTGAGCGCGTCGCCGGGGAAGTGCTTGGTGCCATTGAAGCACATGTGCTCCAGGAAATGAGCCAGTCCGCGCTGGTTCTCCTCCTCCTGCATGGAGCCCACCTTCTGTGCTATATAGAAGTCGGCACGCTTCTCTGGCCACGCATTGTGGCGGATGTAATAGGTGAGTCCGTTGGGCAGGACTCCAGTCTTGACAGCCGGATCCAATGGTATCTGGCCGCCTGCTGCCTGCTGTGCACGCATTCCTCCGGCAAGAGAAAGGAGGCAGCAAAGCACGAGCACAAGTCTCTTCTTCATAATACAATATGTTTTTTTATTCATTGTTCTTCTTCATCACAGGGCTAACGCATCTTCCAGCCATCGCCCTCGCGCACCATCTTCATGCCCACCTGCTCCACGGTGCTGTCACCGAAGGTCACGTCGAGGAACACATAGGCCACGCTGTCCATGAGGCTGTCGCGCGTGGCAACGGCCTTGACCATGCCGCCCTTGCCCTTCATCCCGGCCACATGCTGCGCCACCATGTCCACCAGTTGCTGGCGGTAGGACTGGGGCAAATGGGCTGTGCCGGCCATCCCAGCCACAAACCCCGGATAGTTGCCTGCCAGGAGCGAGTCGTAATACTGCTGTGCTGCGGCACGCACCACAGCATGCTCGTCCACGCCCTGCCCGCATGACACGCAGGCAAGCAGAGCCGTGAGCAGAGTGGCGAGCCACAGGCGGGAAGCCCCGAGCGGGCTGCGGCCTGTTCTGTTGTTATCCCGAATCATAAATTCACTTAAAGACATTTTCCTGGCCACCGCGCTGGGCGAGGCCAGGAAAGACGCTATTTCTGTCTGACAAAGATATTGATGGGAGTGCCGCAGAAGTTCCAGCGCTCGCGTATCTTGTTTTCCAGGAACCGCTTGTAAGGCTCCTTGACATACTGGGGCAGGTTGGCATAGAACACGAAACTGGGCACCCTGGTGTCGGGAATCTGCGCGCAGTACTTTATCTTGATGTACTTGCCCTTCATGGATGGTGGCGGGTAGGCTTCGATGAGCGGGAGCATCTCCTCGTTCAGCCGTGCGGTGGACACACGGCGACGGCGGTTCTCGTAAACGTCCTTGGCCGTCTCCAGCACGCGGAAGATGCGCTGCTTGGTGAGTGCCGAGGCAAAGATGATGGGGAAGTCGTCAAAGGGCGCCATGCGCTCCCTGATGGCATTCTCCATGGTCTTCATCACCCTGGTGTCCTTGTCGGGCACCAGGTCCCACTTGTTGACCACCACCACCAGGCTCTTCTGGTTGCGCTGTATGAGCTGGAAGATGTTCATGTCCTGGCTCTCGATGCCGCGTGTGGCGTCTATCATGAGCATGCACACATCGCTGTTCTCGATGCTACGGATGGAGCGCATCACGCTGTAGAACTCCAGGTCCTCGCTCACCTTGTTCTTGCGCCTGATGCCGGCCGTGTCCACAAGGTAGAAGTCGAAGCCGAACTTGTCGTACCTGGTGTAGATGCTGTCGCGCGTGGTGCCCGCGATGTCGGTCACGATATTGCGGTCCTCGCCGATGAAAGCGTTCACGAGGCTCGACTTGCCCGCATTGGGACGCCCCACCACGGCAAAGCGTGGGATGTTCTCGTCGGGCAGGTCCGAGGACTCCTTGGGAAACTTTCCCATGACCAGGTCAAGCAGGTCGCCCGTGCCGCCACCTGTGGCAGCCGAGATGCAGATAGGGTCACCCAGGCCCAGCGAATAGAACTCCGCTGCCAGGTACTGCTCGTTGTTGTCGGTCTTGTTGCACGCCAGCACCACCGGCTTCCTCGTGCGTCGGAGGATGCCCGCCACGGCCTCGTCGAGGTCGGTCACGCCATTGTGTGCATCCACCAGGAAGAGTATCACGTCGGCCTCATCGGTGGCCAGAGCCACCTGCTTGCGTATCTCCTCCTCGAAGATATCGTCCGAGTTGACCACCCATCCGCCGGTATCGATGACCGAGAACTCCTTCCCCGCCCACTCGCACTTGCCATACTGGCGGTCGCGGGTCGTGCCTGCCTCGTCGCTCACGATGGCGTGGCGCGTCTGCGTCAGGCGATTGAACAGCGTGGACTTGCCCACATTGGGGCGGCCCACAATAGCTACTATGTTTGACATTCTCTTGCTTGTTAATCCAAATTATATCCGTAAGCCTTCATGGCCCGGTCGCTGCTGCGCCAGTCCTTATCGACCTTGACAAAGATTTCCAGATAGATGCTCTTGCCGAAGAACCGCTCCAGGCTCTTCCTGGCCTCGGTGCTCACGCGCTTGAGCGCCACGCCCTGGTGTCCGATGATGATGCCCTTCTGGCTTTCGCGCTCCACATAGATGACGGCATTGATGTGTATCCGCCTGTCGTCCTCGTGGAACTTCTCCACCACCACCTCCACGCTGTAGGGTATCTCCTTGTCGTAATAGAGGAGGATCTTCTCGCGGATAATCTCGGTGACGAAGAAGCGTGCGGGCTTGTCGGTCCACTGGTCGCGGTCGAAATAGGCGGGGTTCTCGGGCAGGAGCTCCTGGATGCGCCTCAGCACCACATCCACATTGAAGCGGTGCAGGGCACTGATGGGTATAATCTCCGCCTGCGGCAGCACGGCGTGCCACTGCTCCACCTTGTCGGCCAGGGCCTTCTGGTCCGAGAGGTCAATCTTGTTGACCAGCACCAGCACAGGCGCCTTCATGTGGCTCACCTTCTCCAGGAACTCGGCGTTCTTGTCGGGTGTCTCCACCATGTCGGTGACGTAGAGGAGCACGTCGGCATCCTGCAGCGCACTCTCGCTGAACTGCAGCATCTGCTCCTGAAGCCTGTAGTTGGGCTTGAGCACCCCAGGCGTGTCGGAGAAGCAGATCTGCATGTCGGGGGTGTTCAGTATGCCCATGATGCGGTGACGTGTGGTCTGCGCCTTGAAGGTGGCGATGGAGATGCGCTCCCCCACCAGCAAGTTCATCAGGGTACTCTTGCCCACATTGGGGTTGCCAACGATATTTACAAATCCAGACTTGAACATGCGCTCTATACCTTATACATTACTTATTGTCCTCCCGATGGCGCAGGGCATACCACTCCTCGCGGGTCATCAGTCCCTCCTTGTAGAACTGCGCGGGCTCCTTGGCGGCCTCGGCGGCACCGTCGTAGCCCCACACCATGTAGCTGGCGCCCCAGGTGAATCCGGCCCCGAAGGCTGTGAAGATGAGGCGGTCGCCCTTCTTGAGGCGTGGCTCGTACTCCCACAGGCACAGGGGGAGCGTGCCGCCCGAGGTGTTGGCCATGTGGTCGATGTTGATCATCACATGGTCCTCGCTCACCCCGATGCGTCCTGCCACCGACTTCTCGATGTTGATATTGGCCTGGTGAGGCACCACCCAGTCCACATTGCTGGCATCCAGTCCGTTGCGCGAGGCGATGGTCTTCACAGCCGCGCTCATGTCGAGCACGGCATGCTTGTACACCGCACGGCCCTCCTGATACACGAAGTGCTCGCGTGCATCCACCGTCTCATGGCTGGGCATGCACGCCGAGCCGCCCGCGGCCATGTGCAGGTTCTGGTAGCCCTTGCCGTCCACACGATAGTAGCCGTCCAGCAGTCCCACCTCCCCGGTGGTGGCCTCCATCATCACGCAGGCAGCCCCGTCGCCGAAGATGGGGCACGTGTTGCGGTCCTGGTAGTTGGTCATGCTGGACATGTGGTCGCCACCGCACACGATGACACGATGGTAGCGGCCCGAGCGCAGGTATCCGGCAGCGGCCTCCATGGCATACAGGAAACCGGCACAGGCAGCCTCCATGTCATAGCCGAAAGCGTTCTTGAGCCCGCAGTTGCCTATCACGAGCGAGGCTGTGGAGGGAAAATGGTAGTCGGGCGTGGTGGTGGCGCACAGCACCAGTTCCACCGTGTCGGGGTCCACGGCCGTCTTGCGCAGCAGCTGCTGCACGGCACGCGTCATCATATAGGATGTGCCCGAGCCCTGCTCGGGCTTCAGGATGTGACGTGTCTTCACTCCGATGCGCTCCATGATCCACTCGTCGGAAGTATCCACAATGCGCGACATCTCCTCATTATCGAGTATGTAGTCAGGCACATACCCGCCAACACCGGTTATTACGGCATTCAATCTTTCCATTATCGGTTGTTTCTGTTTGGCGCCGCACGCGCACACCCAGTGGGTCGCATGTGCATGTGCGACTATAAAGTTAAAGCCGCATTAGCCTCTGCTGCGTGTACAGGCAGAGACCGGTGCGGCTCATGTACGTTTGTGTGGCGATTATGCCTCTTTCTCGATAGCAACCTTGCCGCGATAGTACCCACAGGCAGGGCACACGGTGTGGTAGATATGGAATTCTCCACAGTTGGGACATACTGCCAGTGCAGGTGCCACAGCCTTGTCGTGAGTTCTTCTTTTAAGGGTCCTTGTCTTGGACTGTCTTCTTTTTGGATGTGCCATTTCTTTGTTTATTTATTGTTATCTAATATTTTCCTCAGTTCGCTCCACCGGTCATCGGCGGGAGCCTCGCCTGCCTCTCCAGGCTCACTGGCGCCATACTGTCCCAGCAGCCGCTCCACCTCGCCACGGCATTGGCCGTCGGGGTGCACATGCCTCATGGGCACCTCCAGCGAGATGAGCTCGTAGATGTTCCACGCCACGTTCACCTCCCCAGTGCCCTCGGGTACAGTTATCGCCTCGCCATCGTCCTCATACTCCTCGCCCCACCGGGCTGTCAGCTCCCGCTCGGCAGAGACGGGCAGGGTCACAGGCTCCAGGCATCGGTCACACGCGACCTG
Organism: Prevotellaceae bacterium; assembly: GCA_050873805.1. Classification (GTDB taxonomy): domain Bacteria; phylum Bacteroidota; class Bacteroidia; order Bacteroidales; family Bacteroidaceae; genus Physcousia. The sequence continues at coordinate 43,780 of JBNMJN010000019.1, read as the reverse complement.
CACCTCGCCCTGCAGGCTGAAGAGCATCTTCATGGCTCCGCCCACCGACTTGACGCGCAGCGTCACATCCACCTCACCCGACTGGATGTCAGCGCTCTGGACATCCCGGAAGAAGTCAGCGCCCACATGCCACTCATGCTCCAGCATGCCCGTGGCCACGGCTCTGAGGTCCACCTTATATCTGTCCAGTCTATCCATCGGGCTGCAAAATTACGAATTTTTCGTTGAATGGGCTAACAAACGGACTTGTTTTTTACTGACTCAGCGCATTTTGAGCTCTATGCGGAAGGTTGTTCCGCGCCCCAGTTCCGAACTCTTCACATATATCCGCCCGTGGTGGTACTCCTCCACGATGCGCTTGGCCAGCGAGAGTCCCAGCCCCCAGCCCCTCTTCTTGGTGGTGAAGCCTGGTGTGAACACGGTGCGGAACTTGTTCTTGGGGATGCCCTTGCCCGTGTCGGTCACTTCCAGCACGGCGAGCGCGTCCTCGCAGAAGGCCGTGAGCGTGATGCTGCCCTCGCCCTCCATGGCGTCGATGGCATTCTTGCACAGGTTCTCCACCACCCACTCAAAGAGCGAGGAGCACAGGGGCACGATGATGGGCTGCTGGGGCGCGGAGCAGGATATGCGCACGCGGTTGCTGGCACGGCGGCCTATATAGTGTGCCACGCTCTCCAGCACGTCATTGAGGCTCTCGGGGCGCAGCTCGGGGAGCGACCCTATCTTGCTGAACCGCTCGGCGATGCGCTGCAGCCGCTCCACATCCCTGCCCATCTCGGGCAGGAGCTCGTCGTCGGGATAGGTCTCGCGCAGCACCTCCTGCCAGGCCATCAGGCTGCTGATGGGCGTGCCCAACTGGTGCGCCGTCTCCTTGCTCAGTCCCACCCACACCTTGTTCTGCTCGGCGCGCTTGCTGCTCAGCAGGGCAAAGATGGCCACCACCACGAAGACAAACACCAGCCCCAGCTGCACATAGGGCCACCAGGCCAGGCGGCGCAGCAGCAGGCTGTCGGCATAGCATATCTCCATATAGTCGGTGGAGGACAGATACACCCTGATCACATGTCCCGCGCCCATCATGGAGCGCGCCTTGCGCCTCACCACACGCATCTGCTCCTCGCGGTCGCCCTCGCGCAAGGGGATGTTCCTGTAGTCCTGCACCTCGCCGTCACGGTCGAGCACCACCACGGGGATGGTGCTGTTGCTGTTGAGCACGGTGAGCACCAGGGTGAGGTCGGTATATTCGTCGGCGCTGTTGAGCGAGCGCATGGCCTCGGCCCATATCTCCATCTTGCGCTGCTCCTCGCGCTTGAGGTCGCGCACCAGGAAATGGGAGATGACCAGCGAGCCCACGCTCATGACCACGGCCATGACCACCAGCAGGATCTTCACCTGCCGCATTCTGTCTATCCATTGCATCTTATCTTAATAACGTGCCACATGCCGATTTTATTGCCAAGGCGCAACAACTGACGGCACGTGCCGCAACGCCCGGGGCAACGAAGCACACCGGCGGCTGCCTGCCACAAGGCTTCCACGGGACAGGCACCAGCAAACACCAAGAGACGCATGCCGCCGCAATCGCCAACGCAGCGCGCCGCATCGGACAACGCATGCCACCGCGTTTTTCGTTCAGCCTGGGCTGGACGAATGATGCAGCGCGCTGCGTTGGCCATCGCATGCGGCTGCGACATGCGTTCAGCCTGGGCTGGACGAAAGAGGCAGATGGCCACGCAGGGCCGCGCCCGCCACTGGGCAGACCTGCACATGCCGCCACTGCGGACTGCGCACCCACAACCCATCCACCGAAAAAAGGGCAGGAAAGGAGGCCTTAAAATCCCCACATCTTCGCTCCAAGTTCAAAATAAGCCGTACCTTTGCGGCCATGAAAGGACTCCATGCTCTCATTATATATATATTTGCCCTCTCGTGCCTCTCATGCCGGCATGGGGGCAACGACCTGCCAGAGCCCGTGCAGGAGGCCGAGCGCACCGTCATCGTGTATATGGCAGCCGAGAACAGTCTCGCGAGCTATGCCATCAGCGACTCGCTGGAGATGGCCAGGGCTACCAGCGCCATACCCACCGGCTGCAACCTGGTGCTCTACATGGACAGGGAGGGGCTGCCCACCATCACCTGGATGACCCGCGAGCATGGGGTGAGGCTGTGGCGCAAATACACGCGCGACGTGGACAGCACCGACTCACTCACCATGCAGCACACGCTGGAGGACGTGGCAAGAGCCTTCCCCGCACGCCACTATGGACTGGTGCTGTGGTCGCACGCCAGCGGATGGATACCGCGCAGGAAAACCTTCGGGATAGACAACAACCGCAACAGCGCCTACTCCAACACCGGCTCGCAGATGGAGATTCCCACCCTGCGCGGCGTGCTGGAGCATCTGCCCCACCTCGACTTCATCCTCTTTGACGCCTGCATGATGCAGGGTGTGGAGGTGGCGCATGAGTTGAGGCACACGGCCAGCTATCTGATAGGTTCGCCCTCGGAGATTCCCGGCAACGGCGCGCCCTACGACCGCATCATGCTGCCCATGATGCAGGGGGATGCCACGGGGATTGCCGAAGAGTACTACCAGTACTACCGCGGTGGCAAGGGTGTCGCACTCTCGGTGGTCGATTGCCACCAGCTGGACAGCCTGGCCCTGCTCACGGCGCCACTGGTGGCCCGGCTGTGGGCAGGCAAAGCCAGCGTGCCCTGCGAGGGGGTGCAGAGGTACACCACCTTTGACAACAGCCTGCACCGCCCCGAGGGGCAGGACATCAGAGGCATGATGCGCTCGCTCCTGCCCGACAGCCTGTATGCGCCCTGGGAGAGCATGCTCCTGCGCACAGTGGTGTGGCACAAGGCCACCCCCTACTGGGACAGCGTCTATAGCGGCTACGAGCACCACAACCTCACCGACTCGGCCCACTACAGCGGCCTCTCGATGTTCGTGCCACAGCAGAAATACGACTCCTATGGCTGGAACACCGCCTTCGGGCAAACCTCCTGGTACCTGGCCGCGGGATGGAAGGGCACGGGCTGGTGAGAAGTTTCACCACACAGGACACCCCCGTTCCGGCAAAATCCAGTAACTTTGCAGATTGACACACAACACATCATACATACACACACCATGCTATTTGACAAACAAACCTACATACAGCGCCGGCAGGCGCTGAAGCAGCGGCTGGGCAGCGGACTGGTGCTCCTGTTCGGCAACAACGACGCTCCGGCCAACTATCCCTCCAATGTGTATCGCTTCCGCCAGGACAGCGCGTTCCTGTACTTCTACGGCCTGCACCGCGAGGGACTGGTGGGTGTGATGGACATCGACAGCGACCAGGAGACCCTGGTGGGCGATGACATCAGCATCGAGGATATCGTGTGGTACGGGCAGGTGGACAGCGTGGCACACATGGCCAGCCAGTGCGGCGTGGCCCACAGCGCGCCCATGAAGGCCCTGCAGGCCATGGTGGAGAAGGCACGCAGGCAGGGACAGCGCATACACTTCCTGCCTCCCTACCGCCACGACACCATGATACAGCTGATGGACCTCACGGGCATCCACCCGCGCGAGCAGCGCGCCCAGGCATCGCTCGACCTCATCATGGCGGTCATCGACCAGCGCGCGGTGAAGAGCCAGGGCGAGATAGAGGAGATAGAGCGCGCCTGCGCCATAGGCCACGACATGCACACCACAGCCATGCGCCTGTGCCGCCCGGGAGTGACCGAGCAGCACATATCGGGCGTGATAGGCGGCATCGCCAGCAGCCGGGGCTGCATGGTGTCGTTCCCCTCCATCGTCACCATGCACGGCGAAATCATGCACGGATACCCCAGCCCCAGGCCCCTGGAGCCGGGGAGGCTGATGCTGTGCGACGCGGGAGCCGAGACCAACGAGAACTACTGCAGCGACAACACACGCACCACGCCCGTGAACGGGCACTTCACACAGCGCCAGCGCGAGATATACAGCATCGTGGAGGCATGCCACGACCATGTGCTGGAGGTGGCGGCGCCTGGCGTGAAGTGGTGGGACGTGCACATGGACGTGTGCCGCATGATGACCGACCGGCTGAAGGAACTGGGCCTGATGAAGGGCGACACCGAGGAGGCCGTGAGGGCTGGCGCACACGCGATGTTCATGCCGCACGGACTGGGACACATGATGGGCATGGACGTGCACGACATGGAGGGGCTGGGACAGACCTACGTGGGCTTTGACGACGAGGTACGCCCCAACCTGGAGCAGTTTGGCACCAACTGCCTGCGCTGCGGGCGCAGGCTGCACGAGGGCTGGGTGATGACCGACGAACCGGGCATCTACTTCATCCCCGCGCTCATCGATGACTGGAAGGCCAGCGGACACTGCGCCGACTTCATCAACTTCCCCCTGCTGGAGACCTACAAGGACTTCGGCGGCATACGCATCGAGGACGACATCCTCATCACCCACGACGGCTGCCGCTTCCTGGGCCAGGAGCGCATCCCCTACCACATGAGCGATGTGGAGGAGTTTGTGGCACGCGCCAGGGAGGAGCAGGCATAGCAGCCCGCAGGGCTTCCATTGCCCCACCCTACAGACAAGCAAACAAATTATACATATCCAACAAACATCAACAATGAGAAAACTCATCATCCTGGGTCTGGCGGCCCTCATGGTCACGCCAGCCATGGCAAAGAAGAAGAAGGAGGCAGCCACCAAGGACACGCTCATCTTCACCACGGTCATCGCCAACCCCGTGACCAGCATCAAGAACCAGAACAGCAGCGGCACATGCTGGGCCTATTCGTCCCTGGCATTCCTGGAGAGCGAGGTGCTGAAGAAGCATCCCGACATGAAGGACATCGACCTGTGCGAGTCGTTTCTCGTGAGCAAGACCTACGTGGACCGCGCCGACAAGCATGTGCGCACCCATGGCGACGCCAGCTTCTCACAGGGCGGCAGCTTCGAGGATGCCATCTGGTGCATGGAGCACAACGGCCTCATCCCCGAGGGCATCATGCCCTACCCCACTACGCTGTATGGCGACTCACTCTTCAACTTCGGCAACTTCTTCCCGCCCATGGAGGCTTACCTCAAGGCTATCTCCACATCAGATGCCAAGAAGATCAACCCCGCCTGGAAGAAGGACCTGCAGCACATGCTGGACAACTACTTCGGAGAGTGCCCCAAGGAGTTTGAGTACAAGGGGGTGAAGTACACACCCCAGTCCTTCGTGAAGGACTATCTGGGGCTCGACCCCAACGACTATGTGTCGCTCACCAGCTACAACCACTACCCCTTCTACACCACATTCGCCCTGGAGATCCAGGACAACTGGCGCTGGGCAAGCAGCTACAACCTTCCCCTGGACGAGCTGATGCGCGTGATGGAGGAGGGCGTGAAGAACGGCTGGACCTTTGCATGGGGAGCCGATGTGAGCGAGAGCGGCTTCAGCCGCCGCGCCGGCAAGTACAGGTGTGTGGCCACCGTGCCCGACACCAAGCAGACAGCAGGCGTGGGCAGCGACCAGAGCCGCTGGACAGGCGAGAAGGAGGGCGCCAAGATATCGGAGGCTGACGGAGCCGGCGAGAAGGTCATCACACAGGAACTGCGCCAGCTGGGCTACGACAACTGGGAGACAACGGACGACCACGGCATGCAAATCTATGGCATTGCCAAGGACCAGAACGGCAAGGAGTACTTCATGATGAAGAACTCATGGGGCGAAAGCGGCCCATACAAGGGATTCTGGTATGTGAGCAAGCCCTACGCAGCCTACAAGACGATGAACATCGTCATCAACAAGAATGCCATCCCCGCTGACATCCGCGCCAAGCTGGGTATCTGACCGCCTACTCACAACCTCGCAAGAAAAGGATTGCCCACCACTGGGCAATCCTTTTCTTTTTCGTGCGTGGGCGAGGAGACAGAAGTGTCACCTGGAGCCCATGCGCCCCGAGTGCCCGAGGCCAGGAGGGCAGCGCGCCTGTTGCTTGCGGTGTCTGCCTGGGAGCCAACGCGCCTGAGACCAAGAGGGCAGCGCGCGCCTGTTGCTCGCGAAAGTCAGTCTGGAAGCCAACGCGCCCTGAGGTCTCCGGCCGGGACACCACCATGGATTGCCTTGTGCAAGGGGATGAGCGATTGCAGGCACAGGCCAGCAAGGTAAAGCGGGGAGCACAGCAACAAGCGTGAAATCACAATAGCCCATACCAACCAAGCCCTCCCCAGGGCGAAGCATCCTGGCCACAGCCACACACAAGAGAAGGCGTGCCAGACAGAGCCGGCACGCCTTCGTTATTCATACGGTAATGCTGGAGAACTACCTCAGCACCTTCTTGCCATTCACAATAATGATTCCACGGGAGTTCTTGCCGGCAAGCACACCATCAAGGGTGTAGGCACGCGAGCCTGCGCCCGTGCTTCCTGCCACTCCATCGATGGCATCGGGGCCATCATAGGGGAAGCCGCACAGACGGGTGTAGTCGCCACGCTTCACTTGCCACTCCAGCAAGGGATAACCATTGCCCACGGTGCCCAGGCTGTTCCAGCCCGACCAGGCCGACACAGCCTGTGCAATGGCCTCGCGGTTCTGTCCATCGTAGTAGAGCACATGGCTTGCTTCGCACGTCTCGCCCTGGCCGATGAAGCCCTCTGCCAGGCTGCCGTTGGCCTTGCCTGCGCCATAGCTGTTGGTGATGGCAAGCGTGGAGCCATTGGCGCCCACCAGGTCACCCACCGAGCCCTCGCCACTCACGGCAGCGTTGGCATAGCAGTCGGAGACCTTGGCCTCGCCCTGGACCATGCCGGCCACACCGCCTGCGTTGCCCTGGGCATTCACCTTGCCATGGAAGTAACTGCTGGTCACAGAGGTCACGCCCTCGTAGTCCTCACGGCCAAGCACACCAGCCAGCACACCCGTGTGGGCAGCCTTGCCGCCATCCACCACTGCCTTGTAGAAGCCGATGTTCTTCACCTCGCCACAGAGCACGCCGAAGAAACCAGCCTCGTACTGGTTGTCCTCATTGGCAAAGACACGCATATTCCTCACCACATGCCCGTCACCGTCAAGTGCCACATAGCGATTAGTCGGGCACTCGGTGCTGTTGCCATAGCAGGTGCTGTTGAGGGGATACCAGCCATTGCCACCCAGGTCGATGTCCGCTGTGAGGCGGAAGCAAGTGGCCTTGCCCTCCTCCATGCGTCCCTGCATGCTCTGCAGGTCGGCAGCGTTGGCTATCAGATAGGGATCCTCCTGGGTGCCTCGTCCCTTGGTGTCGAGCAAGGTAGCCGTCAGGGTAGAATGGTTCATGTCAAACTCGATGAGATAGCGTCCAGCCGTGGCCACATGCCAGGTGCGGTCGAGTCCGCGCACCAGGCTGTCCACACGCTCGCCGCTGACGACATCCAGGTACTGGGTAGCGCTGCCATAGCGAGCCTCGGTCCAACTCTTGCGCACGGTGGTGCTGTAGTTGGCCATGTCGGTGTTGCTGCGGCATGCCATGATGCCAAACGAGCAATAGGGATTGGCATTGTCCTGCACCATATCCACGGTGCCCACATAGCGTCCATCGCCCACATGCTGCAGGGGCCACTGCTCGGTGTTCTTCCATCTCTCCACTCCACCGTTGCGGTTGGCCAGTGTGCCGGTCACATACACCTGGCTGGCCCACCTGTACTCATCCTTGAGCTGGAAGTCCACCGTCATGCTGTCGAGGTCGAGCGTGATATCATAGGTGCCATTGAGAGCCTGATAGTCCGTGCCACCCTCCTGCACGCCAAAGGTGTGATGGGCAGGCGTGATGAAATTGTCATTGGGAGCATCGCACTTCAGCACCGTATTGACACGTCGGAAGTAAAGTCCGGCACGCTGGTCGGAGTTGGCCATCCGGCTGCGGTCCTGCAGAGTCACCGTACCTGTCCACTTGCCCTCGGCATTCTTGTAGAGGGGATAGAGCGTGCACATGCGCGAGTAGTCCCAGTTGCCATCCTCGCTGCCGGGATTCTGCAGGTCGCCCTGCACATATATCACGCCACCGAAGTGCGGGTCGTCCATCAGCGCGGCTATCCTATCCCTCACCTGCTCATCGGTGAGCGTGCCACCATCCAGGATGTCGCCCAGCTCGCCGCTCAGGTCCGACATATAGTTCTTCAGCTCGCCCTCCTCCAGGTCATCGGCCATGGCATTGGCATACTCGAAGTAGTCCAGCAGCTGGCTGTAGAGCACCTTGCTGGAATCTATGGCCATGAGCTCAGAGTTGATGTCGCACAGGATGTTCAGTTTCTCCTCGGTGTCGGATACCTTCTGCGCATTGCTGATGAGCGAGATGATGCGCTCGGAATGAGCCTCGCTGAAGTACTGCTGCTGGTCAACCCTCTGCAGCTCTATCGTATCCAGGCGAGCCGAATACTGCACGAGCATGGCATTGACCGCCTCGCTGCTGGTACCATGGTAAGTGAGGTGGAAGTCGCCCCAGATGGTGAGGTTCTTGTTTCTCCAGGGGGTCTCGCCATTGCGGATGCCCAGGCGAAGCGTGCCGCCCCTTACCACCGCATACGCGCTCTGCTGGTACCGGTGTCCGTTGAAGGCGAAACTTGAGGTATAGACATTGTCGGGCACATAGCCTGTGAGGATATCCATATCCTTGCTTGCTGTCTGCTCGCCATTGTGCGGCGCGCCCGTGTCATTCTCGCTGTCATAGCGGCAGTTCACGCCATTGACCGCATCGGCATAGTCAATGATATCAGCATACACACTCTTCACGGGAGTGGCAAACTCATTGAGGAAGAGCCTTGCAGGTATCACATCGGTTCCGTCGTAGAGTCCCTGACGGCCTTCGCCCGGACGATGGAAGGCATTGGCACGCAGCTCGTAGATGCCATCCTTGAGACCCGTGATTTCCTGCGACACCTCGAATGCCGTATTGTAGCCAGCAGCCACAGGGAACACATCGGTGAAGCCACCGTTCTCCTGCATGTTCCAGCCACTGCCCGAATGGCTCGTGGCCACAGTCCATCCCTTCCAGTTGCCCTCGGTGAAGCGCGGGTTGGTGATGAGCGATGTGACATCCATACCCTCGGCGCCAGCCTCCTTCACAGCATCGGCAAGCAGCTGCCTGGCAAAGTCACACTCCTGTGCCAGGGCCTCGGTGCCTATCTGGCGGTACTCGGTGATATAGCCCGAAGTACCATTGGGGAATTCATCCGAGGGCTCTTCCTCCTGTGTGAGATAAGTCTCCAGGCGGTCGGCAGCATCGCCCGACATGCTCTGGGCATTGGCCTGCCAGTACTGCAGGATCTCGGCCACCACAGCCTTGTACGAGGCGTATGCGGCCACACTCAGTTTCACGGCATCGGGATAGCGGCTGGCCTTGTCGGCAGCATCCAGGATATCCTGGGGCGAGGTGAGTGTGGCAACCTGCTCCACCACCTCGGCATACTCCTCCTTGAGGTTCTCCTGGCCTTCCAGCTCGCCCAGTTCCTGTGCATCATCGGCCACCTGCTTGGCTATCAGGCTATATGCCTTGTCGTCATCGCCCATATAGATCAGGCGCAGGCGGTCAATCACCATCTGCTTGCCAGTCTGCTCCACAGCCGAGCAGAAGCCCAGCAGAGTGGTGTCGGCCGTGACCGCGAAGTAGAGGTCGTTCCAGTACTTGCCCTTGCCCATATACACAGCCGCGCCCTTAGCATCGGCAGGCACATAGGTATCATTGGCCAGTCTGGTCTCCGACTGTCCGTCGTTGAGCTTGTACTCCATGGCATCGGCAGTGACGTCCTTCAGTCGTCGCGCTACCCTCTGCCCGTTGCTCTCGGCATACACATACACATTGCGCAGGAGTTCGTCGGCCAGTGTGCCCGAGGCATAAGCCTCATCACTGAGTGCAGCCGAGCGTGCGAATCCCTGCACGCGCAACCTATACACACCAGGCTTGAGCGAAGCCACAGGCTGGTACACATCAAAGGTCTTGGCCGTCACCGAGGCCACACCATTGGCCACGCTGGGCACAGTGCCCTCCCAAGCGAAGGCATCAGCATTGAAGTCGGGATTCTTGATGGCCTTCACAAATCCAGTGAAGTCGGCATCCTCCAGTCCGCACACCTTGCAGAAGCCATCCTCGAAGGAGTGTGGGGGGATGATAATCTCATTGTTGTTGGAATAGACCACCGAAGTGGGGTCGGCCGACCCATCGCACAGCATCTTGCCCTTGGGATACACACGGGCATGCCCGTTGGCAAAGGGCAGAGGCTGGTCATCGGGAGTCGCGTCATTGTCGAGGTTCTGGTACCATGTGATGCTCGCCTGGTCACCGTTGAGCTTGTAGCACAGCGAGCCGTCGGTGATGTTGTCATACTCGATGATGATGCCCTGCTCGCCCGCAGTGCCGTAAAGGTTGGTGAGAGAGCCATTGCCATGGCGCACCAGGTACATGTCGGCACGGTCATTGCCTATCACCTCGCTGCATGACCAGCAGTTGGACACCCTGGGGCTGTTGCTTCCAGCCCATCCAGCAATAGCGGCGCACTCAGTAGAGCCCACTATCTGCCCAGTGGAGAAGCAGTTCTCGATGGTCACGCTGGCGCGGCTGCCTGTGTTGGCGCCGAATATGCCCGAAGCCTGCTTGCCCGAGGCGCTCACATTGGCCATATTGCCGATGTTGCGGATGACCACGGTGCCACCCTGGGGAGCACCTCCCACAAATGCCACACACTCGCCTGTGCCGCTGATAGAGCAGGTCTCGTCCATGAGCGCATTCTCAATCACCGCGCCATTGGCAATGACTCCGAAGAAGCCCACATAGTTGCCCGTGGCATTGATGATGAGATTGCTGATGCGGTGTTCCTGTCCGTCAAAGTGACCAGTATAGGGGGAAGCCGTATTGCCCATGGGCAGGAACTGGTCGCTGTAGTCGGCCATGTCGATGTCCTGGGTAAGGCGGAAACTGTAGTCACCGTGCTTGTACTCGTTGACCATGCGCTGTATCCAGTTAAGCTGGGAGGCATTGCTCACCAGATAGTATCCGTCCTGCAGGGGAACGTAATCGGCCTGGGGAGTTCCGCAGTTGACGCAGAAGCCATCCTCGTACTCATGAGGTGGTTTCTCGCCACCCTTCTGGTTGGAGTAGGACACAGCTCCTGTGGGAGTGCCGTCGCATCCTACCGAGCCGTTGGCATACACCTGTCCGCCCTCGATATACAGGGGCATGGGATAGGTGTCAGTGCCCACCCTCTGATACCACTTGATGGTTGCCTGGTCGCCATTGAGCAGATAGCAGAGCTCACCACCGCTGGCGGGATTGTCGGTAGTCCATCCATCATAGATGCCCTGGCCACACTCCTCGGTCTGGCTCAGGTCATAGCAGTTGGTCAGCGTGACGGTACCAGGCTCGTAGGAGATGAGGTTGCAGGGGAGTTCAAACTTGCCGCCGGCATAGCCTGCGCCCGTGATGGTGCCCACGTTCACACAGTTGGTGAGCAGGCTGCCGCCCTTGTTGATCCAGGAGCAGAAGGCCGTGGCAGGGTTGCCAGTGACTTCACCAGCATTGATACAGTCTGTCAGGTTGATGACAGGATAGGCACTTGTGCCCGAGCCTATGAGTCCCGAGGCAGAGCCCTCGGAGAAGATGGTGGCCTCGTTCACGCAGTTGCTCAGCACCAGGGGTGAGCCTGCATCAGTCTGCACTGTGCCTATGATGCCACCCACCTGGTTGGCGCCCGTAATCTCGCAACTCTTGTCGATGATGAGTTTGCTTATCACGGTACCACCGCGCACGTAGCCAAAGAAGCCCACGCCTGTGCCTGTGGAGTTCAGCGTCATGTTCTTGATACGGTGTCCCTGTCCGTCAAACTTGCCATTGAACTTGTATGTGACGTTCTGGCCGATGGGGGAATGGGCATTCTCCACACCCTGGAAGTCAATGTCGGCAGTGAGCTTGCCACAGATGGTGGTCAGGTGAGCCTCATTGACCAGGGCTGCAAACCACTCCACATCCTTGGCTGTGGCAAGGGGATAATAGCCATTCTCGTCCAAGGCGATGTGGTCGGGCAGCAGGGAGTTGCACACCGAGCAGCGTCCATCCACATCCACATGCTGCGGCTTGGGGGTGGTGTTCTCGTTAGAGTAGGTGAGTTCGCCGTCAAGCGGAGTACCATCGCAGCGGATGTTGCCGTTGCCATACACTTGCTTGTGCGAGGCAAAGGGCACTGGATAGGGGTCCGACTCGAGGCTCTGGTAGAATACTGTGCTGCCCGCATTCTTGCAGAGCAGGTAACACAGTTCGCCCGATGTCACCATCGACTGGGTGAGGTAGGTGATGCCCGATGCGGGAGTGGAGGCATCCATGTTCTGCTGATAGCAGTAGCAGTTGGTGGTGCTCACCGAGCCCATGGGATTGGCAAAGGCTGCCGTGCTGGGCAACTCGGTCTCCATGATAGAGACACAGTTGGTAAACGATGTGGCGGCACTCTTGCTCACCCATCCCACGAAACCGTGGTTGTAGCCATTCACACCCGTCACCTTGTAGGCAGACACACAGTTGACAAACTGCGTGGGCGAGGATGAATACCCTATGAATGCGCCATTGGAGGCATTGCCTCCACAGTCCACATCGAGGGTTGCTGTCACCACCACGTTCTCAAAGGTACAGCTGCCACCAGTGTTGGCCGCCAGAGCCGCGCAGTTCTTGTAGGTGGCCTTCACGTTGCCATCCACCACCAGATTCCTCACGGTACCAGCCAGTTTGCCAAACATACCCGTCTGCTCACCCTTGAAGTCATAGTTGAGCGTGATGGTGTGACCGCCCCCATCAAAGGTACCGGCATAGACCGACGTGGTGCACAGTCTGAAGTCGAGTTCCCCGATGTCTGCCGTCAGCAGCACATTGGTCTTCTCGTACCCCGCGAGTTTGGTCCATGCCTGCAGGTCAGCCTTGCTGCCTATCAGGTACGCACCTTCCTCGTTGGTGGAAAGCGTCTGGGCTCCCACACTCGCTCCCCACAGCCACGCCGTGGCCAGAAGAAGCAGCGAAAAGAAGTTTCTCTTCATTTTCATTGGTTTTCGGAAAGTTAGTAAATCATATCTATTATCAGTTCTCTTCTCTATCCTGCTTGCCCTTGCCATCATGCGGGCTGCTCGCCGGGCAGGGACTCATCTCACATATTTCCTTCCACTCATTATATATACACCCCTGGCTGGAATGCGCGAGGCGGGCAGCTTGTGCCCCATGAGGTCATACACATCGGCATGACTTGCGCGTGCCGCCTGGCCGGGCATGGGTATGGCTGTCTCGGGGTCATCGGCCGAGACTTGCTCAATGCGGAAGTTGTCCACACGAAACTTGCCAGTCCTGTCGGTGCCCACGGCGGCTGTGCCATCGCCCTTGAGCGAACCCGACTTTATTCCCAGCGTCAGGTCCTCACCCTCCTGCACAGTGACGGTCACGCTCACCTCCTGCATGCTCTTGGCATCGAGCCTGGCTCCTGTGTAGCAGGCAAAGGTGCTGTGCTCGCCCTGGGTAAGATTGTCGGTATAGGAGTAGGGCGAACCGAAATACTGCACCTGGCTGTTGGCAAAGAGCCTGCCCTGGCCCTCCTTTCCCTCCTCGCTCCACATCAGGCAGCTCACACGATAGGTGGCGCCAGCCTTCAGCTTCCCTGCGGGAATAGTCTGGTAGAGCATGAAGTCCTGGGGCATGGGGCTGTAGCCCGAGGGAGTGAAGGCACAATAATTGAGCCCGCGCATGCCCTCGCCCTTGCCATAGATGCCAGAGGCGGCCATACTGTAAGTGCCGCTGCAGGACATCTGCCAGCCATAAGGCACATTGCCCGTCACATTCCGGCCACCTGCGAGCTCGCCCTCGGCACTATACTCAAAGTCGGGGTTCACTATCAGGGCACGGGTGAGGGAGTCGGGGTCGGCGGTGTCAATATCGCCCAGGCGGCGCAGGGTGAACTTGTCCACCTTGAACCACCCCGTGTCATCGTCCTGCACTCCCGCATTGCTCTCACATCCCGTGCGTATGCCCACACGCAAGTCCTCGCCCTCGTGCACGGCCAGCACCACGCGCATGGGGTGCATGATGGTGTGAGTCTCGTAGCCTGCCTTATAGGTGGCATATGTGCTGAACTCCCCCTCCTTGAGTATTTGGTCGTAGTCACCCTTGTGCGAGTAGTACTGCACATGGTCGTTGGCAAACAGGCGGCAGGAGCCACGCTTGCCGCTCTGGTTCCACAGCAGGCACCCCACTTCATATACTCCAGGGGCGAGTCTTCCTGCAGGGATTATCTGGTAGAGCTCGCAGTCCTGGGGCATGGGAGACGACTTTATCCAGCACAGATTGCCGTCATCCTCGCGTATGGAGGCATCCTTGCATATCCCATACGAGTTGCCGCTCAGTGCACCCTTGAGCTGCCACCCATAAGGTATGCCACGGCGTATGGCGCCAGTGGTGTTGGCAATCACGGTGCTGCCACTCTGGTAGAGTTCGAAGTCGGGATTCACCATCACCTCATCGGCAATGTTGCCCTCGTCCACGGCATCCATCCTGCGATACACAATCTGGCTCACCACCAGGGCAGGGTTCATCGCATAGACGCGCATCCTGTAGTCCTTAGCCGAGGTGGCACTGTAGGTAAACCTGGCCTCGGCATACCCATGCATCACATTGTCGTTCCACACATTGGTCTCCGCACCTGCCTTGATGCTCGACTGGGACACGCTGCCCGAGCCCATGCTCATGCCCACCACCAGGTCGGCGCCGGGGGTAACAGGGAAGGTGGGCAGGCAGCGTACCACTATCTGGTACTTGCCCTTCTCCAGCGGCAAGCTGTATTCCAGGTAAGGCCCCCTGCTCCTGGCCGTAGCCGCCGTGTAGGTGGTATAGTCCATGGGCCACACGGTCATGCTGTGGTCGCCCACACCCAGGTTGTCTATCCGCATCCAGTCTCCACGGCTCGATGTATAGGCAGATGCATCCACATATACATTGTCATCCACAGGCAGGAGTCCGCCCTGCACATCGTTCACCTCGGTAGAGAGAGCGGCATACACCTGGTCAAACTGGCTGTTGGCTCCCGCGTTTGGACTCATGCTCATCATGTGGTTCCACTTGCCGCCCGCCACCTCCTGGTTGTACCTGGCGGTCAGATGCACGATATCATCATATCCCGCACGCGACAGGGCAGCGTAGGCCATGCTCCGTGCATGGTCGCCCATGCCTGCATACCAATGGCTGAGGTTGGCCCCTATCAACTTGAAGTTCATGCTGGCCGTGGCCACCACAGGATAGGTCACCAGCTCGAAGTAGGCATCCCGAAGCCTCTCGGGGATGCTCCCCTCCAGGGCATACACCCTGTCCACCAGAGCCTTGTAGTCATTGATGCGGTGTATCTTCTCCTCGGTGGTAAACGTCACCTCCCTCACCGTCTCGGGCTTGCTCTGTGCAGCCAGGCGATAGTGCTCCAGCCTTATGGCGGCAAGCTCATCGGCATAGTCCTCGCCAAAGGTGCGCGCGCTCCACCAGCGGGCAAAGCGACTGGCCTTGCCGGGGGTCCAAGCCTGCACGTCCCATGCCAGCTCCATGAAGAACTCCAGCTCCACCTCGGCAGGCTTGATGTCTCCCACATTCACCATCCAGAAGCGTCTCACGCCATTCTCGTATGCCTTGCACATCTCATAGCTCACAAGCGAGGGCGACATGGTGCTCAGCCAGATGTAAGAGCATGGATTGCCCAGGTAGGACAGGTGGTAATATACACCATTGCCCCCACTTCGCCTTTGCTCGGCAGCCGTGGGCAACTGGCGTATGTAGCCATAGTTGTCATCTACCCAGCACAGAGTCACATCACCCGGAACCTCGAGTCCAGCGTTGTACAGGGTGAGGGCTTCCTTGTAGGGAATGTATATCTGCGGCACCCTGGTAGGGTCGCCACCCAGGGAGTCGGCAATAATCTGCCGCTGGCAGGCAATGATATCCCGCAGCCCGGCCAACTGGGCATCCTGTCCCTCATAGCCGAGCAGGGCCACATCGTGGCAGCCACGCATACCGATGTCGTAAATGCCCTCGTATCCACGCGACTCCCCTGCCCTCTTGGCCCAATAATCCGACACTTGTGCCGAGTTGAAGGCAAAACTAAAGTTGCTGGTGGTGCCGCCAAAGTGCGTCCACTCCCACAGGTTGTCCCTCAGCATGGAGTCGCCGCTGCTCATCACCATGCACCACTTGTGTGCAAGTCGCTTGTTGTCATCAGATGACCAGAATGCCCTGGACGACTGGTGCTTGGCTGGCCACAGGCAATTGCCACGCAGGCGCAGCAGGAGTTCCATCACCTTGTCATAGGTGTTGGGGCCTATGTTGCCGTATGCCACATCAAAGGTTTTCTTTGCCCATGGGAGCATGGCCCAGTCCTCGTCGTTGATAAAGAGGCCCCGATACTTCACCGACGGGGCTTCGGCCTGGGTCTTGTCTCCCTCCACATATATCCCTGGCATAGGTGCAGGCGCAACATCAGCCCACCATATATATGGCGACACTCCTATGCGCCGGCTGATTTCGAAGAGACCATAGGCGGTGCCTCGGGGCGTTCCGCCCATCACCACCAAGGCTTGCTCCACTCCCTCCATGGGCTTCTGCACCAGTTGCAGCCTGTAGGCTTCCCACTGGCCTGCCACTCCTGCGGTGTCAACAATTGCCTCTGCCACCAGGCTGTCTATCCATCGGCTTTGTCCTATGGTGCCAGCTATCACCAGCGCCTGGCCTTTTCCCGGCACCCCACACACATCCAGTCCCTGGCCAGTCACGGCCTTTACATCGGACGCTAGGCACTGAGCCACGGTACTCACGACTTCATCATCGCCAGCATCTATCAGTATGTCGGCTTTGATGTCCTTTCCCACCAGCGGAAATCCACCGTTCTGCGCAGAGGAGAAGCGCAGGTCGGCAAGAGCTGCCCCTGGGATTGCTATCACACTGACTAACAGCAATGTGAACCGTACAATAAGGGTTGAGCATGTGTGCATAGTGCTTAGTTTTACAGTGTCGAATAGCACAAAATTAGCAAATAATACCATACGGTCATGCAAAAATGTGCAAATTTTAATGCAAAAAAGTAGAATGTAGTCTCCATGGTGCTGCCTTCATGCCATCCTACACAGGCAATCAATGTGGCAGGGGACAAATGCTTTCCGGCAAAGTCACTATAGTGAACTGGGCTTTGAAGCAGGGAAAAAGAAGCAGGAAAGCATGGTGTCTCTTTCGTCCAGCCCAGGCTGAACGAAGAAGTAAAGCATCTTACTTTGCAAAGTCAATTAACTCCTTTTTCCGTTCAGCCCAGGCTGGACGAAAAAGGAAGCAGCATGGTTGCTGGCATCAGAGCAGCTCAACAGCAACAGCAGGCATACTCTTACATGCGACAAGCTTACCTTACGCCAGATGACCAAGGAGGAAGAGGCGAGGCTTGTATTGTGGCACCACTCTGTCCCTTGAGCTAAAGGAGAAGCAAAGGCAAATCACGCCCCCACCTTGCCCAGGAGCACCAGCCGCCCGTCCATGAGCAGTTCCTCACGGGCACGCATGTAGTCCATTACCTGCTCCACCTGTATCTCTGGCTCATGGGGGAGATGCAGGCTTGTCGCCTCGACGGGGCCATCCTTCAGCCTGGCAATGATTTCCTGGCGGATGCGGCGGAAGTCCTCATCGGTGAGATGACGCTGCCTCTCCTCCATACACACGTCACACACCCCGCATGGGGAAGCCTTCTTCTCCCCAAAATAGCGCAACAGCATGACACTCCGGCACTGGTCGGAGGCTCTCACATACTCTTGCATGGCACGCAGGCGATATACAAACGCGCGCTTGCGGTCGGCATAAGCCGAACTGGGGAAGGTGATGTCGGCACGCTCAGGACGGCGCACCAGGAAGGTGATGTGGGGAACGTGCTTGCGGGGAATATAGGAGATGGCGCCACGGCGGGAGAAGTCGGCCAGGCAGTGATAGACCTCATCAACACTCCTGCCCGTCTCAGAGGCCACAAGTTCCTCGTCGATATACACATAGTCAACAAAGATGCCGCCATAGTTGCGGAACAGCGATATGAAGACAGGCTCGCTGCGCGCATCAAGCACGCTGAGCAGCGCGTTGCGTGTGGCATCTATGCGCACACGACTCTGCCCGTCCTCGGCCTCGCGATAGCAGATATAGCCTGCATTGTGGAGTATGGTGAGTGCGCTGTGAAGCAGGAATGGATGGTAGTGGAAGAGGCGGCAGAACTGTCCGATGTTGAACTCGCGCGTCACATGCCAGCCATCCCCCACTGCCAACTGGTAATAGCAGCAGATGTCCTCGTAGGCATTTCTGATGTAATCCTCGTTGGGATACCGCTGGTCGGGACGGCGGTCGGAATAGGCCAGCTCGCGCCCATCCAGGATGATGATGCTGCGCGCGGGCTTCCCGTCACGTCCAGCACGTCCGGCCTCCTGGAAGTATTCCTCGATGCTGTCGGGGATGTCCAGGTGAATCACAAGCCTCACATCGGCCTTGTCAATGCCCATGCCAAAGGCACTGGTAGCCACCATGACACGCACCTCATCGCGCACCCACAGGGCTTGCCTCTTGTCCTTCTCGGGGTGGGAAAGGCCAGCGTGAAAGTAAGTGGCGGTGAAGCCCCACTCGATGAGCCTGTCCGAGAGTTCCTCGCACTGCTGACGGCTACGCCTGTAGATGATGCACGCGCCCTCGCTGTCCTCGAGCACACGGCGCAGGCTCAGCAGACTATAGTCGGCACGAAGCACCTGATAGGCAAGGTTGGGACGGTGGAAACTCATGCGGAACTCATTCTGCTGGCGGAAGTGCAGCACGCGCTGTATGTCCGCAGCCACCTCGGGAGTGGCTGTGGCAGTGAGGGCAAGCACGGGACAGTCTGGCTTTACCTTGCGCAACTCGGCTATCTGCATGTACGAGGGGCGGAAGTCATGCCCCCACTGGCTGATGCAATGCGCCTCATCTACAGTGATGAAGCACACCTCCATGTGGCGGAGTTTGGCCAGGAAGAGTTCGGAGGAAAGACGTTCGGGAGAGACATAGAGGAACTTGTAGAAGCCAAACACACAGTTGTCCAGCACGGTGAGCATCTCGTCATGCCCCAGTCCCGCATGCAATGCTGCCGCCCGTATGTGGCGCTTGCGCAGATGAGCCACCTGGTCTTTCATCAGTGCCACCAGCGGCGTGACCACCACACACACACCCTGCATGGCCATGGCTGGTACCTGGAAAGTGATGCTCTTGCCACCGCCGGTGGGCATCAGGCCCAGGGTGTCGTGTCCATTGCCAATACTCTCGATTATCTCACGCTGGATGCCACGGAACTCCGTGTAGCCCCAGTACTTGCTGAGTATCTCTGTGTATCGGTCTTGTGTAGGCATAAGGACGGGTAATAAGTATTATCGAGGCGGGGAAACCGAGGATTACTGCGGATGAGGCAATCCGCCACCACAGAATCAGGTGGCCTGCCCTGACTCCATGGGACGTATGTCCTCTATCTGCAACTGCACCTCGCCTCGCTTGTGGGTGTTCTCCTCTATTGTATATACAATGTCAAAGGCTTGCTTGGTCTTGATATAGCGGGCCTGCGAACTCTGTCCAAAGGCAATGCCGTTCATCACATTGTTGCTCTTGCTGTCCACCAGCTCCAGCTTGATATGTTCCTGGTCACGCCCCACCACCTTGCTGGTCCCATAGTCATAGACGCGCTTGGTGCAGAAGACTGGCTTGGGGTTCTCGGGACCGTAGGGGGCAAACTTCTTGAGGTCGGAGAAGAACTTGCGGTTGATGTCGCGGAAGTTGATGACAGCATCCACATTGATAGTGGCACACGTCTGCTCGGGCAGGATGTGCGACTCCACATAAGCCTCGAAACGCCGGCGGAACTCAGGCACGTTCTCCACCTTCATGCTCAAGCCTGCCGCATAGGTGTGCCCGCCAAAGTTCTCCAGCAGGTCACGGCAATAGGCCACAGCCTTGTACACATCAAAGCCTGGCACCGAGCGCGCCGACCCCGTGGCCACATCATCGGTGCGTGTGAGCACTACCGATGGGCGATGATATATCTCGGTGAGCCTGGATGCCACGATGCCAATGATGCCCCGGTGCCACTCCTCGCTGTAGAGCACGATGGACTTGTGCTTGTGCTGCAGGTCAAGTGTCTCCACGATGTGGTTGGCCTGCTCGGTCATAGCCTTGTCCAAGTCCTTGCGCTGCTCGTTGTAGGCATTGATGCGCTCGGCCATCTGCCTGGCTGTCTTGTAGTTCTTCTCCACCAGCAGCGACACGGCCTCCTTGCCATTCTGCATGCGTCCGCTGGCATTGATGCGGGGGCCTATCTTGAAAATGATGTTGCTCAGCGAGATTTCCCTGTCGGCCAGGCCACACACCTCCATCAGTGCCTTCACGCCTGTGCTGGGCGATGAGTTGAGCTGGCGCAAGCCATGGCAGGCCAGGATGCGGTTCTCGCCCATGATGGGCACAATGTCCGAGGCTATGCTGATGGCACACAGGTCAAGCAAGGGCAACAGTTGCGAGAAGTCAATGCCGTTGTTCTGCGCGAAAGCCTGCATAAACTTGAAGCCCACGCCGCAGCCGCACAGGTGCTTGTAGGGGTAGGTGTCGTCCTCGCGCTTGGCATTCAGGATAGCCACTGCAGGGGGCAGCACATCATCGGGCACATGGTGGTCGCAGATGATGAAGTCGATGCCACGCTCGCGGGCATAGGCTATCTCGTCCACAGCCTTGATGCCGCAGTCAAGCACGATGACCAGCCCCACGCCTGTCTCCGAGGCATAGTCCACTCCCTTGCGGGAGACTCCATAGCCCTCCTCGTTGCGGTCGGGGATGTAGTAGTCGATATTGGAATAGTACTGCCTGAGAAACCGATAGACCAGGGCAACAGCCGTGCAGCCATCCACATCATAGTCTCCATAGACCAGGATGCGCTCCTTGCGCCCAAGGGCCGCGTTGAGCCGGGACACGGCCTTGTCCATATCCTTAAAGAGGAAAGGGTCGAGCAGGTCTGTGAGCTGCGGACGGAAGAATGCCCGGGCATCTCCTACTGTGGAGATGCCACGCTCAAGCAGGAGCCTGCCAAGCACAGGGCTGATACCCAAAGACTTGGCTAACTGTGAGGCCGCAGCCTCCTGTTCTTCTGACGGTGTGCTATATTCCCAAACATAATTCATAGTTTGTAAAGTTACGACAAAATCTTGAAAACATTCCGCTCGCAGGCTTTTTTTAACACAAGAGGGAGCATAAAGGCATGCCACCAGCACGCTGCGCACATGTGGGGGATGTGCTCACAGCGAACTGGTGGCAAGAGGGATGCCAGGGTTGTGTGGTCGAGGCTGACGCTCAGCCCTTCCAGAGTCCGTGCAGATTGCAATAGGCCCTGGCACACACATACTTGGCATCGGTGTGGAACAGTGCCTCGGGCTTCTCGCCAGGCTTGAGTTCCTGGCGCAGAACCTGCGTGGGAGTCACCAGTTCAATCCAGGCAATATGGTGCCCGGGCTGCATGGGATGCTCCGCGCTGCCCACCCTGACCAGGAACCCGCCCTGCACAGCCTCCACCATGGGCACATGCTTCTCCTGGGCAGCATCGGTGGTGTTGGGCTCGAGCAACGTCATAGGATTTCCACAGCATTGCATCACGGCTCCAGGATGGAGCACCTCCACCATGCCACCGCAGGTGGAGCATCGGTAAACTTCCTTTGTGCTTGTCTTCATAGTACACAGTATTATAAGGTTTGAGAATCACGGACAGGCAGGCCGCACCGTCGCTTCAACCCCCATCCAGGACATGCGGGCACCACCTTCCACACGCAAAGGTAGAGTATTTTGTCTCACCTCAATGGCAACAAAGGCTGTATAGAACCACTTTAAGTACAAATAGTTGAAAGAAACAGCAAGGCAGCCCCGGCCGCACTCACGCATGTCTCTCACACAAAACAGGCCGGCAACCTCGCATGTAGCTTCACGTCATCCAGAAATAACTCTGGAAAGATAAAGACGCGAGCGCAACAGCAAGGCTGCCGGTCAAGAAAAAAAGCCCCTCTCTTGCAAATGGCTGGAAGGCACAGAGAAGTTATACAACTGGCAGGCGAGGGGCTAAAGAATCAGAGCGTGTACTTGTCAAGCTCTGACTCGTCGATGTTGTCGATGCTCTTCTTCTCATCCTCAGGAAGCACGGTAGCAGAAGCCAGGTCGTTGAGATACTTTTCCTGCTCCTCCTTGATTTGGTCTTCAGTCTTGTTTGAGAAGATTTCCTTGATGGTCACATATTCCTCATCCACATCCTTAATCTCAATGATGTAGATACACTTGTTGATGACATCCTTCTGCTGGTCGCTCAGAGTCCAGCCCAAAGAATCAGCATCCACGCTTGCCTTCTTCATGCCAGCCCAGCGCTTTGACTGTGCCTTGGTCTTCTTCCACACATCCTTCACACCAGAGGTGGCCAAGCCCAGCACCTTTGGGCCTGCCTTCAGATACTTGGCATAAGAGAGACCCTTCAGGCCCATAGAGGTCAGAGCCAGTGTTGCATTGGCAGTCTGCAGACCCACATTGGTGGCATCAAGCACAATGTCGGTGCTAAGCATGATTGAGTTCACAAACTGCCAGTTCACGGTGCCACGTGTCACATACTTGCCCTCGGTGTCCTCCATATGTGCGGCCAGGTAGTACTTGCCATCCACGCAAATGGTGTCTTCCTTGTAAGTGTAGGTTTCCACCATAGACTTCAGGTCCTGCATCTTGTACCAGATGCTATCGACCGCCAGCAGATACCCATCCATACTCTCATTACCGCTGAGCGTCTTGTCCCAAGTCCACTCAAACTCTTTCTTCTCCTTCTTCTCTTTCTTCTCCTTGGCAAAACCAGATGGAGCGACAATGAGCATGCAGATGAGAAGTGCTGCAAACTTCAATACATTTTGTTTCATAAACGCACATTTTGTTAATAGTTAATAAATCAAGGTGGACTCTATCAAATGCCACCGCATAGTCATTAGAATCTTGATGGATATTGCCTTGTCACCCCCAGGCCTCTTCCTGATCCATTTCGCTGAGTCGCACAACCCGCGACATTCCCCCACACTCACTTGCAAAAGTGGAATCTGGAAGAGTCTCAGAATCGGCCTGGACTAATTCCAGGGTTCACTTCCTGTGTCACATCACATCCTGCGGTTTTAGTGACTTTCGAGCACAAGTGTACCCATGTCGCTGGTTTCACGCGTTATGCTGCGCGACTGGCTCTCTCCCTCAATGATAATGTAGTCAACAGGCTCCTCAAGCACGATACGGAAAGTGTTGTCCTGGCCTATCTTGCCCAAGCACTTTCCTCTTTCCTTTGCCTTCACCTTGCCAGGCCATCTGGCAGCGAACACCCTCATGCCTCTGGGATCAAGCAGATAAGTCTCTCCCTTCTTCACCTTGCCGCTGATTACCTGATGCTTTTCCCTTTGCTCCTCAATCACTCTGTTCTTATGCAGCGGGTGACTCTGCACGCGGCTGTAGGTGATTCGATATATCTCATCCACTCCCCCTATTTCGGGGTGATTCTTCATGACCAGTTTGGCCAGTGCGCAACGGGCACTCAGGTTCTTATACTCAGCAGAGTCGTTGCCCGCACTCTTGGCCCTCTCTGCCAGTTCTTGCGCCTTGTCCATAAGGAAGAAGTGCTTGCGCAGGAGTGCCATATCATTACGCTCCGCCTGCAGAGCAGCCAGAGAGTCACGCGGGGCATCCTTGTGCCCGATGGCCCTGTCGTAGGCAATGACCATTGACTCATAGAAGCCATAGTCGGTGTGGACGTTCTTCTCCGCAGCAAGTTGTCGGGCATGGGCAATCAATGACTCATAGGTTTCGCTCAGGGCTATGACAGCACATCTTCTCTTCTCTTTCGCCCCCAGGTCGTCAAGGGGCAGGGAGAGTGGCTTGATGCCCTCTCCACCCAAAACGATAGTGGCCAGCTGGGCATACTCATCCCTCCTGGCTTCCAGTTCCTTGTCCACATCGCCCAAGGCAAGGTAATCGCCAGCCTCCTCCAGGCTTTTCGACTTGGCTTCGAGCTCTTGTACCGTTCCGAGAAGCCCCTTGAGACGATTGACATCCACCACTATGGTAATCACACGGGCGCCACTGACCAACTTTCCCTCTGTGTGCTCCCATACTGTGCTGACCCTCAGGTTCTCCAACATGGTGGTTATCTCCACACATGCCATTCCTTCCTTGGGATATACGCCCATCGTCTCATTCTTCTGGGCTTCTATTCTGGTAAGGCCGTCATTCAGTTCGTCCAGTTGATAAGTGACCTGGCTTCCTGGCTTCAGGGCCTTGGCCACACACTTGGCACTCATGGGGCTGCCCATTTTGTTTATTACGAAGGTGCGCTCGGTGTCCTCTGAGACATTGAAGAGAAAGGTGTAGGCAAACCCGTTGGTCTTCGCTCCCACAGCCTCATCAGCCTGCAGTATGCGCTCGCCCAGCCTCTTGTCGCCCTCGATACTCTTATTGACAAACTCAATAGTCCATCCTCCCTCACCAGACTCAAATGTGACACTGGCCATATTCGTGGCTGCAAGTTCCTGGCTGGTGGTCACCACATCAAGTTTCTTGCAACTGATTTCCTGTGCAAGCGATGCCGTTGCGACAACAGCCATTACCGCACATGCCACTGCTATTCTCTTAATCTCCACTTTTATGCTACACATTATATCATATACAATAAAACGGCATTACATCCCCACAATATCATCCTCAAAGTCGCCCAAGGAAATGATATCATCCTCGGCCACTTTCGCACCATTCACCATGTCGGGCTGCCAGGTGCGCACCTCTATCTGAGGCTTGTCATCTGACGTGAAGTTCCATAGCAGAAACACATATCCCTCGTCATTATAGTTGGTCGATCTCCACTTCTGATGCAAGCGCACGCCGTAGAAGTTTTTGTTGACCCTTGAGCGGGTGACGCTTCCGCATCCGCCAATGCCCACTTCTGTAAACTCTACATTTATCCACTTGTTCTTGGCAAAGCAATTGGCCAGATTTGTCAGATACTGCTTCTTGCTTTGCTTGGTGTATTCTACCTTGGCATTGGCAGTGCCAAGCTCCCTGTTGCTCTGCATCACCACCTTGCCAGTAATGATCAGGGCCTTATCGGAGAAGATGGTCTGCATGAATTTCATATCGTGCCTATTATAGGCCGTGGCCAACTTGTCGCACCAGCTCATTATGATACCCTTGCGCTGGATATCCTCTATATCGTTGCCGCCCGAACACTTCTCCAGCGACTCACCCACTCGGGAAGAAAATGAGAAGCAAAAGTCGGTGATGCTTCCCTGTCTGTCAAACTCCACCACAGCCTCCTGGAAGGTGCCATTGGCCCAACTGTCGGCTGCATCGGGCACGATAATCAGGGGGATATTGCGTGCCATAAAGGTTGTCTTGAAGTTCCAAAGGCGGTCAGTCACCTGGTCGTCATCACAGTGGAAGTGGGATACAACCCACAGTTCCTGCAATGTAGCCTTGGCCTCCACACTCATCTTTATGGCATCAAGACTAAGTGGCCTGTCACTCTCACACGCAGCATTAATTTCTGTGAGCAGCGCTGCAAGGTTGGCCTCCATGACATTCACGGGAATGTCACTCGCAATTCCCTTGTCGGGATTAAGTTGCACGTCCAAGGCCCAAGTGCCGAGCGGGCACAGAAGAGCAAGGGCGCAGACAATTATCTTTCTGGTCATGTTCAACATAAGTAGTTGTTCAAAATTAAAACGATATAATCTATAAGCAGATGTCCTGTCCTATTCAGCCATCATCTTCCACCCACACAGCGGTTCCATCTCCACGTCCCATCGATCACGCAGCCCGCTACGCGCCTCTCTCGTACATGTAGCAAACAGTCCTCAAAGTCTGGACGAAGCATATTGGTGCCCTGTCTTGAATATCTGCTTTTTCATTGTGTTACCGACGCCTATTCCTTGAATTTCACACCCAAGGCCGCATTTCTGGGATAATTGGCCAGTTCATCCCTCAGACCCGTGGCAACGTTCTGACGCTCGTCGCCATCCGAAAGCACCGCGTTCACATTGCCCTGAGCGTCATAAAGCACAAGATACCATGCAGCCTTGTCGGTGATATTCTTGTACTTATCATACGAGGTGATGCTTCCGTCCTGCTTCATCTTCCTGAGCGTGGCATTCAATTCCTGCACTGTCTTCAAGGTGGCAAGTTGCATGGCTGCCGGTGGGAAAATGCGCACTTGGGATGCAGCCGCCGTGTCACCAGCCTGCACATCCCCTTCCTCCTGCCGGCCATCGGCACAGGCCACCTGTCCTGCCTCCTGGCCAGTCTCCTTTGTGAGAAGCAGGGCATTCCTGGCACCAATGATATCCTTCTTCCTTGCATAGAAGAAGCAGCGGTGCATATTAGAGCCTCGTGGCATGGTTATCTCGCTCTTGAGTGTCTGGGGATCATTGACCACGATGTCCTGGGAATTTCTCAACTTGCGCTGCTCGGCCACATATTCATTCACATTCTGGTAGAACAGCTCCTGAGCCACGGCCAAAGCCTCCTCGGGAGTTGTGCAGGTGGCCTCGGCATAAACATACAGGTCGGGGGACCGCTTCACCTTGGTGATGGTATCCTTCTCCTTGTCATATTTACCTTGTGCGCACAAACTTGCGCACGTTGCCAGGCAGAGTGCCAGGACAAGCATGAATCTACAGTTAATCAAGGTTTTCATATTCTGTCAAATTAAGGTATTCCTTTCTTGCATTATATATAGGTATATAGGGGTACAGCTTGCCCTGCACCAGCCCCCTCTTATCCGCTATTACCTGGTCGTCAATGGTGACTGACAGCATGTGCATGAAGCCTCCTTGGGGATTAGCCAACAGCAAAAGGCCCTCGGTGGAGCCAGCCGTGCGGCTCTTGATACCGAAATAGGGGGTACATCCCTCCTCAGCACGGCAGTAGTTGAGGAACTTCTTCAAGGGCAGGCGGAGGGTATCTACTGTAAATCCATAGCGCACCATCTGCAACTCCATTTGCACCTCATGCTCCATATCATCTGCCAGCATGAGGTTTCTCACCGAATGCGTGACCTGACTCAAGCTGCACACATAGGAGCGCGGATGCCTGCCAGCCCTCCTGTCCCTGTCATCGGTAAGATAAAGTTTATTGGACATCTGCGGAGTCACCATCCATGAGCCGTTGACGGGCAAGGGACTGAGGTGTGCCATGCGGTGCCTCATGAGCCTCCTTTCGAAAGACTCCTCCAACTCGGGCATGTCGCATCCACTCATCAGTTGCCAGTTCGTGGGAAAGGCCACCTGCAGTATCTCCTTCCCGTTCTTGTACCAGGTGGCTCTGAAGCGATGGTATTCCAGCTCGTCCGCAGTATATTGACAGGTGCTGTCAATGCCCAAAGCCGTTGTCTCTGAGCCAATGATGAAGGTAAACGAGTACTGCATGGCAAGCCTGTTCCTCTCCTCGCCCGAATAGATATTCAGTTCCAAGAGTTGCCTCTCGAGGAAATCGTATGTGGGCGAAGGCTTCAGGTCACGCATTTCCTGGGAGAAAAGTTTCAGTCCGATATGCTCCACCTCACCATAGGAGTTGACTCGCCGACACACCTCATGCCTCACACTCTGCCGGGCAAGCACAGCGTCAATGTGCCGCAGCCTCATGGTCATGAAGCCGCCAGCGTGCATGACGGTGTGGCAAAGTGCCCACACCAGCATGACAAGAGTGCGTCTGCCCGCCGGCATACTGAGCCTGTCCATCTGCGCCAGGTATCTATCAATCGTGATTCAAAGGCTCGCTGGGAGTACCATCTGCATGATACCAGCGCACCGAGTTCACCTCATTGTTCTTCCACACGCCAGTCACCTCATCGCCAGGCTGCGCCACACGACTCGTGCCAGGAATGACATGCGCAGCCCTGAACCTAAGCGTGCGTCCGTCAAAGGTGGCATACGAGACGCGGTAAAGGCCAGCATTGGGCCTGGCCGGGTCTGCCACCGGGGAAGTGGCTGGCCGAGGCTCTTGCTCCACAGAATCCGGATGGACTTCAGACTCGAATGTCTTCTTTATCAAAGCCAGCACATAAGTGACAGCCTGCTGTCCGTCAGCCGTCTTCACCTGGAGGTTTGCCACGCTGGTGACAACCTGGGGATCGACCGTGGCAACAGAAGTGGAGTCATCGAGCACTACCCTGGGGCGCACGCCTGCCTCCTGCACGGCCTCACCAATATCCTCGCTGGCCACCACCCATATAGTGTCACCGTCCTGCAGACTATCCAGGGAAGCATTGGCCACTGTCCAGCAGGCATCCACACTCACCGCCGCTACCCGTGTGTTGTGCCTCACAACTGGCTGCTCTGGCAAACTGTCACCACTGGGCAAGACAAGCCAGATGCCAGCCACAGCAGCGCCTACTGCCACCACTGTGCCCGATGCGATGGCAATCGCCTTGAGTCTCTTCTTTTTCCCGGTGACTCCATCGTCACTGTCGGCAGGTGTCAGTTCCTTGCCACACTCTGTGCAAAAGAATTCAAACTCGTCAACTTCCTGCACAACTTTCTTCTCTGCCAGTTCACAATCGTCATAATTGTGGCATACGCCTTTCTTCTTTGCCATATTCTCTTGTGTCTTGTCTTGTTATAATTCCCTCAAAGTTGTGTCCATTATCTCCTGGGCAATGGCGCGGTACTGCTTATAGACGGGGCTGAAATCATTTCCGCCCACCGAGGGATGGTTCTTGATAAGGCCATTGACCACCTCCATGCCGAGCTTTCGGCGCAATGCGGCCTTCTGGTCATTGGTGCGAACATGTGCCAGTTCCCCTTCTATCTTCTCCTTCACCTTCATGGCGAGCTTGAAGTCATTGGAGACGAACTTCAGCGAGCCAAAGAAGTCCTTGCCCACACGCTCCCAGTTGTCGCCCCAGTCATTGGGGAAATTAATGGCGTCAAAGTGCTCTCCCGTCTCAGGATTCTCCTTTTGGACAAAGAGTCCCATGGCGTAGCCAAGCAGCAGAAGCGGTCTCATCATCTCCTCGATATCAGCCCCGTCCATCTCGAAGAGGGAAGGCAGGGGCTTCTTGAATGTCTCCGTGTGGAGCACCATCCTGTTGAGCGGGCCTTCGGTGGGGTTGCTGAGCAAGTAGTCATACTTCTCCTTCAGCGCCTTCACATTGGAGATATATCTCAGCGGGAAGCCTGCCGTGGCCGCGATAATCTGTATCTGATTGGGGTTGGCCGAGTCAGAGACATCCTCCGAGGGATTGAAGCCTGGACTCACCTGTGTGAACATCTTCACGAGCCTGCCCCTGAAGTCCGTCTTGTCCTCATCATAACGCGGCAGGCGCAGCTGTATCATCTTCATCAGCCCGCCACCAGCATTCTCGAAAGTCTTGTTCTGCTCTTCGGTATTAAACTGCAGGTAGCACTGAGCCTCCTGCACCCATCCGCGAACCAGCATCTCCAGCTTCTCGTCTGTGCCATACTCATTGCGCAGCTTCTCCAAAATATTCACCCCAAGCATCTTGTTGAGAGGGTCGCTCGCAGCCGCGTTCTCCATGGCACTGCGCGCGGTCAGCACACACTGCTCCAGGATGAGGTTGGTGGCCGTATTGGCATCGGTCTTGTCAAGAAGTTCGGCAAAAGAGCGGTCAGTGTCCTCGCCCAGCATGGCCACCATCCTGTTTCTGATATTGGCACAGTTGCTGTCCTGCTTCTCCTTGTTGGCCTGATTGTCCCTGATGAAGGCATGCACCTTGGCAGGGTCATACTTCTTCACCACGATGGTGTTGTCGGCTGCAGCATGCTCGTTGCATTTGCTGTCGGCCTGGCTTGCCACATCCCTAAGCACATCAGAGAGCATCGCATGGTACATCTGCATGCCCTCAAGCATGCGCCCGAGGCAGACCACCACCTCCTGCATGAGAGTCGCGGCATAAGCATAGGCCACCACACGCGTGTTGGCAGCACAAAGACGGCACTTGGCTGTCTTGTACTTGGCAAACACCTTCTTTGACGCGCCCGTAATGGCATCACGCAGCCACCCTATGCTCTCCCATTCGTCATTGATATCCTTGATGCACATTGTCTGCTTAGCGGCCTCATCTTCCTGCACACCGGCCTGTTGTCTGAAGGCCGCTATGCGGTCCTTGCAGTCCTCGATGAGAATAGCAGAGTACTTCTCTACCTCTATCAGGCTCATGGTGCCAGCATGCCACTGCTCAAAAAGATAAGTCTCGACATGGCGCCTTATGGCTGCGGCATAGCCTCGAATCTCGGCAGCCTGTATCTCATAGAACTTCTTCACCCCATGCGAGCGATAAGTCTTCTCGTAATACTCATCCACCATCTTGGTGAAGGCTGCGAACCAGCTCTTCTTGTCATCATTCCTCTGGACATCATCGGCAAACATCTGGGTGCGGCTCTCCCACGTCTCGTCAATATCCCTCCAGCGCTTGCTGCTTTCGTTCTCGATGATAGCCTTGGAAAGCATCAGGTAAGAGTTGGCCAGATGCAACTGCTCACGCGTCTTGACCGACTTGATGGCGTCACGATAGCCTGTGCCTATCTCGTCAATGGAACGCTCTCCATACCCAATGCCCTCTTGCCAGAAGTTGTACTGCATCTGGCGGGCGGCCTGACGGGCAAAGCTATAGGTCACACACTCCTCCACCTCTGCCTCGGGATACTCCACGCTCTTGATTCCAAAGGCTATGAACTTGCGGCTGCGTGTGGCAACGCCGCTGTTGTCATACTCTGGGCCTGCCCCGTCATTCTCGCATCCCACCAGGCGGCCCATCTGTGAGTTCTCACTTCCCACAGTCTTCTGGAAGAGGAAGTCGGCCACAGCACCTGGCAGAGTGGATTTCAAGTCGAGCACCTTGCCTGCCTGGTTGACATTACTATAGAGGTATGCAGCGTCAAAGGCGTTGATGCCCTCGAGCAGACGGCGCACATCACCAGTGAAGTTGTCACGCCTGCCCGTCACGTCATAGGGATGATAGGCGCCCACACTCATCGCATTCAGCTCACAGAGTGCGGCATACCCATTGGCCTGATAGAACCCGCTGTCGTGCTTGGGATTTACCACATTGATTTCGGGCACATACAGATAAAGGTAGATTTTATATTCTGTGCCACCTGCAACGGGCTTGTATTCCTGGCGAATTTGTGAAATGGCATCAATGATGGAGCCTGACCCTGTGCCGCCTGCCAGTCCGGCACAGATGTGGAAGGTCACCATCTGGTCATTGCTTCCCTGGGTCACGCGATTGACAGCACCCTTGATGCGTGTAAGGAAGTCCGTCCCATCCACAGCAGCCAGGTTGTTGGCAAAGAGTGTACGCCCCAGGCGGCGGCGCTGGCCACCTATTCCTGCAGTCACAAGAGGGCCGAGCTTGGTCTGCATCATATCCACATCACCTTCGGAGAGGAATGCCTTGATGCCAGGGTACATGGACAGATTCTGGAACATGCTCATGCCAAGTCCGTGGACAGATACCTTCTGCGCCTCCTTCAGATGCACGCTCCTGCCCATTATCTTCCATCCCTCACGCGAGTTGAGGTCGTCGTTGCTGGAATCCACATACAGATACTCAAGGTGTATGCCGTTATCAGGCTCTTCAGAGCGGAACTCCTGGAACACGCGCTTGCGGAATTCACGAAGGACGCCACCTCCCGTACCGCCAAGTCCAATAATCAGATGATTAGCCATTGTTGTTATTTTTGGTAATTGTTTGTATATTCCTCTACTGTCATGAGTAGCCTGCTCAGAATTCATCTGGCCGCAGGCAACATGAAGAACAGCCCTCACGTCCTCTCTTGCGGCCACCACGCCTCCTCTCTGAAAGCATGGCCGCAAGCACAGCCGCCACTATGAAGCATAGGCTCCAAAGTGTCCTTCTGCTTATATATAAGATGACTGACTTCCTTACGGATGACACGAGACTGGACGACAGTTCGGCTGCGTCAACATGCTGAAGTGACATGCCGTCAAGATAGTCCCCCAGAGCGGGATACCGACGGCCTGCGCTCTCCATGACACCCCGGACATCGCCAGAATCCACCACGCCATGCATGCCCTCCTCGTCAAGTTTCTGTGTCACATACGGCGCCAGCTGGCCCACACAAGACAAAGCCTTGAAAGCACCGTACATCAAGGTCAATTGGAAGTTGAGGCAGAAAAACAGCAGGACACCCGCGGCCAGGAAAGGCACGCCCCTCACGATATCCTCACTGAGGCAGCGAAGCGCAATATACAGCAATGCCATAATGGCCACCGTGGTCAGCAAGCCACACATGACACAGCCAAAGGCTACAGACAGGAAAGAGAATATCTGCATCGTCCCATAGCAAGGTATGCGCATGCCTTCTCCATAGCAAGCAGTGTTTGATTTTATTTTTGTTTTCAGATGTACAACAATAAAAGAGCGTGGAGAACTAACCTTTGTTCATCCGCTCTAAAAGGCTCTAGCAAAACCTTATCCTGTAGAATGAACAACGTTAGAGCCCACGCAAATATGCTTACAGCACACCCTTAAAGACACCATGCGCACAGCAGGGGATTTCCCGTGTGAGTACAGATAATCTTTAAGGGATGTGAATAATCACATCCCTGGACATCTACGTCGCTTACTTCTCTCTGACAGGATTTTGAAATTTGCTAGACTTCTTAGAGCCAAAGATGAAGCGCTTGGTAAACGCCTTGTTATATGTTGTAGTCAACACTCATTCTTTTGCAGAGAGACTCAAATCTGCCCGATCTGCGCCTGCCCTCTCATGGGTTTGACCCCATCCCACGCGATGTGCGCCTTCCTGTTATGAAACTCGCCGTTGCCATGGGTCGAATGTTACCGCTTGCAAATATATTAAAACTTATTAACGCACGAAAGAAAAAAGTGAAATTTTATTTCTTTTACGCATTTTTCTCTCATGCAGGCCCTTTCTACGAGAGGGGAGCATCAGCTCTCGAACTGCGAGTCAGGAGCGCTCTCCGTCCACTGCGCAAGCATTTCCGCTCTCCCTCCTGGCTCACCGCCTCCCATGCTTCTTGAGATAGCGTATGAGCTGTGCGGGGCGGTCGGTCTGGATGAGCGACGCTCCTTGCTTGAGCATCCAGCCCCACGCCTCGTCGGGCTCGCCCATCTCCACAGCACGGTCATCGTCATGGCCACCGTTGAGCGAGGGCCAGAGACCATTGACCCACACCTTGCTGCCATTCTTGCGCACCAGGCTCAGCATGTCCAGCACATGGTCATCCACCTTGCCAAAGCAGCACTCTATGGCCACCGGCCTTACCGAGGCACAAGCATTGATTTCCCGCTCGGCGCGGTCGTTGTCGATACTGATGATGGGCATGTATATCACCTTGCTTATCACATCGCCATTCTCACGCTGCACCTTGTCGATAGACTTGCCCGACTTGATGACCACCTGGCGCGTGGTGCCCGTCTTCTCCATCAGCGCGTAAGCCTGCTTGAAGTACTCATAGCCCTTGTCCACATTGATGAGAATCTTGCCCTTGCACAGGTTCAGAACCTCCTCAAAGGTAGGTATCTCATGGCGCGTCACAGCCCCGTGACCAGCCCTCAGGCGCAACTTCTTCAGTTCGGCCGAGGTGAGGTCACTCACCTTTCCGTGGCCATTGGTGGTGCGGTCCACCGTGTTGTCGTGCATGAGGAAGAGGACGCTGTCCTTGGACATGTGCAGGTCAAGCTCTATCATGTCCACCCCCATGTCGATGCAGTTCTGGAATGCCTGCAGGGAATTCTCGGGCGCATTGCGCCAGTCACCACGGTGAGCCACCACCAGCACTTTCTTCGACTTTGGGTTGTTCAACTCACTGATCAGTTTGTCAACACGCTGCTGGCCCCATGCCATGACGGCCAGGCAAGACAGGAGACACAGGGAAACGATTCTCTTCATATATTCCGTAATGTTTTAGTTTGGTTGCACAACACGCGCACGCCACACATGCATGCCACTTGGACAAGCGGAGGCTTACGCACCACGAATTTCCGAAGGAATATCCCGCTGGCAGTCCCTGTTTTTTCACAAGTTCCAGTAGCAGGGCACTCCTGGCAAGGACAGGCTCCCATCCCGAAGCAGAACCAAGAACACATGCTGGCAGTGCAGCCGGCTGTCGAGAAAGGCAATCCTGAGGGTGGTGTCCCTCCCTCTGACCTTCGCGCTGTCAACAAGCACCACAGGATGAGCCACGGGGCACTGGGCAAGTTCGGAACGAACCTTAGGCGCACGGGCACACAGGTCATCAAACTCAGCGGCGGTGCCACAGGCCGAGGCACCCACTACCGCCCGGTAATTGCGCAGCCTGAGCATCAGCAGCCTGGCCAGACTGCCAAAGGCATTAGAGGAATCAACCAGAAAATCAATGATATCAGTCAGCATAGCAGTATTCTCCTTATTTTTGGTTAGCATCAGTTATCGATGGTGCGGGATGGGGGCATCCGCTCAGAACCACCCCTTGACCTCTTCGGCCGACAGCGCCACTTCCTGGCGGAACTCGCCTATCTCACTCCTGCCCGGCAGGTGGCACACAGCCTTGATGACCTGCTTGCCTATCTCGAAGCCTGCCTCGGCTCCGCTGTTGGCTGCAAAGATGGCATCCATGCGCTTGCCCACCGACCAGGTGAAATAGGCATTGAGCAGCACATTGGTCACGGGTATGAGCAACAGACCTGCACCGCAGGTGAGGCAGCCGAGCACCAGCCCTATGCCCCATGTGAAGATTTTGCTCCCCGTCCAGTAGGCGCCCACGCCTGCGGCAATAGTGCCGGCAAACTTGAGGGGGTCCTCACGGAAGGTCACCCGGTGCTCCTGGGCTATCTTGCTCATCATATACACCCAGAAGCCTCCTACGGCTGCAACATCTATGCCAGGGACAAAGGAACCGGGAACGGCGGCTACGGCGCACTTGATGGCGGTGTCCCTGATAACGGAATTGACGTAGTAACTTGACATGGTCTCTTGTACTTAAATGTTTTGGAAAGTCAGCTAAACATCTCGCCTACAGCACTTGCCACACTACCCAGGGCATCGGGGAGGGTCTCGGTGAGGAAGTCCTTCACGGCATCCGACTCGCACACCAGCCGTGCGGCCTTGCATCCTAAATGAATCAGCGCGTTCATGTCATCTGTATTTATGAGGTTCAACATTTGCTTGCAGCCGTCTTTCGGGCTGCTTCTGTCTATACAGAGGCAAGGAGGAATGGAAATCCGACACCGCTGCCCCAACTTTTTTTCCCGCACATCACGATGGGGTGGGCACGATGCCACCACCACGCTGGAGCACGCCCACAGGCAAGGGTCATGAGGGGATGCCGCATGCCAAGAGAAACGCAGCGCGGTGCGATGGCAAACGCAGCGCGGTGCGATGGCAGATGCAGTGCGGTGCGATGGCAGATGCAGTGCGGTGCGATGGCAAACGCAGCGCGGTGCATCCTCATGATAGGTATGTGGCAGGGGCTGAAAGAAAAATGCGGAACCGCCTGCGCGCTCAGACAGGCACGCTTGCAGTTCCGCATATCAGGGTGTGAGGAGGCACGCTGTCAGTGCCCTGGCTTCCGCTCCGTCATTTGAGCCGCAGCACACTGGTGCGGGTGTTCCACCCGCTCACCTTGAGCTGGGCAGTGGCGGCAGCCTCGGAGGCCGTCTCTATCTCCACAGTGCGCGAGGCTCCAGGCATCAGGGTAAAGAAGTTGTCGGTATAGAAGGTGGGGCGCACCGGTGCCCCCTGGGCATCGAGCAGGTGCAGCTGGTTGAAGAAGGCTATCCGCTTGCCCGTGTTGCGCAGGGTCACACGCACGAGGGTCTTGTCCTGGGCGCGTGTGGTATGGCATGTGGCCTTCACGGTGGCAGCGGGCATGTCCTGCAGGGTCTCAAATCCCGAGGTGCAGGGCCCCGTGAGGGTGGACTTGCCCTCATAGGCATCCAGGGAACGCCAGTAGAAGTTGTCCGACACTACCCTGCCCTGCTCATCAGCAAGCAGCAGGTGGATGAAGTGCACCTGGGTGAGTCCGCCGGGGAAGTTGATTCTGAGCACATCATTGGCCACGCCATCCTCGGGGACGTTCACCTGTGCGGTCTGCACAGCCATGCGGCGACTGTCGAGGTTGTAGAGGGTGGCTGTGAGGGTGTAGCCACGCAGGGACTGGTAGGTGTCATTGCTTACCGACACGGTGTTCTTGAGATAGTCAAACTGCGCATGCACGGGCTCCAGCGAGTGCATTGTGTGATAGAGCGATGCTGTGGGCTCAAGCGACCAGTCCCACTGGCGCGCGCACACCTGGGGGTTGGCGCTGTTGTGATACCAGAAGAGCAGGCCCGAGCAGAAGCGGTCACCGTAGTTGAGCTTGTTGGCATTCCAGCACTCCCAGATGCTCTTGGAGTTCATGGCTCCCACCAGTTGCCCCTTCTTGCAGTATTCCTCGATGCTCCCGCACTGGCCATATTGGTTGATCATCTGGTCATACAGGGTGGTCATCAGATGGAATCCGCCGCCATCCATATAGTCCCACACCTTGCGGTTGACTGGCCAGAGGTCGGCCTCGGGCATCATCTCGCGCAGGGACTCATATACGGGGAGGGTGGGCGCCCCATACTCGGGATTGAATCCGTCAATGCGGCTGCCACGGTCCGAGGCTGTGTTCTCATAATGGCGCATGGGGTTGACTTGCTTGTAGGGGCTTCCGTCATGCACGCCATCACACTCGCTCTGCATCTGATAGGGGCGTGTGCCGTCAATCCGCTCCAGGAGCGCATGGGCGCCACTCACCTCGGAACTCTCGTTGGAGGAGACGTAGAAGGCCAGCGAGGCATGGTTGCGGATGCGCTTCACGGTAGATTCCATATTCTGCAGATAGAGGGCCTGGTCGTGGGGATGGCGCGTGTCGCCCGTCATCCAGAATTCCTGCCACACCAGCAGTCCCAGCTCGTCGCACCGCTCATAGAAGCGGTCGCTCTCGGCAATGCCGCCTCCCCACAGGCGAAGCAGGTTGACACCACACTGGGCTGTCATGCGGAGTTCGGCATCCATGCGGGCGTCTGACGTGCGCAGCATGGCCTCGGGCAGCCAGTTGGTGCCACGGATGAAAAGGGGCTTGCCATTGACGTAGAAGAGCTTGGACTTGTCGGGGGTATTGCGCGAGGTGGTAATCTCACGGATGCCAAAGCGGGTGGCAAGCGAGTCGCTCACCCGGCCATCAACAAGCACCTTGAGCTTGAGAGTGTACAGGGGGTGGTCTCCCTTGTTGACCGGCCACCACAACTTGGGATTGTGGATGACAAGCTGGGAGAACTCCTGCGGGTCAAACTCGCAGGTCTTGCGCTCGCCACGAAAGAGGCTGTACTTGCGGGAGAAGGTGATGCCCTCGCCCTCTATCTCACCCACCAGCTCGCACTTGGTGGTGGAGTTGCCGGGATTGTGCAACTCCACCGACACATGCTCACAGGCAGTGCGGTAGTTGTCCTTGAGCACCGACTTCACAAAGGGATGGCGCAGTGCCACCCTGCCCGTAGCGTAAAGGCTTATGCCACGCCAGATGCCGGTGTTGCGGTCGCGCACGCCATCGGAGAAGGTGAAGTCCCAGCCTACGGTCATCAACTGGGTGACGTTCCACCCGATATTGCCATTGCCCCCATTGCGGAACTCGCCCACGGCACCCCACGTCTTGGGCTTGGATGTGCCAGGCACATCTACCGGGCGAACCAGTACAGCCACGGCATTGGACTTACCCACCTGCACAAAGTCGGTGATGTCGATATAGTCATTGCGGAACATGCCTGCCATGGTGCTCACCAGGTTGCCGTTGACCCAGATGTCGGCACGATAGTTGATGCCGTCGGGCTGTAGCCAAACGGTCTGCCCCTTGAACGACGCGGGAACATCAAATTCGGTGCGGAACCAGTAGGTGTAGAAGCCTGCACCAACCTTGGAAATGTCGGGAATACGATTGTTCTCCAGTTTGTTGTTATCACCATAATAAGGGTCTGGATAGACCTTGTTATACACCAGGGAGCGCAGCACCGTGCCTGGCACTACAGCATCCATCCACCCATCGGTGTCATAACCCGGCATGGAGAGTTGCTCGGCAGTAGCCCTGGAGTCTGATGCCTTGAGCATCTTCCACTCAAAATTGCCCTGGTGCACAGCCTTGGAGTCAAGATAGATGCTGGCCGGACGCTCGTTGCGAAATACTGGCTCACTCATGGCTGCCACAGACGACAGTAGCAGCAAGGCAAAAAATACGTTACGGATGTAATTTGACATAAGCATAAGTAGGTATTCTGAATTTGTTGTTTTGCTGTCGTGAGTGGATGTCTGCCGCAGCTTGTCATCTCCATCTGTCCGTCTGGAGGGCATTATCCTTGGGTGCCGTATGACACGCAGCTCTCCGCGCCCGCTGTCAGGGCACGAAAACGACTCCCGCACATTGGACAAAATATGATAGCGCGTAACCTTGAACATCCCTCTGGCACTGCCTCCTGGATAGCAGCATTTGAAGTGAATAATGTGGAAGATTCTAACGCCAGAACGGTTGCACAGGCTATGCCTATCCCCCGACCCAGCCTTCGGTTTTGCCCAAACTGGGCTCTCCGCATGCCCAAAGTTAGACTTATTTTTGCAAAAGCAGAAGGATTTTTCCCACTTTCTTAACATCTTCGGTTATTTTCTCAATCCTTTCACCCAGGATAGAGCCATCTCACCCCTCCTCTGTACAACTGAACATGTAACACATCCATAAAGGAAAAGCAGGGCTGGCAGTGGCAACCCCAACGACGCGACGCGCTTGACAAGGCTGGACACACTGGAGCAGCAAGACTCAAGAAAACAGGGGCGCGCACTGGCTACATCATACACGAGAATCGTTTAGGTGGACAAACAGAAGTTGGAGCACAAGGGAAACAAACGCCACGACACAGCAGTTGGCCGCAGCCTGCTATGGCAATGAAACACCAAGACTTCGCCCAATCCTTGAAGGACCGTACACAAGCGGCTATTGCCCCCCAACTGGCACACTGTACACAAAGGGCTGGGACATAATCCGCTGCCGACATGCGCCACCGCTCATTCTCGCACAAGGCAAGCATCCGCACCGAGTCTCCCATGCACAGACAAGGACTGCCGCATGCTGGCATTAGCCTATGGATAACCGAAACGGCACAGGGAGGCCAGGTGAATCAGCGATGCCTCATGCGAGGAATCCTACCAAAGCTTTTGCGCCTTTTTATACGACAAATCATTCACTTGGCTATCAAAATCTTACGGCCGTCCTGGATATAAAGACCTGCCCTGAGAGGAGCATGACAAGGACGTCCCTGAAGGTCATAGACTCTGCCACTTGGCTGATGTAGTTGCGTGGGCAGGGCTACCCCTGTCTCCTCCATGGCATCATCAAGCACAAGACCTTTCACCCCGATTTGCTCACGCGGCAGCACCAGGTAGGCCCTCTCCCGACTCTTCATCTTGAATGGCCCGCCATCCTGGCTACCCCAGTAGAAGCCCAAGTTGGTGCTATTCTTTGTGGAAAGTTTGTAATAGAAATAATTGTCCTTGACAGCCACACCGTATGTGACATTACCATTCTCGTCATAGTCAGCATGCAGGAGATTCTCACTGGAAGTCGCGTCCCTTTCACGGCCTGTTTGATAGATTCCATATTCGCCTGGGGCACCTTTGATGAGCAGGGGTGTTCCCTTGGGAACAATGTCATTTTCCTTGTATTCAGCAGTGAGGAGCAAGCTCTTCCCGCCTTCTCCACCTGCCATTGACACCACATAGCCCGTACACCCTTGTGGCATACGGTAGCGGTACTCATTGGCATAGGTGGTATAGCCATACAGGCTTATGGAGATTGCCCCTACACGCTTGCGATAAAGTGATATGGTGGGCGACTGTTCATCATAACATGCGTATATATTACTTCTGAACGTGCTCATCACAAGTTTTTTGCTATTCTTTTTATTTGGACGAAACTTCACTTTTGTCACTATATCGCTGCCAGCTTTCTGGAAAGATATGGTGGCCTCTGCGATTGTGGGCACAGGATTGCCCTTGACTTTGGTCTGCTTTTAAGTTCAATGCCGTTCTGGTCCAGATGATGGGCGCAGAGGAATTTCCCATGCACGCTATCATAGAACCCCCACTTGTCGGCACTGCTTTCATTCTTGTACAGGGAGAACTCATACACATGCGTGTGGTCATCGGTTGAGGTGGCGAGAACAATTCCACGGATTGTGTTTCCCTCCATCTTCCCCGTGATGTCAACTGCCTTGCGATTATTGGTGTCCTGCCACCCCATTGCCGTTTTCCCCTTTCGGTCCACAATAATGTATTTGCCGCCATCTACCAGTTGGCTTGGGCTGGTCACCAACTCATACACGACTTCTTGCGCACACGATGAAGTAGCACTTGCAGCAAGACAGATGCTTGCAAGCAATGTGCGCAGGGCAAGCAGCACGATGTGACTCACTCTTTTCATTCTTCTCATCTCAAAAATGATTTTAGGGATTGACCGGCGGGCAGGCATGCTCCTGCCCATCCATCAGGCTATATTTCCTAACGAAACACGATTTTCTCACACAGAGTGACTTCTGCTTTTATAATTTTATACAAGAGAGGGGAGGACGATGGCCATTTCTGGCAACCAGCCTTGTGCATGGGGGCAAAGTCAAAGCCTCACATCCCCGCAAAGCAAGCATAAGGACTGGGCTGGAATCCATGTGGATGCCACGATGAAGTTCCTCCTTTGTACACGCTGCCTTGTCCCCATGCGACTCTGCAAGGTTCATCTTGCAATCGGTCAAGACGAGGTCTCTTCCTTGCGCGCACTTGCCCCCCTATACTTTGCGCGATGGCCGTCCACATCAAGCAGTCTCCTCCTTACGCACACATGTCCGTCCCTTAAACAATGGCACAAACCAGCAGGGACTATGGCACACGGCACTAACTAACTGTTCATGCCCTGGGGCCTTCACTGCCAGGGGAGAGAGATGGAGAAAGATGATCAGAAGGTATTCTCCACCGTCTCAATCCAATCCTCCTCTACGCTCACACCGAAGCCATAGGGCTGCCCAGAGAAGAAGCGGCCTTTATAGATGGTGAGCGTGTTGACCTTCATGGGCACGTTCTCGAACTTCCTGCTGGCCAGCACTTCCTTCTGCGCGTCCAGTGCACTCACATCCACATCCATGTGCTCAGGACTGGAGGTGAGGAAGAGGTACAGGGTAATCTTCTTGCCGCTCTGCCCGTGGGCAGACTCAGGAATGGCCAGGGTACTCTCCTTACCTGTCACAGAGGTGGCAAGGCCAGTCTTGGCATTGAGGACATTGCCTCCCCCCGTGGCCTTGCAGAGGAATGTGCTGGCCTCGGCAGGAATAGCGTCTTCTATCTGGAGTTGGAAGCCCGACACGGCACGGCGGAGGAGGATATCGGACTGCGGGGCTGTCTGGCTATTGACCTTCAGTTCCCTGGCGCACAGGAAGGTCTGGGGGACATAGTTGTCGGCGAAATACACGCGCTCTGGACTTTCCATCGTACAGGCCTTGTCACCGCTATAGCCCAGGAACACCAGCCAGTAGTGGCCGTAGGGGAGCGTGGCCGTAAAGGAGCCATAGCCTTCATCACCACGGTTCTGCACCTGCATGTTACCTACCATCTTGTTTGTAGATACGTCAAAGATGCCCAGCGCAAGGTGCTGGAGGGCATCCGACGAGGAGGCGGGAGTGGCACGGGTGCCCTCCTCAAACTCATGCTGGATATAGTTGGTCACCCGGAAAGAGAGGGTCTTGCTGCCTTCCGACGGCTCTTCCACGCTGTTCCTCGCGCAGGCAGGAAGCAGGCACATGGCCGCGCACAGCAGCAGGGAAAGCAGGGGAATCCTGGCCGCCGGACAGGACTGCATGCCCATCATGGCTCCTGCGGCCATGGTTTTG
Organism: Prevotellaceae bacterium; assembly: GCA_050873805.1. Taxonomy (GTDB): domain Bacteria; phylum Bacteroidota; class Bacteroidia; order Bacteroidales; family Bacteroidaceae; genus Physcousia. Next base: position 1,776 of record JBNMJN010000019.1, on the reverse strand, counting down.
TTCTGATTCTTTATCATCACAGATAGGATTGAATGTTTGGTCTTTGTTTTCAAGGGGAGGATTCTGGCTGTCTGCACAGGTGTCATGCCGGGTGCGGGCGAATCATGTCGTCATCCGCAATTCCTCATTCACTCGCTACACGCCTGGCATTGAGCCGTGTACGGGCAGATTATGCCAGCAGGCATTGCCACCCTATGCCACACAGGCAAGTTCCTTATTTGAAGCGATGGACGAATGGAACTGGTGGTCATTGCCAGCCATCATCCCACAGCGAGGGGCTTCCCGCGTCGCTGCCGTCTGTTCCGCCTTCCCGCTTTGTCAGCTCCACGTCCTCATCACCCATACAGTTATAAGCCGACATCGGTGACGTGTCAAGAAAGGAGGACTCGGCGTCTATTGCCACCACAGTTACCTGCGGAGGCACATACTCTTTCATCTTTTTCGTCAATTCCATACTCTTGTATTCCTGGTGGCCTTACGGTGTTCTCGTCTTCCCTGGAGAATCACGCCCGCTAAGCCACCTCCTTCGACAAAGTTAACACTTTTTTACGAACCAGGGCTCATGTGTGTGGGAAAATTTGTGTTTTCATATTCAAATAAGGGGAAAAGCAAGCAAAAGCATCTGAGAAAGGGGCACAAGGGCGTGAAAAAAGACTTCAAGATTAAGTGAGCCCCCCTCCTGCAACGTGCAAAAGCATGCCTCCACACGCTTGAGAGCCACGAGGGATTTGCGGGCCGCCCCTGGAAGTCTGTAGCCGAACACACATGAGCAAGAGAAATCAGAAGTCCCTTCTTTTCAGGCTCGCGACATTCTGTATGCATCCCCCCCCCACATCGGGGTCGCCACACAGAAGGTGGAGGCATGGTGCTGTGACAGAGCTGGCACTTGACCTGTCCGCTCCATGCGCAAGATAGTCAAGGCCTCATTTACCAGGGCTTCCCTTATGACAGACCGCTACCATGTGCAGGAACTGGCCTGTAACACAGTGCGGGAACTGCATGCCCGCCATCGTAGGGATGCCATACGACAAGACAACTGGGGTTGGAAGAGGCTATGTTGAAGGAAAAGCCGCACATCCCGTTCAGATATGCCAACGGGGACACGACGAAAGACTTGTTCGTCCGTTCCCGCTATCTTCCCTTCAAGTCCACGAAGAAATGAACAGAACGCCAGAGGCTGCGTGCGGCCATCCTCTTTGAGGCATATCCTGACATCAAAGCCAAGTATGGGCCTGTGACACTCCCCGACAGCCCTGCGCAGGAGTAGAAGTTGGAGAAGCAGGAAGGGGTAAGGAGTAGAAGAGAAGAAGAAGGTAGCTGGTAGGGGCAGGAGGAGGAACAGGAGAATCTGCAGAAGAAGAAGGATAAGGAACAGCAGGAGAAGGAGAAGGAGAAGGAGAAGGAGAAGGAGAAGGAGAAGAAGAAAAAGGAACAGGAGGTGGTTGTGAAGGCAGAAGCAGAAGGCAGGAGGAAGAGAGGGAGGAGGTAGCAGGAGGATGCGGTGCAGGGGGATGCGGCGCAGAGGGGATGCGGTGCAGGAGGGATGTGGCGCAGGGAGGATGCGGTGTCAGAGGGGATGTGGTGCCGGTGGGGATGCGGTGCAGGGGAGGGATGTGGCGCAGGGGGATGTGGTGCAGGGAGGATGTGGTGCCGGTGGGGATGCGGTGCAGGGGAGGGATGCGGCGCAGGGGGACAAAAAGGAGGAGAGCCCGTCACCCTGCATGACGCAGGACAACGGACTCTCCGGAAAAATAAGACGGCGGCTACCTACTCTCC
>JBNMJN010000018.1:0-53252 GCA_050873805.1 Prevotellaceae bacterium | reverse complement strand
GCCCCCTTCCCCTGCCTTCCCCGAGGGGGGAGGAGTATATGCCTTTGGGGGATGAGGTTCTCTGCTTCAGCCCTCTTTCTCAGCTGGAAAGTTTTCCCTTCCCCGCCATCAGGCCCCCTTCCCCTGCCTTCCCCGAGGGGGGGAGGAGTATATGCTTTTGGGTGAGAAGACTTCTCCTGGCTTTACCTGAGGGGGTGAGAAAACAAACGAAGTGCCATCCCTGTGCTCTTCACATTGCGTGTGAGCCAGGGATGGCACTATTATGAATGTTCCCCCACTCGGGGGTAGGCAGGTGGAACTGCCCGCTGGTAGGGGATGGGCAGTCGGCTGGATGATGGCTTCCTACTCCTCCCAGCCGAGCGCGCTTGCACCCAGCACGGCGGCATTGGCGTTCATCAGGCTGCTCACCAGGAACCTGGCCTTGCCCTTGAAAATCTTCAGCACCGTGTCGTCATAAGCTTTCTTGATAGGCTCCATGATGAGGTCACCAGCCTTGCAGAGTCCTCCGAAGAAGATGAAAGCCTCGGGAGAGGAGAAGGCTGCAAAGTCGGCACATGCCTCGCCCAGCATCTTGCCTGTGAACTCAAAGATTTCCTTGGCCACCTCGTCGCCCTTGTCGGCTGCGATGGACACGTCCAGTGACTCCAGTTCTTCGGCAGGCTTCTCGCGCAGCAGCGAGGGACGGTCGCTGTTGGCCAGTATCTCACGCGCAGTGCGGGCCACGCCGCTGGCCGAGCAGTATGCCTCCAGGCATCCCTTGCGGCCGCATCCACATGCGCGTGCCTCGGGGCGGCGGTCCATGATGACGTGCCCAAGCTCACCTGCAAAGCCGTCACAGCCATACACCAGCTGGCCGTTGATGACGATGCCCGAGCCCACTCCTGTGCCCAGGGTGATGACAATGAAGTTCTTCAGCCCCCGTGCGGCGCCATAGGTCATCTCGCCCATGGCAGCGGCGTTGGCATCATTGGTCAGCTTCACGGGAATGCCGAGCGCGTCCGAGAACATCTTTGCCAGGGGTATCACACCCTCATGTGCCCAGGGCAGGTTGGGGGCAAACTCAATGGTGCCGTTGTAATAGTTGCCGTTGGGAGCGCCGATGCCCATGCCCTGTATCTGCTCGGTGCCGCCTACCTGGATGATTAAGGGGCGCAGGCAAGTGAGCCCCGCCTCCACAAACTCGGTAGCGGTCTTGTATTGCTTAGTCTTGATGGAGTCCTGCGCAACCACCTCGCCGCGCGCGCTCACAATTCCGAATACGGTGTTGGTACCACCCAGGTCCACACCGATAACGTAGGGTTTCAGTTTGTCCATTATTGTTCTTTTTATGGGTTTTTATCTTTCGTCGGGTTTGCTTTCTCTCTCTACAAAGTTAGCCAAAATAGTTCAAGTGCGTGCTAATTTCCCTGGCAAAAGTGCTGCAAGTAGGGAAAAAAGTGCGAAATTTGCGCCTCTGTATGACAGGCATCGCTATCGTTGATATGTTGGAGATGCTGGCCAAGGGTGTGCTGATAGGAATCCTGGCCAGTGCGCCCATGGGCCCCGTGGGGGTGCTCACGGTTCAGCGTACCCTGGTCAAGGGCCGCTGGTACGGCTTCGTCACGGGGGTGGGGGCAGCGTGCAGCGATTTTGTCTATGCCCTGCTTACGGGCATCTTCATGGGCTTCGCCATGAGTTTTGCCGAGAGCCCCTGGGCGGTGCGCTGGCTGCGCCTCCTGGGGAGCGTGGTCTTGCTGCTCTTTGGCATATACTTCTATGTGTGGAAGCCCGCCCCGGCTGTCCGCTCCAGCGGCAAGGTGGGCACGCTGGCCCACAACATGCTCACGGGATTCCTGGTCACAGGCAGCAACCCGCTCATCGTGGTGTTTTTCCTGGTGCTCTTCGCGCGCTTCGGCTTTGTGCCCGACGGGCATCCGCTCAACCTGGTGGCGGGCTACGCGGGACTGCTGGCAGGCGCGCTCCTGTGGTGGTACCTGCTCACGATGGCGCTCCACCGGCTGCGCGGGCGCTTTGCCATGGAGAAGGTGCATCTGCTCAACCGCTGCCTGGGCGTGCTGGTCATGCTGGTGGCACTGGGCGGACTGGCCTATGCCTTGCTGCTGGCAGGGAAGTAGCGCGTGCCGTGCATGGTGACAGTCTCCTGCACTCACGCGCGTACATTTAATTATATATACGATACGGAGAGACAGAATGTTTATAGCAGAAAAACTCAGACAGCAGAATGTGACAGCCTATCTGGCCTACATGTACCAGGTGGAGGACGTGATACGCGCCTGCGGGCTCAGCGTTGACAGGGTGAGGGAGAGTTATCTCTCGCGCTTTGGCTACACCGGGGGGCAGATGGCGCAGGCCGTGGAGTGGTATGGCGCGCTGGCGCAGATGATGAAGGACGAGGGCTGCCAGGAGCACGGACATGTGCAGGTGGTGCGCGCCACGCTCACCCTCCTGCAGGACTGCCACCAGGAGATACTGGCCGCGCACAAGCATCCCGAGTACGAGGCTGCCTATGCGAAGGCCCTGCCCATGCTGGTGGAGCTGCGTGCCAAGGGCGGCCGCGGGAAGAGCGAGGTGGAGAACTGCATGGATGCCATCTATGGCCTGAGTGTGCTGGAGATGCGCCACCAGCAGGTGTCGCAGGGCACGCGGGAGGGGCTGAAGCCCATTGCCCAACTCATGGATATGCTGGGCAAACTCTATCGAGAGCCGCAGGAATAAGCACAGAAACAGGCTGGGCTGACCAGGGGAAACAGGCAGCACGAACCAGGACGGCAGGCTGGGCTGACAAGGGAAACAGACTGAACAGACAAGGAACATACACATAACAGATGAATCAGGAAATAGAGAGAAGGCGAACCTTTGCCATCATATCGCACCCCGATGCGGGTAAGACCACGCTCACCGAGAAGCTGCTGCTCTTTGGAGGGCAGATACAGGTGGCCGGGGCAGTGAAGAGCAACAAGATACGCAAGTCGGCCACCAGCGACTGGATGGAGATTGAGAAGCAGCGCGGAATATCGGTCACCACCAGCGTGATGGAGTTTGAGTACCAGGGCTACAAGGTCAACATCCTGGACACACCGGGTCACCAGGACTTCGCAGAGGACACCTTCCGCACGCTCACCGCTGTGGACAGCGCCATCATCGTGGTGGACAGTGCCAAGGGCGTGGAAGCGCAGACCCGCAAACTGATGAGCGTGTGCCGCATGCGCAGGACACCTGTCATCATCTTCGTCAACAAGATGGACCGCGAGGGGCGTGACCCCTTCGACCTCTTGGACGAGCTTGAGCAGGAACTTCAGATTGGCGTGCGTCCCCTGTCGTGGCCCATCAACCAGGGCATGCGCTTCAAGGGGGTCTATAACATCTATGAGCAGCGACTCAATCTGTTCACCCCCGACAAGCAGAAGGTGACAGAGAAGGTGGAGGTGGACATCAACAGCGCCGACCTGGACGCGCGGGTGGGTGAGCAGGATGCCGCCAAGTTGCGCGAGGACCTGGAGCTCGTGGATGGGGTCTATCCCGCCTTCAGCGTGGACAAGTACCTCGAGGGCGAGGTGGCGCCGGTGTTCTTCGGCTCGGCCTTGAACAACTTTGGCGTGCAGGAGTTGCTTGACTGCTTCGTGCAGATAGCCCCCTGTCCCCGTCCCACGCAGGCCGAGGAGCGCATGGTGCAGCCCGACGAGCCCAAGTTCACAGGTTTCATCTTCAAGATAACCGCCAACATCGACCCCAACCACCGCAGCTGTATAGCCTTCTGCAAGGTGTGTTCGGGCAAGTTTGTGCGCAACGCACCCTACCAGCACCAGCGTCTGGGCAAGACGGTGCGCTTCAGCAGCCCCACCCAGTTCATGGCGCAGCGCAAGGAGACCATCGATGAGGCATGGCCAGGAGACATCGTGGGACTGCCCGACAACGGCATCTTCAAGATAGGCGACACGCTCACCGAGGGCGAGTCGCTCCACTACCGTGGCCTGCCCTCCTTCTCGCCCGAGATGTTCAAGTACATCGAGAATGCCGACCCCATGAAGACCAAGCAGCTGGAGAAGGGCATAGGCCAGCTCATGGACGAGGGCGTGGCCCAGCTCTTCATCAACCAGTTCAATGGCCGCAAGCTCATAGGCACCGTGGGCCAGTTGCAGTTTGAGGTCATCCAGTACCGCCTCGAGAACGAGTACGGCGCCAAGTGCCGCTGGGAGCCGGTGAGCCTCTACAAGGCATGCTGGGTGGAGTGCGAGCCAGGCCATGAGGAAGAGTTGGAGCACTTCAAGAAGCGCAAGTACCAGTACATGGCCCGCGACCGCGAGGGCAGGGACGTGTTCCTGGCCGACTCGGGCTATGTGCTCACCATGGCGCAGCAGGACTTCAAGCACCTGAAGTTCCATTTCACCAGCGAGTTCTGAGAAGGGCGAGCCTCCCCATACCCCCTCCCGGCGAGGCTCCCGCCCTACCATACAATATCACTCCCACCTGTGGGAGGCCGGGAGGAGACCTCTTCTTTACAGACATGACACAGAAAGAAATTGCCGAGGATATACGCCAGGCCGTGCAGACGATGCGCGAGGGCGGTCTCATCCTCTATCCCACCGACACCATCTGGGGCATAGGCTGCGACGCCACCAACAGCGAGGCCGTGCGCAAGGTCTATCGCCTGAAGCAGCGCGAGGACAGCAAGGCACTCATCTGCTTGGTGGACAGCGCCAACCGCCTGCAGCGTTATGTGTTCCGCGTGCCCGATGTGGCATGGAACCTCATCGAGTTTGCCAGCAAGCCGCTGACACTCATCCTGGACGGCGCATGCAACCTTGCGCCCGAACTCATTGCCGGGGATGGCAGCGTGGGCATGCGTGTCACCCGGGAGGCTATCAGCCACGAGCTGTGCTACCGCTTCCAGAAGGCGGTGGTGAGCACCAGTGCCAACATCAGCGGGCAGCCCTCGCCGGCCAACTTCAGCGAGGTGTCCCCCGAGATAGTCGCGGGTGTCGATTATGTGATGAAGTCGCGGCAGAACGACCTCAGCAAGGCCACTCCCAGCCAGATTGTCAAACTGGCGCTCGACGGGGAGGTGCACATCATACGCAAGTAATCAGCGTGCCAGCTGGAGAGGCCAGGCACAGGCACATTCACAAAGGACAGTCACAATACAGGAAAGCATGGAAAGGGAAAAGCGTAACACCAGGTCACGCAATGCCGCAGCCTGGGCTCTCAGGTGGCGCAGAAGACATGTGCGCGACAATCAGTTCCTTCTCTTCATCAGTCTGCTCGTGGGCATCTTCACTGCCTGCGCGGGTCTGCTGCTGAAGTGGCTCATTGGCCAGATAGAGGGACTGCTCACCCATGAGTTTGTGATGACGGGAGCCAACTGGCTCTACCTCGTATATCCAGTGGTGGGAATATGGCTCACCATGCTCTTTGTGCGCTATGTGGTGCGTGACGACATCAGTCACGGCGTGACCAAGATACTCTTTGCCATTGCCCGCAAGCAGAGCCTCATACGCTCCCACAACACCTGGACCTCTGTGGTGGCCAGCGCCATCACCATCGGCTTTGGCGGATCGGTGGGAGCCGAGGCTCCCATCGTGCTCACGGGCAGTGCCATAGGCAGCACCCTGGGGCGCATCTTCCACCTCTCGGCCAGGCAGATGATGCTGCTGGTGGGGTGCGGCGCGGCAGGAGCCGTGGCCGGCATCTTCAAGGCCCCCATTGCCGGACTGGTGTTTGTGCTGGAGGTGCTGATGATCGACCTCACCATGACGAGCCTGCTCCCCCTGCTGGTAAGCAGCGTCACGGCGGCCGCCCTCACCTTTGCCGTCTCGGGCACAAGCCCCATCTTTGAGTTCCATCTGCAGGATGCCTTCGTGGTGAGCCGCATGCCTGCCTATCTGCTGCTGGGTGTCGTGTGCGGCCTGGTCTCGCTCTACTTCACCCGCACGATGAATGCCACCGAGGGCATCTTCCGCCGTCTGCACGGGCCTTACAGCCGTCTGGCACTGGGCGGCGTGATGCTGAGCACGCTCATCTACCTGTTTCCCTCGCTCTATGGCGAGGGCTACGACTTGATAACGCTCCTGCTCAATGGCACGGGCAATGCCGACTGGGATGTGGCCATGAACCGCTCCCTCTTCTACGGCAGCGACCACTTGCTCATCTATCTCCTGCTGGTGGTGCTGCTCAAGGTGTTTGCCTCCACGGCCACCAACGGTGGCGGCGGGTGCGGTGGAATCTTCGCCCCCAGCCTGTTCCTGGGCTGCATCAGTGGATTCATCTTCAGCCGCGTGTGGAACAACTATGACATCCTGGGCATCCCCGTGCCCGTGCGCAACTTTGCCATGCTGGGCATGTGCGGGCTCATGAGCGGTGTGATGCACGCGCCCCTCACGGGCATCTTCCTCATAGCCGAGCTCACGGGAGGCTATGCCCTGTTTATGCCGCTGATGATCGTGTCGGTGGTGTCCTACCTGACCATCAAGGCATTTGAGCCTCACAGCATCTATGCCATGCGTCTGGCCCAGCGTGGCGAACTGCTCACGCACCACACCGACCGCGCCATCCTCACCCTGATGAGCATGGACAGCGTGATACAGCACTATGACCATGTGCTCTATCCCGATATGACGCTGGGGGATGTGGCAACGCAGGTGAGCAACAGCCGCAACCATGTGTTCCCCGTGGTCAACCGCCAGATGAAGTTTGTGGGAGCCGTCTATCTCGACGACATCCGCCACATCGTGTTCCGCACCGAGCTCTACCGCGAGTTCCGTGTGTCGCAGCTGATGAAGCAGCCCCAGGCACTCCTCACCGTCAACGACGGCATGGACGTGGTGGTGTCCGTCTTTGACCGCACCCATGCCTGGACGCTACCCGTGGTGGACGAGGAGGGCAAGTTTGTGGGCTTCATACGCAAGAGCACCGTGCTCTCCACCTATCGCCAGTTGCTCTCGGACTTCTCGGTGGATTGACGCCATACGCCTCCCCCTGTGGCTTGGGGCACGCGGAATATGTTGAAAAACATACTCCTGTGCGCTTGCCCGTAGGCAAAAAGTCTGTACATTTGCCCTCGTGGGGAGGTGCTTCGCATGCTTCTTTTAAGCGACACGGAACCATGCGCGACTCCATCCGCACCCCCACCGTTCCCAGGCCAGAGGCCAGGGAGGAACTTCGGAAGTATCGTGCAGTGTCGCCTTTGATTACATCTATGAGAACAAGATTCTTATTGGCATGCGCCATGCTTACGGTGTCCATGGCCGCATCTGCCCAGGTTCAGCTCCTCTACATCCAGGGCTTTGGACGCAACGTGATTGACCGCAACAAGAAACTCTACTGGATGGAGGGGGACGACGATCCCTGCTTCGACATCCTGAACTACAAGAAGGTGGGCAACAAGGAGACCTTCAGCCTGAAGGAGAGGGACGGCGGCTCCGGCACCTACAACGTGGAGCTGACTCTGGATCCCAAGACCAAGAATCCCGTGCAGGCAACCCTCACAGGCAACTACATCGAAAAGGTGACAGGCGCGGTGAAGACCACATCGGGCAGCGAGGAAGAGGATGCCGCCATGAAGAAGTACTTCAATGGCCTTGCCGGGAATCCTGTGGCCGAGACGAAGGCTGCTCCTGCTCCCGCGAAGAAGGCAGTTGCCGGGGAGCCCGAGGCCGATGAGGCGGACGAGGCTCCCGCTGCGAAGACCCCACAGACCACCGAGGACAAGGTGAAAGGTGCTGCCAAGAAGACTCTGGGCAAGGTGAAGGGACTGCTGAAGAAGAAGTAAGCGGCTCTCGCCGCGAGCACCCCGCACGCAAGCAGGACAGGGGCGGCACTCAACGGGTGCCGCCCCTGTCCTGCTTTGTCCTGCCCTTCGCTTGCAGGCTGTCGTGCCCCAGGCTCCGGGCAAGGGGGGCGGTGCGGGTCAGTTGACGTAGGATTCCTCAGCCATTCTCCTTACGACCTCATCGCTGAGGCTCGCCTCCTGCCCCTTGTCGTCAATGAACCTGTGTTCCCGAAGATTCCTGATTACGGGGCCTGCGCTTCCTGCCTTCCCTTCTGCTCCTGCCAGGAGGGCGGCCAGCGACTTCGCCTTGCCGTCCAGCAAGTCCTTGCGCAGAATCTCCATCTGGAGCGGAAGCATGGAGTAGTAAGTGGTGATGGTGTCCAGGTATCGCTGCCATGTGCTCAGGATGTGGCTGTAGTCGTCATGCACCAGCTGGGTAGTCTCCTGGTCGGGCCACATGTCCATTACCTGCTTGTAAAGGCCCGACAGACGGTAGGCCGAGAGCACAGCGTCATAGCGCGCCACGGCGTTCATCTCGGCTTGCGCGCCGCTGTCGTATAGGTAAATGGCCTCCTGTGCCACCTGCAGGACGCGCTCGCGGCTCTCCTCTGCCGCTTGCGGCTCTCCTTTCTTGAGGTACTCGGCCAGCGCGGCACTGGCAGCCTCGTGCCATACAAGTAGGGCACTGGCCTTGTCGCAGGCCACCCTGCTGATGGCCTCGTGTGCCACCAGCATGAAACTCGCGATGGCAACCGTGTCCTTGTACCTCGCGCTGATTTCCCTGTTGCGCTGCTCGTCGGTGAGCCACAGGCTGTCCAGGCAGAGCGCGCTGCCGATGGTGTGGATGGAGTCGGCTGCATGCAGCATGCTGTCCACAGCCTCGGGCGTGCAGGTCACATACCTCATGAGGCGGCTCCTGTCCACGCTCAGATGCGCGTGTGTGGAAACCTCCTCTGTCATGGCGGTGCACGGGGATTCGCCTTTCCCGCTTGTCGTGCCGGCCTCCCCCCCTCTTCCGTTGCACGCAACGGCCAGGAAGGCCAGTGCGGCCAGGATGATGCCTTGGCGGTTCTGTCTCATGTCTTTTCCTGTGTATGTGAGTGTGATTCTTGCCAGTTGGCGCGATGTAGCCTGCTGTCCAGTGAGCTCGCCACCCATCGGCCAGCATGATGGCGCTTGCCGTCATTCCGCCTGCCTGCGGCGCGCGTTGAGCCTTGTGATGGCCAGCAGTAGCAGGGCATAGGTGGCCGCCACATGCCACCAGGCGGGATGCAAGCCCCTGACCACGGTGCCAGGCATGCTCGCGCAGAGCCGCACGATGCCGTTCTGCAGCGTGATGAGCGCATCGAGACATGCCGCCAGGGGCGCCAGGGGCAGCAGCAGGGTGGCAATTGTGAGATATACGACAAGGGTGGTGACAGGTACCAGGAGCATGCTCAGTGGGACGGCGAGCAGCGGGATGCTGTGGAAGTAGCAGGCCGCCAGGGGCGAGGTGCCCATCCATGCCGAGGCCGACACCAGAGCCATCTGTCCCAGCCGCCCGCTCATGCCTGCCCTTGTGGTGGGGCGCGGGCAGGCTGCCAGGATGAAGAAGACGGCCAGGAACGACAACTGGAAACTGACGGAGAGCAGCGACGCGGGGCTGCAGAGCAGGATGGCAAGCGCGCTGAGTGTGAGCGTGTGCATCGCGCTGATGCCTCTGCGGGCCAGGGTGGCCAGCATCACCACCGAGCACATGGCCGCAGCCCTCACCAGCGAGAGCGGGAGTCCCGCCAGCAGCACGTATCCCCACACGAGCAGCAGCAGCGGCACCATGGCCAGCCATCGCCAGCGCGCCATCCGTATGCGGCGGATGACCAGCAGGTGCAGCAGCCCATACAGGATGCCCAGGTGCAGTCCGCTCAAGGCCAGCAGATGGGCGGCCCCGCTGTCGGAGTAAGCCTGCCGGGTGGTGCGGGTGATGCCCTCGCGCCGTCCCAGCAGCAAGGCCGAGCCCAGCGAGAGCGACTCCCCGTGCAGTCCGGCCCCGCGCAGCCGTGCGTGCAGCCGGTCGCTCAGGCGCGCGGCTCCCGTGTGCAGGGATTCCCATGCGGGCAGTAGGGTAGTGAGGGGTGGAGTGGGCATGCTTGCGCGTGCCGCTCCCAGCAGGAACCAGCAGGCCAGCAGTGCCGGTGCGCCGCCCTTGCGCAGGGTGTGCAAGAGCGTGGCGGCCATCAGCGTGAGCAAGGCGGCAGGCAAGTATCCTGTGCCTGGCATGAGCAGTCCGGCCGCTATGCCGGCCGCCAGCAGTGCGGTGCACCACCACAGCGGTTGGCCGCAGGTCATAGCGCGCTCAGCAGCGAGCAGGCCTCCAGCGGGTCCTGTGCCCCGAAGATGTAGCTTCCTGCCACCAGCACGTCGGCGCCCGCCTGGGCCAGCAGGCGGCCTGTGTCCAGGTTCACGCCGCCATCCACCTCGATGAGGGCGTGGCTGCCTGTCTCCTCGATGAGCCGCTTGAGCTCCTGCACCTTGACGGTGGTGTGGGGGATGAATCTCTGTCCGCCAAATCCTGGATTGACACTCATGAGCAGCACCATGTCCACGTCCTGGATGATGTCGCGCAGCATGCACACCGGTGTGGCGGGGTTCAGGGTCACGCCGGCCTTCATGCCCGCCTCGTGAATCTGCCCTATGACGCGGTGCAGGTGCGGGCAAGCCTCGTAGTGCACGTTCATCATGTAGGCTCCCAGGGCCTTCACCTCGGGGATGAACTTCTCGGGCTGCACGATCATCAGGTGCACGTCCAGGGGTTTCTCGCACGGCCGTGCCACATGCTTGAGCACGGGGAATCCGAAGGATATGTTGGGCACGAACACACCGTCCATGATGTCGATGTGCAGCCAGTGTGCGCTGCTGCGGTTGAGCCAGTCCATGTCGGCCTGCAGGTTGCCGAAGTTGGCCGACAGTAGTGAGGGGGAAACAATCATCTGCTCAGTTGTTTGCTGTGTTGTCACATTGTGGCCTGTAGATACGGGCAAACTGTCTGATACGCGCCAGCACGGCTGCGCCGGGTGTGATGTAGGGTAGGGGTAATGTCTGTTCCATAGGCACACGTTAGGGGGTTGCAGGCGGCCTTTGTGCCCGCCTTATACTCTTAGAACGTGCGCACTTGTGCTTTTATTGTGCGTAAAAGCGTAGTTTTTTTTCTTGCCGAAGCCGCTCCCGTGTGTGGGGGCGGCTTCGGTATGTGTGCCTGGTAATCAGCCCACCAGGCTCATGTGGTGCTGCTGTATGAGCTTGCGCAGATTGATGAGCGCATAGCGCATGCGCCCCAGCGAGGTGTTGATGCTCACCCCCGTCTTCTCGGCAATCTCCTTGAAGGAGAGGTCCTCGTAGAATTTCATGATCACCACTTCGCGCTGCACGTCGGGCAGATAGTCGAGCAGTGTGCGCAGGCTCTCTGTGTCCTGGCTCTCGATGAGGCTGTTCTCCACCGTCCCCTCGCTGAATCGCAGGCTGTTGGTCACCCCTTGCGGAAACTCGTCATGCGAGAGCGTGAGCGCGGGGTCGGTGTTGCGCATGCGGTCGATGGCGAGGTTGTGTGCTATGCGCACCAGCCATGCGCTGAACTTGCCCGTCTTCTGGTACTTGTGGTTCCTGATGGCTATTACCGCGCGTGCGAATGTGTCCTGGAACACGTCCTGTGCCGTGTCCTCGTTCTTGCACACGAAGAGTATGTAGGAGTACACATAATCCTGATGTCTGCGCAGCAGCTCATCAAATGCGTTATCGTTGCCCTGTTCGTACAATTCGGCCAGGTCATGGTCGGTCATTGCATCCAGTCTGTTCATTACAGTTGTATGATTTTGATTTGGAGTAGTTTCTTCTCTATAGGCAACGTAGTTTTATGTGTTTGTTTAGTGATTACTTTTTGGTTTTCGTTACACTGCAAATTTACGTTAATTATTTCGTATGTGCCCACGTTTTCCTCCTCTTTTTGCATCTTGTACCCTAAAAATGCTTCGGGCGAGTGCCTGTCATGCCTTTCTGTGGCACATGGGATGCCTGGCCCGGGGCATTTGCGTGCAGGGCGCGCCCCCTTCCGCAGTCCCATGCGCCCGCATGCTTGCCAGGGTCCAGGCAGGCGCGTGTCCTGTGGCACTCCCATGCCCTATTCGTTCAGCCTGGGCTGAACGGTCAACGCGGCCGCATGCGATGGCCAACGCAGCCGCATGCCCTATTCGTTCAGCCTGGGCTGGACGATTAACGCGGCCGCATGCGATGGTCAACGCGGCCGCATGCGATGCCAATGGCGGCTGCATGCGTGGAAACAGGCAGGCGATAGCGCGCCCAAGGGCATCAAGAATCACGCGCTTCGCCAAGGCGCTTCCCCCTGTGAAGCCCCCGGCTCTCCTCTGCTCCCTGTGAGAACGCCGCAAGCCAGGTGCCCACAAGTGTCCCCTCCCCCTTGGGGGAGGAGGGAGGGGGCTCTCACTCCACCTCCACCAGCGTGCCTCCCTGCACATGCGCCCCGCGCAGGAAGTCGGCCACAGGCATGCGCCTCTTGCCCGCCAGCTGCAGCTCCTCCAGGTACAGGTATCCGCCCGTCATGGCCACCCGCAGCCACTTGCGCCCATCGGTCTCCAGCGCGCCTGTGGGCAGGCTGTGCTCGTGCGCCTCGGGCCTTGTGCGGTACACCTTGAGCACGGTGCGCTTTCCGCCCTCCTCCTGCAGGGTGGTCCATGCGGCAGGGTAGGGGCTCAGTCCGCGCACGAAGTTGTGTGCCCCCTGGATGTCCAGCGCGCTCCACCTCACCTGGCACGTCTCCTTGAATATCTTGGGTGCGGGGCGCAGGGGCTCGTCGGTGATGAACTGCTCCTGTGGCACGGCCTCTGCCTCGCCGTCGGCAATCATGTTGGCCGTGCGCACCACCAGGGCGGCCCCCTGCACCATCATGCGGTCGTGGATGTCGCCTGCGCAGTCGTCGGGGCCGATGGGCAGGGTCTCCTGGCAGATGATGCGGCCTGTGTCTATCTGGTGGTCGAGCCAGAAGGTGGTGATGCCCGTGCGGCTGTCACCGTGGATGATGGCCCAGTTGATGGGCGCGGCCCCACGGTACTGCGGCAGCAGCGCGGCATGCAGGTTGAAGGTGCCCAGGCGCGGCATCGCCCACACCACCTGGGGCAGCATGCGGAAGGCCACCACCACCTGCAGGTCGGCCCTGAGCGCGCGCAGCTGCGCCAGGAACTCCTCGTCCCTCAGTTTCTCTGGCTGCAGCACGGGTAGTCCGTGCTTGAGCGCGCACTCCTTGACGGGGCTGGCCTGCAGCACGTCGTGATGGCGGCCTATGGCCTTGTCGGGCATGGTCACCACGCCCACCACCTGGTGGCGGCTGGCCAGCAGTGCCTCCAGCGACGCCACGGCAAAGTCGGGCGTGCCCATGAATACGATTCTCAGTTTATCTTGCCTCATGCTCTTCTGTAGTTTGGTTTCTTTCTGCGCACAAAGGTACTGCTTTTCTGCGGAACACCCCTCCAGGCCATGCTCCATACCGGGAAAAAGTCATACCTTTGTGCCCTGGCTCGCTGCGTGGCACTCTCCCGCGCGCGTTCCATATATAACACATGACACCAGGCAGGTGCTTGCGGCCTGCCGCCAATGATGGGCGGTGGCGGGGTGCGCGCCTGTGTGCCAGATGGTTTTGATATAATAGCAACACCCATTGTATGAAGAAAGTCATTCCCGATAGCCAGGTGCCTGTCCTGCGCTGCCGCATCATGGAGGCCGAGCGCATCGTCATCTGCAGCCATGTGGGCCCCGATGGCGATGCCGTGGGCTCCTCGCTGGCCATCATGCACTGGCTGGCACGCTGGGGCAAGCAGGCCGACATCCTGGTGCCCAACCGCTTCCCCGACTTCCTGCGCTGGCTGCCCGGTGTGCAGGCCATACGCACCTTCACCCGCCATCCCGATGCCGCCAGGAATCTCATCCGCCAGGCCAGTCTCATCATCATCGCCGACCTCAATGCCTCGTCGCGCCTGCGCGAACTGGAGTCCGAGGTGCTGGCCAACCCCTGCCACAAGGTGATGATTGACCATCATCTCAACCCCTCGGACTTCTGCCAGACCATCATCTCCCACCCCCAGATGTGCGCCACCAGCGAGGTGCTGTGCCACCTGCTGGAGCAGATGGGCGAGCTGGATCATGTCACACGCGACGAGGCGGCCTGCCTCTACACCGGCATGATGTGCGACACGGGCGCGTTCACCTACGCCTCGTCGCGCCCCGAGGTGTACGAGTGCATAGGCCGGCTGCTGCAGCGCGGCATCGACAAGGACCGCATCTACCGCAATGTGTTCTGGACCTGCAGCCCGGCGCGGCTCAGGCTGCAGGGCTACCTGCTGTACGAGAAGATGAAGGTGATGGACGAGTGGCATGCCTCCCTGATGACCCTCACATGCGAGGAGTACATGCGGTTTGGCATCAAGCATGGCGACACCGAGGGCTTTGTCAATATCCCCCTCACCATGTCGGGCATGCGCCTGAGCGTGTTCCTGAGCGAGGACACCGAGACCAAGGGACTCATCAAGGTGAGCCTGCGCAGCGTGGATGACTTCCCCTGCGACGAGATGGCCGCGCGCTTCTTTGACGGCGGGGGGCACCGGAATGCCAGTGGCGGACGGCTCATGTGCACCATGGACAAGGCCGTGGCGCGCGTCGAGGAGGCCATTGCCGCCTATGCCCATCTGTTAAAATAGCCTTGCACAATGCTTTATAGGCACAGGGAGGTGGGCTGGATGGCCTTTTTTCCGTAACTTTGCCTGGCAAACGAAACATATTGGAACATCACATGAGAAAATATATCTGCATGGCTCTGGCCCTGCTGGCCTGCGCCTCCAGCCTGTGCTCCTGTAGTGACGATGACACATACGCCGACCAGAAGAAGCGCGAGCGCAGGGTCATCAACTCCTTCCTGAGCCGCGATGTGGCCATCCTGGACGAGGAGGGCGACACCATCTGCCATGTGGGGCGCATCAATCCCATCACCGAGGCGCAGTTCTATGCCCAGGACTCCACCACCAATGTGGAGAAGAACGAGTATGTGCTCTTCGCCGGCTCGGGCATCTACATGCAGATAGTGCGCGAGGGTGTGGGCGAGAGGTTGAAGAGCGGCGACAACAAGCGCATCCTGTGCCGCTTCATCGAGTACAACATCCAGGGCGACAGCCTGCAGCTGCGCGATGACGTGCCCTACTGGCACACCAATCCCGAGATACTGGATGTGTCCAACACCGATGGCACAATCAACGCCAGTTTCAACACCGACATCAATGGCGGCGGTGCCATGTACATGACCTACAAGGAGGTGAGCGTGCCCACAGGATGGGTAAAGCCACTCTCGTATATCCGCCTGGGACGACAGGTGCGGGAGGACGAGGGCATTGCCAAGGTGCGACTCATCGTACCGCACTCCGAGGGAACCAGCAACGCCACCAACAATGTGTATCCCTGCTTCTACGAGATACTCTACCAGGAGATGCGTGACTGACAGCGTGGCCAGCCTCTACATACACGTCCCCTTCTGCCGGGGGCGGTGCGTCTATTGCGACTTCTATTCCACCACTATGGGCGAGGAATGGAAGTCGCAGTACGTTGGGGCACTGCTGAGGGAGATGCGCGCGCGGCGTGACGAGCTGCCTCTCGCGCGCGTACATTCTATATATGTAGGCGGCGGGACACCCAGTCAGCTGCCACCCCGCATGCTGGCCCGCATCCTCGATGAGGCTTGTCGCCTGTATCCTGTGGCCCCGGATGCCGAGATTACCGTGGAGGCCAACCCCGACGATGTGACCGGGGAGTGGCTTGACATGCTGTGCCACACGCGGGTGAACAGGCTCAGCATGGGCGTGCAGTCGTTTGACGACCGCCTGCTGGCACTCGTCCGCCGGCGGCACACCGCCCGGCAGGCCGTCCGCGCCGTGGAGCGTGCCCAGTCCTGCGGCATCGGCAATGTGAGCATTGACCTCATCTACGGCCTGCCCACCCAGACGATGGAGCAGTGGCAGGCCGACGTGCGGCAGGCCCTGGCCCTGGGAGTGCGCCACCTGAGTGCCTATGCCCTGTCCTACGAGCCTGGCACGCCGCTGGCCAGGATGCTGGAGCAGGGCAGGGTGCAGGAGGCCGACGAGGAACTCTCGCTGCGCATGTATGAGCACCTGATGGACACGGCACGGGCGGCGGGATTCACCCATTATGAAATCTCAAACTTCTGCCAGCCGGGATGGCACTCGCGCCACAACAGCGCATACTGGCAAGGCACACCCTATCTGGGCTTTGGGCCTGGCGCGCACTCCTATGACGGCGTGCGCACGCGGCGGTGGAACCTGCCCGACCTGCGCGCGTATGTGGCTGCCGCCGACGGAGTGCCGCCGCATGAGCACGAGGCGCTCACCCCGGATGAGCTCTATGACGAGCTGGTGATGACGCGACTGCGCACCAGCGAGGGGCTGCGCCTGGACCTGCTCGAGGCTCCCTACAGGGCCTATTGCGAGGCACAGGCCGCGCCACACCTGCAGGCCGGGCGAATGACGCAGGAGCAGGGTGTGCTGCGCCTCACCAGGCAAGGCATTTTCACCTCAAACGACATCATAAGCGACCTGATGAGAGCCTGAAAGGCCACAGAAAGCACTCTTTTGCCCAAATATGTTTTATAACATATCGCACACACATTGCCGTGTGTGCGAAAACAAGTAAATTTATACCCAGAAACAAGTGATAGACTAACGCAAACACACCTGAAGAGATGAAAACTTATCAAGCAAACGAGATCAAGAACATTGCCTTGCTGGGCAATGACGGGGCTGGAAAGACCACCCTCACAGAGGCTCTTCTTTACGAGGCCGGGGTTATCAAACGCCGTGGACGCATCACGCAGCAGAACACGGTGAGCGACTACTTCCCGGTGGAACAGGAGTATGGCTATAGCGTGTTCTCCACAGTGTTTCATGTGGAGTGGAACGGCAAGAAACTGAATATTATCGACTGCCCTGGAAGTGACGACTTCGTGGGCGCGGCCATCACGGCTCTCAACGTGACCGACACAGCCATCCTCCTGCTCAAGGGAGGCGCAGGCGTGGAGGTGGGCACACAGAATCACTTCCGCTACACAGAGAAGTTGGGCAAGCCGGTCATCTTCCTGGTCAACCAGCTCGATGACGAGAACTGCGACTATGACGCCATACTGGAGCAGCTGACCAGCATATATGGCCCCAAGGTGGTGCCCATACAGTATCCCCTGCAGACTGGCCCCGGATTCAACGCACTCATTGATGTGCTGCTGATGAAGAAGTACTCGTGGGGCCCCGATGGCGGCGAGCCCATCATCGAGGACATCCCCGCCGACCAGATGGAGAAGGCCATGGAGATGCACAAGGCACTGGTGGAGGCTGCGGCCGAGAATGACGAGGGACTGATGGAGAAGTTCTTCGACAGCGAGACACTCACCGAGGACGAGATGCGCGAGGGCATACGCAAGGGACTTGCGGCCAGGGGCATGTTCCCCGTGTTCTGCGTGTGCGCAGGCAAGGACATGGGCGTGCGCCGTCTGATGGAGTTCCTGGGCAACGTGGTTCCCTTTGTGGACGAGATGCCCCGTGTGTTCAATACCCGTGGCGAGGAGGTCGTGCCCAGCCAGGAAGGCCCCACCAGCCTGTTCTTCTTCAAGACGGCCGTGGAGCCGCACATCGGTGAGGTGCAGTATTTCAAGGTCATGAGCGGCAAGGTACACGAGGGCGATGACCTGAGCAACGCCGATAGGGGAAGCAAGGAGCGCATCGCGCAAATCTTCGCATGCGCCGGGGCCAACCGTATCAAGGTGGAGGAGATGGTGGCAGGCGACATTGGCTGCACCGTGAAACTCAAGGACGTGAAGACGGGCAACACGCTCAACGGCAAGGACTGCGACAACAGGTTCAACTTCATCAAGTACCCCAACTCCAAGTACAGCCGTGCCATCAAGGCCGTCAACGAGGCCGAGACCGAGAAGATGATGAATGCCCTGCAGCGCATGAGGGAGGAGGACCCCACATGGAGAATAGAGCAGAGCAAGGAACTGCGCCAGATAATCGTGCACGGACAGGGGGAATTCCACCTGCGCACGCTCAAGTGGAGACTTGAGAACAACGAGAAGATACAGGTGACGTTCAGCGAGCCCAAGATTCCCTATCGAGAGACCATCACCAAGGCGGCGCGCGCGGACTACCGGCACAAGAAGCAGTCGGGCGGCGCAGGACAGTTTGGCGAGGTGCATCTCATCGTGGAGCCTTACTACGAGGGCATGCCTGCTCCCGAGGTGTATCGCTTCGGCGGACAGGAGTTCCGCATCAATCCCAAGAGCACCGAGACTATCGACCTGGAGTGGGGAGGCAAACTGGTGTTCATCAACAGCGTGGTGGGTGGAGCCATCGACGCGCGCTTCATGCCTGCCATACTCAAGGGCGTGATGCAGCGCATGGAGCAGGGCCCTCTCACGGGATGCTACGCGCGTGACGTGCGTGTCATTGTGTATGATGGCAAGATGCACCCTGTGGACAGCAACGAGCTCTCCTTCATGCTGGCCGGCCGCCAGGCATTCGCGCAGGCTTTCCGCGATGCGGGCCCCAAGATTCTGGAGCCTATCTATGATGTGGAGGTGTTCGTGCCAAGCGACAAGATGGGTGACGTGATGGGTGACCTGCAGGGACGCAGGGCCATGATTATGGGCATGACGAGCGAGAATGGCTATGAGAAGATTGTGGCCAAGGCTCCGCAGAAGGAGATGCTCAACTACAGCACAGCCCTGAGCAGCATCACCGGTGGCCGGGCCAGCTTCATCATGAAGTTTGCCTCCTACGAACTGGTGCCTGGGGATGTGCAGAGCAAGCTCATCGCCGAGTACGAGGCATCGCAGCAGGATTGACCTTTCCTCGCCTCCCCAGGGCACAGGCAGCGGCCTCCCTGGCTACGGGCTTTGCCTCCCAGGGCACAGACTGTTGAGCGGGATGTGCCGCAGGCACGGGCAGAGGGTGAAGCCTTGGACAGAGCAGGATGGCGATGAGGGCGCAATGACGGCCCTCTGGGGGGTGCCAAGGAATTGCTTGAGATGATATAGTGCATTATTTCGCAACTAAAAAAGCGCGATAATCTTAATAATGTTAAAAACCGATGCTTTTGGCATCGGTTTTTTTTGTCTTTCATCCCGAAAGCCACTAATTTTGCCAGTATGAAAAGGAGTTATATCTGGTGCATCTGCACCGTCATAGGTGTGTCGTTCCTTGCCCTGCTCTATCTGCAGAGCCGCTATGCCTCGGCCATAGTGCGCATGCGGCGGCAGCAGTTCGAGGAAAGCGTCTTCCGAAGCCTCGACCAGGCTTCGCGAGACCTGGAGAAGGCCGAGACCTTCCGCTACCTGCAGACGGTCATCAACCAGCATGAGAGGGAGAAGCATGACCTCTCTGCCCTCGACTCGCTGGGAAGCTTGCCCAGGATAGCCCCGCTGGACACCCTGCAGGGAGTCCCCGGCATGCACTTCGTGGGCAAGCGGCCATCGCAGTTTCCCAACTCTCTCACGATGCCGCGAATGGGCAACGTGGCACGTACCATCAGCCATCTGCAGAGGCATGTGCAGGAGGCGTATGTGTATGAGCGCGAGGTGCTCGACGAGGTCATCTACGCTGTGATGTACCAGGCAAGCGACTTGCGCTTCCAGGACAGGCTTAATCCGGGGGTGCTGGACAACTGCCTGCGTATGGCCCTGGAGCGCAATGGCATCAACATTCCATTCCACTACATCGTATATACATCCGACGGTCGTGAGGTGTTCAGGTGCACCGACTATGACGAGACGGGGCAGGATGTAAGCTACACGCAGACACTCTTCAGAAGCGACCCCACGGGGCAGATGGGGGTGGTGACTGTGCATTTCCCCGACCAGGCAAGGTACATCCTGGGTGTGGCCAGGTTTGTGGCACCCGCCATGCTGTTTACCGTCATCCTCTTTGTGACGTTCCTCGTGACTGTCTATCTGGTGTTCCGGCAGAAGAAGGTGAGCGAAATGAAGAACGACTTCATACACAACATGACGCATGAGTTCAAGACACCCCTCTCCACCATCTCCATTGCGGCGCAGATGCTGGTGGACAAGCAGGTGCCCAAGAGCGAGGCCACCTATGACCGCCTGGGCGGCGTAATCAACAACGAGACGAAGCGGCTGCGCCTGCAAGTGGAGAAGGTGCTGCAGATGAGCCTGTTTGACCGCAACAACATCGCGCTCAAGTTGCAGGAACTGGATGCCAACGAGCAGATAGGGACTATAGTGAAGACGTACTCGCTGCAGGTTGCCAACACGGGAGGAACGCTTGACACGCGCTTCGAAGCCTTCAATCCCTTTGTCAACGTAGATGAGATGCACTTCACCAATATCATATACAACCTGCTCGACAACGCGGTGAAGTACCGCCGCGAGGATGTTCCCATCCACCTGGAGGTGGCTACCTGGAACCAGGGAGACAGCCTGTGCATCAGCATACAGGACAATGGCATAGGCATCAAGAAGGAGGACCAGCGGCACATCTTCGACAAGTTCTACCGGGTGCACACCGGCGACCAGCACAACGTGAAGGGCTTCGGGCTGGGACTGGCGTATGTGAAGAAGATGGTGGAGCTGCTGCAGGGCAGCATCAAGGTGTCGAGCGAGCCAGGGGTGGGAACCAAGTTCACCATCACACTGCGTACTGTACAAGACTAATCACTAAACAACGAGAATATGGAAAACAAGTTGCACATCTTACTGTGTGAGGACGAGGAGAGCCTCGGAATGCTGGTGCGCGAATATCTGCAGGCGAAGGGGTATGACGCGGAGTTGTATCTCGATGGCGAGGCAGGCTACAAGGCCTTTGTCAAGGGCAAGTACGACATGTGCCTGCTCGATGTCATGATGCCCAAGATGGACGGGTTCACGCTGGCACGCGAGCTGCGCATGATCAACTCCGAGGTGCCCATCATGTTCCTCACGGCCAAGAATCTCAAGGACGACATACTGGAGGGGTTCAAGTTGGGGGCTGATGACTATCTCACCAAGCCCTTCTCCATGGACGAGCTTGTCTATCGCATGGAGGCTATCCTGCGCCGTGTGAAGGCGCGCAGCAAGCAGACGACGGTGCGCTACCAGCTGGGCAACTTCACCTTCGACACGCAGCGCCAGCTGCTCACGATAGGCGACAAGTCAACCAAGCTGACCACCAAGGAGAGTGAGTTGCTCACGATGCTCTGTGCCCACATGAACGATGTGCTGGAGCGCGACCTGGCTCTGAAGACCATCTGGATAGATGACAACTACTTCAACGCACGCAGCATGGACGTGTATATCACCAAGCTGCGCAAGCATCTCAAGGACGATCCCAACGTGGAGATAAACAACGTGCACGGAAAGGGCTACCGCCTGGTGGTTCCCACCTACTGATGCGCGTGGTGTGGCTCCTGCCCTTGTGCCCCCGCCGCAGGCTGGCTGTCGCATGGACGGAGCACACATAGGCTTCCCCCGGTGAGGTCTCTCTGGAGCAAATGCGAAGGCAGTCCCGTGACACGCGCTACACAGCAAGCCCCCTCTCCTGCCCTGATGGTGCTGGAGAGGGGGCTTGCTGTGCTTCCCTGCCTGGGTGGCCTGGCTTGCCAGCTACAGCGCGCTGTAGATTGACTTGGCAATCAGTTCCATGCCTGTGTCGTTGGGGTGGGTGAGGATAAACTGCCCCTTGATGGCATAGGGCTTCCCGTCCACGTCGTACAGGGTGTCACCCTCCTTGGGGCTGCATTCCTCCCTGTACAGGTTCCATATCCAGTCGATGGGCACATACTTGAGGCCGTACTTGTGTGCGTTGCGCACGATGGCCAGTTCCTTCCTGGCATGTGGCCAGTACTCTCCAGTCAGCACAATCTTCCTGGTAAACCTTGCGCAATAGTCGATGAGTGCCGAGAGGTTCTTCTCGAAGTCTGCCACGCCCGCAGGCTGGACATTCTCGCCAATGCGTATGACGATGATGTCCTTCCCCTCGCACTTGTCCCTGAGCAGGGAGTCGAGGCTGAGCGAAGGGTCGCGCTCCCAGTTGGCTATATTCACGGGTGTGACTGTCGTCTTGCGGTTGTGCTGTCTCATCAGCTTCTCCAGCACATGGCAGTAGTCCTGCTCGGGCTTCGAGGCTGCCATTCCCTGGCTGGAGTGCCAGTTTACGGCATCCGATGGCAGATGCAGCGTGATGGAGTTGCCGATGCAGAGCACCCTGTGCGGGCGCGAGTCCAGTTGGCAAGTCTGCTGCTTGACAAGCATCTCCGACAGGATGGCATTGCGTGTGATGTTGTCCTCCTGTCCGTCTGGCCTACAGCTTGTCCTGGCCATGCTTGTGGGTGCAGAGGCCATGGCCAGCGCGGCGGCAATGCCGAGCACAATGCGCCTTGCTGCCCTTCCTTGGGTGTGTCGTGTCATTGTTGTATGTGTTGTATGGGTTTCCGATGTGGTCTTGGGCATGCAGCCGATTGGGTTTGAGCGTGCTGCCGATGGGGTTCAGGCGCATTGCCGATGGGATTTCGGATACGCTGCCGATAGGATTCAGGCGCATTGCCGATAGGATTTCAGATACATTGCCGATTGGGCTCTGGCGCGCTGCCGATGGGATTTCGGATACATTGCCGATTGGGCTCAGGCGCGCTTCCTGCAGGTTTCGGGCGGGTTTCTTGCTCCCTGCTCAGAAGCAGACTCCGGCTGTGATGCCGCATTCGTGAATCTGCGGATACTTGCTCTTGTCGGGGAAGTCCCTGCCGTAGCTTGCGGTGATGAAGTATCTCTCTACCTGCATGCGCAGTCCCACCTGCCAGCCCAGCTGGCACCTGTCCCACGCAGTTCCCGTCTGGTTGTCCTTGTCTTTGTCACACACATCCACCTTCTGCCCGCCGGCCTTCTCCTTGCCCACGGCTATGGCGCGGAAGTTGATGCCGGCCAATGGCACGAGCGCGATATTGCGTGTGCGTGAGAGGTAGAATTTGTAGGCCACGCTTACGGGCACCTTGAATGAGAGCAACGTGTATTTCGCGTTGTCGTATGCTTCGTCACCCTTCGAGAAGGAGCATTTCATCTCTGCGCCCGCCTCCACAAACAGCGGTATGCTGTCGGCCACCTGTATGCTCCTTGCCCACCCCGCAGCCACCTCGTGGAGGTCAAGGTGTGACGTGTGGCCAGAAAAGGTGTATCGCGAGGGCGAGTAGCGCACATAGGCGATGTTCTTCCATTCCTTGTGACTGGGCTTCGGGGTGGTGTCTGTCTCCTCCTCGTCATACAGCTGCCAGTCCTCCACACCGTTGTCCTCGCTCACATACTGGGCATGTGCGCTCTGCATGGAGCACACGATGAATGCCGCTCCGGCCAGCAGCCGGAGGGCATGGCAGACTCTCGGGAAGTGCATGTGTGTGGTGGCTGTGTTGCTCAGGAAGGACGCTTGGTGACGATGATGTGTCCCACGATGCCTGCCACGATAAAGAGCAGGGCCAGTATCTGCACCCAGTTGTAGTCCACCAGCGTGTTTGTGAAATAACTGATAACCAGGATGAGTGCGCCCAAAACAATGGCTGCTATACCGATATAATTCTTCATTTCAATAAAGATGTTTAATGTTTCCAGTTCAATTCCAACGCAAAATAACGCATTTTTCCTGAGACAGGAAAGCGTTTGCCCGAAAAATGTGGCCTCGCCGAGCGCCATTCCGCTTGTGCCTCTCAAGTTCCAGGCGGGCACAAGGCAGGGCGGAAGCGTGTCCCTGCGATGAAAAAGACACCTTATATATTATATGCGCGCGAAGCTGTGCCAGGCGGCGGGCATAAGGGCGCAGGCAGAGATGAGGCCAAATTGCCGGTGCGGTGGAAGAAAGTGGGGCGAAATGTTTGCTATTGTGCAGAAAAGCAGTAACTTTGCACCGCATTTGTGCAAATAATAATTCATTAACTCATTTAACGTATTATGAATCAATACGAAACCGTTTTCATTTTAACTCCCGTTTTGTCTGATGAACAGATGAAGGAAGCGGTCAGCAAGTTCAAAGGCGTTCTCACTCAGGCTGGTGCCGAGATTATCAACGAGGAGAGCTGGGGCTTGAAGAAGTTGGCTTACCCAATCCAGAAGAAGAGCACAGGCTTCTTTGAACTGATCGAGTTCAAGGCTGCGCCCGAGACAATCAAGACATTGGAGATTGCCTACCGCCGTGACGAGAAGGTGCTCCGCTATCTGACGGTCAAGATGGAGAAGTATGCAGCAGAGTATGCTGAGAAGAGAAGAAACAACAAATCAAGTAAGGAGGCTTAAGAGGATGGCACAGCAATCAGAAATTCGCTATTTGACAGCACCCGCTATCGACGTCAAGAAGAAGAAGTATTGCCGTTTCAAGAAGAGCGGAATCAAGTATATCGACTACAAGGACCCTGAGTTCCTGAAGAAGTTCCTCAATGAGCAGGGCAAGATTCTGCCCCGTCGCATCACAGGCACATCGCTCAAGTACCAGCGTCGTGTGGCCCAGGCCGTGAAGCGTGCCCGCCACCTGGCTCTGCTTCCCTTCGTAACAGACTTGATGAAGTAATATCTGGAGGACAAGACATGGAAATTATACTGAAAGAAGACGTCATTGGCTTGGGTTACAAGAATGACATTGTGAACGTGAAGAGCGGTTATGGCCGCAACTATCTCATCCCTTACGGCAAGGGCGTAATCGCAAGCGACAGCGCCAAGAAGCAGCTGGCCGAGGACCTGAAGCAGAAGGCTGTGAAGCTGGCCAAGGTGAAGGCAGAGGCAGAGGCACTGGCTCAGAAGCTGAGCGCACAGCACCTCACCATCACCACCAAGGTGAGCGCAACAGGTGTGATCTACGGCAGCGTGAACAGCCTGCAGATTGCTGACGAGCTGCAGAAGCTGGGCTTCGAGATCAACCGCAAGACCATCATCGTGAAGGATGTGAAGACTGTGGGCGAGTATGTGGCCGTGGTAAAGCTCCACAAGGAGGTTTCAGCCGAGGTCCCCTTCACCGTTGTGGCTGAGGGTGAGACTGCTGCTCCTGCCGCAGAGGCTGCTGCTGAGGCACCTGCTGCTGAGGCTGCCGAGACTCCCGCCGAGGCATAAGGAACAGGCATCATACAGATTCCAATACATAGGTAAAGGCCGTGGGCAGACGATGCTCACGGCCTTTCTTGTGTCCGTGCGTGAGTGGGTGGCATGGCATATGCTTGTGTTTCGTTTGAGGTGTGGCACTTGTTTTCTCTGTGCTGCTGCTTTGGTGTGAAGGCGGCATTGGGCAGAAATCCAGGAAAACTTGCTTTCGGGGTAATGTTCGGGGTAATGTGTGACATCGCGGAGTGTGCAAGACTTGATAGTCGTGAATGTTAGGCCATGCCCTGGGAGGGAGGCGTGTGACATAGAAAAGCAGCCTGTGGGGAGAAGAAGCCTCCCTCTTGCATCTTTGTCTTATCCCTTTTGGTGCATCTTTCTTCTCCCTTGACGTACCCAAGCCGTAGCCATGGGCTGTGTGCTTGATGGGTCTTCAGTTTCTTTCTCAAAGTGCAAAAGTTATGGGTGTGGTTCTTCTCTCCAGTTTCTTTGTAGGAGAGGACTCTTCTGCGCGGTATGCTTTGTGTGCCGCCGCACCGCGCTGCGTTTGGCATTGCACCGCGCTGCGTTTGGCATTGCACCGCGCTGCGTTTGGCATTGCACCGCGCTGCGTTTGGCATCGCACCGCGCTGCGTTTGGCATCGCACCGCGCTGCGCTGAGTGATGCTTGTAGGGTGGGGGAGTGAGGCGATGCGTTGAGTGTCCCCCTTTGATTGTAGGTCGTGTGGATGCGGGGTGTGGATTCCTCTCCTCTTGTCAGGCGCTCCTTCGCTGAGGCGAAGTGAGCAGGCTTGTGCCTTCATGGCTTCGGTGGGGTGTGCCCCTTGCGCTTGCAGCTTATGGTGGGCAGGATGCGGTGCGCAGCCTGGCCTTGGGCAAAAAAGAAAGGGGCGCATCCTGGATGCGTCCCTTCTATGATACCTTAGGGGTAGTTTCTGATTATTCAGCAACCACAGCAGCGGTGTCAGCGGCAGCAGTGTCAGCTGCGGCAGTGTCAACAGCTACGGTGTCCTCTGCGATAGTGTCGCAGCATACGCTGTCAGAATCAGCGCAAGAACCCTGCTCAGTCTTGTTACCACAAGAAGCGAATGACACAGCAACGATAGCTGCGAACACAAATGCTAACTTTTTCATTTCTCTTTGCTTTTAAATTTGTAAAACAATCAATTGCTTTCTAAAACGCTGCAAAGGTACGCACTTTTTCATTATAGTGTAATCACATCAGGCTGCTTTTTTTTGAGAAAAGTGCAAAGTTTTTTATAAGTCGCTGATATACAGCTGTGCGTAAGGCACTCTTGTACTGCACAAGCCTTGTTTCTTTGCGCAATTTGCGCTATCTTTGCAGCATGTACGACTTTTCAGGGAAGAAGGCAGCCTACTTTACCCTGGGCTGCAAACTTAATTTCGCCGAGACGAGTACCGTGGGACGGCAACTCAAGGAGGCTGGTGTGGAGACCGCCGCCGAGGGCGAGACGGCAGATATATGTATAGTGAACACCTGTAGCGTGACCGAGGTGGCCGATGCCAAGTGCCGCCAGGCCATCAGCCGCATGGTGAGGCACCATCCCGGCGCGCTGGTCATCGTGACCGGCTGCTATGCCCAGCTGAAACCCGACCAGGTGGCCGCACTCGATGGGGTGGACCTGGTGCTGGGGGCGGAGCAGAAGGGCGACATCCTGCACCATATAGCCGAGCGCATAGGCATGATGCCCGAGGAGCGTGCCCTGCTTGCCCATTGGCATGAGACCGTGCGCACGCAGGACATACACACCTTTGTGCCCAGTTGCTCGTGTGGTGACCGCACCCGCTACTTCCTCAAGGTGCAGGACGGGTGCAACTACTACTGCACCTACTGCACCATACCCATGGCGCGCGGGCGCAGCCGCAACGGCAGCATCGCCTCGATGGTGGAGCAGGCCAGGCAGGCTGCGGCGCAGGGCGGGCGCGAGATAGTGATTACGGGGGTCAACATAGGCGACTTCGGCCGCTCCACGGGCGAGACCTTCATTGGCCTCATACGGGCTCTGGACCAGGTGGAGGGCATCTCGCGCTACCGTATCAGCAGTATCGAGCCCAACCTGCTCACCGATGAGGTCATCGACTTCTGCGCCCAGAGCCGCGCCTTCATGCCGCACTTCCACATCCCCCTGCAGAGTGGGAGCGACGAGGTGCTCCGCCTCATGCACAGGCATTACGACACGCGCCTCTTTGCCGACAAGGTGGCCCATGTGCGCCAGGCGATGCCCGATGCCTTCATCGGCGTGGATGTCATCGTGGGCACGCGCGGCGAGACCGATGCCCTGTTTGCCGAGTCGCTGCAGTTTATGCAGGAGATGGATGTGAGCCAGTACCATGTGTTCAGCTATAGCGAGCGGCCGGGCACGCGTGCCCTGCAGATTCCGCATGTGGTGTCGCCCGGGCAGAAGCACGAGCGCAGCCAGCAGGTGCTTGCCTTGAGCGAGCGCAAGTGGCGGCAGTTCTACGGCCGCTTCCGTGGCACGGCCCGTCCTGTGCTGCTTGAGCACAGTCGACACAGGGGACTGATGCATGGCTTTACCGACAATTACATACGCGTTTCCGTCCAGGCCCAGGACATGGACAACCAGATAGCACAGGTGCGGCTGGGCGACTGGGATGCAGAGGGAAACGCACTTCAGGGCACACTCCTATGACTACAAGTATCGTCATTCTCAACTGGAACGGGGCTGCAATGCTGCGCCGCTTCCTGCCCTCGGTGCTCGAGTGCTCGGGTGAGGCGCAGGTGGTGGTGGCCGACAATGGCAGCACCGATGAGTCGCTCCAGGTGCTGGAGCATGAATTCCCGCGCGTGCATGTGATAAGGATGGCGCGCAACCTGGGCTTTGCCGAGGGCTACAACGAGGCTTTGCGCCAGGTGCAGGCCGATGTGTATGTGCTGCTCAACAGCGATGTGCGGGTCACACCGGGATGGCTCACGCCCCTGACAGAGTGCCTGGAGCGGCATCCCGAGGTGGCGGCCCTGCAGCCCAAGATACGCTGCGAGTGGGCGCCGGGGCAGTTTGAGTACGCGGGAGCGGCCGGTGGCTTCATCGACTCGCTGGGCTATCCCTACTGCCGTGGCCGCGTGATGGGCACGGTGGAGGACGATGAGGGACAGTACGACAGCGTGCTCCCCGTCTTCTGGGCCACGGGAGCCGCGCTGGTCATCCGCAGTGCCGACTACTGGCAGGCGGGTGGCCTGGATGGACGCTTCTTTGCGCACCAGGAGGAGATTGACCTCTGCTGGAGGCTCAGGAGCCGTGGCCGTGGCATTCTGTGCGTGCCGCAGAGCGTGGTCTATCACCTTGGTGGCGGCACGCTGCCCCAGGGCAGTCCGCGCAAGACCTTCCTCAACTTCCGCAACAACCTGCTCCTCCTCTACAAGAACCTGCCCGAGCGCCGCCTGGCCAAGGTCATGCGCCTGCGCTTCTGGCTGGATGCCCTGGCCTCGCTGCAGATGCTGGCCAGTGGACAATGGGGCAGCGCGATGGCTGTGTGGCGTGCCCGC
Organism: Prevotellaceae bacterium; assembly: GCA_050873805.1. Taxonomy (GTDB): domain Bacteria; phylum Bacteroidota; class Bacteroidia; order Bacteroidales; family Bacteroidaceae; genus Physcousia. The sequence goes on along the minus strand of JBNMJN010000018.1, from coordinate 24,809 downwards.
AGGGAGTTTCGGCGCATCAGGAGGGACTTTGAGCCTGTCCGCAGGGAGAATCTCGCCCAGGCGGTGCTCGACCCCATCCCCGAACAGGCCACTTTCAGTCTGCTATGGCAGTACTATGTGCTGGGGCACAGGACGTTCAGCAGCCTGCGCTGAGCATGGCCAGCAGGCATCCGGCACCTGCCGCTTGCCTGCCCGCCCGAGGTGCGCGTCAGAGGCGTGCAGATGCGCAAAAAGGTCTCCCTGGGGCATCCCGGAAGCCCACTTTCCTCTCCCGTCGGCTCTCTGTGCCCCCTCTTTCCAAGAAAAGAGGGGCGATGGAGTGGCTTTTCCCCGATTTTTATGTACATTTGTCTCTTGTATGAAGAAAACAGAATGCAATGAGATACTCCTTTGTGATACCTGTGTATAACCGCCCCGGAGAGACCGACGAGCTGCTGGAGAGCCTGGCGCACCAGACCCTGCGCGACTTTGAGGTGCTCGTGGTCGAGGACGGTTCGCAGGTGACCTGCCAGCAGGTGGTGCAGGCGCATGCCGCCCAGATGCCCATCAAGTACTTCTGCAAGCCCAACAGTGGCCCGGGACAGACGCGCAACTATGGCGCCGAGCGCTCCCAGGGCGAGTACCTCATCTTCCTGGACAGCGACTGCGTGCTGCCTCCCGGCTACCTGGAGGCCGTTGACCGGGAACTCGCCGAGGCTTCCTGTGACGCTTTCGGCGGGCCCGACCGCTCCCACTCCTCCTTCACGCCGGTGCAGAAGGCCATCAGCTACAGCATGACCAGTTTCCTCACCACAGGCGGCATACGCGGTGGCAGGAAGAAGCTCGACAAGTTCTACCCCCGCTCCTTCAACATGGGCATCAGCGCGAGCCTCTATCGCAGGCTCGGAGGGTTCAGCCAGATGCGCTTTGGCGAGGACATCGACCTCAGCATCCGCATCTTCCAGAGTGGCGCGCGATGCCGCCTCTTCCCCCAGGCCTGGGTGTGGCACAAGCGGCGCACCGACCTCAGGAAGTTCTTCCGTCAGGTGCACAACAGCGGCATAGCCCGCATCAACCTTTACAAGCGGTACCCCTCGAGCCTCAAGCTGGTACATCTGCTGCCCGCCCTCTTCACCCTGGGCATGGCGCTTCTGGCGCTCATGCTGGTGTGCGGATTGCCGCTTGCCCTGTGCTCGCAGAGTCCCCGCTGGGGCATCCTGGGGTGGGAGATGGTGCTGGTGAGCCTGCTCTTCCCCACGCTCTACTCGCTCCTCGTCTGCATCGACAGCACGGCCGAGAACCACAGTCTGCGCGTGGGCCTGCTCAGCGTGACGGCCAGTTATGTGCAGCTCATCGGCTACGGCACGGGATTCCTGCGTGCCTGGTGGCTCAGGTGTGTGTGTGGCAGAAACGAGGAGCTGCAGGCGTTTCGTGACAACTTCTACAAATGAGCCGCCAGTGTGACGCGCTGGCAGGCATCCGGCATATAGGGACAACCAGGTAGGGACAGGCATTCCGATGACAGAGAAACTCAATATCAACCAGCAGCCCATCGAGGACCGTCCGCGCGAGAAGCTCATTGCCCACGGTGCGGAGTCACTCTCCAAGGCCGAGCTGCTTGCCATCCTGATAGGCAGCGGAAACAGCCGCGAGACGGCGGTGGAACTGATGCAGAGGGTGCTCGGCGACTGCCGCGAGAGCCTTACGGAGCTGAGCCGCATGTCGCTCGACGCGCTGCAGGGCTATCGCGGGATGGGCCCGGCCAAGGCCGTGACCGTGCTGGCAGCCTGCGAGCTGGGCAGGCGCAGGGCCGTGGAGCGTGCCTCGCAGCAGCGCATGGACAGCGCGCAGGCCATTGCCGCCTACTTCCGTCCCATGCTGCAGGACAAGGCACACGAGGAGTGTCATGTGATGTTTCTGCGCAACAACCTCACGCTCGTGGGCTCGGCGCGTGTCAGCGAGGGTGGTCTCACCGCCTCGGCGGTGGATGTCAGGCAGGTGCTGCGCGAGGCTCTCCTGCGCCAGTGCACCGCCATAGTCTTCTGTCACAACCACCCCAGCGGCATGCTCACCCCCAGCATGCAGGACCGCGAGCTCACGCACCGCCTGGTGACAGCCTGCAAGGCGGTGGACATCGCGCTCATCGACCACGTCATAGTGTCCACGCAGGGATATTTCAGTTTTTCCGAGGACGGCTCCCTGCACTGACTATACATTATATATATATTAAGGAACAAGTACAAGCAATATGGAACAGACAGATATACAGGAAAGGGTAGTGGAGATACTGCGCACGGTCTTCGACCCCGAGATACCCGTCAACATCTATGACCTGGGGCTCATATACCGCATCGAGCTTGCCGACGGCGGCAAGACCCTGCAGGTGGACATGACCCTCACCGCCCCCAGTTGCCCTGCGGCCGACTTCATCATCGAGGATGTGCACAGCAAGCTGGCAGCCATACCGGGGCTGGACAAGGTGGAGGTCAACCTCGTCTTTGAGCCCGAGTGGGACAAGGACATGATGAGCGAGGAAGCACGGCTCGAACTGGGACTTATGTAGCGCGCGGCCTATGAAGAACATCTATTTCATCAGCGATGCCCATCTGGGATGCCGTGCCCTGCAGCATGGCAGGCAGCAGGAGCGCCGCCTCGTGCGCTTCCTCGATGACATAAAGGACAAGGCCGGCGCCGTGTACATGCTGGGCGACATGTTTGACTTCTGGTTTGAGTACCCCACAGTAGTCCCCCGTGGCTTCACCCGCTTCCTGGGAAAGGTGAGCGAGCTTACCGACAGCGGTGTGGAGGTGCACTTCTTCACCGGCAACCACGACATCTGGTGTACCGACTACCTGCAGCGTGAGTGCGGGGTCATCCTGCACCGCGAGCCTGTGACCATCGAACTGGCCGACAAGATATTCTATCTCGCCCATGGCGACGGCCTGGGCGACCCCGACAGGAAGTTCCGTGTCCTGCGCTCCTTTTTCCACAACAAGGCGTGCCAGTGGCTCTTCCGCTGGATTCATCCCACCATTGGCGTCAACTTCGGGCTGGAGTGGGCACGGCGCAGCAGGCTCAAGCATGAGCCCAGCCTGCGGGACGGCAGGTCTGTGGGCACCTACCTGGGCGAGGACCGCGAGTTCCTCGTACGCTTTGCCAAGGAGTACCTGAGCCAGCATCCCGATGTGAACTACTTCCTCTTTGGGCACCGTCACATCGAGCTCGACCTGTGCCTCACCCGCCAGTGCCGCCTGCTCATCCTGGGCGACTGGATTACCCAGTGCACCTATGCGGTGTATGACGGCGAGCAACTCTATCTGGAGAACTATGTGGAGGGCGACTCCTCGGTGCGGTAGGCGCAGGCTCGCCTGCCTGCCAGCAATGCGCCTGCATCCCTGCCCGATGGCCCTCACACAACACTACACACCACATAACACATAAGGAAATGAAGAAGAAACAAAGACTGGCAGCCACTCTCCTTGGCGGCTCACTCTGCCTTTGCGCCATGCTGGCATCCTGCCAGCCCGGGCACGACCCCAGCACCAAGGAAGACCCCGTGCTGGCCGACGACCCCATGGCCACGCACATCTACACGCTGAAGAATGGCCTCAAGGTCTATCTCACCGTCAACCACGACGAGCCGCGCATACAGACCTATGTGGCCGTGCGCACAGGCTCGCGCAACGACCCGGCCGAGAGCACCGGCCTGGCCCACTACCTGGAGCACCTCATGTTTAAGGGCACCACGCGCTTCGGCACGCTCGACTATGCCCGCGAGAAGCCCCTGCTCGACAGCATCGAGGCGCAGTACGAGGTGTATGGGCACACGCAGGACGAGGCGGCGCGCCGTGCCATCTATGCCCGCATCGACAGCTTCAGCCACGAGGCCAGCAAGTATGCCATTGCCAACGAGTATGACAAGATGATGGCCGGCATAGGCTCCACTGGCTCCAATGCCTACACGAGCACCGATGTCACCTGCTATGAGGAGAACATCCCGTGCCACGCCCTCGAGCCCTGGGCCAGGGTGCAGGCCGAGCGCTTCCGCAATATGGTCATCCGTGGATTCCACACCGAGCTCGAGGCTGTGTATGAGGAGTACAACATGGGGCTCACCAGCGACTTCCGCAAGATGAACAACGCGCTCTATGCCATCCTGTTCCCCCACCACCCCTATGGCACCCAGACCACCATCGGGACGCAGCAGCACCTCAAGAATCCCTCGCTCAAGAACGTCATGCAGTACTACCACGAGTGGTATGTGCCCAACAATGTGGCCATCTGCATGAGCGGTGACCTGGACCCCGACGAGACGGTGCGCGTCATCGAGAAGTACTTTGGCGACTGGCAGCCATCCGACAGCCTGCCCCAGCGCGACTTCCCGCAGGAGCAGCCTCTCGCCGCTCCCCATGACACCACGGTGGTGGGCCTGGAGGCACCCATGGTGGCCCTTGGCTGGCGGCTTCCTGCCAAGTCGGATCCCCAGTACCAGTTGATGGTCGTGGTCAACCAGGTGCTCAACAATGGCAAGTGCGGACTCTTTGACCAGAATCTCAACAGCGCGCAGCGTGTCATGCAGAGCGAGACCTTTGTGGATGGCATGACCGACCATAGCGTATTCTGGGCCGTGGGCACCCCCAAGGACGGACAGAGCCTGGAGGAGGTGCGTGGCCTGATGATGCAGCAGGTGCGCCAGCTCACCAGCGGCCAGTGGGACGAGTCCCTGCTACGGGCCATCCTCAACAATATGAAGCGCCGCCAGCTGGAGGACTTGCAGAGCAACGAGATTCGTGCAGGCCGCATGGTGGATGCCTTCGTGGCAGGACAGCCGTGGGCGGATGCCGTGAGCGAGATGCAGCGACTGGACACCCTGACCAAGAAGACCGTGGTCGATTGTGCCCGACGCATGCTCACCGAAGGCTACGCATGCGTGTACAAGAGGCAGGGCACCGACACCACGGCCAGGAAGATAGAGAAGCCCCACATCTCGCCCATCGAGACCAACCGCGACAAGACAAGCCCCTTTGTCGATTCCGTGCTCAGCATGCCTGTGGCCGAGGTGGAGCCTGTCTTTGTGGATTTCAGCCGCGACGTGCAGCAGGGCACGCTGGTGGGTGGCAATGAGCTGCTTGCCCACCGCGATGTGGGAAGCCAGCTGTTCAGTCTCACCTTTGTCTATGAGCGCGGCACCAAGGAAGCCCCCGCCCTCGCGGTCGCCGAGCAGTACATGCCCTACCTGGGCACCGACTCGCTGGATGCCACCCAGCTGCAGGCTCGCCTCTATGCCCTGGCATGCGATGCCACGCTCAGCACCGAGGACGGCCGCACGCGCCTCACCCTCTCGGGCCTGGCCGACAACATGCAGGAGGCACTGCGCCTCACCGAGCGGTGGATAGCCACCGCACAGCCCGACACGGCCGTGTATGCCCAGGTGGTGAGCGACATCCTCAAGCAGCGGGCAGACAACAAGGCCAACCAGCGCTATTGCTTCTATGCCCTCACCCAGTATGGCAGCTATGGCCCCCACAACAGCGTGACCGATGCCCTGGACGCTGACCAGATGCGCCAGCTCGGCGCGGCGGGCGTGCTCCAGAGCCTGCGCTCCCTGAGCGATGTGGCGCAGCATGTGCTCTACTACGGGCCGCTCGAGACCACCCAGGTCAGCCGCATGGTCAATGCCATGCACCCCATGTCGGAGCATCCTGTGGCCGCCCACGCAGGACAGTTCTACACGCCCCTGAGGACAGGCGACAGCCAGGTCATCATAGCCCCCTTCCAGGCCAAGAACACCTACATGCGTGGCTACTCCAGCCGTGGCGAGGCATTTGACCTGTCCCTGATGCCCTGTGCCGAGGTGTTCAACGAGTACTTCGGCGGAGGCATGAACGGCATCGTGTTCCAGGAGCTGCGCGAGTCGAGGGGGCTGGCCTACAGCGCGGGGGCACGCTTCGGGCAGGCCACCAATGCCGATGACAGGGAGTGGTTCTACACCAATATCATCACCCAGAACGACAAGCTGAGGGACTGCCTCGCCGTCTTTGACCAGATAGTGGAGCACATGCCGCAGAGCGAGAGTGCCTTTGCGCTGGCCCGTGATGCTGTGCTCAAGCGTCTCAGCACCGAGCGCACGCTGCGCGAGAACATCCTGTACTACTATCTGCGCTGCCGCGACCGTGGGCTCGACGAGGACCCCGACAAGGTCGTGTACGAGCAGGTCAAGGGCATGACCCTGGCCAGCCTGATGGACTTCCACAAGCGCGAGATAGCCCAGCGCAAGTATCACCTGCTGCTCCTGGGCGACGAGGGCGACTGGGACCTCAAGAGCCTGGAGCAGCGTGGTGCCCTGCACCGTGTGAGCCTGGAGGACATCTTCGGCTACTGATGCACGGCAGGTGAGAGTGAGAGGGAGGTCTCCACAGGCGCGCCGCGTGCCCTGCGGAGACCTCTCTCGCGTCAAGCAAGACAACATTATGACAGAATAAACGCACTACCTACATGAATAACCTAAGAAAGATGAGTCTGCTGCTCCTGCTGCTCCTGCTTGCCGCAGGGGCACATAGCCAGGAGTCCGCCTGCTTTGTGACCGGTGCCACGCAGGGCACTCCCTGCTTCCTGCAGTTTGCCAACAGCCGCCTGGTGATGGCCGCCACAGGAGCAGGCCAGGAACTGCGCACCCTGCAGCCCGACCCCGACAGCGAGGCCCAGCAGTGGCGGCTGGTGGGCACTGCCAGCCATTTCCAGATGGTCAACGCGCAGGGCCTGTATGTGAGCTATGCCGCTCCCAAGTTCCGTGCCACGCGCCAGCCCGACAAGAGCGGCTTTGCGCTGGTGCTTGATGCCAGCCCCCGCTATCCCGGTGCCTGCGAGGTGCGCTGGCTGGGTGTGCAGTCGGGCCACGACCGCCTCAACCAGTGCGGGGGCACGGGCGTGGGTGTGTCGCTGGCCCTGTGGGGCGCGGGCGATGCCAACAATGCCTGCCGCCTGGTGCCTGTGGGCGACCTGGAGCAGGATGAGTACCGCGTGCAGGGTGCCACGGCATTCCACCCCCGGCATCCCCTCACCCTGTGGTATCGCCAGCCCGCTGCCTACCGCTGGCCGGGCGATGCCTGGATGGAGTATGCGCTGCCCATAGGCGACGGGCAGTTTGGAGCCTGTCTGATGGGCGGTGTGAAGCAGGACGAGATACAGTTCAACGAGAAGACGCTGTGGGAGGGCACGTCCCACGACATGGCCGGCACCAATGAGTATGGCTCCTACCGGAACTTCGGCTCGGTGCTGGTGAGCGACCTCTCGGGGCAGTTCGGCTACAAGCAGGGGACAGAGGTGCGTGACTATGTGCGTTACCTCGACCTGCAGGCAGGCATTGGCGGTGTTAACTATGCCTCCACCGATGGCCTTACCCGCTACGAGCGCCGCTACTTTGCCTCCCGCCCCGACCGTGTGGTGGTGGCACGCTACCGCGCCACGGGTGCCCGCCCCCTCGACCTGCTGGTGGCCGTGCGCCCTGGCGATGACCTCCATGCAGGGCAGGTGGCCTACTCGGCCACGGGCTACGCCCGCTTCTCGGGCCGCCTCCAGACGGTGAGCCATGCCGCCTGCCTGCGTGTGGTGCCCCTGGGCGAGGAGGCCCGCATGGAGTGCTCCCCCCGGGGCATACATGTGTATGGCACCCGCGAGGTGCTGCTGGTGCTGGGCGGGGGCACCGACTTCGACCCCTCGTCGCCCACGCTGGTGTCGGGCACCGAGGGCCTTTGCCAGCGCATGGACGAGCGTGTGGACAGGGCTGCCGCGCGAGGCTGGACGCAGATGCTCGCGAGGCACGAGGACGACTTCACAAGCCTCTTGGGCAGGGTGGACTTCCAGTTGGCCGGGGCTGCCACAGCCCTTCCCACCGACAGCCTGGTGGAGTGCTACAACGACCCCAGCCGCAATGTCACAGGCCGCGAGGCCGACGCCCTCTTCCTGGAGCAGCTCTACTTTGCCTATGGCCGCTACCTCATGATGGGCAGCAGCAGGGGAGTGGACTCCCCCAGCAACCTGCAGGGCATCTGGAACAACCGCAGCCACGCGGCATGGAACTCCGACATCCACTCCAACATCAATGTGCAGATGAACTACTGGCCAGCCGAGCCCACCAACCTGAGCGAGCTGCACCTGCCCTTCCTCAACTACGTCATGGGCATGGCCGCACGCGACAACTGGAAGCGGGCCGCCACCCAGTACGGGGGTGTGAGGCATGGCTGGACGTGCTTCACAGAGAACAACATCTTTGGTGGCATGAGCCTGTGGGGCAACAACTACTTCGTGGCCAACGCCTGGTATTGCAGCCACCTGTGGCAGCACTACCGCTACACGCTCGACGAGGGCTTCCTCGAGCGTGCCTTCCCCACGCTGTGGAGCTGCGCGCAGTTCTGGATGGAGCGGATGATAGATGACCGTGGATGCCCCTCGCTGGGCATCCAGCCCGACGGCACTTATGTGGCTCCCGACGAGTTCAGCGCCGAGCAGGGCGCCCATCCCCGCGAGGATGGCACCGCCCACGCGCAGCAGCTCATCTATGCCCTGCTCTCCAGTGTGCGGCAGAGCGTGGACATCCTGGGACTCCAGCGCGTGGGACTCACCCAGGCCGATGTGGAGCAGCTCGACAGGTACCTCGCGCGCACCGACCGTGGGCTCCATACCGAGATATACACCGCCAATGCCGCTGCCCATGCCGACTGGACCAGTCCGCGCCATGGGGTGAGCCGGGGCGACACGCTGCTGCGTGAGTGGAAGTATGCCACCTACGATGTGAGCGACGACCCCTCGCACCGCCACCTGAGCCATCTCATGGCTCTCTACCCCCTCTCCGACATTGGCCCTGCCAGTCCCTATTTCCCTGCTGCCGTCAACTCCCTGCGCCTGCGCGGTGACAAGGCCACGGGCTGGAGCATGGGCTGGAAGGTGTGCCTGTGGGCGCGCGCGCTGGACGGCGACCATGCCCACACCATCCTGCACAATGCTCTCAAGCACTCCACCAGTTATGACATAGTGTGGCAGAAGGGTGGGGTTTATTATAACCTCTTCGACTCCCATGCGCCGTTCCAGATCGATGGCAACTTCGGCACCTGTGCCGGCATCGCCGAGATGCTCCTGCAGAGCCACACCGGCACGCTGCAGTTGTTGCCTGCCTTGCCCAGCGTGTGGCAGACTGGGCACATGGTGGGGCTGCGCGCCGTGAACAACTTCCAGGTGGACCAGCAGTGGCAGGACGGCCGCCTGGTGCATGCGGTCATACGCAGTGGTTCGGGCAAGCCATGCCCTGTGTACTATCCAGGTATAGCCAAGTACCGTGTGTGCGGCCCCGATGGGAAGCCCCTCAAGGGCGTGGTGGTGGATGCCGACCATCTGCTCATCCCCACCGAGAAGGGATGCACATATAATATATATAAGGTGGAGTGAGGGGGAGGGAGAGCCCCCTCACAGCCAACGGAAAGCCCCCTCCCAGCCTCCCCCAAGGGGGAGGGGACGTAAACGCAGCGCGGTGCATCCGCCAACGCAGCGCACTGCAATCGCCAACGCAGCGCACTGCATCTGCCAACGCAGCGCGGTGCGATCGCCAACGCAGCGCACTGCATTCGCCAACGCAGCGCGGTGCGTTTTTTATGCCTGTGCTTTGGTAGAAGCAGAGCAGCAGGCTGGTTGCTCGCAGCAAACGCTCTGTTGGTATGAGAGGACAACCATGGCGTTTGTGCTTTTACCCTTTCCATGTGCCTCTTTACCTCCTTCCCATTCCCAAAGCATAATCCTTGGCCACATGCAGCCAGGGCATCCTGTCCTCTCCCCTTATTCCCCAGCCCTGTGCAGCAAGCCATCCCTCCCCCTTGGGGGAGCAGGAGGGGGCTCCTCCCCGTATCCCCAAGCCCTGTGCCGCAAGGTGTCCCTCCCCCTTGGGGGAGCAGGAGGGGGCTTTGAGCAGGCAGGAGGGAGCTCCTCCCCCGTTGCCCTGGGCTGCGTGCGCCTTGGGCTTGCATCTCCCAAAATAAATACCTACCTTTGCAGATGAATGACCAATTGAACAGAAAATATGAAGGGACGTACATTGCTTGCCGCACTCATGCTGGGACTTGCGCTCACGGCTGAGGCGCGCCAGGAGGTGGATGCCGTGACTGGCGCCACGCAGACGGCTGCGCGCAGCAGCAAGCAGGACAGGGATGACGAGCGCGTGAGAAAGGGCATGGCCAAGATGCGCAAGGCACTGCCCCGCGTGCATGGCGAGCAGGTGGAGACGGCTGTGACCATGCGGGGACACACCATGGCCAGGAGCAGCAAGTGGACTGCCGAACTGGTGCCGGCCGAGAAGATGCGGGTGGAGAAGACCATGAACTACCGCGCAGCCAGGCCTGGACACAACGAGACGCTCACCTACCAGTTCCTGTGCCACGACGGCTCACAGCTGTGCGCGGTGCGCATCAAGGAACTGGGCGCGTGCATCTACTTCTCGGCTCCCGCCGATGTGGCGCAGAACCTGGCCAGTGCCGTACACCAGCATGTGGCTCTGCCACTGGAGATGACACTCTGTGGAAAGAACGGAAAAAACAAATGACAAATACAGAATATGGCAACAGAAGCAACAAACAAGTACATCAGCCTGGCCTATAAGCTCTACGGACAGAGCGAGGGACAGGAGCCCGAACTGCTGGAGGAGGCTACCAGCGAGCACCCCTTTGAGTTCCTCACCGGACTGGGCATGACACTGGATGACTTCGAGCAGCAGATAGAGGCCCTGGAGACAGGCGCGCCCTTTGACTTCACGCTCAGCGTGGAGCAGGCTTATGGGGAGTATGACCCAGAGGGAAGGCGCGAGGTGCCCCGCAGCATGTTTGAGATTGACGGCAAGCTCGACCCGCGCTACATCTACGAGGGTGCCGTGGTGCCCTTGCAGGACAACGAGGGTCACCGCTTCAACGGACTCATTGCCCTCATACAGGACAACACCGTCACCGTGGACCTCAACCACCCCCTGGCCGGCAAGTCGCTGCGCTTCGTGGGCAGCGTGGTGCTGTCGCGCCCCGCTACCGACGAGGAGGTGAGCAATGCCCTGAAGGCTCTCACGGGCGAGGGAGGCTGCTGTGGCTGTGGAGGCGAGGACGGCTGCGGCGGTTGCTCGGGCGGTTGCTCGGGCGGAGAGTGTGGCTCGGGCTGCTCGGGCTGTCACTGACCGGCTGCCAGCCTGCGTGCCCGGATGAGGCTGTCGTGTGGCAATGTGCCCGCAGGGACACACAGCCGCATGACCGCGCAGTCGCAAGCCCGCACAACCACATAACCGTACAACCGCAAAACCGCAAAACCGCAAAACCGTGAATACATTTGGCAACATCTTCCGTCTCACCACCTTCGGTGAGAGTCATGGAGCCGCCATAGGGGGCGTGATAGACGGCATCCCGGCTGGGATAACCGTGGACCTGGACTTCATCCAGCACGAACTGGACCGCCGCAGGCCAGGCCAGAGTGCCCTGACCACAGCGCGCAAGGAGACCGACCAGGTGGAGCTCCTGAGCGGCACCTTCGAGGGACGCACCACAGGGTGTCCCATTGGCTTCATCGTGCGCAATGGCAACCAGCACAGCCAGGACTACGACAACATGCGCTCGCTCTACCGCCCCAGCCATGCCGACTATACCTATACCCAGAAGTATGGGCTGCGTGACCACCGTGGCGGAGGGCGAAGCTCGGCACGCGAGACCATCAGCCGTGTGGTGGGCGGTGCCTTTGCCAAGCTGATGCTCAGCCAGCTGGGGGTCACCGTGCAAGCCTACACACAGCAGGTGGGGGACATCGTCCTGCCCGGATGCTATGCCGACTATGACCTGGCGCAGGCCGAGTGCAATGACGTGCGATGCCCCGACGGGGCCGTGGCCAGCCGCATGGCCCAACTCATACGCGAGGTCAAGGCCGACGGCGATACCATAGGCGGGGTGATAGCCTGCGTGGTGAGGGGATGCCCCGTGGGCTGGGGCGAACCGGCCTTCGGCAAGCTGCACGCGCTCCTGGGAGCCGCCATGCTGGGCATCAATGCGGTGAAGGGATTCGAGTATGGCATGGGTTTCGCTGGCGTGACACAGCGCGGCAGCGAGCAGAACGACCAGTTCGTGCCCGACGGGAAGGGCGGTGTGACCACCCTCACCAACCGCAGCGGAGGCATACAGGGCGGCATCTCCAATGGGCAGGACATTTATTTCCGTGTGGCCTTTAAGCCCGTAGCCACCCTGCTCAAGGAGCAGCACACGGTCAACCAGGCAGGCGAGGCTGTCACGCTCACGGCACGCGGCAGGCACGACCCCTGCGTGCTGCCACGCGCGGTGCCCGTGGTGGAGGCCATGGCGGCCATGGTGCTGGCCGACTGCTACCTGATGAACAAGTCGGCCCAGATGGGCAGGTGATCGGACGTGCCGCCCTGGTAGGCGGGTCCGCGATAGGTGCGGTGGGGCGTGCCTTCCTCTGTGAGCAGGAAGGGGAAGCGTCCCACGGTGACGTGCTCGCTGCAGCGTGGCTGCAGTGAGCGGCTTATGAGAATATGGTCGATGAAGTCCCAGTGCCCCTGGTAGCAGTAGGTGCCCTGGGGCTTTCGCTTTTCCTTGCGTCCCCCAGGCGTGAGCGACACCACGCGCTGCCCGATGGGGCCAAAGATAGGGTCGCCTGCCCCAGCGTTGAAGTCACCCATGACAAGCACATCCTTGCCCCTGAGCGAGTCCAGCAGCATGCACAGGGTGGTGGCGGCAAGCATCCTGTGCCGCCCGGTTTGCCGTGTGCCTCCCGCCCGGCTGGGCAGATGCGCGCAGATGACATGCAGGGTGTCGCCCCCGGGCAGCACGCCCTGGCAGTAGAGCAGGTCGCGCGTGGGGCGCATGCCATGCTCGTGCGAGGGCACACGCACGGCGCGGCTGCCAGTGAGGCGGAACAGATGGGGCTGGTAGAGCAGGGCACAGTCGATGCCCCGCAGGTCGGGTCCCTCGTGGTGCGCGTAGCGGTAGCCTGCCAGCCGCAGCGGGCTGCGCAGGGTGAGGTCGCGCAGCACCGAGTCGTTCTCCACCTCGCCCAGTCCCACCAGCATGGGCCATTCTTCGCCAGGGGAGATGGCTGCCAGGGTGCGCGCGAGGTTGTCCAGCTTGTGCCAGTAGCGGCTGCGTGTCCAGTGGCGGGAGGATAAGGGCAGGAACTCCAGGTCGTTCTTGAGGGTGTCGTGGCGGCAGTCGAAGAGGTTCTCCACGTTCCACCACACCACCCGCTGTCCGCTGGCACAGGCGGCGGTGAGCAGCAGGATGGCGGTGAGCAGCAGGATGCGTGGGCGCATGGCCTGGTGAGTGAGTGGGGTGGGCGGGTGCATGTGAGTGGGGCTATTGCGGCATGAGCATGGTGTGGTATCGCTTCATCTCCTGTTCCAGGGCCGCCTCCTGGCCGTCCACGGCCTGGTTGAGCAGGGCGTGGAAGCGCGCGCTGTGGTTCATCTCCAGCAGATGGGTGAGCTCGTGCTGCATGATGAAGTCACGCAGGTGGGCGGGCAGCAGCATCAGGTAGAGGCTCAGGTGTATGTTGCCCAGGCTGGAGCAGCTGCCCCAGCGCGTGGTGGTCCTGCGTATGGACACCTTGTGCGGGTGCAGTCCGCGCCGCGCGGCCAGCTCGGCAAGGCGTGCCGGCAGTGTGCGCTGTGCACGCCGGCGCAGGCACTCCTCCACCACATGGGTGAGCCACTGCTGCAGCTGTGGCGAGTGCCAGTCGAGGCCGGCGGGATAGAGGAAGGTCATCCCGGCCGCGTCCTCGCGCACCCGGGGCTTTCCACCATCAGCCTGCTGGCAGTGGAACGTGAAGCCGTCGGTCTCAATGCGGCTCTGCGGGCCAAACATCGCGGCATCCTGCCTGGCCTGACCCCGCTGTGCCAGCGCGGCCAGCTCAGCGCGCATCTTCTCTATGGCCCTTGCTATCTCGCCGCTGCTTGTGCGCGGTGGCACGGTGCATTCCAGCGCCCCGTCCCTGTAGCGGAATATCAGTCGCCTGGCACGCGCGTTCTCGCGCAGGATGATGGGCCCCAGCTTGTCGTCGGTGAGGATGCGGGTCTCTACGTTGCTCATAGTGTTGCTGTGTCTGTCTTGCATGAGCCTGTGCCGGCGCGCAGGCCATGTTCTGCATGCAAAGATAGGCAAAAGGTTGCTTGCCTGCTCCCCTTTCCCCCCGATAAGTGTGCCGCGTGGTGCGATTTTCCCATGGGGGCGGATGGGTGCCTGCGGGACGTACAAGGCATGGGCGCACTTGCATATCTCGCAGGATAAGCGTAACTTTGTGGGAGAAGTAAAACCCATTATCCGTAATAAGAGAGAGCATGAGAACATTCAATGTGGGCATCATCGGTGCCGGACACATAGCGGAGAAGATGACCCGCACACTGGCCCAGGTGCCGGGCGTGTGCGTGACGGCAGTGGCATCGCGCTCGGCCGCGAAGGCCAGGGAGTTTGCCTCCTCGCTGGGCATCGGTCGGGCATATGGCTCGTATGACGATATCCTGTGCGACCCCCAGGTGGACCTCCTGTACATCGCCACGCCCCACTCCTGCCACTACGAGCCCACCCGCAAGGCCCTGCTTGCCGGCAAGGCTTGCCTGGTGGAGAAGGCCTTCACCATGAGCGCAGCCGAGGCCGGGGCTCTGATAGGGCTGTCGCATGAGCGCGGGGTGTATCTGGCCGAGGCAATGTGGATACGCTACATGCCCCTGTGCCGGCAGATAGGCCAGGTGCTGGAGAGTGGTGTGATAGGCAGGCCCAGGATGATCACGGCCTCGCTGTGCTACAAGATAGACCACAAGGAGCGTGTCATGCGTCCCGAACTGGGCGGTGGGGCCTTGCTCGACTTGGGGGTCTATCCCCTGCACTTCACGCGCATGTTCTTTGGCGGGGAGGTGGAGCGCATGGTGAGCAACTGCATGGTGGGCCCCACAGGGGTGGACCTGCAGGAGAGCATCTCGCTCATGTACAGCCACGGGCGCATGGCCTCGCTGCAGTGCAGTGCCGTGTGCCGCACCGACCGCCAGGCGGTGATAAGTGGCGAGGAGGGGTATCTGGTGATTGACAATGTAAACAATCCCACGCGGGTGGATGTGTTTGTGGGCTTTGACCATGTGGCCACCTATGAGCGTCCCGGGGGCGTGGTCACGGGCTACGAGTACCAGGTGCTGGAGGCGCAAAGGTGCATCGCCGAGGGACGGGTGGAGTCGCCCCTGATGCCGCACAGCGAGTCGCTGGCCGTCATGCGGTGGCTGGATGCCCTGCGCACGGAGTGGGGAGTGGACTTCGGGCAGGGCAAGAAGTGAGAGGCAAAAGCTGAGAAGTGCTCATGCGGTGTACCTTCATTCAGCCTCTGCAGGGGCGGATGACGGGTGGCGCAAGGGCGGATGCGGACACTGAGGGGACTGAAAAAGTGGTGGCCAGGCTGTACATCCAGTCTGGCCACCACTTTTCGCTCTTGCACTTTTCACAGCCCGCTTGCCTGGGCGCGGCATGCCGCGTCCTGCCGCTGCCTCACCGCCTCGAAGAGGAGGATGGCCGCGCTTACCGACACATTGAGGCTGTCGAGCCGTCCCAGCATGGGGATGCGTATGTGCGCGTCGGCCGCCTTGCGCCAGGCATCGGTGAGGCCAGTGGACTCCGTGCCCATCACGATGGCTGTGCCCTGTGTCATGGGAGTGTCGTAATAGAGGCGCGAGTCCTGCAGTTGTGCGGTGAGAATCTGTATGCCGCGCTCCTTGAGGAAGGCAATGCACTCCTGCGAGGTGCAGGCCACGCAGGGGACGGTGAAGATGGCGCCTATCGAGGAGCGTATGAGATTGGGGTTGTAGAGGTCGGTCATGGGGTCGCACACGATGACCGCATCGGCCTGTGCTGCATCCGCGCTGCGCAGCACAGCCCCCAGGTTGCCTGGCTTCTCCACGCTCTCCAGCACGATGAGCAGGGGGTGGGCAGGCAGTTGCAGGTGGTCCAGGCACAGTGTGCGGCTCTCCACGATGGCCACCACGCCCTCGGTGCTGTCGCGGTAGGCGATGCGCTCGTACACCTTGTCGCTCACGGGCAGGATGCTGGCCTGCTGTGGCAGGTGCGGCCGCAGCGAGGGGAGCAGGTCATCGCGCACGAAGGCACACTCCACCTTGAAGCCAGCCTCCACGCAGTGTGCCAGTTCCCTGCGGCCCTCTACCACGAAGCGTCCTTCGGCCTTGCGCTTCTGGGACTTCTGCTCCAGGGTGAGCAGCCGCTTCACCCGTGGGTTCTGTGTGCTGGTGATGGTCTCGCACTGCTGTTCCATGCCTGGCGCGGCACGGTGGGAGCCCGCCTCTGCGGCATGGCTTTCCCAGGAGTTTCTTGCTTGTCTTTCCATGAGGGTCAGTCGGTGACAATCTTGCGCGTGAAGGCACTCTCCCCGTTGTCCACATAGAGCAGGTAAGTGCCACGGGCGGGCATCTGCAGCGTGACCTGCGTGCCGCTCTGTGTGGTGATGTGGTGCCCCTCGGTGGTGTAGAGGCGGCAGTTGGCCATGGCACTGCTGGTCACCTGGATGCTGCGTCCTGTCACGGTCACCTGCGCGTCGCAGCCGGCGGTGGGCAGCACGCCATCGGGGATGGTGGTGCCCAGGTATTCGGCGTGCATGGTCTCCTCAAACACGTTGATGCGTATGTAGTAATAGCCATCCTGGCTGATAGTCCACTTGGTGTCGTTGGGGCCGCAGTACCAGAACTGGGTAGAGGCTGTGAGCGACTGGTCGGCCTTGAAGGGGTGCAGCACCTTGGGTGTCCATCCGTATTGCCCGTTTATCTTGAGGCGGTTGGATTCCACATTCGACTTGTACACCTTCAGTTCGCCTGTCCAGCTCCACACGTTTGGGTCGCTCTCGGAGCGCGTCATGGCCTTCCCCGCGCCCACTTGCCATTGCCCGGCCGACGAGCCGCTTCCCTGGTTGTCCTCTACGCATCCGCCCACGATCCACGCCTCGTACCATTGCGCGAAGAGTTCCCCCTCGAGTTTCTTGTCGGCGGGTGTGACGGTGAAGCGGTAATTGTCGGCTCCGAAAAGCACGGTCCAGGCCGCGTCCGTGGTGTCGCGGGTGGAGGAGAAAGTGATTCCGTCGTTGACAATATTGGAGTCCACCTGCTTGGGCGCGTAGTAGAAGGTGCTGGCGGTGCGCTCTGCGCGGGTCTGCACATAGAGTTTGCCGGGCAGGAGCGTGCCGTGGAACTTGAAGGCGTACTTGCCTGTGATGCCTGTGCTGAAGCGGGTGAGCTCCTGTGTGCCACCTGGCACGGCGGAGCCCGAAATCCACAGGCGGGTCTGTGACAGGGCGGTGGTGTGGATGCCCAGAGCCAGCAGCAGGCCCAGCAGCAGTGTGCTGCCAGGTGTGTGGCGTGACTGTATGTGGTGTGTCATGTTGCGCATGTTGTGTGTGGTCATTTCTTTATGATTTTCCTGGTGGTGCTCTTGCCATCTACCAGGGCGTGGCAGATGTATGTGCCCTGGGGCAGCGAGGCGAGCGAGAGTAGCAGGCTGCTTGTGTTGTGCGCCTCCTCGCGTGCCACGCATGCGCCCCCTGCGGTGGTCACGGTGAGCCTGATGCTTGTGGCCTGGCGGGGTGCGTTGACGCTCACCGCATCGTGCCCGTTGCTGTAGTTGAGGCGAGTGTCGCCGCTCTCGTCCTCGCTTGCCGAGCCAGGCTCCTGCTTGAGTGGGACACGCAGGGAGAGCGCCTGGGTGAGGTCGTCGGCGGGCAGGCTCACCTGCAGCAGGTGGGTGGTGGCGTCGTAGCTGACTTGTGAGGCATCCACCGGGTTGCCGTTGAGCGTGATGCCCTGCAGGTCGCACGTCTCGGGCATGGCCGGCATCTGCACCAGCCAGGTGCGCTTCGTGGGCATGCCTTCGAAACTGCCCTGGCGCGCGCCTATGGTCAGGGTCACGGCCTTGGTGGTGCGCTCCTGGGCAAAGAGCGTGCGTGCCCAGGCATCGCCCACATAAGCGTTGTCGGCGCCATCGTCCTCGTAGAGGCTTCCTGCGCCATCGGCTCCGGGTGTGACGTAGAGTGTGATGGTGGCAGGATTGGTCACCACGCTGCGCTGCACAGGATAGAGCGGGATGATGGAGCCTGCCTTGTAATAGACGGGGAACTCGTCGAGTGTGAACTGGGCACGGAAGGTGCGGTCACCCTCGGCCAGCTCGCCCTTGGTCATGTCCCACCAGAGCCCCTTGGGAAGCCAGATGGTGCGGGTGCTGATGCCGTCCTGCGCGGGCTCGTAGATGGGGGCGACCAGCATGTCGGGGCCAAACAGGTACTCGTCCTCATACTGGTAAGCCTTGCCCTCCTCGGGCCATTCGTAGTAGAGCGGACGGTTCATGCCCACCCCGGTGTCGTAGGTCTCGCGGGCTGCCGTATAAAGGTACGGGAAGAGGCGGTAACGCTGGCGCACGGCCTCGCGGAGCTGTGTGAAGTTCTTGTATTTCCATATCCTGCGCTCAATCTTGCCGTCCTTGAGCGCGTGGGTGCGGAATATGGGCGTGTAGGCGCCGAACTGCAGCCAGCGCAGGTACAGCTCCTGGTCGTTGCTGCCACCCTGGTGGCCGCCTATGTCATGCCCCCAGTAGGTATAGCACACGTTGCTGGCATTGCTGGTGAAGTAGGCCAGGTAGCCCAGCGTGCTCCACTTGGAGAAGGTGTCGCCCGAGAAGCTGATGGGGTAGCGGTGGCTTCCCAGGCCTCCCCAGCGGTGGTAGATGACTGGGCGCAGCCCGGGCCTGTTGATGCGCATGTCCTCAAAGAAGGTGTGGTTGCACCAGAAGGTCTCGCCCAGCGTCATATTGTCCACCAGCAGGTGCTGCTGCCAGTCGAGCCACCAGAAGTCAACACCCATCTGCTCGTACTTCCTGAGGAAGCTCTTGAAGAGTGCCTTCATGTAGTCGTAATTCTCCACGGCCCAGGGCAGCGTGGCGGTGTAGTCGCTGGCATAGCCCAGTTCGGCCTTCATCTCATCGTAGTAGTCCTCGCTGGACGACACGCCGTCGGCGGGGTGCAGGTTGAGTGCGGTGCGCAGTCCATGCTTGTGCATGTAGGAAATCAGTTCGCTGGGGTCGGGGATGAGAGACTTGTTCCAGCTCCATCCCGTCCAGCCGTCCTTGTGCCAGTCCATGTCCATGATGAGCACGTCCATGGGCACGCTGTACCTCTCCACATCGCTGATGATTTGCTTGAAGTCGGCTGTGCTGTAGGCGGCGAAGCGGCTGTACCAGTAGCCGAAGATGTATTTGGGCGGCATGGGGACACGACCGCCTACCTTGATGTAGTCGCCCAGGCACTGCTTGTAGTTGTGTCCGTAGCCCAGGAAGTACCAGTCGGTGGCATTGGCATCCACGGGAGACGCCCACCACTGGAAGCCCTCGCTGTTGGGCTCAAGCGCGTAGGAGGTGCTCCCGTCACCCCTGGTGGTACGGGGGCTCTCGTCGATGATGGCCCATCCGGCGCGGGAGAGCAGTCCCTTCTCCATCTTGTAGCGCATGTTGTCGCCCCATGCGGTGTCGAGCGTGCGGTGGGTGCCGAGCAGGTTCAGCGCATCGTCCTTGCCCGGATACCACTGGCAGGTGAACCCGTTCATGCGGAAGGTGATGAGCAGGTTGTTGGGCGACTTGTCCTGCTCGCGCGGCGCTGAGCCCAGGCGGTAGCGCAGGTCGAGGCTGTCGGTGTGGATATACAGGTACTTGTCATCGCGCTCCGTGGTGAAATGTGGCACGGGCAGGCGGCGGTTGACAATGGCAAAGGTGGCCCGGTCCTCGAACTTCGCCTCGCTGCTGTACTGGATGCGTATCATGCGGTCGGTGAGTACGGTGAAGCGCACGTTGCCCTCCGTGACCACGGCCTCGGGGTTGGGCACGGGGTCCAGTGCCTCCTGGGCATGTGCCAGGAGCGGAAGCACGCACACGGCCAGCGCGGCCAGCGCGGTGCGGATGCGGTCTTTGATGGATGTTCTCATGTATTGTGTCGGTGATAGGATTATACTGTGTATTTGTCCACAAAGTTACGCATTTTTGTTGACACGGCTCTCGCTGAGCCCCGATGATTGTGCCTGGATGGGGCGGAGTGCCCATGGCTGTGTCGTGCTATGGGCACTCTGCCTCCTGTGGACAGCAGAAGTGGCCATGCCGCAGGCACAAGACCTGGCAGCATGGCCACTTCGCGGATATGAGTCCGGTGTGCTCCGGATGGTTAGTCGTTCACCTTGATGCGCACGTTGCGGTACCACACATCGTCGCCGTGGTCCTGGAAGGCGATGTAGCCACCGTTCTTGCCCTCCTCGATCATCAGGCCGTAGGCATAGGGGAACTCGCCACCCTTCTGGAACTTGCTGGCATCAAGCATCTCCTTCCACTTGGGAGTCCACAGGTGGTACTCCAGTACCTTCTCGTCGTTTTGGTAGTGGATGACCGTACCCTTGAAGACCACAATCTTGGCCTTGTTCCATTCGCCGAAGGGCTTGGCGTTCTGCGGCTTGGCAGGCACCATGTCGTACAGCGACGCTGACTGGCGATTGCCATCGACGCCAAGCTGTGCATCCACATGGTTGGCGTTGTCCAGCACCTGGTACTCCGAGCAGCTCTGCCAGATGGGCAGGTAATTGCCCTCGCTGTCCTTGGCCTCCTGTGCCAGGTAGAAGATGCCCGAGTTGCCGCCCTTGCTTATCTTGTACTCGCACTCGAAGGTGAAGTTGGTGAACTTGTGTGCGAAGAGCAGGTCGCCGCCTCCCTCTGCCTGGGCCTCGCCTGTGCCGCTGCCCTTCAGGTGGATGCTCTCGCCGTCGTTCTCCCAGCTCTGGGGCACAGCGTCCTGGCCGTAGCCGCGCCATCCGTCGAGGCTGCTTCCGTCAAACAGGATGTAGTAGTCCTCGGCATCCTTCTTCAGCTTGCTCAGGTCATACTGCTCGTTCTCCACGATTTCAGCTTTGGCGTTCATGGCTGTCGTGTCCTTTTCCTTGTGCTCGCAGTTTGCGCATGCCTCGCAGTCGCAATTGCACTTCTTGCCACCGCAGCACGAGGCCATCAGGGCTACGCATGCGGCCAACAACATTGTCTTCTTCATCTTTCTTGTTGCTTTTTATTAGTTTATAATATGATTATCGGTTCACTTCCTTGGCCATTTCTCCACAAAGTTACACCTTTTCTTTTATGTTTCGCCTTATTTCACGTCTTTTTCCGTCTCGAAGATGAGCACGTTGCCAGGAGTCAGCACAAACAATGGCCCGTACAGCGAGGCAGGCTGGCGTGTGCCGTCGGGCAGCACGAGGTGGAGTTGCCCGTCGGTGATGATGTCGGCCTGCAGGGGTGTGGTGACCGAGGTGTTCTGCACCACCACATAGCGCTTGCCCTTGTTGGCCAGGCAGGACACCAGCGCGCCTTGCCCGTGAGTGTCAAGCCTGAGGATATGCTGTGGCAGGCTGGCCAGGCGGTGTGTGCCCATGGGGATGTCCTTGCCGGTGTGCCGTACCGAGGTCACCTGTGCGCCCAGGAACACGTCGGCGCGTGCCTGTATCTCGCGGTTCATCTGCCTCACCACCTCATATGCGGGGCTTCGCTTGCCCTCCTGTGTGATGGGTGCCTGGTGGAAGTTCCACGTCTGGGTGCCCGGGTTCCAGTAGGTGAAGTACTGCAGGCACTGTGCCCCGTAGGCCAGGTCGGCATAGAGCTGCAGGCGCAGGTGGTCGATGGTGGGGATGGGGTAGGAGCCGTGTGCGGTGGCGAGGGCGAATGCCCAGAAGGGCTTCTTCACCCTTTGTGCCTCCTCGGCGACTATCTCCAGGTTGTTCCAGAAATGGGCGTTGAGAAACACGCTGTCGCCCACCTGGTTCACGGGATAGTGGTCATAGGATATCTGTGGCAGGTTGACCACCGAGTCGAAGAGCTGCACATGCTCCCTGTAGGCTTTGCTTGAGGGCAAGGCATGCACGGGCAGGAGGTTGAGGTAGCAGGGATGCTCCTTGTCGGCGCTCTCGATGCGCCTTGCCCACTCGCCCAGTGCGGGCATGGCCTCGTTGGCAGGCTCGTCGCGCAGGAAGTAGGCTCCCAGGCCCGGGTGGTGGCGCACCTTGCTTGCTGTGGCCTCGGGCTCCCGCTCCAGCTCGGGGCAGGTGAACACACTCTTCATGCCCGTCTGGGCGCACAGGTCCAGTGCCTTGACGGCATCATCGTAGTTGTAGATGTGCGAGAAGGAGATGGTGAACCCCGCATCGCGCAGTTCCTGGTACCGCTGCAGTGTGGCATGCTCGCCTGCGGGGATGCTGTACCATGCCAGGATGGGAATCTGTGGCGGCTCGGGCTTGTGCCTTCTTGCCTCGATGGGGGCGGCTGCCAGGGTGAGTCCGAGAGCCAGGATGAGTGAGAGTCTTGTCATGCGTATTCAGTTTTTGGGTTTTCCTGTCCGTGGGTTTCCTGGGCAGGGCGGGTGTGGGGCCAGCCTTCCTGCACAGGGCCATCGGACACACAAAGTTAGCGAATTTTGTCCAACGCGCACAGCCAGCGCGCATCTTTGTGCCCCGCAGCCCTCACTTTTGTCCCCGTCAGCCTGCTGCTTGTGCTTTTTCGCAAGCCCGGGCCTGTGGCAGATGGCTTGTGCGCGTGCGGCAGGCGCGCTGGGGCAGGGCATCGCCCAGCCGCTGCCCGGGTGGCGCAGGCAAGGGCGGCGGGGGCTGCGCGCGGCCATTCCCTGGGGTGGCCTGGCTGCATGCCCTGGCAAGATGGCAGGCTTGGCTTTGTGGCTCCGATTAGGAAAAAATAACATCCCCATGCCTTGCGTGGCGCAAAAGACTTCATACCTTTGCCCCGTCAATCGGGAAAAGGCGTGGCGGCCAGGCGTGCCCCAGCATGCCTGCATCGTGCCAGAGTACCTATATATATAATGAGAAGATGTTTATAGGGTTCAAATGGTTTATCCTCATACTGGCCTGCTGCTGGCTGTGCGGCAGGCTGGGGCTGCGCAGCCTCAAGTGGACGTTTGCCGTTGCGGGGCTTGCCTTCACGCGCAGCATCCCCGGAGCCTTTGCGGGCCTGCTGCTTGGCTGGCTGGTGGAAGGCTTCTTTCAGCGTCCCAAGGTGCATTTCTATTACGAGCGGCGCACCTTTGACGGGCAGCAGTCTGCCGGGTACGAGCGCCCGGGCTATGTGCCGGCGGGGGTGCTTGCGGCCTATCAGATGCTGGGTATCAGCCCCGATGCCAGCGACGATGAGGTGCGCCAGGCCTACCGCCGCATGGCCATGAAGTACCACCCCGACCGCGTGGCCACCCAGGACGAGGAGACCCGCTCGCGTGCCGAGCGCCTCTTCAAGGCCGTGGGCGAGGCCAAGGAGCGCATCTTCAAGTACCGTGGCCTCAGGTAGGCATGCTGCCTCATGGGGGGAGTGCCAGTAGCCCCCAGGCCATCCACACATACTGGCAGGACCATAGCATGAGGCCTGCGGGCCACACACCAAGCATTTGACGACATGGAGAAATATCTTGATACAGCCCTGTTTGACCTCGATGGCACGCTCATTGACACCGAGGGGCAATACACCCGCTTCTGGGCAGAACTGGGCGAGGAACTGGTTCCCGATGGCAGGGCATTCGCCTTCAAGGTCAAGGGACGCACGCTGAAGTCCATCTTCGAGGACTTCATCCCCGACCCCTCGGTGCAGGCCGAGGTGCGCCGCAGGCTGGAAGCCTTCGAGTCCACGATGGACTACACCCCCGTGCCCGGCGCGCTGGACTTCCTGGCCGACTTGCGCCGCCATGGCGTGCGGATGGCCGTGGTGACCAGTTCGAACAAGGCCAAGATGCGCAACGCAGAGGCCAAGGCCGCCCATCTGCTCTCCTTCTTCGACCGCATCCTCACGGCCGAGGACTTCACCGCATCCAAGCCTGCCCCCGACTGCTACTTGCTGGGAGCCAAGGTGTTTGACACCCCGCTGGACCGCTGCATGGTGTTTGAGGACGCGCCCAACGGACTGCGTGCGGGCATGAGCGCGGGCATCTTCACCATCGGGCTCACCACTGGCTACCCTGAAAGCGTGGTGGGGGAGCTGTGCAACCACATGGAGCCCAACTTCCTGGCACTGGATTACGAGTGTGCCAACAGGCTCCTTGGTGACTACAACAATCACATCGTGGCCTGAGCCGGCATGCCTCTGGGAGGCAGCCGCACGCAAGCATGTGGCGGCTGTGCCTCCTGGCATGAGCGCACAAGGCGGATGTACCCTTGCTGGGACATCCGCCTCGTGCGCTTACAGGGGCATACGGCCCCGCCCTTAGTGACTCTTGATATTGGGCAGGAACACCGCCACCACGCCCAGCAGGGGCAGGTAGCAGCTGATGTGGAACACATGCTCGATGCCCGTGGCATCGGCCATCCAGCCAAAGAGCGCGCTGGCCACTCCACCCAGTCCAAACATCAGGCCGAAGAACACCCCCGCGATGACCCCTACCTTGTCGGGCATCAGGTCGGTGGCATAGACCAGTATGGCCGAGAAGGCCGATGAGATGACCAGTCCCACCACAACCACCAGCACCACCGTCCACAGGAGGTTGGCATACGGAAGCAGGAGCGCGAAGGGAGCCGAGCCGAAGATGCTGCCCAGGATGACATACTTGCGCCCGTAGCGGTCGCCAAGCATGCCGCCCAGCAGGGTCCCTGCCGCAAAGGCAGCCAGGTAGGCAAACAGGCAGAGCTGTGAGACCTGTACCGACACCTGGAACTTCTCTATCAGATAGAATGTGAAGTAGTTGGTGATGCGCGCCGTGTAGAAGTACTT
>JBNMJN010000017.1:0-58006 GCA_050873805.1 Prevotellaceae bacterium | reverse complement strand
CCGTTGGGTAGATATATGTCTCCGTCAACATGTACGAAAGGGCTTTCCTGCATGGAATAGACCTTTATCTTGGATAATGCCCAGTGGTATGGCAAGCAGAAAAAGTCGTCCAGTACCACATGAGCCTTCTTGTAGGGAAGCCCAAGCCTTTCTATTAAGAATTGATACCCAGCCGTGTCTGTATATAGCTCTATGTCGTTAAAATGTTGATGCAGGCATAAGCAACTTAGTGTCCACGACATGGCATTGTACCTCGGATGTGTCCATCCATAGGTGGAAAGCAGGGGATTCCCCTTGGCGGTCCAAAAAGTCTGTATTACTCTCATGGCAGCAAATAGCATTTTTAGTTTGACGCTGCAAATATAATCGTATTTTTGTTGAATCGCAACTGAAAGGTTCGTTTTCTCCCATCCTTGCCTTTTGTGTTGCCCCTTATGCCAGGATGCGGTAATATCCATAATATGCAGTAATGGTAACTTCTGTATAGAGTTCACGGCGATTTTCTCCTTTCTCATGTGCTGTAAACTATTGTGAAGAAGTCCAGGATACACGTTCAGAACCATTGGGCATGTGCTCCGAACTTTCGTGCGGAATCTCATCAGGCTGCTGCCGTGAGCGTGTCCTGCCCCGTGGAAAAGCCCTTGGGCGGCATGTCGCTGTTTGCCCTCGCCATTTTCCCATGCCTCTGTCAGAAAGCGGGCAAACTATTGTGCCCGTGTGCGCAATACTTCGTAAATTTGTGGGAAACCTAAAGCAAAAGGCTATGAAACGAACATCCCTAATGACTGCGCTGCTGCTCATGCTGGCAGCAAGCGTGCAGGCGCAGACCGTGTGGCACGACCCCATGCAGGAGCCACAGTGCGTGCTCAACGGGCGAGGCTGGAACCAGGAGAACGGCAAGGCCAACTACTGCCGCCTGCCCGACAGGATGGAGCAGGCGGTGCCCCCTGCTGTGTGGTACCGCTCGCGCCACACACCGGGCGTGTCGCTGCGCTTCCAGACCAATGCCAAGCGGCTGTGGGTGCGCTACCTCACTTATTTTCCAGGCAAGAGTTCGCCCAACGTGGTAAGCCTGTGCCACTCGGGCGTGGACCTCTATGCCACCGATGTCAACGGCCACACCTCCTGGGTGCCCAACGCGATGCAGTACAGCATGTCCCTCAATAAGTCCGACACCGTGCAGTTCTACTTTGACACCCACGAGCTGCCCGACTTCCGGGGCCAGGGCATCACCTACGAACTCTACTTGCCCACCTACAATGGCGTGAAGTGGCTCGCCGTGGGCACCGACGCGGCGGCTTCCTTCCGGTTTGTCGAGGGCTCGCAGGAACGTCCTATTGTGGTCTATGGCACGTCGATAGCCCACGGAGCCTCGGCCAGTCGCCCAGGACTCATCTGGAGCACGCGGCTCAAGCGGCGCTATGAGTGCCCTGTGGTCAACCTGGGCTTCTCGGGCAATGGCAAGATGGAGCATGCCCTGTTTGACGCGCTGGCCGAGATTGATGCCCGTGCCTACCTCATCGACTGTGTGCCCAACTGCGCCGGGCTCACGCCGCAGGAGTTCGAGGAGCGGCTGCGCTACGGCATCCGCAAGTTGCGCTCCGCCAGCCAGGCCCCCATCGTGCTTATGGAGGGGCAGTATCTCGTGCATCCCTCATCGCTCGTGCATGCCGCCAGTTACCACCAGCAGTTGCAGAAGGACACTGTGCAGAGGCGGGTCGTGGACGATTTCATAAGGCAGGGCACCAAGGGGCTGTACTACATCACACGCGCCGACCTGGGGCTGACCGCCGATGACCTCATCGAGGGCACACACCCCAATGATGTGGGCATGATGAAGTATGAGCAGGCTTATGCCCGCGTGCTCGACCAGGCCATGGTGGGCCCCGACACCATGCGGCAATACACGCCATGCACCCAGCGGCGCGACGGATATGACTGGATAGGGCGGCACAACAGCATCATGCGCCTCAACCATACCACCGACCCCGAGGTGCTGATGATAGGCAACTCCATCACCCACTACTGGGGCGGTGAGCCAACTGGCACGGTGGTCAATGGCGGCAAGACGTGGAACCGTCTCTTCAAGGGGCATCGCGTGACCAACATGGGCATGGGATGGGACCGCGTGGAGAACACCTTCTGGAGGCTCTCGCACGGCGAACTGGAGGGCTGCAGCCCCAAGGACATCTGCCTGATGATAGGCACCAACAATGGTGAGCCTGCCCAGCAGGTGGTGTCGGGCATACTGGATATCGCCGCCCTCATACGCCGCCACCAGCCCCAGGCGCGCCTCCACATCATAGGCATCCTGCCCAAGGGTGGCCAGGAGGAGGCCGTGCGCCAGCTCAATGCCCTGCTCGAGCAGAGCATCGTGCAGGACGGCATGACCTTCTACCACGACTTCTCCAGCGCGCTCACGCTCCCCAATGGCTCGGGCCAGCTCGACCCCTCGTGCTTCCTGCCCGACCGCCTGCACCCCAACGAGCGCGGATATGAGCACCTGGCCAAGCACTTCCGCCGCATCCTGTTTCGCTGACATGCATGCCTGAGGCAAGCCCGATGGCTGGCGGTACGGCATTTGCCTGCCCTGCCATCGGGCCTTTCTCACGGATTATGCGTAACTTTGTGGGAGAATCACACACAATACCTATCCTAATGAAAGCATACGCAACCCTCTTCCTGGCCGTCCTGCCCCTGTGGGCCAGTGCGGCCGCTCCTGTGGCGAGAGACCACACCGGGGACGTGAACCTCTTCGTGGGTACGGCCGGGGACTACGGACAGATGACTCCCGGAGCGGCAGTTCCCTATGGCATGATACAGGTGTGCCCCGACAGCAAGCCGCGCCAGCACCCTGGCTATGACTATGAGGTGGCCGACATCACGGGCTTCAGCATCAATCGCCTCTCGGGTGTGGGAGGCAGCGGGTGTGGCGGCAATGTGTCGCTGCTTCCCTGTGCCGAGGGCTGTGTGGCACGCCTGGTGAAGTCCACCGAGCAGGCGCGCCCCGGCTTCTATGCCGTGACCATGCAGGACGGGACACGGTTCCGCGCCACCGCCACCACACACCTGGCCGTGGAGGAGTTCACCTTTCCGCAGGGCCGTCAGCCCAGGCTGGAGCTCAACACGGCCTCTTCCTTTGAGCACGTCCACGAGGCACACTTCAGCCAGACCGCTCCCCAGGAGGGCGAGGGGCTGGTGGTGAGCCGCAACACCTGCGGGCGCGGGCATTATCACCTCTATTACCGCCTGCTCTCAAGCGCCCCCTTCCGCATCGACTCGGTGGATGGCGGGCGGGCGCGGCTCGTCTTTCCCCAGGCCACGGATGGACGGGTGGAGGTGCGCATACTGGTGGGCACGGGGCTGAGGGACGAGCTCTCGCGCGTGCCAGCCGCAGCCGTGTGGCATAAGGACTTCGCCACCCTGGCCAGCGAGGCTTCCTCACAGTGGCAGGACTTGCTGGGACGCATCGAGGTGGATGGTGGCACGGCCGACCAGCGCACCCTCTTCTACACCTCGCTCTACCGCACCTTCCACAGCCCCTTCCAGGTCACCGACAGCCTCATGCGCCGCTACCTGGGCACCGACGGCAAGCCTCACCGGGCAGGCCAGGGCGAGTACTACAGTTCCTGGTCGCTGTGGGACACCTACCGCACCAAGTTTCCCCTTGTCACCCTGCTCGACCCCTCACGCTCGTCCGGCATCATGCAGTCGCTGGCTACCCTGTATGTGACAGGCAAGCAGGACTGGAGCACCGACCACGAGTGTGTGCCCACCGTGCGCACCGAGCATGCCATAGCCACCCTGCTCGACGCTTATCGCCAGGGCATCAGCATCCCCAACCTTGATGAGGCCTGGGCTGGCATGGTGCGCGAGGCCGAGCACCTGCCCCTGCGCTCGCCCGACCAGTGCCTGGAGGCGGCCGTTGACTATTGGGCCCTGGGGCAGTTGGCCAGCGAGGCGGGCCGCACCCATGAGGCCGAGCACTGGACCCGCCGTGGCGAGGCGGTGTTTGACTCCGTGTGGGCCAGGGAGTTCCAGCACATCGACAGCACCTACACCCGCATGCGCGGCAACGGACTCTACCAGGGCACGCGCTGGCAATACCGCTGGGGCGCGCCCATGTACCTCAGCCGCATGGAGCGCATGGTGGGGCGCAAGGAGCTGCTCGCACAGCTGGAGCAGTTCTTCCGCGACGAACTCTACAACCAGGGCAACGAGCCCGACATCCACGTTCCCTTCCTCTTTGGCCGCCTGGGCGCGCCCGAGCTTACCGCGCCTGTGGTGCGCAGCCTGGCCACCGGCGTGGTCACCCATCGCTATGGCGGCAATGATGCCTACCCTCAGCCTTTTGTGGGACGCGCTTTTGACAACAAGCCCCGGGGCTACTGTCCCGAGATGGACGAGGACGACGGAGCCATGAGCGCATGGTATGTGTTTGCCAGCATTGGCCTCTACCCTGTGGTGGTGGGCGAGGCCACCTACGACCTCTTCCCGCCCCTCTTCAGCCGGGTCACCCTCTGCCCCGGGGGCCAGGGGAAGCCTGTGGTCACCATCCGTGTGGAGGGCAAGGCCGATGGCAGCCGTCCGCTCAGGCGCATCACCTGGAACGGCCACAGGCTCAGGGAGCCGCGCATCAGCCACCGCACGCTCATGCAGGGCGGCACGCTGGTGTATCATTATTGAGCAGCAGAGTTATCTGATTACCAACCAAACAATATCATCAAATGAAAAAACTACTGATTATGGCAACAGCAATCCTGGCAGCGGCAGCCTGCTCGCAGGCTCCCAAGGGTGAGACGTCCGCCGAGGCGGCTCCTGCCGACAGCGTGACCTTCTTCAAGGAGGCTTTCCCCCAGCAGAATGTGGATGTGAACGCCTTCTCGGGTGGCATTCAGCACATTGGCGTTCCCACCACCGATGTGCAGGGTACGGTGGACTTCTACAAGACCCTGGGCTTCCAGGAGGCCATGCGCCGCACCGTCACCGGCGACCGCGACTTTGCCTTCATGAAGTTGGGCAACCTGCTCATCGAGGTCATCCCCACCGATGAGCCTGCCCTCGCAAACGGTGCCGTGGACCACTTCTGCCTCGACGTGAAGCAGATTGACAGCCTCTACAACGAACTGAAGCAGGCTGGCTACACGATGCTGAGCGACAGTGTGAATTCCATCAACTTTTGGGACAATGGCGCGAAGTACTTCTTCATCCAGGGACCCAACAAGGAGAAAATAGAGTTCTGCGAGATTCTGTAGGGAAGCAGTGACCCTCTTCCTGGCAAAAGAATGCTTTCGAAAAACAAAGGGGAAGGAACCAAAACATTTCCTTCCCCTTTGTCATACATTACAGGAATGCGCCCTTATACCTTTTTGCGCCTCCTCCAGTACCAGGTGAGAATGATGCAGGCCACTATAGATAGCGAGGCAAAACCAAAGATACCGATTACTAATTTAGGCATAGGGGCTGGCAGCAAGTTTAAGTGCATGAAGTCGTTCACAATAAAAAGTCCCATTAGCAGAATGCACAAGACCCCTAACACAAGAAGCCCCACTTTCATGTCATTCGCTATTGAGCCCTTATTCTTTATCGTGTCACCTATCAATGTTCCTGCCAAGCATCCTGACAGAACCATGGAACCAGTAAGCACTTTGCTCAGGTCAAGCAAGATTCCAAGCATGATGGCAAATAGCGAACATGCCAGCAAAACAAACAGAAACTTTCTCATAAGCCATCACAGATTTGCACTGCAGCAGCAGTGTATGTTATACTAATCGCGACAGATGCACCCATAGAGACCATACTTGCAGGGATACTCCAGGCAAGCCCTGCTGCATGACATGACGCTTGTAATCGTTAGAAAAACGATAAGGCAACATAGCATCCATGAAAGGGGAATTGTTTTATGCCCTTGTTCTTTGTTAGTTTTGAATATTTGTTAGTACTGATGCCCTTCAGATTTGTTTAGGCATATGGCATGCCTTTTAAAAACATCTACTCTTGTCGCTTTTCGATATCCGCGCCTTTTTCCTGTGTGGTCAGTTTAATGTCTCATAAAAAACTGTAATAACGGGTTTGTCTAAAGGCAAAGTTATGCGTTTTTTTGTAATGCGCAAGAAAAAGGACAATTATTTGTTGCTTATACAATGAAATAGTTCGTGTTATGGGAGAATGTTGTAAAGAATGAATAAGTAATATGCGATACTATGAAAGAGAGATTGTGATTTCTTTTTCTCAAAATTATAATGGTCATGCTATTGTAAAAGCATTCAGATTAGAGACGCTTTCCAAATTTTAACAGGCAAAATGTTTTTTGTGGTAGAATATATTCCTCTCCATATACAAAAAGAGGAGAAAGCCATCGTCAGCCATGGCTTTCTCCTCTTGGGCGCGCAAGGAGGCCGTATTACTTCAGATACTCTGTCCAGTCGGTGAGGCGCATGTCACCCTTGCGAAGGAAGGTGTCGTGCATGCCGAAGGCAGCCGAGAGGGCATGGTGGGTGTGTCCGCCAAACTTCTCGGCGTGCTTCAGGTAGTCGCGCAGCAGCGGCTGGTAGTCGGGGTGGGCCACCTGGATGAGTGCCTCGGCCTTCTGCATGTCGCTCTTGTGGCGCAGGTCGGCCACGCCATACTCGGTGATGACCGCGTCGATGAAGTGGTTGGTGTGGTCGATGTGGCTGACAAAGGGCACGATGCTGGATATTGCGCCGCCCTTGGTGGTGGAGCCACAGGTGAAGATGCTCAGGTAGGCATTGTTGGTGAAGTCGGCCGAGCCGCCTATGCCATTCATCATCTTCGTGCCGCATATCTTGGTGCTGTTCACATGTCCGTAGATGTCGCACTCGATGGCGGTGTTGAGCGAGCACACGCCTATGCGGACGATTACCTCGGGGCAGTTGCTTATCTCGGATGGGCGCAGCACCAGCTTGTCCTTGAAGAAGTCCATGTCATCGTAGATCCCCCGCAAGCAGTCGTTGGTGACAGTCAGCGAGCAGGCACTCGCGCTCAGCACGCGGCCCTCGCGCATCAGCTGCACGGGAGCGTCCTGGAGCACCTCGGTGTAGATGCTGAAGTTGGGCACCTCCTGGCACTGTCCCAAGGCCCCCAGCACGGCATTGGCTCCGCTGCCCACTCCGCTCTGCAGGTTGAGGAACGATTTCGGGATGAGTCCCTTGCGCATGTTGTCCAGCAGGAAGTCGGCCACGTTCTGTCCTATCTGAGTCGTGATGGGGTCGGGGTCCTTGAAGGCGCGTGCCTCGTCGGGCACGTTGCACTCTATCACGCCCACGATGCGGCTGGCGTCCACCTCCACATAGGGCTTGCCTATGCGGTCGTTGGCCTTGGTGATCATGATGGGAGTGCGGTAGGGGTGGTCCTCTATCTCATACACATCGTGTATGCCCTTGCTCTTGGGGCTGTGGAAGGCGTTGAGCTCGATGATGATGCCCTCGGTGGCCAGGCGGCAGATGGTGGGGCTGATGCCGCCGGCGGCGGTGAGGTAGATGTGAGCCTTGGTGCCCACCTGCTCCACGGCGCACGCCTCGATGATGGCCCAGTTGACCTGCCCCAGGTAGCCCTGGCGTATCTGTGTGGCCATGTTGCTCAGGTTGAGGTCGGAGTAATTGAGCTCGTTGCGGTTGACGTTCTTTCTGAAGTCGGGGTTGGTAGTGTATGGGGCGCGGAAGTCGATGGCCTTCGCGTTGGAGAGCATGCCGTCGCAGCTCTGTCCTGTGCTGGCTCCTGTGAACACGCTTATCTTGAACGGCCGTCCTGCGGCATGCTCCGCCTCGGCTCGCTTGGCTATCTCGGCGGGTGTGCATTTGGGTACTCCTGCGGGTGTGAATCCGCTCAGGCCGATGGTCTGGCCGTTCTGAATCAGTGCGGCTGCCTCTTCGGCAGTCATCTTTCTAAATTCCATAGTGGTCTTATGCTTTTTGTTGTTTCCAGTCTTATGTGGTCTGCCAGATGGCTTTCGCCTCTACAAAGTTAGTGTTTTTCTGTCAAAAGTTCGGAGTCAATCCCTCACTTTTCTTCCCGCGCGCGTACTTTTTTTATCTTGCAGGTCGCTGACGCAGTTCCGCAGGTGCCCTTGTGCGGAGCTCATTGCCGTGCAAACAGGTGCTGGAATTGCTCCTGCATGTCCCTGGCCAGGCATTCCGTGTCCACTCCCCTCAGCCTGGCCACCTCCTGGTACAGCAGTCCCACAGGTCGCTCATCCTCGTCCGTTTCCAGCAGGAGCCGGTTGGTGGGGCAGCCCAGCAGGCTATGGGTGTTGAAGTGGAAGCCGAAGGACACATACATGCCAGCCCCTATGAGTGAGTGCAGCTGCTGTGGCTTGCCGCGAAATCCGTGCAGGATCCACGGCACGGAGGGTCTCATGGCCTTGTGCAGTGCCAGGAGCGTGTCCAGGCACTTCACGCAATGCAGTATGACGGGCAGGCGCCACTCCTGGGCCAGCCGCAGCTGTGGCAGCAGCACATCCCTCTGTGTCTGTGCCGGTGCCTGTGCATGCACGTCCAGTCCGCACTCCCCTATGGCCAGCAGCGTGCCTGGCCCGTGGGGCAGGGCATGGGGCAGGTGTGCCTGCCAGGGGTGTATGCCCCAGGTGTCGCGGCCGTCCAGGATGACACGCTCGCCCTCGCGTGAGGGGTGGTGGGTGTGGAAGTCGATGTACACGCCTCGCCCCCTCTCCCCTCAGTCCTGGGGGTACTCCAGGTTCTCGCTGGTGGCCTGGAGCAGGGTCTCCTGCAGGTACTTGCGTGCCTCCCAGCGCGCCATGGGCAGGTCGTGCAGCAGGTAGTTGCCACAGTCGCGGGGCGCGGCGCCTGGCACCTCGCCCTCGTAGTTGGCGATGAACTGGAAGGTCTCTGTCATCAGGGGCAGTATGTCGCGGCTGGTGAGGTTGCCCCGCATGAGCAGGTAGTTGCCCGTGAGGCATCCCATGGGTCCCCAGTAGATGATGCGGTCACGCCACTGCGGGTGGTTGCGCAGGTAGGTGGCGGCCAGGTGCTCGATGGTGTGCAGGGCGCCCTGTCCCAGTGCCGGCTCGCGGTTGGGCTGCTTCATGCGTATGTCAAAGGTGGTCACGGTCTCGCCGCCCACCTGGTCCTGTCGGGACACATAGATGCCGCGCTGCAGGCGGCAGTGGTCTATGGTGAAGCTGGGTATCTTTTCCATTTGTGTGATATGATGTGTGGGTATGTTCAGAGTTGGGTGGTGAGTGCGTCCAGCAGCGAGCGCGTGACGGCAAACGAGCGGTTGGCCATCGTGTCCCAGAAGTTGAGGTACTGGTCGAAGTGCCCCTCTGCTCCCGGTGTGTCGCTGATGATGCGGAAGCTCAGGAAGGGCACCCCATACAGGTGGCACACCTGTGCCAGCGCGCCGCTCTCCATGTCCACGGCCAGTGCCTTGGGGAATCGGGCCTTGATGAGGCCGAGCTGCTGGCGGTCGGTGATAAACTGGTCGCCGCTGCAGATGAGTCCGGGCACGATGCGCACCTTGGTCTCAAGTCCTGTGGCGATGGCCAGCAGCCGCCCGTCGGCGGCAAAGGAGGCGGGCAGTCCCTGCACCTGTCCAGGCTCGTTCTCGGGGCCGCAGTCCACATCGTGGTAGGCCACGGTGGCTCCGGCCACCACGTCCATCACGCCGAGTGCCGCGTCGATGCCCCCAGCCACGCCGGTGTTCACCAGCACGTCTGGCGCATAGCGGTGGATGAGTTCCACCGCTCCCACGGCCGCATTGACCTTGCCGATGCCGCTCTGCATGAGCACCAGCTGGCGGCCTCCATACGTTCCTGTGGTGAAGGAGAAGCGTCCCTGCCTCTCCACCCGTTTGTCCTGCAGCAGTGCTGCCAGTTGCTCATGCTCCTTCTGCATGGCGTTGATGATGCCTATTGTCATGGGATAGTGTCCTCGTTTGTGGTTTGGTGCTGCAAAGTTAGGAAATAGATGGGGAATTATGGCCGTCTGGCTGCAGAAAGTGGGACACCCCCCTGCCAGCCTCCCTGGAAGCCCCCTCCCGGCCTGAGAGCCCCCATCCCCCGCCTTCCCCGAGGGGAAGGAGTATATACCCCTGCCAACTTGACTTGCCAACAAGGCGCGCTGCATCCGCCAACGCACCACGCTGCATCCGTCAACGCAGCGCACTGCATCCGCCAACGCAGCGCACTGCGATCGTCAACGCAGCGCGCTGCATGAAATGCCGCAGCCTCATGCCAGGAGGCTTATGGCTTGTCCCCTCCCCCTTGGGGGAGGCAGGGAGGGGGCTCTCAGGGCATCGGGAGGGGGCTTCCTTTCCCTCCTACAGGCTATCCCCGAAGTCGGCCTTGAACTTCTCCACCAGGTCTTCCTGCCAGTGTCCAATCTCCTTGAGTCGTCCGAAGAAGAAGCGCAGCACGGCAGGCTCCTCCACCCACTCCAGTCCTCCGATGAGGCTGCGGTTGTCCCAGAGCCACTTCACGCGGTCGGCCACATACTTGATTTGCGACAGCGTGAACACCCTCCTGGGCACAGCCAGGCGTGCCAGTTCCAGTTCGGCATACCGCTCGGTGCCGTCGGGCTCGCGCTGCTCGCTCAGTGTGCCACGCTCCATGGGGCGTATGCCTCCCGCGATGTACAGGGCGGCACACACGGCTCCGGCGGGGTACTGGTTGTGGGGCATGTCGGGCACGAAGGCCGAGCAGTTGAGGTGCGCGCCCAGTCCGCCTGCCGGCTTGATGACAGGTACCCCATAGTCGTCAAGCTCCTGTATGAGGTAAGCGATGAACTCAGGCCCGTGTGCCAGGTACTCCATGTCGAGCGACTCATACAGTCCCACCGCCATGGCCTCGATGCTGCGCACGTCGATGCCGCCATAGGTGAGGAATCCCTCGTACAGGGGTATGTACTCCATCATGCTCTTGATGATGTCGGTATTGTGCGATATGATGGCTCCTCCGCGTGCGAAACCCAGTTTGCGTGCCGAGAAGTAGATGATGTCCATCTTGTCTGCCAGCAGGTGGTATATCTCCTTGGGCTGCATGTATTTGCACTGTGCCTCACGCGTCTTCATGAAGTAGATGTTGTCCTGCAGGAGCGATGCGTCGAGCACGCTGGGCACCTGGTAGCGGTGGCATATGTCGGCCACGGCACACATGTTCTCCAGCGACACGGGCTGTCCGCCGATGAGGTTGGTGCCCGCCTCTATGCGCACGAAGCCCACGTTCTCGGGTCCCACCTCCTTGATGGTGTCCTCGAGCAGCTTGAGGTCAAAGTCGCCCTTGAATGGGTCGTTGCTCACGGGCTGCAGTCCTTTCTTGGCCACCAGTTCGAGCACCTCGCCGCCCAGGCGCGTGATGTGTGCCTTGGTGGTGGTGAAGTGGAAGTTCATGAGCGCCTTCTTGCCCGGGGTGATGTAGCGGCATGCCAGTATGTTCTCGGCCGCGCGTCCCTGGTGTGCGGGCAGCACATTGTCCACGCCGAACACCTCCTTCACTGCGGCCTTGAGCCTGTTGAAGCTCTCTGATCCGGCATAGGCATCGTCGGCGATGTGCATGGCAGCCGTCTGGCGGTCCGACATGGCGTTCACGCCCGAGTCGGTGAGCATGTCCATGTATATGTCGCGGTTCTGCAGCAGGAAGGTGTTGTTGCCCGCCTCCTGTATCTTGCGCAGTCGCTCCTCGGGAGGAAGCAGGTTCAACTTCTGCACCACGCGCACCTTGTGCATCTCCAGGGGTACTTGATTCTCGCTCTGATAAAACTTTACTGCCATAGTGTTTGCTTTTTGGGATTCTGGATTATTGGGTTGCGGCCAGGAGGCCAGCGCGCCTCCCATGCCTTCACAAAGTTAGGCATTACTGCCTGGATGGTGGCGAACATATTTACGGAACTATATACCATTATTACCTCATGGTGCCGCATCTACCACTTTTCGCTACCAATATCTTGGTTTCCTGGTTCTTTAGCCCTACCTTTGTCCAGGCAGCCATCCCCTCCCGGGGAGGTGTGTGCCGGGCTATACATTATATATATATGCACAGAGTGATACACAGCATTGATGAGTTCAATGCTTTCTTCGGGCAGCCGAGCACCCATTCCCTGGTGGCTGTGGGCGACCTGGCTCAGGCCAGCCTGGCGCTGTTCCAGCCCATGGACTTCGGCATGTACTGCGTGGTGCTGATGGACGAGAACTTCGGTGAACTGGTGAAGGGGGGCAAGACCATGCGCTACCAGGCAGGCACCGTGTTCTCGCTGCGGCCGGGACAGAGCGTGTCCATGAACCTCGACTACAGCACCAAGCCGCGCGGGCGCATGCTGGCCTTCAGGCCCGAACTGCTTGAGAAGAGCGGACTGGGGCGCGACTTCTACATGTTTGGCTTCTTCAATTCCGACGTCTTCGAGGCTCTGGAGCTTTCGGGCACCGAGCGGGGCGTGCTGCTCAACTGCTTTGCCAATATCCAGACCGAGCTTCACACGCCGCCCGACTACCTGTCCACCCACATGCTGCGGCTGGGCATCGGACACTTGCTGAGCTACTGCAAGCGGTTCTTCGAGCGGCAGTTCCGCGAGCAGAAGACCCATGCGGGCGGACTGGCCAGCAGGCTCGACGAGATGCTGGACAACTACCTGTCGAGCGGCATGCCCGCACAGCATGGGCAGCCCACGGTGGCATGGTGTGCCGCACAGTTTCATCTGTCGGCCAACTATTTTGGGGAACTCGTGAGGCGCGAGCTGCACATCACGGCGCAGGAGTATGTGCTGGGAAAAACGGTGGCGGCGGCGCAGGCCCTGCTCAGGGGTACGCAGATGAGTGTGGGCGAGATAGCCGAGGAACTGGGATTTGCCTACCCCAACCACTTCACGCGCATGTTCCGCAGGCAGACGGGACTGTCGCCGGTGGAGTACAGGAGGGCGGCAGGCCATCAGGGCCAGGCGGCAACCCCATGAGCGGCTATGCGCCTCCCCTATTCCTGAAGGCCAGGGGCGGTATCCCGGTCAGCCTGGTGAAGAAGGTGCAGAAGGCCGACTGTGACGTGAAGCCCATGCGCTGCGACACCTCCTGTATGGTGAGGTGCGACGAGAGGAGCAGCGACGAGGTCTTCTCGATGAGGCAACTGTCCAGTATCTGCTTGGGAGTGCGGCCCACCACCCGCTTGGTGACCATCGTCAGGTAGCGTGTGCTCACGGCCAGGCGTGTGGCGTAGGTGCTGACGCTGTGGTCTGTGGTGTAGTGGGCGGCGATGAGCGACATGAACTTGTTGTAGATGTCGGCGGGGCGCGTGGCCTGCGGCTCGCCCTGCACGGAATATACCACGCGGCTGTGCATGTAGGCGTGTGCGGCCTGCACCGCCTGCTGCACAGGGTCACCCAGGGCCATGCGCGTGGCTATGGCCGCCGACAGCGCGCTGCTCACACCGTGCCTCTGCCATCCGTCCAGGTTGGCCGAGGAGAAGAATAGCCCCTCCCCGCCATGGAGCAGGTAAGCCGTCAGGCGGTCGGGCGACAGCCTGCCCCCGCGCAGCAGCACCGCCCCCGCCCCCGTGGAGGCCAGCAGATGGGCAGCCCGCTCCATGTCGCGGTCGGTGCTGATGCGCATGCCCAGCATCGCCTCGGCCTCGCTGACACGCATCAGCAGCAGGGCAGCCTGCGGCAGGAGCGTGCTCTCCCACAGGTGCATCACCTCCTCGTCCACCAGGCGGCTGCCCTGCGAGGTAATCAGTCCGGGAGCCATCACCAGGCGCGGCTGCCCGTCCAGTTCGCGTGCCACGGCGGTGAGCGTGTCGGCATGGCGCAGCAGGCCCACCTTCACGGCCAGCGGATGCTGCTCCCCCAGTATGGCCCTCACCTGCCCCGCAACCACATCGGGCGGCAGGTCATGCACGCTGCTTATGCCCTGGCAGTCCTGCACGGTGACCGAGGTGATGGCGGTGAGCGCGTAGCCGCCCAGGGCCGTGATGGTGCGCGCGTCGGCCTGTATGCCCGCGCACGCCGTGCTGTCCGACCCATTGATGCTCAATACGGAAATCTCTTGGCGCATGTTGCAAAGTTAGCACATTTCTCTCTCATAACCTTTTCGTTACGGATTTTTCTCTCTATCTTTGCCCAGGGCGCGATACGCCCGGGGCATGGGGCGGCACTCCTGGCAGGCGGCTTGCCCGTGCCCGGCATCATAACAAGGAACAATGAGGAATATGAGAAAGACATTGCTGCTGCTTGTCCTCTGCGTGGCACAGGCTGTGCATGCAGGGCGCAACATCATCCTGGAGACCGACATGGGCAACGACGTGGACGATGCCTGGGCACTGGACATGCTGCACAAGTATGCCGACGAGGGACAGGCCCGGCTGCTGGCCGTGATGCTCAACAAGGAAGGCGTGGGCCCCTGCCGCTATGTGCAGCTGATGAACACCTGGTATGGCCGCCCCCGCATCCCCATAGGGCATGCCCTGAGGGAGCGCAAGAGCATGGAGGGGATGCCCAACTTCACCGGCATCGTGGCCGACATGAAGGCCGCCGACGGCACCCCGCTCTACCCCCACACGATAAGCAGCCTGGCCGACACGCCCGATGCCGTGACCCTCTACCGCCGCCTGCTTGCCAGGCAGAAGGACCACTCGGTCACCATCGTCAGCGTGGGATTCAGCGGCAACCTGGCCGCCCTGCTGCGTACCAGTGGTGACAAGTACTCGCCGCTCAGCGGCAGCGAACTGGTGGCACGCAAGGTGGAGAGCCTGGTGGTCATGGCGGGGCACATCGCCAACCCCGACTATGCCGAGTACAATGTGGTCAACGACATCCCCTCCTGCCAGGAGGTGTTTGCCCAGTGGCCCACCGCGATAGTGGTCACCCCCTTTGAGCTGGGCAAGGCGGCCCTGCTCCCTGCTGCCTGCCTGCGCAGCGACTTTGCCTGGGCCAAGCACCACCCAGCCCTCGACGGGGTGATGGCGGCGCGTGGCAAGTATGAGGACTATCCCACCTGGGACATGACCGCCGTGGTGTATGCCGTGGAGGGATGCGCGGGCTACTTCACCCTCTCGCTCCCCGGAACCATCACCGTCACCGGGCGCGGATGCACGCATTACCAGGCCGACAGCCGTGGCCGTCACCGCTATCTGACCTGCGACCACAACCAGCTGCCCCTGCTCGTGGCGCGGATGCGCGCCCTGGTGGCACGCAAGCCCAAGAACCAGAAATAACCATCCTATATGAAGAGAAAAGACATCCTGGCCGCCGCGCTCTGCGCGCTGGCACTGACGGGCGCGCAAGCCCAGCAGCCCACCCTGTCCCCACTGCCCCAGCAGGCCACATGGGGCGAGGCGGCCTTTGCGCATGGCGCACCAGTATATATCGAGGGAGCCGACCATGCCGACACCGATGCCGTGGCACTGCTGTGCGAGCGGCTGGACGGCAGTCTCACACCCACGCCCCAGGGGGCCGTGCGCCTGGTGATAGGCGAGGCGGGCGACAAGGCCGTGAAGGCGTACCGCAAGCACATACCCGCCCAGGCCGAGGGCTACTACCTGAGCATCGGGCCAGGCCGCGTGGTCATCGCGGGGCGCGACGGGGCAGGCACCTACTATGGCGTGCGCACCTTCCTGCAGGCATGGCAGCAGCAGCGCGTCATGCAGTGCGCCATCGAGGACTGGCCCAGCGTGGCATGCCGGGGCGTCATCGAGGGCTTCTACGGCAACCCCTGGAGCCACCAGGACAGGCTCAGGCAGTTTGATTTCTACGGGCAGAACAAACTCAACACCTACGTCTATGGCCCCAAGGACGACCCCTACCACCGTGCCCACTGGCGCGACCCCTATCCCCAGGAGGAGGCCGGGCGGCTGGCCGAGCTGGTGCGGGCGGCCCACCGCCACAAGGTGCAGTTTGTGTGGGCGGTGCATCCCGGGGGCGACATACAGTGGAACCTGCAGGACTCCATGGCCGTGTGCCGCAAGCTGGAGTGGATGTACGAGCTGGGCGTGCGCTCCTTTGCCATCTTCTTTGACGACATCTGGGGCGAGGGCAGCAAGGCCGACAAGCAGGCCGGACTGCTCAACTACGTCACCGACAACTTTGTGCGCAAGCATCGCGACGTGATGCCGCTCATCATGTGCCCCACACAGTACAACAAGGCTTGGAGCGGCGGCGACTACCTGAGCACGCTGGGCACACGCATGTACCCCGAGGTGAGGGTCATGTGGACAGGCAACAGCGTGGTGGATATGATAGAGCGCGATGATATGGAGTGGATCAATGGACAACTTGGACGCAAGGCGTTCGTCTGGCTCAACTATCCTGTGAACGACTATTGCCAGAGCCGCATGCTCATGGGCAAGACTTATGGCAACGGACTGGACATCGCCCCGCTGGTGAGCGGATTCTGCTCCAATCCCATGGAATATGCCGAGGCATCCAAGGTGAGCCTCTACAGCATCGCCGACTATACCTGGAACATGCCCCAGTATGATGCCGTGCGCAGCTGGCACCAGGCCCTCGGGGCACTCATGCCCACGGCGCAGGAGCCCTTCCGCTGGTTCTGTGAGAACAACATCGACCTGGGCAAGACAGGCCATGGACTGCGCCGCGAGGGTGAGAGTCCTCGCTTCCCCCAGGACGGGAAGGCCAGCTGGGCCGACTACGAGCAGTTCTTCCAGCAACAGGCCGCTGAGGCTGCCTTGCTGCTGGCCGACAGCACAAGCAGTCCCGAGATGCTGGCCGAGATAGCCCCCTGGGTGGAGAGCATGCGCCTGCAGGGACTGCGCGGACTGGCCGTGACACGCCTGGCCCAGGCGCAGGAGGCGGGCGACAGCGTGCTCTTCATCGGGCTGTACCGTGCCCAGCAAGCCATCGAGCAGGCCCAGAAGGCCATTATCAGCCGCAACTGGGAAGGCAGCGTGGTCAAGGCCAAGCCCGTGGTGGGCGGCACGGTCATCGCACCGTGGATTGACCGCACGCTGGCCAGCAGTGTCAAGGCATACAAGAGGCAGCACACCTATGGCCGCGAGTTCTTCCCCCAGCAGGCCATCGAGGACGGCCAGTACACCATCATGGCCGGCGGGCGCTACCTCACCGACGCACAAGCCGCTACCGACCGCACCGGCGACCATCCCGTGCTGCAGGCCACACGCGACAGCATCAACCCGCAGCGGCAGCAGTGGAACGTGGAGCTCGAGGTCACCACGGGGCGTTACAAGATAAGCAATGTGCAGGACAGCCGCTACGTCAACGAGAACGGCTCCTTCTGGGCCAGCAAGAGCCTGAACCCCTATGACCCCGAGTGGCACACGTTCATCCTCACCCGCCAGGCCGACGGCTCCTACACCATCCAGTGCGGCGGACGCGCAGGCAAGGGATTCTGGCAGGTGGAGGGCGACCGCCTGCACAATGCCCCCCAGGGTACCCCCTTCCGCCTGGAGCCGGTACGCTAATCGCGCCACAGCCAGTGCTCCCAGGCGCCAAACCCTTGCGCATGAGCGGGGAAAGAAGTAATTTTGCACCCAAGAATACAGAACACAGATATGAAAAGGCAGATATTATGCGCATTCGCGCTCGCATGTGGCACCCTGGCACATGCACAGACAGGACTCACAGGGGACGTGCTGAAGACACTCGAGGGCAGTTACAGCGACACTCCCACCGAGAAGGCTCTGAGGAATGCCATGGGTGGCACGAGCATACAGAAGCTCACGCTCAACCAGGACAACCGCCAGGCCAAGGACACGCACTTCAGCACCGAGGTGAAGAACACAGGCATCAGCGACCAGCAGAGCAGCGGCCGGTGCTGGCTCTTCACGGGCACCAATGTGCTG
The DNA here is from genome assembly GCA_050873805.1 of Prevotellaceae bacterium. Lineage (GTDB taxonomy): Bacteria > Bacteroidota > Bacteroidia > Bacteroidales > Bacteroidaceae > Physcousia. The sequence continues at coordinate 40,233 of JBNMJN010000017.1, read as the reverse complement.
CGCAACCGCGCGATGCGCACGCTGGGCGTGAGTGACTTCTTCTTCAGCCAGGTGTACCTCTTCTTCTACGACCAGCTGGAGAAGAGCAACCTGTTCCTGCAGGGTGTCATCGACACGCGCAAGGAGGACCTCGACAGCCAGATGGTGCGGTGGCTCTTCCAGAATCCCCTGTCGGACGGTGGCACCTACACGGGTGTGGCCGACCTGGTGACCAAGTATGGACTGGTGCCCCAGGACGTGATGCCGGAGACCTATGTGAGCAACCTCACCTCGGAGTTCAACAGCTACCTCAAGCGCAAGTTGCGCGAGTCGGGCATACAGTTGCGCGAGAAGAGCCAGCAGGGAGCCACCGAGAAGCAGCTGGAGGCCATGAAGGTGGAGCAGCTCAAGACCATCTACCACATGCTGGTGATGGCCTACGGACAGCCCCCCAAGTCCTTCACCTGGGCACCCCGCAAGGACGGCAAGTGCATCTCTGAGCCGCAGACCTACACACCGCAGGAGTTCTACCAGAAGGTGTGTGCCGGCGGCGAGGACCTCAACGCCGACTATGTGATGCTGATGAACGACCCCAGCCGCCCCTATCACCAGGTGTATGAGATTGACTATGACCGCCACCTCTACGATGGCCACAACTGGCTCTACCTCAATCTGCCCATGGATGAACTGAAGCCCATGGCCATCGCCTCGCTCAAGGACTCGTGCCAGATGTACTTCTCGTGCGACGTGGGCAAGTACCTCGACCGCCAGACGGGTTTCCTGGACCTCAAGAACTACGACTATGGCAACCTCTTCGGTACCACCTTTGGGATGTCGAAGAAGCAGCGCATACAGAGTTTCGACAGTGGCAGCACGCATGCCATGACGCTCATGGCTGTGGACCTTGATGCCGAGGGCAAGCCTGTGAAGTGGAAGGTGGAGAACAGCTGGGGCAAAAGTTCGGGTGCTGCCGGCTACCTGATAATGACCGACGAGTGGTTTGACGAGTACATGTTCCGTGTGGTGGTCAACCGCAAGTACTGCACGCCCGAGACACTGGAACTGCTCAAGAAGAAGCCCGTGAGGCTCCCCGCATGGGATCCCATGTTCATGGGGGAGGAGAATTGAGAGGTTGGGAGGTCGCTTCGCTTTCAGGTCATAAGGTCGTAAGGTGAGAGGTCATTGGCCTTGTCACCCCTAAAGCCTAAATGTCCAGAAGGCGAAGCGACCTGAGCGACTCCACACCCCTCGGTCATCCACGACCTCAGAACCAGATGGGCAGAAGGCGCAGCGACCTGAGAGGTTCTACGCCCCTCCGCCATCCACGACCTTAAAACCTAATAACCTGAAAGCGAAGCGACCTCAAAACCTGTAATAAACATATGGAAACAACAAGGCAAAACAAGATTGCAAGACTGATACAGAAGGAACTGAGCGACATGTTCCAGAAGCAGACGATGCACATGCACGGCGTGCTTGTGAGCGTGAGCGTGTGCCGCATCAGCCCCGACATGAGCGTGTGCCGCGCTTATCTGAGCGTGTTCCCCAGCGACAAGGCCGAGGAAATCGTGCAGAACATCAATGCCAACCAGCGCCAGGTGCGCTATGAGCTGGGCACGCGCGTGGGCAAGCAACTGCGCATCATACCCGAACTGAAGTTCTTCGTGGACGACTCGCTGGACTATGCACAGCACATCGACGACCTGCTGAAGAAATAGTCTGCCGCACCCCCAAGCACCCATGAACTACCGCCTGTTCGTAGCCCGACGCTACCTGTTCAGCCGCAAGAGCCACCATGCCATCAACATCATCAGTGGCATCTCGGTGGCCGGAGTGGCCATTGCCACCATGGCTATGGTGTGCACGCTGAGCGTGTTCAACGGCTTTCGCGACCTGGTGGCTGGGCTCTTCACCGCCTTCGACCCCCAGTTGCGCGTCTCTCTGGTGGAGGGGCACAGCATGAGGGAGGACGATGAGGCACTGCAGAAGTTGCGCAGCCACCCCAAGGTGAAGGTCTTCACCCCCGTCATGGAAGGACAGGCGCTGGTGGTGCAGGACAGCCGCCAGCAGGTGGTCACCGTGATGGGCGTGGCCGATAACTTCGCCGACCAGGCACACATAAGGGACATCCTGTATGGCGACGGGGACTTCTGCCTCCATGCCGATGTGCTCGAGTATGGTGTGCTGGGCATCCGCCTGGCCGCACGCCTGGGACTGCCCGCCAACTTCCCCGACCCCCTGCAGGTGTATGCCCCCAGGCGGGGCGAGCGTGTCAACATGGCCAACCCCCTATCCTCGTTCAACCACGATGAGCTGCAGAGCCCGGGTGTGGTGTTCAATGTGCAGCAGTCCCGCTACGACGAGAACTATATCATCACCAGCCTGGGCTTTGCACAGCGGCTCTTTGACCAGCGCGGGCAGGTCACCTCGGTGGAGCTCAGACTCAAGGATGGCGTGTCGGTACAGGCAGCCAAGAAGGAACTGCGCACCCTCCTGGGCAGCCGCTTCAGGGTGGAGGACAGGTATGAGCAGCAGGCCGACGTGTTTCGCATCATGCGCATTGAGAAACTCATCTCCTATGTGTTCCTCACCTTTATCCTGCTGATAGCCTGCTTCAATATCATCGGCTCCCTGTCGATGCTGATGATAGACAAGCGCCAGGATGTGGTCACGCTGCGCAGCCTGGGTGCAACCAATGGGCAGATATGCGACATCTTCCTGCTTGAGGGACGCATGATAAGCATGGCTGGAGCCGTTGCGGGCTTGCTGCTGGGGCTGGGCCTGTGCTGGCTGCAGCAGGTGTATGGCCTGGTGAGCATGGGAGGCAGTGCAGGCAGCTTCATCGTGGAGGCATATCCCGTGAGTGTGCATGCGGGCGACCTGGTGCTGGTGTTTCTCACCGTGCTGGTAGTGGGATGGGCTGCCGTGTGGTGGCCCGTGTACTACCTTTCCCGCCGATTGCTCTGACCGCCATGGCCGACATCTATCCCTTTGCCCGCCCCCTCTATGTGATGGCCAAGCCCGCAGGACCCCAGTGCAACCTGCGTTGCCAGTATTGCTACTATACCGAGAAGCAGAACCTCTTTGCCGCCACCTCATGCGGCATGTCCCACGAGATGCTGGAGCAGTTCGTCCAGCGATATATCTAGGTGCAGCAGACCCCCGACATCCAGTTTACCTGGCACGGAGGCGAGCCCCTCCTGCGTCCCCTCTCCTTCTACCGCGAGGCTGTGCGCCTGCAACGACATTATGGCCGGGGCAGGAGGATAGACAACTGCTTGCAGACCAACGGCATGCTGCTCACCCCCGAGTGGTGCCAGTTCCTGGCTCAGGAACACTGGCTGGTGGGCATCAGCATCGATGGCACCCAGCAGATGCACGATGCCTACCGGCGCGATGCTGCCGGCCGTGGCACCTGGGAGCGTGTGATGCGGGGCATAGCCCTGCTGGACGAGTATGGGGTGGAATGGAACGCCATGGCCACTGTCAACCAGGCCAATGTGCATGAGCCCCAGGCTTTCTACCACTTCTTTCGCGACACCCTGGGCTGCCGCTTTCTGCAGTTTACCCCAGTGGTCGAGCGTGAGAGCCGCCATGCGGACGGCCGTCACCTGGCTCATGTGCTGGACGGGGAGTGCCCGCTTGCCCCCTACAGCGTGCGCCCTGGGGAGTGGGGCACGTTTCTCTGTGCCGTGTTTGACGAGTGGGTGCACCATGACGTGGGCGAGACCTTTGTGCAACTCTTCGATGCCACCCTGGCAGGCTGGATGGGTGTGGAGCCTGGTGTGTGTGCCTATGCCGAGGAGTGTGGCCATGCCCTGGTGATGGAGCACAATGGCGACCTGTATCCCTGCGACCACTTTGTGTTCCCCGAATACCGCCTGGGCAATCTCCTGCGCGAGGGCTTGCCAGGGCTGGCGTATGGCCCCAGGAAGGACGCTTTCAGCCGGCTCAAGCGTGAGGCATTGCCCACACAGTGCCGCCGCTGCCCCTGGCTCAAGGCTTGTCATGGCGAGTGTCCGCGCCTGCGCTTCACCCGCACGGCCGATGGTGAGCCCGGGCTCAACTATCTGTGCGCCGGCTATCAGCACTTCTTCCAGCACGCTGCCCCCTATATGGACTATATGCGGCAGGAGCTCCTGGCAGGCAGAACTGCCGATGGGGTGATGCGCCACTTCCCTGGGGCATGACAGGCAGGCGTGCGTCCCATGCGGGTCTCTCTGCCGAGGGCGGGGCACAGGTGCCCTTTCCGCCATGCCCGTATATAAAGCAATGGGCGCGCTCGCCGCATTTCTGCGACGGGCGCGCCCAAGTTGTCTTGTGCTGGCGAGCGCCAGGCTCAGTGTCTCTTACAGGGCCATGTCGGCTCCAGCCTTGAACTTCACCACCTTCTTCTCGGCGATGGTGATGGTAGCGCCAGTGGCGGGGTTCACACCCTGGTGTGCGGCGCGTGTGGCAACAGAGAAGGTGCCGAAGCCAATCAGAGCCACCTTGTCTTCCTTCTTTATTGCATCGGTGATTGCTGCGAGAGTAGCCTCTACTGCCTTCTTGGCATCCACCTTGCTCAGACCAGCCGTTTCGGCCACCTGTGCGATGAGTTCAGTCTTGTTCATAGTGATGTTAAATGAGTTTTGTTATAGAATATTTTGTTTCTTGGTGGCAAATATAGGGATTGTTGGCATGACGGCCAAGCGTTTTCGTGAAAAAATACTGCTTCAAGCCTCACAAAGCATGCGATAAGCCCGTTTGGCTACCTTATTACGCTATAAATGTATTACCTTTGCACCCAAGAAACACAGTTTTATTTCAGTTTGAATATGAATTACATGCCACCTGTCACCAAGAACCTGCTCATCATCAATGTGCTCTTCTTCCTGGGCCGGTACGTTGCCACGCTCTATGGCATTGACCTGGACGATGTGCTGGGACTGCATTTCGTGCTTGCCTCACGCTTCCACTTCTATCAGGTGTTCACCTATATGTTTATGCATGCAAGTTGGGCGCACATCTTCTTCAATATGTTTGCCGTGTGGATGTTTGGCTGCACGATAGAGAACACGATGGGCTCCCGCCGCTATCTCCTCTACTATCTCACATGCGGACTGGGCGCTGCCGTGGTGCAGGAGGTGGTGCAGTTTGTGCAGTATGCCTACATGGGACTGGCTGCCTACGACAGCATTCGCACCGCAGGCAGCGTGATACCCATGGGCGAATACCTCAACATGTGGACCACCGTGGGCGCCTCGGGGGCCGTGTATGGCATCCTGCTGGCCTTTGGCATGACCTTTCCCGACAACAGAATATTCATCTTCCCCCTGCCCATCCCCATCAAGGCCAAGTACTTCGTGGCAGGATATGCCGTCATCGAGCTGCTTTCGGGACTGGGCTCGTCCAGCGATGGTGTGGCGCACTTTGCCCACCTGGGAGGCATGCTCTTTGGTCTGCTGCTGCTGCTCTACTGGCGCAATGGAGGCGGACGGGGCCGAAGCGGTGGCAACTGGTACGACCAGGGCGACTGCTACGACCGTGGGCATGGAAGCGGCATGAGCCAGTGGTTCAGTTCGCTCAAGAAGCACTTCCGGCGCCCAAGGATGAAGGTGACACGCGGAGGACGGTTTGCCCAGGACATGGAATACCGCGCCTCGCAGAAGCAGCAGGAGGAAGAGCTGGACCGCATACTGGACAAGATACGCAAGAGCGGCTATGAATCCCTGAGCGATGAGGAGAAGCGGCGGCTCTTTGACGCCAGCAACCGCGACAAGTGATGCCGTCCACACATTATATATTATATCCCTATATCCGAAGATGTCCAAGAAACCACAGAATTCCCTGGGGCGCGTCCTGAGGGGAATGCTTGTGGGAGCCAACATAGCCACCATCGCGTTGCTGTGGGCAAGCGTGCTCAGCACCTGCCTCCCCCCAGACCACTTTCCCAGGCTTTCCCTCATGGGGCTGGCCTTTCCCGTGTTCCTTGCGGTCAACATCCTGTTCCTGCCCGTGTGGCTGCTTTTCCATGCGCGCATGGCGTGGCTGCCCCTTGTGGGGGTGGCTGTGGCAGGCAGTTATGTGCTTGACTACTGCCCCATGAACAGGGGCGGCGAGGTGGGCGACAGCGCGATGTGCGTGATCTCGTACAACGTGGGCGCGGTGAGCGGCAAGGAAGGTCGCGACTCGCTGTGGAGCTACCTGGGCAGGATGCACCCCGATATCGTGTGCCTGCAGGAGGCAAGCCCCACCTGGCTGGATTCTCGGGAGGCCAAGGAAGACATGCGCAGGCTGGGACTCTCGTGCCTGGGTGGCAAGAACGTGTATATCCTGAGCCGCTGGCCCATGCGCAAGGCCAACATCAACATCAAGTACGAGACCAGGGGCAACGGAAGCTATGCCTGCTGGGTGATGTGCGGAGCCGACAGCCTGCTGGTGGTGACCAATCATCTGGAGAGCAACCGCCTGTCCAGCGAGGAGAAGGACGAGTACCGCCAAATCATACATGACCCCCAGGGCGGCAAGGTGCGGCACGAGGGAAGGGCACTGGCTGGCAAACTGGCCCAGGCGGCACGGCTGCGCGGACCGCAGGCCGACAGCCTGTGCGCCCTGGCGGACAGATACTCGGCATACCCCACCCTGATGTGCGGAGACTTCAACGACACCCCCATCTCATACACCTACCAGCAACTCTCGCGCCATCTCACATCCTCCTTCCGGGAGAGTGGGAGAGGGCTGGGATTCTCCTTTAACCAAGATGAGTTTTTCGTGCGCATAGACCACATCTTCCATTCAGCGCACTTCCAGAGCACGCACACCCTCATCGACTCCCATATTGACCTCTCAGACCACTATCCCATAGTGTCATATCTGCAGCGGAGAGACGAATAAAGGGGGCTTTTCTACAGAAATTCGCGAGACGGTGCAGCAAGTCACAAAAAAATATGTACCTTTGCGCTATATCGCGTGTTATATACTGCGAACGACAAGAAAAAAAACAATAAATATAACTAAAAATGCAAAACAAAGGATTTGTAAAGGTTTTCGCCCTGCTGCTTACCCTTGTCTGCATCTTCTACCTGAGCTTCTCGGTGGTTACCAGCCACTTCGAGAGCAAGGCAGAGGCTATTGCGCAGACCGAGGGAGAGGAGGCTGCCAACCACTATCTCGACTCAGTGCTCAACAACAAGGTGTACTGTAACGTGTGGACACTGAAGGAATGCCGCGAGATGGGCATCGGACTGGGACTGGACCTCAAGGGTGGCATGAACGTCATCCTGGAGGTGAGCGTGCCCGATGTGGTGAAGGCTCTGGCCGACCACAAGGAGGAGACCGACGAGAACTTCCGCAAGGCCGTGGAGCAGGCCACCACAGAGGCTGCCAACAGCCAGAGTGATTTCATCACCTTGTTTGTCAAGGACTACAAGGCTCTCGCACCAGGGAAGCCCCTGGCAGAACTCTTTGCCACACAGCAGCTGCGCGACAAGGTGACCACCAAGAGCAGCGACAAGGAGGTGGAGCGCGTGCTCCGCGCCGAGGTGAAGAGTGCCATCGACAACTCATACAACGTGCTCCGCACGCGTATTGACCGCTTCGGCGTGGTACAGCCCAACATACAGGCTCTCGAGGGCCAGGAGGGACGTATCATGGTGGAGATGCCTGGCGTGAAGGAGCCTGAGCGCGTGCGCAAACTGCTGCAGGGAAGTGCCAACCTGGAGTTCTGGGAGACTTACAACAACACCGAGGTGACTCCCTTCCTGGTGACACTGGACAGCAAACTGGCCGCTGCACAGAATGGCGCCAAGGCTGATACTACACAGGCTGCGGCTCAAGCCGACACCGTGGCTCTCGCCGCACAGGCCGAGGAGGTCAAGGACACTGCCAAGGCTGTCAAGGGTGACCTGGCCGCAGTGGTGGGCGGTGACAAGGAGGAGAAGACCAACAGCACCCTCTCGGCCGCCGACATTGAGAAGGCACGCAAGGCACATCCCCTGCTGAGCCTTCTGCAGCCGACCCAGGGCGCCTATGGATGCGTGGTGGGCTATGCTGCCAAGCGTGACATGGAGGCCATCAGCGAGCTCCTTGAGAGCCCCGAGGCCAAGGAAGTGCTGCCCTCGGACCTGCGCCTGAAGTGGGGCGTGAAGGGCATCGGTGAGGGCGCCAATGCCAATATCTATGAGCTCTATGCCATCAAGGTGACCGAGCGTAACGGACGCGCACCCCTGGAGGGTGATGTGGTGACCGATGCAAGCGACACCTACGACCAGCACGGACGTCCCTGCGTGAGCATGAAGATGAACGTGGACGGCGCACGCCGCTGGGCTGCCCTCACCAAGGCCAACCTGAAGCGCAGCGTGGCTATCGTGCTTGACGACAACGTGTATAGCGCACCCACCGTGCAGAGCGAGATTACGGGCGGCAGTTCGGAAATCACTGGCTCATTCACCGCCGAGGAGACCCGTGACCTGGCCAATGTGCTCAAGAGTGGCAAGATGCCTGCTCCCGCCAAGATAGTGAGCGAGGAGATTGTGGGTCCCTCACTGGGTGCCGAGTCTATCCAGCAGGGTATCTGGAGCTGTGTCATTGCCTTTGTCATCCTGATGCTCTACATGGTGACGATGTACGGAATGATTCCTGGCATGGTGGCCAATGCGGCTCTGATTCTGAACCTCTTCTTCACCGTGGGTATCCTGACCAGTTTCCAGGCTGCACTCACCATGAGCGGTATTGCCGGTATGGTGCTCACACTGGGTATGGCAGTGGATGCCAATGTGCTCATCTATGAGCGCACCAAGGAGGAGATGCGTGCAGGAAAGGGCGTGCGCGAGGCACTTGAGGCTGGTTACCAGAACGCCTTCAGCGCCATCTTCGACTCTAACCTCACCAGCCTTATCACGGCTGTCATCCTGTACAACTTCGGTACCGGACCTATCCGTGGCTTTGCCACCACCCTGTTTATCGGTATCTGCGTGAGCTTCTTCACCGCCGTGTTCCTCACCCGTGTGCTCTATACCGAGATGATGGACCGCGACAAGTGGAAGAACTTGACCTTCCAGACTGCTATCGGCAACAAGATATCCTTCCAGAACCCTGCCTTCAAGATTATGAATGCATACCGCAAGAGCTTCACAATCTTTGGCATCCTGGCAGTACTGAGCTTCGGCTTCATGTTTACCAGAGGGTTCAGCAAGAGTATCGACTTCACGGGAGGACGCAACTTTGTCGTGCTCTTTGAGCAGCAGGTAGCCCCCGAGACCGTGCGCACACTGCTCGCCGAGGCTTTCCCCGAGAGCAACACCAGCGCCATCGCCCTGGGTACCGACGGCAAGACTATCCGTATCTCCACCAACTACCGTATCAATGAGGATGGCGTGGATGTCGATCACGAGATTGAGGAGAAGCTCTTCAATGTGCTCAAGGACGGCAAGCTCCTGGCCAGCGACCTTACTCTGGAGAACTTCATCAACCGCGACGAGCGTGCTGGCGGCTCTATCATCAGCAGCCAGAAGGTGGGCCCCTCGGTGGCCGAGGACATCACCTATGGCGCCATCATCAGTGTGATACTGGCACTGGCAGCCATCTTCGTGTACATCCTGGTGCGTTTCCGCAACGTGGCATTCTCGGTGGGCTCTATCGTGGCGCTTACCTGCGACACCCTGCTCATCCTGGGTATGTACTCCATCTGCTGGGGCTGGATGCCCTTCTCATTGGAGATTGACCAGACCTTTATCGGTGCCGTGCTGACTGCCATCGGTTATTCAATCAACGACAAGGTGGTGGTGTTTGACCGCATACGTGAGTATCTGGGCCTGTATCCCAACCACGAGAAGAAGGAGTTGTTCAACACCTCGCTGAACAATACCCTGAACCGTACCATCAATACCTCTGTATCTACGTTTATCGTGCTGGCAGTTATCTTCTGCCTCGGTGGCGCAAGCATACGCAGCTTTGCCTTTGCCATGATTCTCGGTGTCATCTTTGGCACCTTGTCATCAATCTTTGTGGCTGCCCCCGTGGCCTACCTGACAATGAGCAAGACAAGCAAGAAGTAATCTCCAGACCACGGTCTGGCAATCCGGGACACCGGGCGGGGCACAGGGAGTAACCCTGCTCCGTCCGGTGTCTCTTTTTGATGAGACGATGCGGGCACAGCGCGCCATTGGGCGTGGGTGCCTGGATGAAAAGGACAACAAGACGCAATGGACAGGACGAAACAACTCACACACGCATCGAGGAGACTCGCATGCGCTCTGCTTGCGCTGCTCGGCATGATGCCGCTGCAGGCACGAGGAGGCGACACCCTGCGCGTGTTTGCTATCGGCAACAGTTTCTCGCAGGATGCCGTAGAGCAGTATCTGTACGAACTGGGACGCGAGGCGGGTGTGGAGATGATTATCGGCAACGGCTACCGTGGAGGGCAGGGCTTTGCCTCGCACTGGCGGGATGTCACCGAGGAGAACAACACCTTTGAGTACCGCAAGGTAGTGAACGGCGTGCGCACCAACAGGACGCACACGGCACTGAGGACAATGCTGCAGGACGAGCCATGGGACTATATCACAGTGCAGCAGGCCAGCCCAGAGTCGGGGTTGTATGGCACCTACGAACCGTGCATGAGCGAACTGCTCCAGTATGCTGCCAGCCTGTGTCCCAACCCCGAGGTGCAGATGGGCTTCCACATGACGTGGGCCTACTCGCACGACTCTACTCATGGTGGCTTTGCCAACTATGGGAGTAGCCAGCAGGCCATGTACGACAGCATCGACAATGCCGTCCAGATGGCCATGGCAGCGCATCCTGAACTCACCTTCCTGGTGCCCTGCGGTACCGCCATACAGAATGCGCGCTCCTCGTGGCTGGGCGACAACCTGTGCCGCGATGGCTATCACCTCGACCTCAAGTTTGGCCGCTACACGGCAGCATGCACCTGGCTCGAGCGACTTACTGGCATCTCCCCCGTGGGCTTTAAGTTCCGCCCCGAGGGTGTGGATGCTGTCACTGCGCTCACATGCCAGATGGCAGCCCACAAGGCTTGTGCCACTCCCTACGAGGTGGCTGATATGAGCGGTGTGGGCTATGCGCTTCGCAATGACATCAAACCTGCTGGCAAGGTCAAGCTGAACTTTGGCCAGGGCTCCTGTGGCGACCGCTCATGGAACGACATCGGTACCGACCGGCGCACACATACCTGGATACTTGATGAGAGCCAGCACCCCACGGGTATCACGCTTACTGCCACGCAGCCCATGGCGGGCGGCAACCAGAATGGGGCTTCCTACACCCTCACCCGCATGCTCATGCCTGCCAGGGTGAGCATGACTGCGCTGTGGGGCTATGCCACGGGCAAGTTTGGCAATGCGCAGGCGCGTCCGATGGCCGAATACACCTTGGGACATCTCAATCCCACGCTCAGGTACGACCTCGTCATCTATGCCTCGCGCGAGGGTTGCAAGGACTTCCGGCAGACTACTTTCGTGGTGCAAGGGCAGGAGAGCCAGGCTGAGTCGATAGAACCAGCCAACAACTCTACCGGGGTGGTGCGCTTCAAGGGCGTGCGTCCCTCTGATGATGGGCGGGTTACGCTGAGTGTGATGCCGGGAACGCACAACACCAATGCTCACCGGTTCTACTACCTCAACGCCGTCATTGTGCGTGCGCATTGATGCCGTGACATGCCTTCATCGCAACTGCCAGAAGTCTGTGCCGACTAAGAAAAGAAGCCTGGAAACGGGTGGAAAGGCCAGTCCTGCGCCAGGCTTGGATGCTCGTGCAGAAAACGAATACTGGCTTGGGCTTAAATGTGAACAACTATTCATTATATATATAATATGGAAAAGAAGAAAGAGATACAGTTGCAGTTCCGTCTCAAGGACGTGCGCCTGTTGCAGTTTGTCAACCTCGCCAACAGTTGGCCAGAGGGAGACATGCAGATCGGCAACCAGATTCAGTTCAATGCCGACACCGCCCAGCGTATGGTGCTGTGCAACATGAATGTGGAGTACAAGAAGAACGACATCACCCAGCTTATCTTTGGGGCGCAGGGCGTGATAGAGTTCTCCCGCGAAAGTTGGAGCGCGCTCTACCAGTTGCAGGGCGACCAGTGGATTGTGCCAGCCGAACTGGCATGTCATCTGGCCGATGTTACCCTGGGTGCTGCGCGTGGCATGCTCTCTGTCAAGAGCGAGGAGGCAGGTCTGCCCCGCCTTATCCTCCCCCTGATGGACCCCCGCCAGATTGTGCGTGAAAACCTGCGTTTCCCCCGCCAGAAGCCTGCCTCCGAGATGCCCTTGCCTCCCTCGGCTGGCAATGCCTGAGTGCTGGGCGGAACTTGATTCCACAGTGTTACATAGAGGGCGGAAGGTGAGAGCCAGGCTTGCGGGACACCGCCAGGGCAGTCTCCCACGCATTGCCATGCAGGTAAGCAGCCTCTCAACTTCCGCCCCTTTAAGCGTGAATTTTGTTCCTTCGCGTGTGAATCTTCTGCTACTTCCGCACGAGTTTTTCGCTTCCCGCGTGCAAACCGTTAGTTTCTTGGAGGTGAAATATCAGACCATCCCGCACAAGTTCTCAGCATCTTGCGTGTGAATCTCTTGTTCCTTGGATTCGGATTTTCCGTTCCTTGTGTGTGAGTTTCAGGGCGAGCCTGCCAGGATGGCACACGCATATACACAAAAAGCCCCGCAGGACAATCGTCTTGCGGGGCTTTCTTGCCTGCGCTTCAGGATGGGCTTGAACCAACGACCCCATGATTAACAGTCATGTGCTCTAACCAACTGAGCTACTGAAGCAATGCGGTATGCAATGTGAAGTGTGTGCCTCAAATGCGTTGCAAAAGTAGAGGTTTTTTTGTAAATATGCAATATCTTTGCAGAAAAATAAGCATATAAAGTGAAAATAGCAGGTATTGGCAACGCACTGGTGGATGCGCTTGTGCATCTCCAGGATGACACATTGCTTGACCAGGCTGGTTTGCCGCGAGGTGGCATGCAGCTCATTGATGACACCAGGCGGAGAGCTCTGGCACAACTGATGGAACCCCTTCATCCGTGCAAGTCGGCAGGCGGGAGTGCAGGAAACACCATCAAGGCTCTGGCTGCGCTGGGCGGCGACTGTCTGTTTGTGGGCAAGGTGGGCGATGATGATGATGCAGCCCTGCTCTCCAGCGTGTATCGCAGCCGTGGAGCCGAGGTGCGCTTCTTGCATTCCCCTCTTCACACTGGTGTGGCCAGCACATTCGTTTCTCCCACGGGCGAGCGCACTTTTGGCACCTGCCTGGGAGCCGCATCTACCCTGAGTGCCAGTGAGATTACCGAGTCGCTGCTTGATGGAGTGGAATGGCTTCACATCGAGGGATATCTGGTGCAGGACCATGCCCTGATAGAGCGCATCGGACAGCTGGCACGCCAGATGGGCGTGCCCACCAGCATGGACCTTGCCAGCTACAATGTGCTGGCCGAGGATGTCGCGTTTGCCCGCCGCCTGGTGAGCGACTATGTGGATGTGGTGTTTGCCAACGAGGACGAGAGCCGTGTCTTCACAGGCGGCAAGTCCCCCCTTGACGCACTCAGGGAGATGGCTGCCATGTGCCACATGGCGGTGGTGAAAATGGGAGCCGATGGCGCGGCTGCGAGATGTGGCGCGCAAGAGGCGAGGGTGGAAGCCAGGCGTGTGGAGGTGACCGACACCACAGGCGCAGGCGACTTCTTTGCCGCCGGATTCCTGTATGCCCACACTCATGGGGGGAGCGTGGAGCAGTGCCTGCGCTGTGGAGCTGCGCTGGGCGAGCAGGCCATACAGGTGATGGGCACGGATTTGGATGAGACGACGTGGGCGGCATGCCGTGAGCGCGTGGAAAAGATATTGGGACAATGAGACGTACACATTATATATTAGTGCTGTTGCTGCTGGCCATGGCCACTGCAGCGCGGGGGCAGGAGAACAACAATTCCGTCATTGAGCGCAACCTGAACCTCTTTGGGGACATATACAAGCAGCTGGACCTCTTCTATGTCGATACCCTCAATGCCGACACGGTGATAGGATGGGGCATACGATCCATGCTGCGGCAGGTGGACCCCTTCACCGACTACTATCCCGAGGGCGATGACGAGATGCGCCAGATGTCCACAGGCAAGTATGCGGGAATAGGAAGCATGGTGCGTTACAACAGGAAGGAGAAGCGCACGATGATAGGAGAGCCCTATGAGGACACGCCCAGTCAGAAGGCGGGCCTGCTGGCAGGCGATATCCTGCTGAGCGTGGACGGGCATGATACCTATGGGGTATCAGTGGACAAGGTGAGCGAGATGCTTCGGGGCGAGGCTGGCACCTCGCTGGATATCAAGGTGCGCCGAGGCAGTGAGGAGAAGAACTTCCACCTGACACGCCAGACCATACAGATGCCCAGTGTGAACTACTGGGGCGTCCTGCGTGACAGCGTGGGCTATATCGCTCTGGAGGCTTTCCGCAAGGGGGCTTTCCGTGAAGTGCGTGATGCGCTTGAGGAACTGCGCGGGCAGGGAATCCGCTCACTGGTGCTTGACTTGCGCGGCAACGGTGGCGGGGCGGTAGATGAGTGTGTCAATATCGCAAGCCTGTTTTTGCCGCGCGGACAGCATCTGATGAGCACCAAGGGCAAATTGCCCAGTACCAACTACGACTATCGCACGGCACTGGAGCCAGTGGACACCCTGATGCCCATCGTGCTGATGGTGGACGGAGGGTCGGCCTCGTGCTCCGAGATACTGGCAGGAGGCATGCAGGACCTGGACAGGGCGGTGCTCCTGGGAGAGCGAACCTTTGGCAAGGGACTTGTGCAGAGCGTGCGCGAGTTGAACGATGGAGGCACGCTCAAGATGACGACGTGCAGGTACTATATCCCCTCGGGACGCTGCATACAAGCCTATGACTACCGCCACCTCAATGCCGATGGCTCGGCCAAGACGCTTCCCGACAGCCTCACGCATGTGTTTCACACAGCCGGCGGGCGCGAGGTGCGGGACGGCGGAGGCGTGATGCCCGATGTGAAGGCGCAGCCCGACAGTTTGCCCACGATGCTCTACGACCTCACTGCCAGTGACGAGTTCTTCGCCTTCACCACCCGTTATGCCCGCGAGCATGCGGGGAGTATTGACCCCGTGACTTTCTCGCTGAGCGACGCAGAGTATGATGAGTTTGTCCAGTATATACGGGACAGCGGCCTGAAGTTGACCCGTCGCAGCGGCGAGGTGCTGGATTTCCTGCGCAGCGTGGCCGAGAGCGAGGGATATGCCGATGAGGCCAAGGAACAGATGGATGCCCTGAAACAGATATTCTCCAAGGATGCCCTGGCGGGACTGGAGCATTTCCGTGACCAGGTGAAGACACTCCTCGAGGGCGAGATAGTGCTGGACGCATGCATGCATAGAGCGCTTGCCAAGCGGCTTGCGTCCACGGACAAGGATGTGAAAAGGGCTGTGGAGATACTGGCCAGCCAGGAAGAGTACAACAAGATACTGGGAAAATGAGACACAGAAACATAGGACGGCACAACCGCAATTTCATGTGGGGCATCCTGGCCATGGCACTGGTGGTGCTGATGGCGGCAGGGATGTTCCTCTACCTGTGCCTGCCCCAGGCTGCGCCCCTGTCGGCCCCATAGCGGGAGGGACAGCGGTGGCAGGCCGTGGGCACGCCCGCTGCGTATGTGGGCCAGATGGCAACTTTTCCGCGTAAAGCCTTGTGCATTCGTGGGAAATGCCGTACCTTTGCCAATGAAAAGATGGATGTGAGGGGCTTGACAAGTTCCTCACATTTGTTTATACAAATGTAATAACGCGAGATACATGATTAACAAAGCAGCAGTTCAGCAGGCCGTGGAGGAATGGCTGGAGGGTAAGGACTACTTCCTGGTAGATTTGGACATCAGCGCGGATGACAGAATTTCCGTAGAGATAGACCACGCCGATGGTGTGTGGATAGAGGACTGTGCGGACCTGAGCCGCCACATCGAGTCGAAGATCAGCAGGGAGGAGGAAGACTATGAACTGGAAGTCGGCAGCGCAGGACTGGGGCAGCCCTTCCGCGTGAGGCGGCAGTACGAGATTCATGTAGGGCATGATGTGGAGACGCAGACGCAGGACGGGCACAAGCACAAGGGCGTGCTGGTTGCCGTGGACGACAGCGGATTCAGCATCGAGGCCATGGAGAAGGTGAAGGAGGAGGGGCGCAAGCGTCCCGTGAACAAGCTGGTGACACGGCACTTCAACTTCGATGAGGTGGCCTATACAAAATACTTGATAAAGATAAAATAAGGATATAATGGCAACAAAGACTACCGAGACAGTGAATCTCATTGACTCTTTTGCAGAGTTCAAGGAGACCAAGAACATCGACCGTGCCACACTGGTGAGCGTGCTTGAGGAGTGCTTCCGCAGCGTGATAGCCAAGATACACGGGTCGGATGAGAACTACGATGTGATTGTGAACCCCGACAAGGGCGACTTCGAAATCTACCGCAACCGTACTGTGGTGCCCGATGGCGAGGTCAAGGACCCCAACCTGGAGATTTCCCTCACCGAGGCCCGTGCCATTGAGGCCGACTATGAGGTGGGCGAGGAAGTAAGCCAGCTGGTGAAGTTCTCCGACTTTGGCCGCCGCGCCATCCTCACCCTGCGCCAGACCCTGGCCAGCCGTATCCTTGAGCTCGAGCACGACACCCTGTACAACCAGTACAAGGATCGCATCGGCGAGGTGGTGACAGCCGAGGTGTACCAGACCTGGAAGCGCGAGACACTGCTCATCGACGATGAGAACAACGAGCTGCTGCTTCCGCGCACCGAGCAGATACCTGGCGACTTTTTCCGCAAGGGCGAGACGGCCCGTGCCGTCATCTCGCGTGTGGACAACTCCAACGGTACTCCCCGCATCATCCTGAGCCGCACCGACCCCGCCTTCCTGCAGCGCATGCTCGAGGCCGAGGTGCCCGAGATACAGGACGGCCTGATTACCATCCACAAGGTGGCACGCATCCCCGGCGAGCGTGCCAAGATAGCCGTGGAGAGCTATGACGACCGCATCGACCCCGTGGGCGCCTGTGTGGGTGTGAGGGGAAGCCGCGTGCATGGCATCGTGCGTGAGTTGCGCGGTGAGAACATCGACGTGGTGTGCTGGACGGCAAACCCCCAGCTGATGATAACCCGTGCCCTGGGGCCCGCCACGGTCAACAGCGTTGTGCTCAACGAGGAAGAGCACAAGGCCGAGGTCTATCTTGACCCCGACCAGGTGTCGCTGGCTATCGGCAAGGGCGGCATGAACATCAAGTTGGCCAGCATGCTCACAGGCTACACCATCGACGTGTTCCGTGAGGTGGACGATGCCGACAATGACGATGTGAGCCTGGACGAGTTCAAGGACGACATCGAGCCCTGGGTCATCGACGAGCTCAAGAAGATTGGTTTCAACACAGCGCGTGACGTGCTGGGCGCACCTCGCGAGATGATTATCCAGCGTGCCGACCTCGAGGAGGAGACCGTGGACGAGGTACTGAGGATTCTGGCATCAGAATTCGAGTAAGATGGCAGTGTAGGGGAGAACAAGCAAGCAACGTAGAACAAAGCATACAGAATGAGCGTTAGATTAAATAAGGTAACAAAGGAATTCAATATCGGGCTGCAGACCGCCGTGGCCTTCTTGAGGAAGAAGGGCTACGAGGATGTGGAGGAAACCCCGAACTACAAGATCACCGAGGAGCAGTACGCGCTCCTGCAGAAGGAATTCAGTTCGGACAAGGGACTCCGCTCCGAGGCCACACAACTGATACAGAACCGCCAGGAGAGGTCCAAGGAGCGCAAGGAGGCATCGAAGCAGAAGCGCCAGGCCGAGGAAGTGACCACTGTCAAGCCCAAGGCAAGTTACAAGGTAGTGGGCCACATCGAGCTGGACAGGCATGGCATGCCCATACGGAAGGCTGAGCCCAAGCGTGAGCCTGTAGCGCAGCCCAAGCCCGAGGCTGTGACTCCCCAGGCCGCCCCGGCTCCCCAGGTAGAGGAGAAGAAGGCGGCTCCTGTGGTTTCCCAGGCCACTCCTGCACCCAAGCCAGTGCAGGAGCCCAAGCCCGCTCCCGCCCCCAAGGCACAGGAGCCTGCTGCCGAGGCGAAGCCCCAGGCCACCCCGGCTCCCGCCCCCAAGGCTACGGCACAGCCACAGTCGGTGGAGCAGAGGGCTGCCGAGGCAGGCACCGAGGTGAATGGAGCCTACCGCCTGAACACCGCCACCCTGACCGCCCCCAAGGTGCTGGGCAAGATAGACCTCTCGACCATCAACTCAAGCACTCGCCCGCGCAAGAAAAGCCGCGAGGAGAAACGCCGCGAGCGCGATGAGCGCAACCACGGCGGTGGCAATGCCCAGAATGCTGCGGGCGGAGGCGACCGCAAGAAGCGTGTGCGTGTGGGCAAGGAGCGTGTGGATGTGAATGCTGTTGCCAGCCAGGTGCAGGACCAGAACGGCCAGCGCAAGGGCAACGGAGGCAACGGCTCCAACCAGCAGAACGCAGGCGGAAAGAACAAGAACAAGCAGAAGAACCAGCGCAAGCCAGCACCCGTGCAGCCCGAAGTGAGCGACGAGGAGGTGGCAAAGCAGGTACGCGAGACACTGGCTCGCCTGACCAACAAGACCAACAAGGTGGGCAAGGGCGCCAAGTACCGCCGCGAGAAGCGCGATGCCATACGACAGGGCGTGGAGAACGAGATGGAGGCACAGGCAGCAGAGAGCAAGGTGCTCAAGCTCACCGAGTTTGTGACTGCCAACGAGCTTGCCACCATGATGAACGTGCCCGTGACACAGGTCATCGCCACCTGCATGAGCATCGGTATCATGGTCAGCATCAACCAGCGTATGGATGCCGAGACCATCAACCTCGTTGCCGAGGAGTTTGGATTCACCACCGAGTATGTGAGTGCCGAGGTGAGCGAGGCTGTGACCGAGATCGAGGACGACGAGGAGGACCTGGTGCCCCGCGCTCCCATCGTGACCGTGATGGGACATGTGGACCATGGAAAGACCTCGCTGCTTGACTATATACGCCAGACCAACGTCATCGCCGGTGAGGCAGGTGGCATCACCCAGCACATTGGCGCCTACAACGTGACCCTGGAGGACGGCCGCCATGTGACCTTCCTCGACACTCCCGGCCACGAGGCATTCACCGCCATGCGTGCCCGTGGCGCGCAGGTGACCGATATCGCGATTATCATCATCGCTGCCGACGATGATGTCATGCCCCAGACCAAGGAGGCCATTGCCCATGCCACAGCGGCCAATGTGCCCATTGTGTTTGCCATCAACAAGGTTGATAAGCCCAATGCCAATCCCGACAAGATCAAGGAGGAACTGGCTGCCATGAACTTCCTGGTCGAGGACTGGGGCGGCAAGTACCAGAGCCAGGACATCAGTGCCAAGAAGGGCATCGGTGTGAAGGAGCTCCTTGAGAAGGTGCTGCTCGAGGCCGAGATGCTTGACCTGAAGGCCAATCCCAACCGCAAGGCCACGGGCTCCATCATAGAGTCCAGCCTGGACAAGGGACGTGGCTATGTGGCCACCGTGCTCGTGAGCAACGGCACCCTGCATGTGGGCGACATCATGCTGGCCGGCACCAACTACGGACGTGTGAAGGCCATGCTCAACGAGCGTGGGCAGCGCGTCAAGGAGATAGGCCCGGCCCAGGCCGCCACCGTGCTCGGACTCAATGGCGCCCCGCAGGCAGGTGACACCTTCCATGTGATGGACACCGACCAGGAGGCGCGCGAGATTGCCAGCAAGCGTGAGCAGCTGGCTCGCGAGCAGGGCTTGCGCACCATGAAGCGCTTTGACCTCAACGAGCTGGGCCGCCGTATCGCCCTGGGTGACTTCAAGGAGATGAACCTCATAATCAAGGGCGATGTGGATGGCTCTATCGAGGCTCTGAGCGACTCCCTCATCAAACTCTCTACCGAGAAGATACAGGTCAACGTCATCTACAAGGCGGTGGGCCAGATAAGCGAGAGCGATGTCAACATGGCAGCCGCTGCCGACAACTGCTTCATCGTGGGCTTCCAGGTACGTCCCTCGGCTGCCGCACGCAAGTTGGCCGACCAGTTGGGCGTTGACATCCGCCTCTACAGCGTCATCTATGATGCCATCGAGGAGGTCAAGGACGCTATGGAGGGCATGCTCTCTCCCGAAATCAAGGAGGAGGTGACCGCCCAGGTGGAGGTGCGCCAGGTATATCACATCAGCAAGGTGGGCACCGTGGCAGGCGCTTATGTGATGGAGGGCAAGGTAAGCCGCTCCAACAAGGCGCGCGTCATACGCGATGGCATCGTGGTGTTTACCGGTGCTATCAACGCGCTCAAGCGTTTCAAGGACGATGTGAAGGAGGTGACCACCAACTTTGAGTGTGGTCTGTCCCTGGTCAACTACAACGACCTGCGTGAGGGTGATATCATCGAGACCTTCCAGGAGGTCGAGGTGAAGGCCAAGCTCTAAGCCACAGGACCAACACATAGTACAGTATATGCTTGTGATAGACTGGATACTGGTAGTGCTGTGGCTGCTGGGCACGCTCAAGGGCTGGGCACGCGGCCTGGTTCGCCAGGCGGTGTCACTCTGCGGCATTGTCATCGGCTTCCTGCTGGCCAAGGCGTTCTGCTCGGTGCTCGGGACCTCGCTGGCTCCCGAGAGCGAGCACCCCACGCTGGTCAGCGGGGTGTGCTTCGTGCTCATCTGGCTGGGTGTCCCCATCGCGCTGGGGCTGGTGGGCGAGTTGTTCTCCACGGTGCTCGACAAGCTCTGCATCCTGGGGATAGCCAACAAGATAGGCGGTGCCCTGGTAGGCTTCTTCAAGTACGGCTTCGTGCTTGGCGCGCTGGTGTGGGTGCTGTCGGCCGTAGGCATTGTGGGTGAGGACACCATGCAGCAGTCACGCCTGTGCTCGCCGCTGCGCGAGATACCCGTGGCTGTCTATAGGATATTGGCTTCCGATGGGGAAGCCACATAAGGAGAAAGGTTACAGATGGAGGATAAGAATAGTTTTGTGCGTGAGGTGGCGGCCAAGAAGTACGCTTATGGCTTCACTACCGACGTGCAGACAGATATCATAGAAAAGGGTTTGTCAGAGGATGTGGTTCGCCTTATATCGGAGAAGAAGGGCGAGCCCGACTGGCTGCTTGACTTCCGCCTGAAGGCATTCCGCCACTGGCAGACGCTGGAGGAGCCCGCATGGGGACACCTGCGCATGCCCAGGATTGACTATCAGGACATCTCTTACTATGCCGACCCTACGCAGAGGAAAGCCCAGGACGGCGCGCAGGAGATGGATCCCGAGCTGGTGAAGACCTTTGACAAGCTGGGCATTCCCCTGGAGGAGCGGCTTGCCCTGAGTGGCATGGCCGTAGATGCGGTGATGGACTCCGTGAGCGTCAAGACCACCTTCCGCGACAAGTTGCAGGAGCGGGGCATCATCTTCTGCTCCATCAGCGAGGCCGTGAGGAACCATCCCGACCTGGTGCGGCAGTACCTGGGCACCGTGGTCTCCTACAAGGACAATTTCTTTGCCGCGCTCAACTCGGCGGTCTTCAGCGACGGCTCCTTTGTGTATATTCCCAAGGGGGTGCGCTGTCCCATGGAGCTGAGCACCTATTTCCGCATCAACGCGCGTGGCACTGGGCAGTTTGAGCGCACGCTCATTGTGTGCGACGACAATGCCTACGTCAGTTATCTCGAGGGTTGCACCGCGCCCATGCGCGATGAGAACCAGTTGCATGCAGCCATTGTGGAGATTGTGGTCATGCAGGATGCCGAGGTCAAGTACAGCACCGTGCAGAACTGGTATCCGGGCGATGCCAATGGCCAGGGTGGTGTGCTCAACCTGGTCACCAAGCGCGGGCAGCTGCGCGGAGCGCGCAGCCGCCTGTCCTGGACCCAGGTGGAGACGGGCAGCGCCATCACCTGGAAGTACCCCAGCTGTGTGCTCCAGGGCGATGACTCCCAGGCCGAGTTCTACAGCGTGGCGGTGACCAACAACTACCAGCAGGCCGACACAGGCACCAAGATGATACACATCGGGCGCAACACCAAGAGTACCATCATCAGCAAGGGCATCAGCGCGGGACGCAGCCAGAATGCCTACCGTGGACTGGTCAAGGTGGCCTCCACGGCCGAGAACGCGCGCAACTACAGCAGTTGCGACTCCCTGCTGCTGGGCGACAAGTGCGGCGCGCACACCTTCCCCTACATGGATGTGCACAACGACACGGCCATCGTGGAGCACGAGGCCACCACCAGCAAGATATCCGAGGACCAGCTCTTCTACTGCAACCAGCGTGGCATTGGCACCGAGGAGGCCGTGAGCCTGATAGTCAACGGCTATGCCAGGGAAGTCATCAAGAAGCTTCCCATGGAGTTTGCGGTAGAGGCCCAGAAGCTCCTGGGCGTGTCGCTCGAGGGGTCGGTGGGATAAAAAGTGACGAAATGAGTTACCAGTCAATAGATACGTTGCAGAATGTGTTAAGGGACACAGTGTTTTCGCATACAAAAGATGCGAAGAAGGCTGCGGGCAGAGCTTTAGGTACAATGGTAGAGCTGATTACTTACTATTTACTTAGAGAATGGGAACTATGTGACTATATCTCCATTGAGAGAGGCTTGCCAGAGTTTGGGGACAAGGAGATTACGCATAATGTAGAGTTCACCCTGTACCCAGTTCTTAGAAAGGCAAGGCTGGATGTTCCCCATACAGCACCTGTCACCTCTACAAAGATATTAGGGGCCTTGGATGCAACATGGGCATCATCTTGTATCAAGAAGAAGTCGGGTTCCCTTTTGGATACCAGCAATACGCTCAGGAACTCATGCCTTTTGGCTGAAGGAGACGGGATGTTGCTGGTAGCCAACTTGCATGGTGACGGCATTCATGTAGCCTTGCAGCAGGACACTCCCTTTGCAATGGTTGAGTGTAAGCGTGTAGGAGTGGAGGACGGATACAAGAAAGGCCCTCAGACCATAGAGAAGGCCAAGCAGGGGGCATACGTCGCGCAGATGACATCATCCCTACAGAAGGTGTGGGTAGATGGACAGCGCTACGGCCTGATATGCAAGAACGGAACTCCTGTGCTGAAGCCCTACGGCCAACTTCTTGATGAGGTGATGGCAGAGGAAACCCTACCCGATGACTTTATCTTGTCTATTGGTGTAGTGAGCAACCATGGCAACTGGTTTACGGCAGCGAACAAGAACAAGGAGTTGAAGGTGCTTGCTAACTCTTATGACTGGCTTCTTTTCTTGACGGACGCAGGGTTGGCTGAGTTCATCTCTACGCTGCTTCTTCGTCCTAATCGTCAGTATGCGGCAGTGAGAAAGGCTTTTGCCGCCAGTTATAAGGAAGGGAAAAAGGCAAATGTCTTTACTAAGACAAAGATTGACAAGGCTGCCCACGAGGCTTTATGCAATTTCTTCCACAAAAACATTGCCAAGGTCGAGGGGTGGTTCAACGTGATATCCCCAGAGGAAAGGAGTGTCGCTACTCTGAGAAGTTCGTTGCTTGGACTGGCAAACAAAGGAAAGGAGACAATAGGATGACGGCAGGAAGGAGTGTCAATACCTTGAGCCAGAGTTGGGGGACGCCTCACAAGTATGTGGATGCCGTGAAGCGGTTCTGGGGCGGGCACATAGGGCTTGATCCATGTTCCAATCCTTATTCTGTGGTACATGCTGATGTGGAGTATATGCTTCCACAACATGATGGCCTGAAGGAGGAGTGGAACAGCAGGACAGTCTATGTAAATCCGCCATACGGATCTGACAGGGAACGCGGAACAACCATCAAGGACTGGTTGTGCAAGTGTGTGGATAGTCACAGGAAATACGGTGCGGACATTATCGCGCTGATACCTGTTGCGCCCAATACTGGGCATTGGAAGAACTGTGTGTTTGGCCAGGCGAGTGCCATCTGCTTCCTGTACGACACGAGACTTCGCTTCCTGGAGAATGGACGGGACACAGGTAAGGGTGCTCCCATGGCTTGTTGTCTGGTTTACTGGGGAGTTGAGAGGAAACGCTTTATGGAGCATTTTCTGGAATACGGGGCAACGGTTGACATCTCCTATCTATATGACAAGAGAATAGGGATGGGCAGGATGGAGCAGACATTCAACTTTGCCCAGTGTTGATGATAGAGTAAAATGACATTGATATGTTACAGATACAGAACCTGCATGCCAGCATCAATGGCAAGGAAATACTGAAGGGCGTGAACCTCACCGTCAGGGACGGCGAGGTGCATGCCATCATGGGACTCAACGGAGCGGGCAAGAGCACGCTCAGCAACGTCATCGTGGGACATCCCGCCTACGAGGTCACGGCGGGCAGCATCACCTTCAACGGCAAGGACCTGCTGGCCATGAAGCCCGAGGAGCGCGCCCACGAGGGCATCTTCCTCAGTTTCCAGCAGCCCGTGGAGATACCGGGCGTGAGCATGGTCAACTTCATGCGCGCCGCCCTCAATGCCAAGCGCAAGTATCATGGCGAGGAGCCCCTCTCGGCTGCCGACTTCCTCAAGCTCATGCGCGAGAAGCGCAAGATAGTGGAACTGGACAGCAAGCTCACCAGCCGCAGCGTCAACGAGGGATTCTCGGGAGGCGAGAAGAAGCGCAACGAGATATTCCAGATGGCCATGCTCGAGCCTGCACTCAGCATACTGGACGAGACCGACTCGGGCCTCGACGTGGATGCCCTGCGCATCGTGGCCGAGGGCTTCAACAAGCTGCGCACGCCACAGTCCAGCGCCATCGTCATCACTCATTACCAGCGTCTGCTGGACTATCTGAAGCCCGACATCGTGCATGTGCTCATCGATGGCCGCATCGTCAAGACCGCCGGGCCAGAGCTCGCCCTCGAGATAGAGGAGCGTGGCTTCGACTGGATCAGGGAGGAGGTGGGAGTGTGAACGCCGAGCAGCAGTACATCGACTTCTACCATGAGGCCGCCGCGACCATCAGCGCGCGCAGCTGTCCTGTGATGAACGCGGCACGCGAGGCCGCTTTCCGCACCTTCAGCGAGCAGGGCTTCCCCTCGCGCAAGGTGGAGCGTTACAAATATACCGACGTGCAGGCCGACTTCGCGCCCAACTACGGCATCAGCCTGGCTCCCCTGCAGGTGGCCGGCATGCCGTTCTGTACCACCCTCTCGGAGGCCAGTGAGGCTGTGGCTGCGCACTATGGGCAGGTGGCCGATGCCGCCGACCCTGTGGTGGCACTCAACACCATGCTGGCGGTGGACACGCTGGTGGTACACATCCCGCGCGGCATCCGCGCCGGGCATCCCATACAGATAAGCCACCTGCTGAGCGGCAGCGTGGACGACGTGATGGTCAACCGCCGCCTGCTCATCGTGCTCGACGAGTGCGCCCAGGCCGATGTGGTCATCACCGAGCGTGCCCATGACCAGCACCGATTCCTCACCAACCAGGTCATTGAGGTGGTGGCCGCCGATGGCAGCACCCTCAACCTGTACGAGGTGGAGGAGACCCACCTGATGTGCACGCGCTACTCCAGTCTGTTTGTCCGCCAGGGCAGGGACAGCCATGTGAGCCACACCACCCTCACCCTCTTCAACGGTCACACGCGCAACCGCACCGATGTGGCCCTGCAGGGCGAGGGCTCCGAGGTCACCCTGGGCGGCTGCGTCATTGCCGACAAGATGCAGCATGTGGACAACAACACGCTCATCGACCATCAGGCCGGCCACTGCACCAGCCGCGAGCTGTACAAGTATGTGCTCGACGACAGTGCCGTGGGAGCCTTTGCGGGCAGGATTCTCGTGCGCCCTGGAGCGCAGAAGACCGTGAGCCAGGAGACCAATGCCAACCTCTGCTCGGCTCGCTCGGCCCGCATGTACACCCAGCCCATGCTGGAGATATATGCCGATGATGTGAAGTGCAGCCACGGCAGCACCGTGGGGCAGATAGACGATGCCGCCCTGTTCTACATGCGCCAGCGCGGCATCTCGGAGCAGGAGGCACGCCTGCTGCTCAAGTCGGCCTTCATCACCGAGGTGATAGAGGCCATACCGCTGGAGCCGCTACGCGACCGCCTGCAGGTGCAGGTGGACAAGCGGCTGCGCGGCGAGTTGTCAAAGTGTGAGGGGTGTAAGTTATGCAAGTGAGACCATTTGACCTGACGCAGATACGCCAGGACTTCCCCATCCTGGGCAGGAAGGTGTATGGCAAGTACCCGCTCGTGTACCTGGACAATGCCGCCACCACCCAGAAGCCACGCCTCGTGGTGGAGTCCATGGCGGACGAATATTATAATGTGAATGCCAATGTGCACCGTGGCGTGCACTTCCTCTCCCAGCAGGCCACTGACCTGCACGAGCAGGCGAGGGAGACTGTGCGCCGCTTCATAGGGGCGGGCAGCACCCGCGAGATACTCTTCACCCGTGGCACCACCGAGAGCATCAACCTGGTGGCCACTTGCTTCGGGCAGGCCTTCATGCACGAGGGCGACGAGGTGATCGTGAGCCAGATGGAGCATCACAGCAACATCGTGCCCTGGCAGCTCCTGCAGGAGCGGCAGGGCATACGCATCCGCGTCATTCCCATGACCGATGATGGATACCTGTGCCTGGATGTCCTGGAGCAGCTCTTCAACGAGCGCACGCGCCTGGTGAGCGTGGCGCATGTGAGCAACGTGCTGGGCACGGTCAATCCTGTGGCCGAGATAGTGCGCATGGCACACGCGCATGATGTGCCTGTGCTGGTGGATGGCGCGCAGAGCACACCCCACATGCCCATTGATGTGAGCGGGATGGACTGTGACTTCTTTGCCTTCAGCGGGCACAAGCTGTATGGCCCCACGGGCATCGGTGTGCTCTATGGCAAGGAGAAGTGGCTCGACCGCATGCCTCCCTACATGGGCGGTGGCGAGATGATCAAGAACGTCAGCTTCGAGCATACCACCTTCAACGAGCTCCCCTACAAGTTCGAGGCTGGCACGCCCGACTATGTGGCCTCCACGGGTCTGGCGCGTGCCATCGACTACATCAACGCCTTGGGCATGGAGCAGATAGAGGCTCACGAGCGTGACCTCACACGCTATGCCCTGGAGCAGATGAGCCAGTTGCCTGGCATGCACATCTATGGCCCTCAGGAGGCGGGGAACCACGATGCCGTGGTGAGTTTCCAGGTGGGCCATATCCACCACCTGGACATGGGCACGCTGCTTGACCGCCTGGGCATTGCTGTGCGTACTGGCCACCATTGCGCCGAGCCGCTCATGCACCGCCTGGGCATCGAGGGCACTTGCCGTGCCAGCTTTGCCCTCTACAACACCCGCGCTGAGGTGGACACCCTGGTACAGGGCATCGAGCGCGTGAGGGGCATGCTGGAGTAGGGGGCGGTTTTGCGGTTTTACGGTTTTACGGTTTTATGGTTGTGGGGGGGCTGACAGATGAGGCTCTCTGGCTTCCCCAGGCAGGAGGGGCTAAAAACGCACCGCGCTGCATCAGCCATCGCACCGCGCCGCATCGGCCATCGCACCGCGCTGACACAATCACTCCCCCTTGGGGGAGCAGGGAGGGGGCTACCCTGGAGCAGGGAGGGGCTACCCTGGAGCTGTGTGGGGGCTCTACCTTATTGAAACGACATAACGATTAAATGAGAACAGATATGAGGAAGATTTTCTTTCGGATGTGCCTTTGCCTGGCCATCCTTGGCACCGGAATCACGGTGAGCAGTTGTGATGAGAACAGCACCTGGCTCAACATCATCAAGAACCTGCTGGGCACCAACACCACTTACACCTATTCGGGCAATGGCTCTTACCAGTGTCTGGCCGAGCCCAACAGCACGGGTGCCTATGCCAAGACGCTGGCCAACTTCACCACCCAGGGCAGCCAGGTAGCCCTCACCACCACGTCAGTCAATGAGACGGAGGCCACGGTGGTACTGCCTGCCGTCTCGTCCAATGGCGTGACGATGTCGGCTGTCACCCTCTCGGGACTCTACATGCAGAGCAACGGTAACACGACCACTCTGTCGGTGCCTGCTGACGGGATAAGCGGCGAGGGCACGTTCACCAGCGAGAACCAGACTTACAGCCTGAGCAACCTGTATGTGACCAGTGCCAGTGCCACCAGCGGTGTCATCACCATGGAGATGACCCTCTATTTTGGCACGGCAAACTCCCAGGGCGCTTACCCCGTGGCCGTGAATGTCAAGTACAGCGGACAGGCCATCTCACAACAGTAATTCCCCCCGTTTCCGCGCGGCCTGCGTCCCAGGCCGCGCGGAACAGCTGGGACCGTAGGGTACACAGGCACATGTTGCTACCATATTACAGGGAAGGAGTGGTGGAGGCCGGTTGTGACGAGGCTGGGCGAGGCTGCCTGGCCGGCCCCGTCTATGCGGCGGCGGTCATCCTGCCGCCCGACTTCCACAATGACCTGCTCAATGACTCCAAGCAGCTGAGCGAGAAGCATCGCGACCAGTTGCGCGCCGTCATCGAGCGCGAGGCCGTGGCCTGGGCGGTGGGCATCGTGGACAACCACGAGATAGACCAGATAAACATCCTGAACGCGAGCATCCTGGCCATGCACCGCGCGCTTGACCAATTGCGGGTGCGCCCCCAGGAGATTATCGTGGACGGCAACCGCTTCAAGCCCTACGGGGACCTGCCCCACACCACCATAGTCAAGGGCGATGGCAAGTACATGAGCATAGCGGCGGCCAGTATCCTGGCCAAGACACACCGCGACGAGTGCATGATGAGGCTCCACCAGGAGTTTCCCCAGTATCACTGGGACTCCAACAAGGGCTATCCCGCACCTGCGCACCGCCAGGCCATACGTGTTCATGGCACCACCCCCTACCACCGCCTCACCTTCCAGTTGCTGCCGCCCGAACAGATGACACTGGATTTCGGTGCGGAAGAACTTGGCTGTGAGCGTGGAAATAGGTAATTTTGCACACAAAATCAGCGAGGCAGGGTAGATGGCTGTGCGGCAAGATGCCGTGCGAATGACAGCCTTGCCCCACTGCAGACAGATACAAAAGACAAAAAGGAGAATAAATTATGGCAAAGAAAGCACTTCTGATGATCCTCGACGGATGGGGCATCGGTAATCATGGCAAGGGTGACGTGATATTCAACACACCCACACCCTTCATGGACCATCTCAACGCTACATACCCTCACAGCCAGCTACTCGCGAGCGGCGAGAACGTGGGTCTGCCCGATGGACAGATGGGCAACTCCGAGGTGGGACACCTCAACATCGGCGCCGGCCGCATCGTGTATCAGGACCTGGTGAAGATCAACCGTGCCTGTGCCGACGGCAGCATTCTCAAGAACCCCGAGATAGTGTCGGCCTACGAGTATGCCAAGGCCAATGGCAAGAGCGTGCATCTGATGGGCCTCACCAGCAATGGTGGCGTGCACTCGTCACTTGAGCACCTGTTCACGCTGCTTGACATCAGCAAGGCTCATGGCATCCAGCACACCTATGTGCACTGCTTCATGGACGGCCGCGACACCGACCCCAGGAGCGGCAAGGGCTTCATCCAGCAGGTGACCGACCACTGTGCGCAGGTGCCTGGTGCAGCCATCGCCAGTGTGATAGGACGCTTCTATGCCATGGACCGCGACAAGCGCTGGGAGCGCGTCAAGATAGCCTATGACCTGCTGGTGAATGCCGAGGGCAAGCAGGCCGCCGACATGGTGCAGGCCATGCAGGAGAGCTACGACGAGGGCGTGACCGACGAGTTTGTGAAGCCCATCAACAACAGCACTGTGGATGGCACCATCAAGGAGGGCGACGTGGTCATCTTCTTCAACTACCGCAATGACCGTGCCAAGGAGCTCACCATCGTGCTCACCCAGCAGGACATGACCGAGCAGGGCATGCACACCATCCCTGGCCTGCAGTACTACTGCATGACCCCCTACGATGCCAGCTTCACGGGTGTGCATATCCTCTTCCCCAAGGAGAACGTCAAGAACACCCTGGGCGAGTACCTGGCCAGCAAGGGCCTTAGGCAGCTTCACACGGCCGAGACCGAGAAGTATGCCCATGTGACCTTCTTCTTCAACGGAGGCCGCGAGGCTCCCTTCGATGGCGAGGAGCGCATCCTGGTGGCAAGCCCCAAGGTGGCTACCTACGACCTCAAGCCCGAGATGAGCGCCTTTGAGGTGAAGGACAAGCTGGTGGCCGCAATCAAGGAGGACAAGTATGACTTCATCGTGGTCAACTTCGCCAATGGCGACATGGTGGGCCACACAGGCATCTACGAGGCCATCGAGGCTGCCGTGAAGGCTGTGGACCAGTGCGTCAGGGAGGTCATCGAGGCTGCCAACGCCACCGACTACGAGACCATCATCATTGCCGACCATGGCAATGCCGACAATGCCATCAACCCCGACGGCACGCCCAACACCGCCCATTCGCTCAACCCCGTGCCCTTCATCTATGTGACGAAGAACCAGCACGCGCATGTGGAGAACGGTGTCCTGGCCGATGTGGCACCCAGCATCCTGCACATCATGGGACTGGAGCAGCCCCAGGAGATGACAGGCAAGTGCCTGATAGAAGACTGATTCCGCCCTATGGCAGATGTGAATATCGAGCCATCCTGGAAAGCGATACTGAGCGACGAGTTTGCCAAGCCCTACTTTGGCGAACTCGTCCGCTTTGTTCATGAAGAGTACTCCTCGGGTCCCTGCTATCCTCCAGGGCATCTCATCTTCAACGCTTTCGACAGTACGCCTTTCAGCCAGGTCAAGGTGGTCATCCTGGGCCAAGACCCCTATCATGGCCCGGGCCAGGCCCATGGGCTTTGCTTCAGCGTGAATGATGGTGTGGATTTCCCGCCCTCGCTGCGCAATATCTTCCAGGAGATACAGGCCGAGACCGGCGTCCCCATCCCCTTGAGCGGCAATCTGAGCCGCTGGGCCAGCCAGGGCGTGTTCCTGCTCAACACCTGCCTCACCGTGCGTGCCCACCAGGCCTTCAGCCATAGCGGACACGGGTGGGAGACCTTCACCGACGAGGTCATCCGCCTGCTCAGCCAGCACAGGGAGCATCTCGTGTTCATGCTGTGGGGTTCTCCCGCAGGCCGCAAGGCATCCCTCATCGATTCCTCGCGCCATCTGGTGCTCAGGAGTCCGCATCCCAGTCCGCTCAGTGCCTACCGTGGCTTCTTTGGCAACCGGCATTTCCTGCAGTGCAACGAGTACCTGCAGGCGCATGGCCAGCAGCCTGTGCTGTGGTGAGGAGAGGAGCCAGCAAGCATTCCCCAGCCCCTCCTGGCCAGTAGTCACAGGGGCAGGGCGCAAGGACAGAAAGAGGGGAGGGCATGCCAGCCTGTTTGCTGGCGCGCCCTCCCCTTGCTTTCTCGGGGCATCCTCGCTTGCTTCATGCTTGCACAGGATGGTATTCCGGTGATGTGGGCAGTGTGCCGCTGCGCGATGGAGCAAGCCTGCGCTTGCCCCAAGCGTGAAGTGCCTGCTTACCTCACGAGCACCTTGCTCGCCTGGTTGCCTTTCTTGATGATGTAGATTCCGCCATGAGCGTTGCGTGCGCTCACTCTGCGTCCGGTGGTGTCATAGATGCAGGCCGGTGCGTTGCTGTTGTCGCTCTCGTTCTCGCCCACGCTCTTGATGCCCGTCATGGTGTCATCCACCTCCTTCAGGCCCTCAAAATCGTCCACGTTGTCCACGGCATACACAGGCCATCCCTTAGCCTTCAGAATGGACAGGTCTGATTTTGTGAGCTCGTTCCGCTCCAGGCTGGAACTGTATTCCAGGGGGTAGAACCCCTGGGGATCCATGCCATACCAGTCCTCATAGTCCTCGAGCTCCTTGTACTGGGGCAGCGACTTCACCAGGGCGGTCATGTTCTCGCCATTGATGTTGTTGCGCTCTATCTCCATCTTGCCCACGCAGTTGTTCGTTGCCAGTTTGATAAACGTGAGTCCGTTGTTGTAGCATGCCACCCTCTCCACCAGGGGATTGGCACTGAGGTCGAGCGTGCCCTGAAGACTGTTCTCACGGCATACGATTTCCTTCAGATTGGGATTGTGGCTGACATCAATCGTGGTCAGGCTGTTCTTGTAGCAGCTGATGGACTTGAGCGCGGACAGCCCCGAGAGGTCAATTGAGGTCAGTTGGTTGTCGCCCACATACAGGTCGGTCAGGTTGGGCTGGTTGCCCAGAGTCACCTGGGTGAGGCGGTTGTTGTCGCAGTAGAGCTCCACCAGCAGGGGATCGCCGCTCACGTCTATTGACTCCAGCCAGTTGCTGCTGCAGTCCAGTCGGGTAATGTTTCCGCGCAACTCGATTTCCTGTGCGGTCACCTTGAAATCTCCATCCACATACTCAGCCCCGATAATATCCACAGGGTCTCCGTTGGACTGTATGGAGAACCCCATCCATTCGCCTACGGCATGTGCCGTCTTCATCTTGATTACATAGTCCTGGGCATGCAGGGCATTGCCGCAGAGCAGCATCAAGGCTGCCATGAGAGTAAAGAATTTGTTCATACACTTTATTAGTTAAAGACAATCTTTCGTGACAATTAGTTTGCGAAATTGCTGTTTCTTGGCGCAAATGTACATCAGTTTGCGGAAACAAGCAAATTTATGTAGGCATTAAAGGACATGCATAAGGTAAGTGTGAGGTAGCACAAGGCCATCCCCTCCTTTGTTCCTTCCCCCCTCAGCCACCAGCCGCCGCCCTTTCTCCTACGTCCCTGATATCTTTGCAGAAAATACTATAGGCTTTTGCTTGTGTCGATGATAATTGCTAACTTTGTTAGCGTTATTCTGTTATCTGTAAATGTGAAAGTAAAAGGATACGATGTGGAAATACCCTGGAATGGTTTTACCGTGCATTATACGATTCCTGAGTTTTATCGTGAGGGATAGGACAATAATGAGGACAAGACGTTTCATAATGCTGCTTGCTGCCCTGTTACTGGCGGCAGGCACCTTTGCCATGACAACCGTCAAGGTGAGGAAGGCTGGTACCCTGGCTTCCGTGTTCACACTGGAGCAGCAGGACACGTGCAGTTCGCTGGCTGTTGCTGGGAAACTCAATTCTGCGGACATCATGGTACTCCGCAAGATGGCGGGCAAGAGGCTTGTCTATCTGGACTTGTCAGAAGTGAGGATTGTGACGAGCGCAAGGCCTTACATGGTGCTGGATGCGGCAGAGGAGTACCTCGTGTGCGTGCCGTATGCGGCCAAGGTGCAGAAGCTCATGGAGGGGATGTTTCTTGGCTCCAGGGAAAGGGTACTGTCGTATGGGCCAGCGTATGTGCTTGGTTATCTTTCGGACAAGCCGTTTTCTGTGACTCGAGCCACAAGGCTCAGTCTGGTATATAATACGTCCAGGCCAAATCAGAAGGTGGCCGAGTCGCCCCGTTCCGAGATGCGCACCTCCCAGGACGAGTTCGTGTTCCATAAGGGAGTGACGGATGAGGATTGGAAAAGGCTGAAAAGCACAGGGGTTGACAAGTTCGCGGGTCACAGGCTGGAAAGGGTAGGGGGCAGGTGCGTGCTCTACTGCCGTACCAGGAAGGGGGTGTTCTCGGGCGATTTCTTCTATAAGTGCCCTGTCATAAAGACGGTGGTGCTGCCCAAGGGCAAGTCGCTGTACGGGAGCATTACGGAATATGAGAGCCCTGTGAGGTATGTACACAAGCAGGTGGCAGGGAATCCCTAATCAGGACAATACCGCATCTGGCAGTGTGGTGGGCTGGATACGAGTGAATGGGTAAAGTTGAGGCGTGGAGGCGGTAAATGCCCCCACGCCTTTGCATATTTCGCTGTTTATTGCTAACTTTGTTAGCGTTATTCCATTAAAACTGACATGCAATGACGCGAAACAGACTCTTTCTGCTGCTGCTCTGCCTCACGCTCTTCCTGGGCGCAGGGGCCAAGGTACGCTCCATCTCGGTGCTGGGTGACTCCTACAGCACCTACGAGAACTTCCTGCCTGCTGGCAATGCTGTGTGGTACCATGAGCCTTACCTGCCCGAGAAGACCGATGTGACCGATGTCACACAGACCTGGTGGCACCTGCTCTGCCAGGAGCGTGGCTTCAAGCTCGACACCAACAACTCCTACAGTGGCGCCACCATCTGCAACACCGGCTATGGCGGCAATGACTACACCGACCGCTCCTTTATCACCCGTGCCAGCAACCTGGGCTGCCCCGACATCATCCTGGTCTTCGGCGGCACCAATGACTCCTGGGCAGGCTCTCCCCTGGGTGAGATGAAGTACGAGGGCTATTCCAAGCAGGACCTCTACTCCTTCCGCCCGGCCGTGAGCTATCTGGCACGCTACCTGGTGAAGCGTTATCCCAACACCGATGTCTATTTCATCCTCAACACCGAGCTCAAGCCCGAGATAGGCGAGGCCACCCAGGATGCATGCGAGCACTGGGGCGCCAAGATGATTACGCTCAAGGACATCAGCAAGAAGGCTGGGCATCCCGATGCCGCAGGCATGCGCGCGATAGCCAGCCAGGTGAGTGCGGTTGTCAAGTAGTCACACAGCCACACACCACAAATACATAAGACAGTAAGAACCGAACAACCCTATGAGAAAGACCTTGACATGGGCACTTGCCCTATTGACCGCCATCTCCGTGCATGCGCAGCAGGCCGAGCCCG
This sequence comes from Prevotellaceae bacterium, assembly GCA_050873805.1. Lineage (GTDB taxonomy): Bacteria > Bacteroidota > Bacteroidia > Bacteroidales > Bacteroidaceae > Physcousia. Next base: position 5,583 of record JBNMJN010000017.1, on the reverse strand, counting down.
AACTGGCTGACCCCAAGCCTGGGGCACAGGAGACCTGGACCACAGTGAAGAATGTGACCCTGCGATGGGGCAGTACCGATGTGCGCTACTCACGCAGCCAGCCTGCCCAGGGCGGGAAGTCCCTGGCGCTGGATGCCTGGAGGGGCGAGCGCGTGTCGGCCCAGGCTGTGCTCTCCACCCCTGTTGACCTCACACGCGTGACCCTGGAGGTGAGCGACCTCAAGAACGGAAGCCACACCATCCCCTCGGCCTGTGTGCGCAAGTACTTCGTGCGCTATGTAATGACCGACTGGCATGCCAACAAGGCCGACTCCTTCCTCCTGCCCGACCACCTCTCGCCCGAGGCCGAGATGCGCGTCGCAGCCCACACCACCCGCCCCCTGTGGCTGGATGTACGCGTGCCGCAGGATGCCAGGCCGGGCACCTACAAGGGTACCCTGGCAGTCACCTGCGATGGCAAGACCCTCACCCTGCCCCTCTCCCTGCGGGTGTGCTCACGCACTCTGCCCGCACCCAGCGAGTGGGCTTTCCACCTCGACCTCTGGCAGAACCCCTATGCCGTGGCGCGATACTTCAGGGTCCCCCTGTGGAGCCAGGAGCACTTTGACCACATGCGCCCACTCATGAAGCTGCTTGCCGATGCCGGCGAGAAGGTCATCACCTGCTCCATCATCCAGCATCCCTGGAACAGCCAGACCTATGACCCCTTTGAGAGCATGATAGCCAAGATGCGCCAGGTGGACGGGACATGGAAGTACGACTACACCGTGTTTGACCGCTGGGTGCAGTTTATGATGGACTGCGGTATAGACCAGCAGATTGACTGCTACACACTCGTGCCCTGGCACTATGTGTTTGACTATTACGACTGTGCCACCAACAGCACCCGCCAGGTGAAGTGCGAGCCCAAGGAGAAGGCTTACCGCGAGCTCATCCTGCCCTTCCTCAAGGACTTCGCAGCGCACCTCAAGGCCAAGGGATGGTTCTCGCGCACCTGCATAGCCATGGATGAGCGGCCCATGGACCAGTTGCAGGCTGCCTGGGACATCGTGAGGGAGGCCGACCCTGGCTACCGCATCGAGGGCGCCATGAACTACAAGGTGGGCGAGACGGGGCTCATCGACCAGATGCACGACATCAGCATCTCCTACAACGATGCCCATGTGCCTGCCGACTATCTCAATGCCCGCCGTGCCAAGGGACAGAAGACCACCTTCTACACCTGCTGTGGTCCCGACCGCCCCAATACCTTCACCTTCTCCGATCCAGCCGAGTCGGCCTACCTGGGCTGGCATGCCTTTGCCCTGGGCTTTGACGGCTATCTGCGCTGGGCCTACAACAGCTGGACGGCTCGTCCCTGCCAGGACAGCCGCTTTGTCACCTGGTCATCGGGCGACTGCTACCTGGCTTACCCCACAGGCAGCAGCATACGCATGGAGCGGCTGGTGGAGGGCATACAGGCCTACGAGAAACTGCGCATCCTGACTCCCACACTCACAGCGGCACAGCAGAAGCAGCTTCACCAGGCCCTTGAGCCTTTCCGTCCTGTGGTGTATGACACCACGGTCGATGCGGCCCAGGCTGTCGATGCGGCCCAGGCTGTGCTCAGGAAGCTCAGCGGGAAATAAGCACGCGGGAGGGCAGTTGCCCCTGTGACCCTACATGAGGGCGTGTCAACAGTCAGGCGATGACGGTTGGCACGCCCTCATGCGCTTTATATATTTGGACCGCTATTGGCCTCTTCGAATAGGGCCAATTAGCTTTGTAGGCCGTTTGAGGATGATTGTCCAGGCCGTGCAGCATGCTTCTCCTTTCGTCCAGCCTGGGCTGGACGAAAGAGGCACTGTGCTTCCCTGCCCAGGCCAGTCCCGTAAAATTGCCCGGGGATGCTGCTTCCCTTTCCCCAGGAGTCTTCTGTTGACGTCTACAAGTGCAAGGAGATGGATGCTCTGTCCATTTGATGCAATGGTCATCTACTCCTTAATATTAATAGAATATATAGGGAGGGTAAAGCATAGTGAAAACCATTTTGAAGCGGTGGATTTGTGAAAATGAGACTAAATGAGACAGCTGTGAGACTAAATGAGACAACTCTGTGTAAGTGGTTGTCTCACAGTGGAAAAGACGCTCATTTTATAGTACATGCCGGGAAAATGAGACTAAATGAGACAGGCAACTGGGCTGGAAGCGTTTGGTTGATAAGAGATAATTGCTTTAACTTTGCAACAAACCGACAAACTAAAACAAAACAGATGCCAACAGGAATGAAACATACAGGGAACGTGCCCATGACATGCGGGCTGAGCGAGAGGAGACTCCATGCGATGCCTTTGCTTGGCATCTGCCAGCTCACAGTGTGTGTTTTCTTGCCTACCTTCTGGAATGGGTTTCAGATGGAGTGGGATGACCAGTGGATGGTGATGAACTCGCTTACGGTAGGCCGCTGGAATGCTTATTTATTACAGTCAATATTTACGGTTCCAAGTCACGGCCAGATAGGCTCCCTCAATCAGCTGATGTACACGGTTCTTTACCATGTGTTTGGGTTCAACCCATTAGTCTTTCACATGGCCTCTCTTCCTTTGCACTTGGTAAATGTGTGCCTTCTATATGTGGGATTAAGCATGGTTTTGCAGGATTGCCTTGCGATAGATGCAGGACGTATACGCAGGGGCAACTTCATTACGGTGATTCTTTTTGCGCCTCTGTTGAAAAGATGTCCCAAGGGGGAACGAGTGCACAGAAAGGAAAAAGCACGTTGGCGCGAAACTGTGCTCGGCGCGGTGACAAAGAACATTCAATGCATTGAAATAGTAAGTGTGTAATTAAACAAGTTAGAAAATGAGAAAGACAAAATTGTTTTTGGGCGTGGCATCATTTGCTGTGCTGTCAATTTTGAACTTCACACAGTCCGACCGGAATTTCCTGCAGAGCACTTTGGCATCGTCGGGCAAGTGCAGTTCGTGCAACTCAAGTTGTACATGTGGGTGTATCTCCTCAAGTTCTTCTTTGATGGATACCGATGATCCCAATTTCGCTTATGCGTCAAAGTTGTCATCAGTAGAATGCCCAATAACAAAGATAAATGGGAGTATGCCAATTGTTGTTAGTGGAGTCAAAATCGAGCCTGGTGCTTCTTATGTCGTTAATGGCACGAAGTTGGATTGTACATTCTACTTGTTGGCAAAATGCGATCAGAGAAAAGTTACTTTATGCCAAGAAATCAAGTCGAAAAACTAAAGGCTAAAAATATTCAGAACTTGCATGCCTGGGTCTATCAACTCGTGCATGGAGGTTGATAATAAAAAGTGAAACAATTTGACCAATCAATGGGTGCTGGCCAGTGCATGGGAAAAGCTAGAGGCTTAGTACTTGTGAGAACCAGCACACATTTTTGCCCACGCAAATAAGTAAAGCGATATGATATGTAGGACTGTAAAAAGGATATTTGCAGTTTCCCTGGTAATTGTGGTTTGTACCTCATGTGCCAAAGAGACACTTTCCAATTTGGGCTCTGCTTACAAGGCAGAGTCACTGGCGATTCAAAAAGAAGGAGCTATTTTGGAACTCGCCACGAATGAGTATAGGATAAAGGTGGAGGCCAGTTTGGCTCTGCCAGATTCCTCCTCCATGCTGGCATGCAAGAGAATTAAATATGATGCGGGGTATTACTTCCTTCAATGTGAAGGGAAGAACCAGACAATCATGGTCTTTGATTCTGTGGGCAATTACGTGTCAAGATTGGGAGAAAGAGGCAGGAGCAGAAATGAATATCAGTCGGATATTACCGATTGGTTTTGCGCCAGTGGGTCAGATGACGTATTGGTTTATGAGAAGAACTCCAGGAAAGTCCACATTTTCTCTATTGATGGCGCCAAATCAGAATCTTTTATCCTGAAATCATGGCCTAACGCTGTAGGCATGACGGAAAGGGGAAAGCTTTTTTGCTCGTTCTATCAGAAAGAAGCGAAGGATGGGCTACAATTCGGACTGTTGTCTGAGGACGAGGAGGTTGTTCGCCCATTGATTTACTTGGGGCAGGACATGGAGTTCGTGCCGTCAGACTTGAGTTTCTATAAGGTCAATGACCGATTGTTTTATGTTCCTTGCTTTGCGGATTCGGCAATAGTCATAAGGGGAGACTCTATTGAGAAAACGGTGAAGTTGGATTTTGAAGAGCGTTTCATCACAAAGGAGGCCATCGCAGACGCGTACAGGGACAAGTTGGATAAATATCGCGACTTCAAGGGCGTAAAATACGTAGATACATATTACGAGACCTCAGAGTATGCCGTAATCAGATATGTATGTGGGGACATTTTTGTCAACCAACTTGTAAACAGGAAGGATGGTAGGCAATATCGCTTCGCCTCCGCCTTGCCAGAAGGACTGTTCCCAAGTTCTGTGTTCTGTGTGAGAGGAAACAAAATGTACTACCTGTTTACAAGAGAGAGCGTAGGTGAGGTGCGTGTGGTTCTGAATAGTGATATATATAGCAAGGAATTGGCAAAGGGCAGCAAGGTCGTTCAAGACATTCTTAATGGCAAGGTTCAACTTCCTGCTGTTGTGTCGATTGAAATCAAATGACCTGATACTGTTATGATGAAGTTGATGCGCGTGATAGTTTTCCTGTTTTTTCCTGCTATGATAATTTCCTGTGGGCGGGAATCATATGAAAAGAAGATGGCAAGAATGAAATCAGTACCAGTAAATCTTAATCTGACACGCATGCAGTGTTGGGACGCTGACACGTTAGTTGTCAACAGGCCTTGGGAATCCAGAGGTCTCAAGTTGTGCGTGTTCGTAAGTGACCGTCTTTGTACGTCATGTTATCTTAAGAAAATGTTTCAGTGGGAGGATTTTCTCAGGTATGAGGAAGAAAACGACTTCTTCATATATTTCATTTTTGAACCGCAAGAAGGGTGTGAGGAGAATTTTTGGAAATTCTTTTATCAGGCGGAGTTGAATCATCCGTTCTATCTTGATAAAAACAAGGAGTTCTTGAAATCAAATCCAAATGTTCCCAGCGAATATATGTTCCACACATTTCTCCTTGATGAGAAAAACAATGTGATATTGGTAGGCGACATTTTACATGACCAACATATCGAAGACCAATTCAAAAGGATAATAGCGAAACGGAAGGCTGGTTTATGATGACAGAATGCTGACTTCCATAAGATTGGGCAAGAAGGATAGAACCTTACAGGCTCTCCCTGTATTCCTTGCACCATCGCATGACTGTCGAGCGCGAGAACTTGCCGATGAGGGCGCACGCCTGCGAAGGCGTGAAGCCAGCCGTGAGCAGGTAGCACACCCTCTCCTGCTCCCTCTTCATGGTCCCCTGTGCGCTGGTCACCTTTTGGCTGAATGAGGGGTATGCCTGGTCGATGGCAGTCATGAACTGGTTCCAGTCCTCTTCCGTAAGGGTGTACTGCCCCTTGGATGCCAAGTGGAACCGTTCCATGATGTCCTCGTGGCTGCTTGTCAGTTCTGCCTGGTGTGCCTTTCTGGAGAGTTGTGCGTTCTGTGTCTCCAGCCTCTGTGTCTCCAGGCTCTTCTGCTTGAGTTCCGCCTCCAGTG
>JBNMJN010000016.1:0-60947 GCA_050873805.1 Prevotellaceae bacterium | reverse complement strand
GTCGGCATGGCGTATCTGTCCGACACGCGCACGGAGCAGGAGTTCGCCGTAGCCGGAGACGGTGAGGACGCACTGCGTCTCGTAGACGTTCTTCTTTCGTCCGTTCTCCATGGTGCTGTCGACGGCAATCTTGCGAGAGAGGAGATAAGCCTGTGCCTTGGTGCCGGGTTCGAGCGAGAGACCGCTGATGGCGACATCGAGGAACGAGGTGAAGAGCGAGAAGTGGGTGCATGTCTTGCGGATGTCCTCTTTCTCGGAGAGTAGGTGGTTGAAGTTGCGTGCCTCCTTTTCGTAGGCGGCTTCGCCCGACATACCAGTGGATGGTGTCCACATGGCTTCGTAAATCTGGATGAACTTGTCGCGCACGCTATCGTTGCGGACAATCTCGGTGGACTGAAGAGCGTTGAGTTGTTCAACGGTAATTCCTATTTTACTCATAGTCTTGTGATGTTTGAATGTGAATGTATGTTTTAAAATCTCAGTGAGCCGCAGGTGGGAGTTGAACCCGACTAATGTAACCCTTTGTCAGTGCTGTCTATCCGATTAGCAGCCTATCTGCGGCATGGGCGACTACTTGTCGAAGTAGTCTTGCTGCACTCGCTGGAGTAGCCGCAGGTCGGCTGTGCGGTATTCTATCTTTCCGGGACGCTTGTGGGGCGTTATCTTGCCCTGCTTGCGCCACCGCTCCACGTTGGCTCGCCCGAAGAGGCGGAACGCTTGGTTCTGGGAGATGAACTCGGGGTCGTGGGCATCGAGCTTGAGCAGATGAACGACCCGGGCGGCCAAATCGTTGAGGAACGTGGAGTAGCGGACGCAGCGGTCGGAGAAATTGAAGAATATCATTTGCACTCCTCCTTGGTGGTGGGTTGAGGTTCGTCTTCGCTTGCCAAGTGGTCGAGCCAGTGTGCAGCGATGTGGATCCAGCGGTCGCAGTGGCTCCAGCGCTCGTAGAGCATGAACGTAAGAACGAGGAGGACGATGCCCACGAGTTTGTCGATGATGATGCGGAAGAGGAAGCCGAGGACGGTGTCGCTCTGTTCTTCGCCGAAGATGAAGAGTGTGGCAATGCAGCCTACCGTGAGGAGGATGCAGATGCGGATGATGGATATTGCCTTTTTCATTTGTCTGTGGTTTTGTTGGTGGAACATGGTGGTACTTTGGCGTGCTCGACATATCGGTCTATCAACCGACAGAAGCAGCCGTTGAGGAGGTTGGCCGACTGGCGGCACGATGCGCAGATGGGGTTTGGCTTACTCATAGGGATTGATGCCAAGACGGTGGAACGCTTCTTCTTCGGCGACGGAGCCGCGCCAGCAGTCGAGGTAGTCGTTTACTGCACGCTCGTTGGTGTGGTCGGTACGCTCGTTGTAGCCGTAAGCCTTGCAGAAGGCTGACCATGATATGTGGGCAAGCTCGTTGTCGGAGAGACGGTGTGTGGTGTTGCAGCTGACGATGCTTGCGAGGATAAGGGCTGCGAGGATGATGTTCTTTTTCATTGTCGTGATGTGTTATGATATTCGTTTTGCTGTTACTGTGCGCTCCATGCGGTTGGTGGTGGTGGAGAACTTCTTGTCCCACTGGAGGCCAAAGCTGGTGCAGATGGACTTGAGGTAGCTCGAACGGCTGACAGGAACCGTCAGCGTCTCACCGACTTCGAGCAGACGAAGCTGCCCGAGGAGGCTGTTTTTTCGCTGATTTTCAGATGTTTCTTTCATTGTTTCGATATTTCTTTATAACTTTATGGCACAAAGGTAGGCAATTTCCTTTATTAAACAAGGCATCTGCCGTTATTTATATAGGCAATTAAGATTATTTAAGAATTAAAATGCGTATGGAAACAATCAATGACCGAATGGAAATGCTTGTAAACGAGCGTTTTAACGGCAATAAAGCCGCTTTTGCAAAGGCAATTGCCGTCGAGCCTACAACTATGTCAAGTTATCTTGGCAATAAACGTAGGAGCAAACCATCTGTGGATATGGTGACGAAAATTGTGGTATCACTGAACGTGGATGCCAGATGGCTGCTCACTGGAGAAGAAACGCCACAACAGCAAGGCGTGAATACCAACATGAACGGCAATGTGACCGACAGCAATGTGGCAATTGGTAGCCACAACTCTGTTGGCAATGTGACAGTTGGTGCTGATGTTGTTTTGTCTGAGCGAGTAAAGAGTCTTGAGGCTCTGCTTGCAGAGAAAGAGAGGCTGATAAAGGTTTACGAGAAAATGGTGGAGGGTAAGGTATAAAAACAAACAAGAGAAACAATGAAAGTAATGAAGTCATTAGGTCAAGTATTGGCGGCTCTGATATACACACCGCTGTACACGGGCATTATGTATGTGGCAATTCTTTTGCCTTTTAGTTGGGTAATGTCACTGTCTTTTTGGAAAATGATAATTGCATTTATAGTTTTAGGAGGACTTATAGAGGGTCTGATTACTTTCTTGCAAATGGTGGGACTTATGCCATTTGCTTGGATAGTGAAGAATAACAAATTTGCTTTTGGTATTTCAACTGGACTTTGCGTATTGTTCCCCATCTTGAACATAATTTCTTTATGGCGGTCTTTTTTAGGGCATGGAACTATGGGCGTTATCATCGCAATCGTTCTTAGCCTTATGCTCATACAATTCGTCTATGGTTCAGTCTTGTCGTTATGTGGTTTGAAAACCAATAAATGAGAAATTCATGAAACAAAAGGCTGTTTATTTCATATTGGGTACTGCTTTGTTATGTGTGTCATGCGGAAGTTCGCACAAGCGTGTGACTGTACCGACAGACTCTAACTCTAAAGTCTGGGTGTGTACAGGAGGAAGTTCAAAGCGTTATCATGCGTACAGCAACTGCAAGGGCTTGAGCAATTGCAGGGCGAGTGTTGAAGAAATCAGTTTGCAGGAGGCAGAAAGCATGGGACGTACTCCATGCAGGAAATGCTATAAACGATAGAAGTATGGAACTGAAAGAATTTATAAAGACCGCATTGTCAGATATAACCAATGCTGTGAGTGAGTTGCAGGGAGAGTTGAGGAACGGGGCTATTGTGTCGCCTTCACTTCCATGTGAAGGCGAAAAGACAATTGTGATAGACAACAAGAATGTCATATTGACACAAGTTGCCTTTTATGTGGCTATCACCGCTGGCGGCACGGACATGATAAAGGGAGGCGCAAAGGGCGGACTCCATGTGTTCTCCGCTAAGGTTGACGGCTCAAACGAGGAACACACGGAGAACGTGTCGCACGTTTCGTTTACGATACCGATTGTCTTGCCACAACAGCACCACGTTAAGTCAGTGCAGGAGAAGATAGTAGACTTGGAAGAAAAGGCAAAAAGCGAATTGCACAAGAAAAGGATTGAGAGAGATACGAAGAAAGCTAATCAAGCAAACTCTTAAAATCTTCATCCAGTTCTTCTCCCTTGGTAAAATCAAAGAGATAAATCCATGAGAAGGCATTTGCAGCTTCGTAGATAGCTTCGCTTGCATGGTCGCATCTCTTCATGTAGAACCGAAGCAACTTGTTGAACTTGTGCTGGTAATACAGAAAATGCAAATATTCCGGATTGGTGTATCTCCTGACGAGAGTACACATGATTTTGAAGTATTGTTTTAATCTGCTCATGCAGGCAAAGTTAGTAATAGCAGAACAATGAACGATTTTAAGTTTTGGAATACAGACTGCACGGAAGATGAATTCTATGCAGAACTGAAAGAAGCAGCATGGAACATTCTCCATGAGAACCCAGACACGGACTTGGAGAGCTGGAAGACGCTGCTCATTGAGCAATATCCGACTGAGGTGGTGGACGCACTCGGCACAAACCCTCCAGAGGTGTATGCAGAACTTTCCGACTGGTGGGACAGCATGGGCTATGATGATGGCATCACGGATCTGTGCTACACGTTCCGGGATTGGGCAGAATATTTTGCCACGGAGCGGTCTGTTGAACTCTACGACCTGCTCGTTGAGTCAAAACGCGAAATTAAGCGTTTAGAGAGCGAAAAATTCTCAAGACGATAAAACCCTCGTCGGAGGATAGAAAACTCGTTAGAGGGGTGCGTATGACGCGTAGATGGGTGTTTAATGACGAAGACAGGAATGACAGAAATATAAGATTAGATAACAGAAAAAGAGGAAAAAGCAGAGGTATTTTGCCATACTCTAATGAAGTGCTTACCAATATTCCGATAGCCCCTCAAAATAAGAGGGTACGAACAGCTGCGCAGGCTGCTGTAGAGGAATAATAAGATAAGCCCTCGTAACTAACGAGTTAGGCGGTAAGTCTCTGACAACAAAGAGGCTTGCCGCCTAAGTTGTTTTTAGAGGGTATGCACATTCTGCACGATAATCATGGCTCATATTAACAAACTATGGAGGAGTACCCTTCGACAATCAAGAGACCAATCTCGCCAATGCTTATATTGGCACCGACATTGCCTGGAAAGACAGGTCTGTCGTCAGCATGGTTCTGTGCTGCCGACTCACGGTAACCGCTGATGTATTCCTATTATACCGTCATAAATCATTCACTATCAGATGTATTCATATCATACCGTCTTAAATCATTCACTATCATATGATAGTCATTTCCAAGTTAACGGACGCTATAGGGAGCGTCTCCAAACATATCTTCATGAAATAATTTGAAATTCTTATTATATTTAACTTGCCACACACTTTTGCATGTAACCCCAAGATTGAAATCTTGCGTAATTCTTACCACAAAACATTCTTCGGCAAAAAATAAGCAGTATCTTTGTGGTGTAAAATATACTATAGACAAGTAATAAGCGTGGAAATGTACACCTACAAGTACCCACATCCATCGGTGACAACTGACTGTGTGATTTTTGGATTTGACGGAACAAAGCTACAAGTTTTGCTCGTAGAGAGAGGCATAAACCCATATAAAGGCAAGTGGGCTCTCCCTGGCGGCTTTATTGAAATGGATGAGTCTTGCGAAGAAGGTGCATTGCGAGAGCTGAAAGAAGAGACTGGACTGACTGGAGCATACATTGAACAGTTTCATACGTTCAGCGAACCGAACCGCGATCCTCGTGAACGTGTTATAACGGTAGCTTTCTATGCTCTTGTGAGAAAACAAAATGTAAAAGGAGGCGATGATGCAGCTAAGGCTGAGTGGTTTGCCCTTGACCAGATTCCACAACTTGCTTTCGATCACGACTGCATCCTTCGCAAGGCAATGGCATGTCTTAGGGAACGCATCCATTTTGAGCCGATAGGCTTTGAACTTTTACCCGAGAAATTCACTTTGAGAGAATTGCAGAACCTATACGAGGCAATTCTTGGCGTTCGGTTTGACCGGAGCAATTTCGCTAAGAAGATGCTCCATTTCAACATGCTGAACCAGTTGGACGAAACTGTTTGGCCAACACCGAAACGGAAGGCCTACTTGTATAGTTTCAACAAGGATAGTTATAACGAATTAAGACAAAAAGGATTCCGTTTGGAATTTTAGGATGAAGAACTGATTATGAAGAATTTATTATTAAGTGAAGCCATCGGCGATATTGCCGGAATGCCTTACGAGTTTGAGGGTAGGACGAAGGATTACGAGTCTATCGATTTGCTTCTCCCGTCAAACACCTATACAGATGATACAGTCTGCACCTTTGCGTGTGCCGAAGCACTACTTAATGACCTTGATATGGCAAAAATACTATGGAATAGATGTCGCGCCGATTTCCACCGTGGCTTTGGAGGAAGATTTGCCCAATGGATTATTGCCCGGGAAGTCCAGCCTTCATATCATTCTTATGGCAATGGCAGTGGCATGAGGGTGTCGGCTGCTGGTTTCATGGCCAGGAGTGTGGACGAGTGCATCAATCTGGCCACGAAAACAGCTTTGCCTACTCACGACCATCCAGAAGGCATCAAGGGGGCCGTGGCCACAGCTCTTGCTATTTATTATGGTATGAATGGCAAAGATAAAGACTTCATCCGAAGACATGTGCTGGACGAATATTATCCCCTGTGGTCTGGATTGACCTATACCAGTATCAAGCCCGGATATTATTTTGATGAGACTTGCCAGCGGACTATTCCGGCAGCTCTCATCAGTTTCTTGGAAAGCAAGAACTACGCAGATTGCCTGAAGTTGGCCATTGCTCTTGGCGGTGACGCAGACACACTTGCAGCTATTGCTGGCCCTATGGGCTACGCCTATTATAGGGAGATGCCAGAAGAGCTAATAGCAAATGCCAAGGCGAAACTCCCAAAGTGGATGCTTCAAGTGAATGATGAGTTTGACCAATTTGTAAATCATCAATTATGAATATGAATGTGAATCTGTTAGATTTACTCAGTTATCCCACTGCGCTATCTGAGGAGCCTTTAAGCATTATGCCAAGTTTTTCGACAATGCGTTGTGACCGCCTGGGTATTGCGTATTCACAAAAATCGCAGAATGTTGCAACAGCAGATAGATATGTATCTCTATTCAGTCCTCTCATATAGTTCCACACCATAGGAAAAATATCCTTAGGGGCACCCTGTTCGTCCATGTATTCCTCAAGCATTAGGTTATGAACAAATAACTTAAAACCATCCTGTCCCTGAAAATCCTTCATGAATTTACGGTTCTTGTAAAGAATACCTTTCATGCGCACGTCCACTTTCCCTTGTCCTGTAGTGGCTACATACATCGCTTTGAGATACTTGTCCATGTATCCCCGATAATGAGGAGTCGTGCCTTTATAGTTGCTAAGCGTGTCCTCATCGCTTTTTTTATTAGGCAACACCCAAAAGTTTCCTATTGTGTGCAGCAAATGGTTTGTGCGTATAGCACGCTCACTTAACTCCTTGGAAGGACCGAATTTTTGCAATCCTGCCATATATTGGTCTGCAATATTTGCACCTGAGAGCCGTATATCATCATTCATCATTGAGCAACAGTAGTTGCACTGCTCGATATTTTGAACCGTAAGGTCTGGCCATGAGCCTGAAAATACAAGAGCCATAATTGAGTGAATAACATTTGCTCCTGTCAACTCATCATCACCATTATTGCCCTCCTGAAAAACATAAAGATCTGTATGCACAAGTTTGTTTAGGTCACCATCAAGATGCTCTGCAACAAATCGCCTTACGACTCTCAATGCGAAGGTATCAGTTGATTTTTCCGCCTTGTCTTTCTCTTTCTTTTTGTTATCTTTGTCAATCATCTCAAAATGAGACGGCTTGCAAAGTTCTGTCTTTCGATATTCGCATATGCCTTTAAGATAACGCTCACGGAAGCTCTTTATAAAGAGTCTGCCACAGCCTTCTCCACGACCTTTTATGCCATTCGCATAAACACAGCCCTCACAAACAGTGTCCTCAACGCCTTGATAAGGATAATTGTCTTCCACATTGACGCAGTCTTGAATATCTGCATCATCAGCCAGCTTATGAATCATCTTGCTTAAATCGGCGATTGCCCCTTCGCCTGGCTCATCAGCAGAATCAAGAGGCACAGGATTGAAGTCGTCATCAAGACCAACAGGACGATACATCCGCTCACAGAACTCCTTGTCAAGAGAACGTGGGTGAACCTCCATTTGCATTTTCTCATCCAGGCTCTTTCGTGCCATGTCTATAAGTGAAGTCTCCTGGCCTGTTGCCCCATTTACCAAAATCGAGACAGTCTCATCATGCCCAATGAAGGATGCGGCAGGGATATGTAGAAGAAACACTTGTGTCACTCCGCATTTCTCATACACATCCATCACCTTGAAATAGCTATTGAAGTGAAACTTGCACAGGTTCCACCTCTTCACCTTTGGGTTTGCTTGACATACTTCGTCAACCTCGCAAAACATTGCGGCATGGGCACTGCCAATGAGAAAACGAGTCTTATGGGCAGGTCTGTACAACTTCGTGGTGACATCCACAAAGAAACCTGCGCGTAGCACATCGCCTACATGGTACATGGTGTCTATTGCTACAGGGGCATCGGTATCTCTGTAAAAGAACTGCAAGCCAGGCAATGTCCAATTGACAAACTTCTCGAGCAGCATCTTGTAGTCCACTTTTACCTTTCGTGGAAGATGCTCTTGTGCTGGGTCGTACACGCTTCCATCAAGCGTGAGCATGTAAGGTTTTCCGTCTATCTCTGCATATATTTCCTCTTGATTTTCATACAATTCAACATGGTCAAAAATCATGGGAAATATAACATCTCCATTTACATGTGCCAGTCCGTAGGTGTAGCGGGTCTTTGGATTATTCTTCGATTTGCGAATTGTATTGCTAAATAGGAAGAAACCATGCCTCACCTTGAACACATCATTGTGCCATGCCTTCAGCACGACAGAACCGTCAGGGCGCATGATGTTTTTCTTTGTGCCCTGTTCTATCTTGTAAAAACTTTCCCCCCATTCCTCTATATAGGAATACCATTCGCCCACCTGGTTGCCTTCTCTGTCAACAAGAGCCCACTTGAAGTCCTCGCATACACGGGCAAGACCATTGCCATCGTAGTCATATTGATATCGTGCCATAGCTATTCCCTCATCATTTGTCTTGCCATCCAACCATCATCCACACACATGCAGCCTTTTGCCTTCATGCGTGGGTCTAACTTACAGGCAAGGCTGTGCTCATAATAATTATCCATGGCAAGGCCCAGTTCTATGGTTTGTTGTTTCTCTTCATCGTTGTAGGAGAAGAAAATCTTGCCACAGGGAAACTCTCCGTCAGGCTCTTCTTTCTTTTCAAAAAACAGTTCGTAGCCTTTCCTTGCAATCTCTGGTTTGCAGATGTGGATTATCATATACTTCTGGCGCTCAATGACAACATCGTCAAGGCCACGCTCCAATATGACAATCTTTTCCTTGAAGCGTTGCAAGCCAAAGACTGCACGCAACGTATAGTCCTTGTACAATTCCAATGTGCCAGGCAACTCCATTGGCGCATAGTCGTAGCCGTCAGGCTTGTTGAAGTCAAAGAAGAGCACGAACTTGTGTCTTATGTCGAGATAAATCGTACCGGCTGCTATGCCCATCACCTCACCACAGTGAGGACAATGATACATAAACAACTCATCGGAGAAGACCTTTTCTCTGAGCTCTGGGGCTAAGTCCACATTCACCAATGCCCAATATTCAAACACACCTTCTTTATGACAATGGGGACATTCTATTGTTTCTTTCCTTGGCTGCGACATATTACTTCTGTTTTAAGAATAATACGCTTCTTATTGTTCGGGGAATGGTTGCCCTTGGAATTTCGTACTCTTGCATGATAATATGGGATAATATGATGCGAATTCGGACTTTAACTATCGCTGCTTTCGTGAGAAAGCGGGTTCTGTCGTTGGTGCAGCCTCCCGTTGTTTGTTGGTTGTGTCCGCCTCGTTCTCACACTTGCAGTAGGCGCGTGCTTCCTTGCGGAAACTCTCCCTCTCTGGTGTTCCCACCTTTCCGTACTTCTCGTCAAGCATTGCATCTACGCTTCCTGTCATTTCTCTCTTTTCCATACGGCAAAGACTGCAATTTATTTGTTCGCTTATTAACTTACAACAACTTTCATCACAAGTTCACAGCTGCTACAGGCCAACAGTGACCGCATCGCCCCGTCATCTCAAGCGAACAAGCCTTTTACCTCATTCAACATCCCTTCGGGAAGGGAATAGCGGCAGTCATCGACGTTGACGGTAATTGCCTGGATGAAATGAGGCCATTCACTTGCATACACCTTGTGCATGTGGTTGTTGGCATCGTTTGTTCCCCTGAAACTATATGTCATGTTGGCCAAGCGGTCGCACAGTTTCACGAATGGAGCATAGGGCGTCTCACGAATGCCTGCGTAATAATGCTCGCCTGCCCGCTCCTGACGAGTGCGGCCTTTGTCATTGGTCAGTGCATACACAATTTCTGCGGCAGTAAAAGTCTGCTCCTTGCTCATGAATCGTCCCGCCACTGCCACCACATCGTTGTAGGTAAGGCGAGCATCCTCGATGCTGTCGTGGAAATATGCAGCAAAGACCACAGGGATAATATCCGACTCTTTGCTGATGACCTCGCAGCCATATCTGATGGCTGCATCGGCAACCATAGAGAGGTGATGGCCATAAGGCAGAGTCCTGTCGTATGTTTGTCCTACACTCTCATGCAGGCTCCATGCTGTATGGCGTATCTCTCGCAGTACCTGCGCGTTGGCCTCGACAAAAGCCTCAAAACTCTCTTTCTTCATTATATTCCCTTTTTACACGTTCTATAATTGACTCTATCTCTTACAAGAGGAAAGCCGCTTTACTCTTCTATCAGAACATCTTCTTATTGGGCAACAAGACTTACCAGCAAGCGCGCTATTTGTGCCGACTGGCATTCCTCGCCCATGAACTCAAACAATTCTTGGTCTAATTCAGCGTAAGCAACATGAGCCCGCAAAGCCTTGACACTCGAATGACATTTCTTTCCATCACCGCCCTCCTCTCTCTTGACCAACGTCCAAAAGGGTTCATTCTGCAAATGGTAATAGGGATTCTCAATGCTGCACTTGAATGGATAACGAGAAGTGACATCCATAGCCAGACCTTCCGCTACGATGATACTTGATTTTGTGCTTGGTTCGCCAACATATTCCCTCCACAACCTTTTAAACTCAGCAATGAGTTCATCTGACAGCAGAATATGATTACCCTTCAATACCCCCTGCCTACACAAATTCTGTATGGCCAAAAGCAACAAAGGCTTATGCGGTGCCCTTATGCCTCGCACCACAGCCCTGTTCATCTTGCCCAAAGCAGCAAGATAGCAATCCAAGTTCTTCTCCTCCAACGACTCTATTTTGCTTGAGAATTACCCACTCAAGAATTGATATTTTCCACGCTCACACTTTGAGACAGGCAAAGCCATGCTCCTGACAACTTTGGTCTCACGCTGCAAAGATACGTTTTTTTGTGGGGGTATTCTCCTAAACCACTCACTTTTGCCCGCAGAGCGATTAAATCAAATGGGTAACCCTTATCTTCTTCCAATGCTTGCCGATACCCAGCATCATCGCTTGTGAATCCTTGGTAATCAGCTCTCCCTTCTGTAATCCAGCAATGGCTTGCTTCAATTCCAGCAAAGCCATCCCGCTTACGCCAAACAAATCTTTCAATACGCCATCGTTCTGCTGTTGCTGTTTCATGATGAGCGGATATTGCGCATTGGCGTAAAAGTCGAAGTGCTTGCTCTTGAACGAGTCCATGTTCTGGGTGGCGAGAATGATGCTCATGCCCTTGTTCCGGCCAACTGCTATCAGATGTTCCAAAGGCTTGTTCTCAAACCCAAGCATGTAGTGAGCCTCATCAATAATTGTGAAATGACGAAGCTCTACCCTCTCGTCGTTCACAGCTTGTGGCGACAACTGCTCATAGATATTATTCAATTTGGAAATCACAAAATAGACAATGGCTCTTGCCATGATGCCATCCTTCTCAAACTGTCCGAGATTGATGATGTAGCAACCTTTCACCAAGTCTATATGGTCTTCCTCTGAAAAGATGTTGTTGCGTATCAACTGGCTCAACACAGACTTCACACTATCCATGTCATCTCGCTTCTTCTCAGGCATCAGCATCGTATAATGGTCGAATACTTCCTGAAAAGTAATAGGCTTTTGATTCTTCGCCTTGTAAGCGTTGATGATAGCCTCGCTCAGTCGATTGTCCATCAGTGCTCCAATCTTGGCAGAAGATATGGCGCAGATGGCATTTGCCAAGGTCGTGGAATACAAGTGGATTTCATTGATAGGCCTACCTGTAAAATCCTTGAAGGGCGTAAAAGGCAACGGCTTCTCCATCGGATTCAAGACAGCCGATGAATCCGTGGCAAACTTGGCGAGCCAGTCGGCATGGGCAGGGTCGGAGAACTCTCCCTTGTAGTCGAACAAGAGGAAGTTCACAGGATAGTAAGTATCTGCCGATGCCATTCTTATCTGATTGATGAGAACAGCCAAAAGATTAGACTTACCCGAACCTGTCGTACCAGCCACCAATATCTGCGTATTGGCGATGGCGGTGCTATTGATGTCAAGGGCAGCATCCATGCCATCCTCATATTGACCGATGTAAAGGTTCAACTCAGGAATGTCAATCAGCGACTTGCCACCTCTCAACGGACTATAGTGCAGCCATTCGTCAATGCCTCCCTCTTGCATCAAGATATCCTTGCCTCTCATCATCTCGCTATAGAGCACCTTGCTTAGGAAGGTAGAGTTTTGCCAGTCGGCATCTACGTCACAATATCTCATTTTGATGAGGGCGACGAACACTTCCTTGATGTTCGATTTCGTAAAGAAGGAATTTCCCAAGGGTTGCATTCCAGCCGATGTCTGCAGTTCTTCCACTTTCGCCCTGCTTCTTGGAGCCTTGTCACTCAATCCCACCAAAAGGCAGATACGCATTACCGTGGTGAAGTTCAGCACCACAGGTCTTACACTGTCCGAATAGTCGGAAAGGTTCAGATGTTGCTCGATGGCATACTTCACCTCCTCCATCTGCTCATGAGTCCCATCCAGGATTCTCATTCCCTCCAACTGTATGTATTGTACGTTCATAACTCAGAAATCATAAATTTGCAATCCGAAGTAATCCTCGCTCACATTAGTACATTGCTGCTCTTGGTCTCGATGCAAGGTATAGGTTCTTGCCACGTAAGCCACAATTTTCTTGAAGTCGGTCTCGGTCGTTATCTCGGTGTCGGTACTGAGCAAGATGGTTTGGTGAGCCAAGTCTGGGAAGTATCGGTTGATGATGACCTCACGACTCTCCTTGTCAA
This sequence comes from Prevotellaceae bacterium, assembly GCA_050873805.1. GTDB lineage: Bacteria > Bacteroidota > Bacteroidia > Bacteroidales > Bacteroidaceae > Physcousia. The sequence goes on along the minus strand of JBNMJN010000016.1, from coordinate 48,179 downwards.
GCACACCCATCACGGTGTCTATCATCACAGGTGGGTCATAGTCGCCCAACTCATACAGCACCTTCAAAAGCACTTGCATCACCGTTTGCTTGGCACCTGCGTTCAACTGGCTCAGGTATATCTCGTTGCCATTCTTATGGAACATCTTGAAAGCGATTTCGTCAGAGTCGTTTGCAGACAGCTCCACCCTACCGATGTAACCTGCGTAAATCACCAAGTTGATGTTCAATTGTTCCTTCATCATACGCTCGATATTAGCTTTCTTGGCTTGCAGCAACTTACGTGACAACGCCTTGAAGAAGTTTGGCAACTTACACAGCATATCATACTGTGGGTCTGGCACTTGTGGCATATCATAGTCGTAAGTAGAAATCTTCTTTTCCAATTCCTTGATTGCCGTTTTCTTGTCAGCCATCTTCGTCTTCAGTTCACCTATCTTGCGGTCGTTGGCCTCATAAAGTTCGATGATGCTATAGTCGCTGCCCGACAAGGCACGCTTGTATTCTTCCAACTGCTCCATCTTCTTCGGCATCTCTGCTAATTCGAGATTCAAGTTCTCACATCGTTCGTCCAAGGCAAGGTAAGGATTGGAATAAGACTGCTGCACGAGATTCTTCAATACCGCAGTGTCCTTGTCGCTCAAGTAACCATACTTATCGTTGCATTCCTCACTGTCATCTTGTGCCCGCTTGATTTCAGCGACAATCTCAGAGATCGGTACCTCTCCGATTTGTGGATATTTTTCTTCGATGAGTCTAACAACCTCCTGGGTTACCTTCTCTATCTGTGCCTCATTAAGCACGTTTCCCCTATACGAAGCCACCTCTTCCTTTTCGCTTAGGATAAGTTCTACTTCTGTACTGATGACATTGGCGAGTTTGGGCATGAAGACTTTCAACTCCAGTTCCTTGGATACAGCCTCGGCATCCTGTCGAAAATCCTTTTCCTTGGTTTGATAGCCGTTGATGCTCTCCTCTATCTGGCGCATCTTGTCTCGGATTACCTCGTCGGAGTTCCTGCCCTCTTTCAGTTGCTCATACTGCTGCTTATGGTCATTGGCATACTTCAACGCCTCATTATATTCATCGTTGAGTCGTGCTACCTCCCTTTCCATTTCCACCTTTTCCTTGGTCAGTCTCGTATATTCCGCACGGAGGTTCTCATTCTCCAGTCGCTCGGCTTTTTTCTCTGCAAGATAAGTGGAGGCAGCATTTTCAAACTGGGTGTATTTGTTGAAGCCCATCACCGAGTTGATGTTCTTCATGATGAGTTTGTTGATTTGCTCTTCCTTCACAAGGTCGGAGGTCTTCATGGCATCAAACAAGAAGTAGTTGCTCAGTTCGGCGGGCAGATTGGCAGAGATAATCTTGCTTACGATGGCTTCATTGGTACTGCGCTGAATCGCCGTAGAGCCAGAGCCATAAGTGTATTTGTTGCCATTCATGTTGAGTTCCACACTCTCCAGCACTCTGCCTCCCGAAAAAAGATAGGCACGGCACAGACGATAAGGTGTCTCCTGTCCCAGTACCACCCCCGAGAAAGTAATCTCCAGCTTGATCATCTTCCCATCAATACCACCATCGTTTTTCACGGCCGAGTTGAATATTTCCTCAAACTGCCGTTTGTTGGTAATCTTCAGTCCATAGAGCGCATGGTAGATGGCATCGAAGAGCGTGGTCTTGCCACAGCCATTGGCACCGCCTATCAGGATAATAGGACGGTCGCCTGTCACCTCCAGGTTCAGGTCCAGGTTGCGGTAAGTCTTGTAATTCTCTATATATATGCGCTTTAGTTTCATATCCTCTTGATTACTGTTTCATGACTTGATTTCCTTGAGAGCCTTCTTGAGGATTTTTGTCACCTTCCTTTCCTCCAAGTTTGGTTCGTTCTGGTTATTACGTTCATCATGGAAAGGCTTCAGGACGCAATCCTTCAGCCAGTCTGCATCAATGCCTTCTGACTGGCAGGCACTCTCGATGAGCTGCATGTCCTCCTGCCGGATACCATAGTTCAGAAAGGTTCTGTCCAGGCTTTTCTTCATACCTTAATTATATATATGGTTTTATGCGGCAAGAACCGCATATACTGTTTTTAGAGGGACTCCAAATGCAATGCCGACCAACCGTCGATATTGTCGGTGTTTTGGATGATGCCTCCTGGATAATACCAGTTGCTCGTGCCATCGTCCTTGATGAGTACACCACCCACTATCTTCTTGCCCTTAGCTTGGTAGTCGTTGATGTATTGCATCAAGGCATTGTTCTTCTCTGGCGCATCCACATCGCTGCCCTTGGTCTTGGTATCGAAGAGGCAGATGGTACCCGACTTCAATCGGATGATGAAATCGACATAGAAGCATCGCATCCTATCACCCGAATCGGTGTAAGGCACGGCGAAGTGCTGCTTGCCCTCATTACCATTCTTATACCACCAATCCACATACTCCATCTTGTCGTCCAGCCAGCGGGCGAACTCTCGTTCTGGGTTCGATGCCTTCAGTTCCTCGAAGTAAGGATAGAGGGCATGGTTGAAGATTTCACCTTCCGTCGTTCTCACCATGGCAGCATTGTAGAGACGAGTCTCAGGCACTTGCCATACTGATTGCTGATATTGCACGGCAGCATCTTGGTTTTGCTTCTTCATCGTATGCTCATACTTCACCAAAGCCTTGCGAATCAGTTCCTCGAAACGAGGACGGTTCTGATGATAGAGCACCACCTTAGGCACATCTCCCTCGAAAACATTCAAGTATTCCTCCAAGGCACTCTCAATGGCTCCTTGCAATACTGGCGTACTGTCAAACTTGGAGAAGCTGCCCACATTCTTGCGACAGAACATTGTGAAGAGATTTCTCAGTTCGGTGGCGTTGAGCGCCAACCTTGCCTTGTCGGTTATCTCCACAATGCCCGAATCGCCTGTCAGTGGCGTGTCCTTCGGGATGGCGACCAAGATGCGTGACACATCGGTCTGCACACCATGTCGCTTGGCATTATATCGGTTCAATTTGACCTTAGCATCCAGTTCCGCTTCTTTCTTCTCTGTCTCCTCTTCACTTTCTGTCTCGCCATCGTCCTCGAAGAAGTCTTCCGCCGAGAACAACAGCAGTGGGTTCTGTTCCCACTCCTGCTCCATCGTTTGATAGAAGATGCTGCGGAACTGCGATCCCAAACGGTTTCTCACGGCTCCGTGCTTGTCGGCATAAGACGAGAGGAGCGAGATGTTTTGCAAGTCTTTCTTGCGATTGGCATAGAGGGTGCTGATATAGTTCATGTCGTCACCCACGATGCTAATCATATCTGCCGAGAGGTCGGTATATACGTAGCCATAGTTCAGAATATCATTCTTGTAGAAGTGCTGCTCGGGCATACGAAGGATTCTTCCTACGGTCTGCGTGGTGAAGTTCATGCTCTTCAACTCTCGGAATATCAGCAAGACGGAGGCACGAGGACAATCCCAACCCAAGGCGATGGCTTGCTTAAAGAGCAGCACCTCGGTGATGTCGTCGGGACGAGTGATGTTCTGGAGATTAGGCGACTTGTCCTTGGAGAGCCATACGGCAAGCCTTCCGTTAGCCACACTGATGTCGCACACCTGTTCCAAGTAGGCTTGCATCTCCTCGGCTATGGTCTTGTCATTCGACGACATCGTCTCGCTGCTATCGTTAGGCAACTGAATAAGCAACAAAGGGTTGATGCCATATTCCTTGTAAGCCTCAGCAAGTTCATTGCGCTTTTGGAGGGCTTTCTTCAGGAGGCGCTGGTTCACGGTCAACTCGGACTGCTCCTTGCTACTCTTCACGTTCGGGTTGAGTTCGATGCCCTTCTTAATCATCTCCTCGTTGATGACTTCCTGACGTTTCACCACCACGGCATTGTAACTTTGTGTCACAGGCGTGGCAGAAACACGCAGTTCGATATGAGGTTGGATGGCTTGCAGCACCATTTCGCTCTTCTTGGCATTCTTGCCAGCAAACATGTGTTCCTCGTCGATGATAACCACCACTGGCAAGTGTTGCTCTATCTTGGTCTTGCGTATCAACTCATAGAGCGTGCGGTTCTGCTCGTTGTCACGTATCATCACGGCATTGTCCTTGTTGATGCTCTCCCAGTTGAGGAAGAGCACATCGCCAGGATGCAAGCCGTCGAGATGGTCGCACTCGTCGAACATCACAGGGCGCAGGGAGCGACGCTCGCTAAAGAAGTTGCGCATGGAGCGATAGCTCTGCTGATGCAGTTTGTTAGGCGCTATCCAAACCCAAGCCACTCTCGAATATCGACACTCGCCATTGATGGGGAGGTCACGAGTCAACTCGTCGAGCAAGGTACTCACCATCACCGTCTTTCCTGCTCCCGTAGGAGCCTTGAATATCAGTCGCTGGCGGTCTTCCGGGTCGTTGAGCATCTCTATCATCCGTTGCTTCAAGTCGCGCACCGCTTTCTTTTGATAATCTCGTAGTTCTATCATTGTCGTTACCTCCTTATTCGTTAGTGAGAATTAGTTTTTCTTGTTCTTGTGTCTCGCCGTCTGTTTCCGATTCGTTATCAGATTCCAGTTCGCTATCAGATTCTGGCTCAGCGTGATAATCGTAATCATCTTCAAGCGCTTCAGCCACAGCCTCCTTGTCGTGCTCAGCGATTTCTTGGTTTTGATTGAATTCGGCGATAGCCGCCTCGCTCACTTTCTCCTCAGGCAAGATATCCTTGTCGTTCAAGGCTTGCAAGAAGGCATCAGGCAGGGCGCAAAGGTCGATGACTGGTAGCACAGACTTGAACTCATCGTTGTATGCGTAAGACCCATCGGCATAAACATAAACCTTCAAAGGATGCTGCTTGGTCGCAACCTCAGCTATCATCGGGACGATGGTGCTGACTACATTTTCATTGAGGATTACCAACATCTGTCCAGCCTCATCCTTGAAGTATCGCAATACAGATTTCTTGAATCTCTTTCCACCGAAGGTCTCTTGCTCTTGATAAATGTCGTTCTTGATGCAAAGGAGATCTACGAGGGAAGACATCAGCAAGTGACGATTCCGATTGCTGTGCCAGCGTGGCACAAACTCGGTCTTGTAATAACGTAGCTTGTTATGGGACAAACCTGCCACTTGCTCGCCCTTTGGGGTCGTATAGCCCTGGATGACTCGCTTATTTCGCTCGTAAGTTACCTTCTCGCAAATGTTATTCTCGTTGTTGGTCACCAAGATACATTTGCGATGACCGCCATCCTCGGAGTTTAATTGCATCGTAGCATGAAGGGTCGTGCCGCTGCCTGCGAAGAAGTCGAGGATGGTGGAATCCTTCGACGAAGCAAAATCCATTATTCTTGTTAATACCTTATATGGTTTCGGGTTATCAAAGACTTTCTTTCCACCAAACATATCCGCAAGATCTTTTGTAGTTCCTCGATTATCTTCATAAATAAGCGTTCTAAGATACTCTGTACTCGTCTCTATTCGCTTCTTCACATGAGGTTGAGTCGTTTCATCTTTTCCCCACTCTATTTCCCCCATATCATCATATTTTTTAAATGTCGCATAAGGCCATCGCCAACCATTGCTTGGCTTAGGGCAAGTCTTTCCTGTCAATGGATGAATTATATCAAAATCATACCCACCAGGATGAGGGTTTGAAGAATTACTTGATGAGCTATAAACTCCTTTTGAATCTACATTATTGTAATGAGCAACCTGAGGCAAAGAAGCCTTATTTGCCCTTATCCATTTCCGCAGTTCCTTTTGAATAGTTTCATTATCGTCATTATAAAGTAAACGTAAGTCTTTATACTTTTCCAATATCATCTTTGATGCCTTGCTTTGTCGTTTCCAATTTTCTTGCATATTTTTAAACATGCAATAACAAAGCATATACTCATGCTCAATATTAATCTGCGATGGATTATTATCTGTTGCTGTTTTCAGAACCAATTGTCCCAAAAAATTTGAGCTTCCAAAGATTTCATCACACAATATCTTCAACTGTGCTTGCTCATTATCATCAATAGAAATAAATATCACTCCCTTTTCCGAGAGCAACTTCTTGGCGATTCTCAATCGCCTATCCATAAACGACAACCATTTGGAGTGGCGGTAACCATCCTCTTTATCTACAAACGAATCGTTATAGACAAAGTCCTTATTACCAGTATTGTACGGAGGATCGATGTAAATAACATCTATCTTCCCTGCATGAGAATAAGAAAGGGCGGCAAGCGCATTGAGGTTGTCTCCCTCAATGAGCACATGATTAGGCGAACCCGCTGGCGCAGCATCCAAACGCTTGTTGGCATCCTCGACGAAAACTGGCAGTTTGTCTTGCATTTCATCCCAAGCCTCTTCCGAGCTTTCTTCCCATACAAGTCCATAATGCGGTCTTTCCTCAATTGCCTCCAGCAACTGATGCTTCAAGTCCTTGTCGATTGCCAATTCCGCAATCTGCGCACGCAATGCTTTCAAGTCTATTTTCTTCGCAATATCGGTGTCCCTTAGCTTATATCAAATGCTCCACCGACTCCCTTAGCAGAGAAGATTGTTTATGTTTTGGATTGCTATGATAAAAAGTAGGCGTAGGAATCCTTATGCTCTTTGTCCTTGTCTTTCAAGGTCGTGGAATTACCTAAGATACCAAGGTCAAGAAGCAACAGATGCCTACGCCAATACGTATATATAAATAGCATAGAATGCACCCTCTCCATACGAAAGGGCACACCTATGCCATGTGTATATACACGATGGGTAGACGCCCACCGCTGTCTTCCTCTGAGTATCTTTTTTGAATTTCCACGTTCTGAAAGATCAGAAGAACACGTTAGCAAACGTCTTCAAATTAAAATAGGTCAAGCCATGGACTTCTTATGGGCGGCATCACTTTGCCTGCCATCCACGGAAAGACGACACAAATGTAGTGAAAAGAAACGAAATACACAAATATACAGACAACAAAATCAGCCAGGATGCGAAAGAGGTGTTCCTCATGATGAACAACCAGCTGCTGGAACATCTGGAAATCAACACATCATTGAAGGAACGATATAAACTATACCAAACCGAGAACATCTACACACTTCTGCAACTTGACACCAAGACAGGAATGATAGAACAAATCCAGTGGTCGTTAGATTCGAGCAACGAAGGTAGTGTCACCATAAATCCAAATAATTTGGAGTATGGATACGGATATGGCTCTGGCTCATTTGAACTATATCCCACCAAAAACATGTACCAATTCATACTGATAGACAAGACTAACGGGAGAAAGTGGCATGTTCAATGGGGAATGGAAAGCGACAAACGATGGATAAGACGAATTTTCTGAAAGACACGCCAATGATTGCTATGTTGCAACTTTGTACTTCTGTGTAAGAATGTCGTCATCCGTATTTGGTTCAATTCATTTTGGGCTGTGCCCTTCATTTATCCGTGAAAAGATGGTAACTTTGCACAAGTCGCCAGGATATGGTGGCAAGAATAAGGAACAACAGACAGCAAACAAAACAAGGACACAACTATGTTTTCAGGCATCATCGAAGGAATGGCCCGCGTGGAGGCCATAAGACAAGAGCAGGACAACACACACTTCACCCTGTCATGCCCATTCGCACACGAACTCAAGCTGGACCAGAGCGTGGCTCATAATGGCGTGTGCCTGACCGTGGTGGACATCAGGGACAACCAATATACCGTGACCGCCATGCGCGAGACGCTCAACTGCACCAACCTGGGACTGCTGAAGGTGGGTGACCAGGTAAACGTGGAGCGAAGCATGATGCTCAACGGACGGCTGGACGGACACATCGTGCAAGGGCACGTGGACCAGACTGCCACCTGCATCGACATCGAAGACCAGGAGGGTAGTCACCAGTTCACCTTCCAGTACAGCACCTCGCCCGACAAGGTGCGCCAGGGCTATTTCTGCGTGGACAAGGGCAGCGTGACTGTCAATGGTGTGAGCCTCACCGTGTGCCGCCCCACAAAGGACACCTTCCAGGTGTGCATCATTCCCTATACCTGGGAGCACACCAACTTCCACACCATCAAACCTGGCAGTGTAGTCAACATTGAGTTTGACATCCTGGGCAAGTACCTGGCTCGCATGAACCAGTTGCTCTGACCCTGCGCCCGAGACAAAAGCGGGCCATCCCCCTCTGCGACACAAGTCACAGAGGGGGATGGCCCGTATTTCTTCGGGAAGAGGAAAATCATGACCATACCCGCCACGCATATACACCCGCAAGACAAGAAATGCCCCCTGAAAGGATATCCCGAGATACTTGCCCAAGTATCTCGGGATAGTTGGCCTTTATCTTAGGATAATCGGCCAGGTATCTTTGGATACTTTTTCAAGCGGCCTGAGAGACCCCAGCAATGACCAAAGATGATACCTGCCACGCCCCGTGATATGGGCTTGCGGACTGACAGACAGGCTCAGAGTCCCCGGTTGATAGAGTCTATGTAGTCCAGTATCTCATCACGTCCCAGGCGTGTCTCAGCACTGGTCACGAAGTAGGGAGGCAGCTCCTCCCACTGCTCGCGCAACTTCTCCATATACGCCTTGGCCTGTGCCTGCACCTTGGTCTTGGCCAACTTGTCGGCCTTTGTGAACACAATACTGAAGGGCACGCCATTCTCTCCCAGCCAGGTCATAAACTCCAGGTCGATGGCCTGTGCCACATGACGGATGTCGATGAGCAGAAAGAGGTTGCACATCTGCTCCCGCTCCAGGATATAGCCGTCTATCATGCGCTCAAACTTGTCCTGGTCCTTCTGGCTGCGCTTGGCATAACCATATCCAGGGAGGTCCACCAGGTACCACTCCTTGTTGATTAGGAAATGGTTGATGAGCGTGGTCTTTCCCGGTGTGGCCGAAGTCTTGGCCAGTTTGCTGTGGCTGGTGAGCATGTTGATGAGGCTCGACTTGCCCACATTGCTTCGTCCAATGAAAGCGTACTCTGGCAAGTTGCTCTTGGGGCACTGGCTTACGAGCGCGCTGCTGATGGTGTATTCGGCTGACTTTATCTGCATGTCTGCTTTACTGTTGGTTGTGGCCTCCCTTGCACAGGAGAGCCTGTTGATGAAAATCCGCGCGCAGTCCGTGGCACGGTTCACGGTGTGTGTGTCAGAAGTTGTAGCTGAAGCCCAGACTGAAGTACTCCTTGAACATGAAGTAGCGTCCCTTGTCGTTCTTGTTGTTGTGCGAGCTGTCGTCAATGCGCGGGTACACGTTCAGCGAGGCATTCATCAGTTTGTTGATGCTGAAGTTGAAGTTGTGCTCCCACTCTATGCGCGTCATGTGCAGGTTGCTGTACCAGAAGAGGCGTTGCGACCAGTGCACGGCCTTGAATATCTGCCACCCGGTGTTGAGTGTGACGTTGGGACCGAAGCTGTGCTTTGAGTTGTGGCCAGGACGCACACCGTAATTGGTGACCAGCAAGTCCCTGTCCACATACCTTATATTATAGGCCAGCGGAGCCATGTTGAGGCTTCCGGTGAACTTCTTCTTCTTTCCCCAGGCAATGGAGTAGCGGATACCAGGGGCTATGGTGACATCCAGGGGCGAGAGGAAGTCCGACTGCACCACGTCGGAATTCTCCCTGTAGTTGGGCACCAGCTGCGTGGACATGTTGATTTGTCCCGAATAGTACAGGTTCTTCACCGCCTGGTAGCCCCAGTTGGTAGTGTATCTGAGCGAGTTGGTGTTTGGGCGGAACACGCGGCTCTTGTCCGACTTCTTGGTGGTGAAGCCCAGTTTGGCCTCCAGCTGGTTGTTCCAGGTAATCTTCTTCTGGTTGTTGAAGTTGAAGTTGAGGGTGAGTGTGGCCAGTCCTGTGTAGGCATTCTCGCCGCCACCCGACCAGTTGTCGGAGAAATGCGACTGTGTGAAGTGCAGTTGCGTGTTGCCCGAGACCTTCCAGAAGTTTGGCCTTCGCGTGACCACCACGATGTCATCGTCCACCGTGGGAGTGAGCACCCCCCCCTTCACCTTGTCGGAGAGCCGGTCGTCCGTCTTCAGCTTGTCTGTGATGTCCTCGCGGAAAGTGCCTTGCTGCCTCACTGCATCTTCGGTTTGCCTCACGAGCCATGGAGCCTGCACATACATCCTGGCCAGCAGGATGTTTGAGGCATACACCCTGCGCAACTGGCTGTCTGCCATCACCCTGGCCGAGTCGGCTCCCGACATCATCTGCGCGAGCACCGAGGAGTACAGGGTGGGCACGGTGAGCACATGCCCATAATAGGCATTGGGAAGCGGCATGGGCGCGACCCTGTCCATAGAGTCACGCTCCAGGGCTACCTCCTGCAACCGCTGCATGTACTGCTGGACAATCACGGTGAGGGTGTCAGGCTTCACCTCCTTCACCTTGCTGTCCGTGTGCGCCCTCCTGGCCGAGAGCGGCACCAGCGGCACGGCAACCAGCAGAAGCGTAAGCAATCTCTTCATCCTTGGCTCTAATTTTCTGCAAAGATAGTCAAATTAGAAGCAGAGAGGAAAGCCTTTTAGCGGATTTTTAGTAATTTTGCAACTTAATTAGAAATTTGATTTAAATTTTTACTGACGTGGCTGAGACAAAGTACATTTTCGTGACTGGCGGCGTTGTATCCTCGCTGGGCAAGGGTATCATCTCCTCTTCTATTGGCAAGTTACTCCAGGCCAGGGGGTACAACATCACTATTCAGAAGTTTGACCCATACATCAATATTGACCCGGGGACACTCAACCCCTACGAGCACGGCGAGTGCTATGTGACCGTGGACGGGCTGGAGACCGACCTCGACCTGGGACATTACGAGCGGTTCACAGGCATCCAGACCACCAAGGCCAACAACATCACCACCGGCCGCATCTACCAGAACGTGATAGAGAAGGAGCGTCGTGGCGACTACCTGGGCAAGACAATACAGGTGGTGCCCCATATCACCGACGAGATCAAGCGCAACATCCAGCTGCTGGGACGCGACAAGAAGTTTGACTTTGTCATCACAGAGATTGGCGGAACCATAGGCGACATCGAGAGCGCGCCCTTCCTGGAGGCCATACGCCAGCTGAGATGGGAGCTGGGCAAGAATGCCGTGAACGTGCATCTGACCTATGTGCCCTACCTGCACGCGGCAGGCGAGCTGAAGACCAAGCCCACGCAGAGCAGCGTGAAGCAGCTGCAGAGCCAGGGCATACAGCCCGACATACTGGTGCTGCGCACCGAGCATCACCTGGGCGATGACATGCGCAAGAAGGTGGCCCACTTCTGCAACGTGGAACTGGAATGCGTGATACAGAGCGAGGACATGCCCAGCATCTACGAGGTACCCGTGGCCATGCAGGACCAGGGACTCGACGCTGCCATCCTGCGCAAGCTGGACATCCCTGTGGGCGAGAAGCCCCAGCTGGGCCCCTGGCGCAGCTTCCTGGAGCGCAGGCGCAAGGCCACCGAGGTGGTCAACATCGGCCTGGTGGGCAAGTATGACCTGCAGGATGCCTACAAGAGCATACTGGAGAGCCTGGCACACGCAGGCACCTACAACGACCACAAGGTGGAGACGCACTTCATCAACAGCGAGCACATCACCCCACAGAATGTGGGCGAGAAGCTTGCAGGCATGGATGGCATCGTCATCTGCCCTGGATTTGGCCAGCGGGGCATCGAGGGAAAGATAATAGCGGCCCAATACACCCGCGAGCACGACATCCCCACCTTTGGCATCTGCCTGGGCATGCAGATGATGGTGATTGAGTATGCGCGCAACGTGCTTGGCTACGCTGATGCCAACAGCCGCGAGATGGACATCAAGACCCCTCATAATGTGATAGACATCATGGAGGAGCAGAAGAACATCACCAACATGGGCGGCACCATGCGCCTGGGCGCCTATGACTGCCAGCTCAGGGAGGGCAGCCGCACCTGGGAGGCATACAACCACCAGGACTGCGTGAAGGAGCGTCACCGCCACCGCTATGAGTTCAACAACGACTATATCAAGGAGTACGAGGCCAAGGGCATGCAGTGCGTGGGCATCAACCCCGACAGCAACCTGGTGGAGATAGTGGAGGTACCCAGCCTGAAGTGGTACATAGGCACACAGTTCCACCCCGAATACAGCAGCACCGTGCTCAAGCCACACCCCCTCTTCATGAGTTTTGTGAAAGCTTGCATTGACAACAAGAAACAATAATATCCCCACTAAGGTAATGGACAAGAACACAATTACAGGCTTCGTGCTGATTGCCCTCGTGCTGATCGGATTCAACTGGATCAGCCGGCCCTCACAGGAGGAACTGGCCGAGATGGCCCGTCAGGACAGCATAGCCGCAGTACAACAGCAACAAGTAGAGGCACAGGCCAAGGCCGCCAAGCAACAGGCAGAGCAGCAGGCCAGTGCGCAAGACCAGGACAGCACCTCGCTCTTCTTTGCACAAAGGGGCGGGAAGGGCCAGGACATCACGCTGAAGAACAGCCAGGTGAAACTGACCCTCTCCACCAAGGGGGGAATGGTGCAGCGCGCCGAGATACTGGGCTACAAGAGCCGCAGGCGCAATGGCGACGTGGAGATTCTCACGCCCAAGGATGCCTACATGACACTCTCGCTGGCAGGCAAGCAGGAGAACCTCAGCACCGGCGACTTCTGCTTCACCCCCACCGCACAGACCGACAGCACCGTGGACATGGTACTGGAGCAGGACGGCAAGAGGCTGACCATCAGCTACAAGCTGCGCCCCGAGAGCTACATGCTGGACATGGAGGTCAGGGCCCAGGGACTGGCTGGCTTCTTTGCCCCCAATCAGAAGACCTTCTCGATAAGCTGGACCGACCACCTCATGCAGCAGGAGAAGGGCTACGACTTCGAGAACCGCTACAGCTGCCTCACCTACAAGCGCAAGGGAGAGGGCACCAAGAACCTCAAGGAGACATCCGAGGACGAGAAGAACCCCGAGGAGGCTCTGGACTGGATTGCCTTCAAGAACCAGTTCTTCAGCGCGGTGCTCATCGCACAGCAGGATTTCACAGGTGTGCATCTCAAGAGCACACCCGACGAGGACAAGAAGAACGGGTACCTGAAGACCTATGAGGCACAGGCCGAAGCCTTCCTGGATCCCACAGGCCAGGAGGCCACCCGCCTGCAGATGTACCTGGGCCCCAACAAGTATCACACCCTGCAGCACCACAACAAGCTGTCGTCGGGCAAGGACGACCTGGAACTGGAGGACCTTGTGAACCTGGGCTGGCCCATTCTGAAGTGGATCAACCGCTGGTTTATCCTCAACCTCTTCGACTGGCTCACCTCCTTCGGCCTGCCCATGGGCATAGTGCTGCTGCTGCTCACCGTGATAGTGAAGGCCCTGGTATATCCCACCACACGCAAGAGTTACCTGAGCAGTGCCAAGATGAGGGTGCTCAAGCCACAGATTGACGCGCTCTCGGCCAAGTACCCCAACCCCGACGACGCGATGAAGAAGCAGCAGGAGATGATGCAGATATACAGCCAGTATGGTGTGAGCCCCATGGGTGGATGCCTGCCCATGCTCATACAGATGCCCATCTGGGTTGCCCTCTTCAACTTCGTGCCCAATGCCATCGAGCTGCGCGGCGAGAGTTTCCTGTGGGCCGATGACCTGAGTGCCTACGATGATGTGCTGCGCTGGAGCAGGGACATATGGCTCATAGGTGACCACCTGAGCATCTTCTGCCTGCTCTTCTGCGCCACCAACATCATCAACACCTGGATAAGCATGCGCCAGCAGAAGGACCAGATGAGCGGTGAGCAAGCCGCACAGATGAAGAGCATGCAGTACATGATGCTCATCATGCCTGTGGTGTTCTTCTTCATGTTCAACAACTACAGCAGCGGACTCTGCTACTACTACTTCCTCTCCGGACTCACCAGCGTGCTCATCATGTGGTACCTGCGCAAGACCACCGATGACGCCAAGCTGCTGGCCAAGCTGGAGGCATACAAGCAGCAGCACAAGAATGACCCCAAGAAGATGTCGGGCATGGCAGCACGGCTGGAAGCCCTGCAGAAGATGCAGGAGGAACAGGCACGACGCGCCAAAAAGTAACACGCACAGTATCATGAACATCAAGACTATCATAGCAGCAGCCCTCACGGGGGCTGCTCTATCCGTTTCAAGCAGCATGTCAGCCAACGACCTGATGACACCCGAAAAACTGTGGAGCATGCACCGCCTGGGCAGCTTCACCCTCTCACCCAAGGGCGACCGTGTGGCCTACACACTCTCCACGCCAGACATCCAGGCCAACAAAAACCGCACGGCCATCTGCCTCATCAATGCCGACGGCACCGGGCGCACGCGCCTGACCACTGGCAAGGAGAGCGAGGTGGAGCCCGCATTCATCGCAGGCGGTGAGCGCATCGCCTTCCTGCAGGGAGGCAACCTGTGGACCATGAAGTGCGATGGCACCGACAGGAAGCAGCTCAGCCAGGGGGGAGACATCGAGGGATTCAAGTTCTCGCCCGATGGCAAGCAGGTCATCGTCATCAGGCAGGTAGAGAGTACAGCCAGCATACAGCCGCAGGAGAAGGACTTGCCACTGGCCACCGGGCTGGTCATCACCGACATGAACTATCGCCACTGGGACCAGTATGTGCGCACCATCCCCCACATCTTCCTGGCCCAGGTGGGCGAGGAAGGACTCAGCGGCCTGAAAGACCTGCTGGAGGGGGAGCCTTACGAGTGTCCTGTGCTGCCCTTTGGCGGCTCGGAGCAGTTCTGCTGGAGTCCCGATGGCAAGCAGATAGCCTACACCAGCCGTAAGAAGACGGGCGTGGCCTATGCCACCAGCACCGACACGGACATATATATATATAATGTGTCCACAGGCCATACCACCAATGCCTGCAAGCCCGAGGGGTACACCGAGCCCGAGGCTGATGCCCTGAAGAGCCTGGCGAGACAGGCCAAGAACCAGATGAGCGAGGACATCAATGCTGGATATGACCAGGATCCGCAGTTCAGTCCCGATGGCAAGATGCTGGCATGGAAGAGCATGGAGCGGGATGGCTACGAGAGCGACCGCACCCGCCTGTGCGTGCAGGACCTGAGGACGGGCAAGAAGACCTACGTCACCGAGAAGTTCCAGAGCGGAGTGGATGCCTTCTCCTGGGGCGAGGACAGCAAGACTCTGTACTTCACTGGAGTGTGGCAGGCACGCACCATGGTGTACCAGACCAATCTGAAGGGTGAGGTGGAAGTCCTCACCACAGGCGACTTCGACTATGGCACGGTAGTGCCCGTGCCAGGCACCAGACAACTGCTGGCCAACCGCCACAGCATATCGGCCCCCGATGACCTGTACCTGCTCACACCTGTCAAGCGCAAGGGTACCATCGTGAAGCAGATAACCTATGAGAACCGCGAGATGCTCTCCTCGCTCACCATGGGTGATGTGAAGGAGCGATGGGTGAGCACCACCGATGGCCAGAAGGAACTCTGCTGGGTCATCTATCCCCCTCACTTCGACCCCAGCAGGAAGTACCCCACCCTGCTCTTCTGCGAGGGAGGGCCGCAAAGCCCCGTCAGCCAGTTTTGGAGTTACCGCTGGAACTTCCAGATAATGGCAGCCAACGGCTACATCATCATCGCTCCCAACCGCCGTGGACTGCCTGGCTTCGGCATGGAATGGCTGGAGCAGATAAGCGGTGACTACAGCGGCCAGTGCATGCAGGACTATCTCTCGGCCATCGACGACCTGTGCAAGGAGCCTTATGTGGACAAGGAGCGGCTGGGCTGCGTGGGCGCAAGCTTCGGCGGATACAGCGTCTATTGGCTGGCCGGACACCACGACAAGCGTTTCAAGGCATTCATCGCCCACGACGGAATCTTCAACACCACCCAGCAGTACTACGAGACCGAGGAGATGTGGTTCCCCAACTGGGACCTGGGAGGCACTCCCGACCGCAACCCCAATGCCAAGGCATTCACCGAGAGCCCGCACCTGTATGTGGACAAATGGGACACACCCATCCTGTGCATACACGGCGAGAAGGACTATCGCATCCTGCACAGCCAGGGGCAGAGTGCCTTCAGCGCGGCACGCATGCACGGCATTCCCGCCGAGTTGCTGCTCTATCCCGACGAGAACCACTGGGTGCTCAAGCCCCAGAATGGCATTCTGTGGCAGCGCACCTACTTCCGCTGGCTCGACCGCTGGCTGAAGAAGTGACCACTGCACCCCACTTCCCTACTGCCCGCAAAGGGGGTGAAGGGCCAGCCCGCAGGCAACTGCACAGGCTGGGCATCCCTGGCAAGAGGCATGGCATACAGGCTATGAGGCAGGCAAAGGCCAGCCCCGCCAACTTATACATTATATATATATCAAGACATAAGACCAATGAATCAGATTGCGAAAGCAAAACTCAGCGACAGTGCAGTCACACGCTGGCTGGCACTCATCATAGTAAGCGCGACCATGATGTTCGCCTACTTCTTTACCGACGTGATGTCTCCCCTGGAGGCCATGCTCAGCGACAGCCTGGGCTGGAATGCCAACGAGTACGGCTTCTTTTCGGGAGCCTACGGCCTCATCAATGTGTTCCTGCTCATGCTCTTCTTCGGCGGTATCATCCTTGACCGCATGGGCATCCGCTTCACGGGTATGCTCAGCTGTGTGCTGATGCTTGTGGGTGCCGCAGTCAAATGGTATGCCGTGAGCCAGGTGGATGTCAACGCCGTGGTCGAAGGCTTCCACATGGACCTCTTCATCGTGCAGATCGACAATCCCCACACGAGCAACCTGCTGGCCGCACTGGGCTTCAGCATCTTCGGTGTGGGAGCCGAGATAGCCGGCATCACCGTGAGCAAGGTCATCACCAAGTGGTTTACCGGCCACGAGCTGGCACTTGCCATGGGACTGCAGGTTGCCACCGCGCGCTTTGGCACAGCGGCAGCCCTCTTCTTCTCCCTGCCCATAGCCCAGCGCTGGGGCAGCGTCTCGGCCAGCATAGCCCTGGGCTGCGTGCTGCTCTGTGTAGCCCTCTTTGCCTTCCTGTACTATTGCGTGATGGACAGGAAACTGGACGAGAGCATCAAGGAGAGCAACGAGACCAGCGCGTCGGGCAGCGGCAGCGAGGACGAGCAGTTCCACCTGAGCGACCTGGGAGCCATCTTCTCCAACCCCGGCTTTTGGGTCATCTGCCTGCTCTGCCTCATGTTCTACGGTGGTGTGTTCCCCTTCCTGAAGTTTGCCACCAAACTGATGATAGACAAGTACAGCGTTCCCGCCGAATGGGCAGGAAGCATTCCCGGCATGCTCCCCTTTGGCACCATCATCCTCACCCCCGTGTTCGGTGGCATCTACGACCGCAAGGGTCATGGCGTGATACTGATGTTGCTGGGCAGCCTGTTGCTCACCCTGGTGCATGTGCTCTTTGCCCTGCCCATGCTCGATGAGTGGTGGATGGCCATCGTGTGCATGATTCTCCTGGGTGTCGCATTCTCGCTGGTGCCCAGTGCCATGTGGCCCTCGGTGCCCAAGATTATCCCCATGAAGCAGTTGGGAAGTGCCTTTGCCATCATCTTCTTTATCCAGAACATCGGACTGAGCCTCATTCCCATGGGCATCGGACGCGTCAACCAGTTCAACACAGGTGCCGATGGCGTGACCGACTACACCCACACGATGCTTATCTTTGCCTTCCTGGGACTGCTGTCTATCCTGCTGTCCCTGGCACTGCTCCAGCTCGACCACAAGAAGCATTACGGCCTGGAGGAGCGCAACTGCAAGTAATCCCACACTGGCCGCCCCACACTATGTGGGGAGGCCCACCGGCATGCGGCTCCACACTGGCCGCCCCACAACAGGAAGACCTGCCCATGCAGCCGCATGAGGCAGGTCTTCCTGTTTCGGGCAAGCATGCCCTGGCTCAGCGGAAGGTCACATTCTGCACATGCACTCCCACCTGCATGCAGGAATCCTCCAGCGAAGTGACCTTGTGCCCCCCTGCCACCACATGGTCCAGCCTCACCCCGCTGATGCCCTTGGAGGGCGTGCCCTCGTGCTCCCAGCCATAAAGCCGTATCTGGTTGGCAATGGAGCTCCCGCTGCTGGCATACGAGGTGACCCGCCTGTAAGTGATGTTCTCCATGCCGCCAGGCGTGCTCTGGTCTCCCTGGAGCGCGCCAAACCAGAAGGAGGGCTGGAAGCCTGCGGCTATGAGACGCTCACAGTGGTACACATCAATGTTCTCGTAGGAGATGTTGCGGAAGTAGGTTCCGTGTATGCAGCAGATGGTGAGGGCCGCCCGCTCGTCCAGGGTCTCGTGGTAGTCGGGGTCGTCATAGCTGAAGAGCACGCTGCTGTTCATGAAGCGTATGTTCTCGTACAGGCTGCAATGATTCTCGGCCCCGATGCCCATGGCGCAGTTGCAGTCGTTCCACAGCTGCATGCCACAGAAGGTGAGGTTGCGCGTGGGCGGGCACTCGGCAGGCTTGCGGGAGTCGAGCCCCTTGATGGCAATGGCATCATCGTTGGCACGGATAAAGGTGTTGAGGAAGGCACACTGCTGGCAGTTGATGACATCCAGCCCATCGGTAGAGGCATAGCGGGTGGAAAGTATCTTCGCGCCCTTGAACTCCACATTCTGGCAATGATTGACCACCACTTGCCACACCCCCGGCCTGTGGGCATGGAAGAGCACGCCCTCCACATCGGCCCCCAGGCACTCGTTGGCCTCAAAGAGCACGCGGGGATTGGCCGTGTCGTTGTAGATCATGCCACGCCCGCTCACCGCCGTGCCTTTGTGCGTGCCCCACAAGCCTATGCGTCCATAGACCACAGCCCCTGCCGCCACATACACCTTCCAGCCATCCTCGAGCACGAGCATGTCCTTGCCGCCGAACAGTTTGCTCAGGTCATGGAACCCGGGGCCGAAGTAATGCAGGCGCGCCTGCCCGTCACGCTGATAGCCCTGAATGCCTGGCAGGGAGGGGGCTTTCTTGTCCACGCTGTTGCAGAACAGGTGCAGGGCATCCTTGCGCGGCTCCCCATTGACAACAAGGGTGATGTTCTGGTCGGCCCGTGCCGTCCTTATCTCAATGGTACGTCTGCCCTTGCGCTTCACCGAGATGAGGTCCAGCTGGTGGATGGGAAGCACCTCATAACTCTCCAGGGGCTTTGCGTAGGTGATGCGTATGGTGACCTCGTGGCCATTCTCAAACTCAAAACTGCCAAACTCCACCAGTCCGCCCCAGTGGCTGCGGTCATTGTAAAGTCCCACCCTGTGGCCATTGACCGTCACACGGAAGTTTGACTCGCCCTCCAGGGGAAACTCACGCACGGTGGCATGCGTCATGAGCGTACTGTCGGGAGACACATAATCCTCCCCATTGGGCCGTATGCCACGAGCCTGCAGAGCAGATGCCGACAAGAGCAGGAGCATCAGGGCAAGAGCTGCCCTAAGGTTTCGGGAAATCGCGCGATACATCATGTCACTTTCCTAATAATAGTTTAATCTATCCACAAAGTTAGGCATTTGGAGGCAGAAATCCGCTGTTTCAGCCAGAGAAACATACGTCTGGGGCTCACTGCGGCACCCGGCACACTCTGCCGCACAGCAGTATGGGCAATTTCACAGCGCATACATGATGGAACTGCCATGGCAAATGATGCCAGGGGGCTGTCATGCACCCATTTTCCCGCTTTTTCTTCGCCATTAGGGGGAAAGTGCGTACCTTTGCAGCCGGAAATGAACAAACCTACTAATATATTAAGGTAAATGAAAGCATTTGTATTCCCTGGTCAGGGTGCCCAGTTCACCGGAATGGGCAAAGACTTGTACGAGAACAACGAGACAGCCAAGCAACTGTTTGAGAAAGCAAACGAGATACTGGGATTCCGCATCACCGACATCATGTTTGAGGGGACGGCCGAGGAACTGAAGCAGACACGCGTGACACAGCCTGCCGTATTCCTGCACAGCGTCATCAGCGCTATCTGCATGGGCAACGAGTTCCAGCCCGACATGGTGGGCGGACACTCACTGGGTGAGTTCAGCGCGCTGGTGGCAGCCGGAGCACTGGGCTTCGAGGACGGACTGCGCCTGGTACACGCGCGTGCGCTGGCCATGCAGAAGGCCTGCGAGGTGACTCCCGGCACCATGGCTGCCATCATAGCCCTGCCCGATGATACCATCGAGGCCACTTGCGCCGAGGTATCGGCCCAGGGAAATGGCGTGGTGGTACCTGCCAACTACAACTGTCCCGGCCAGCTGGTAATCAGCGGCAACGTGGAGGCCGTGCAGGCTGCTTGCGAGAAGCTCAAGGCTGCCGGTGCCAAGCGTGCCCTGGTACTGCCCGTAGGCGGTGCCTTCCACAGCCCCCTCATGCAGCCTGCAGCCGAGGAACTGCGGCAGGCCATCGAGCAGGTAGAGTTCCTGACTCCCCGCTGCCCCATCTACCAGAATGTGGACGCAAAGGCTCACACCGATGCCACCGAAATCAAGCAGAACCTCATGGCACAGCTCACAGCCAGCGTGCGGTGGACTCAGGAGGTGAACAACATGATAGAGGCTGGTGCCACCGACTTCACCGAGTGTGGCCCCGGCAAGGCTCTGCAGGGCATGATAGCCAAGATAGCCAAGGGCAACGACGCTGTCACCGTCAAGGGCATCTGAGGCATGACCATATACCAGGTACTGCCAAGGCTCTTCGGCAACGACCACACAGACTGTGTCCCCGGCGGCACCCGTGAGCAGAACGGATGCGGGACACTGGCCGACTTCAGCGACAAGGCTCTGGCCGAGATACGCAGCATGGGCGCCACCCATGTGTGGTTTACCGGACTGATAGAGCATGCCACGCAAACCACCTATGAGGCTTACGGCATCAGCCCCGACTGCCCCGATGTGGTGAAGGGAAAGGCCGGAAGCCCCTATGCCATCAAGGACTATTACGACACCGACCCCGACCTGGCCACCTGCGTGCCTCAGCGCATGCGCGAACTGGAGAACCTGGTGAGGCGCACTCACCAGGCCGGGCTGGGCTTCATCATAGACTTCGTGCCCAACCATGTGGCACGACAGTACCACTCCGACGCTTGCCCCCAGGGCACGGAAGACCTGGGTGAGGGCGACGACTGCACCGTGGCCTTCTCGCCCCGCAACAACTTCTACTACCTTCCTGGGCAGCAGCTCCACCTGGACAACATCCCCGGCGGAGGCTCGCACTACAGCGAGAACCCCGCACGCGTAACAGGCAACGACTGCTTCAGCGCATGGCCGGGAGGCTGTGACTGGTACGAGACGGTGAAGCTGAACTATGGCATCGACTACCAGCATGGCTACCAGCGGCGGTTCACGCCACGCCCTTCCACCTGGGACAAGATGCTTGCCATCCTGTTCTTCTGGGCCTCAAAGGGCGTGGATGCCTTCCGCTGCGACATGGCCGAGATGGTGCCTGTGGAGTTCTGGCAGTGGGCCATTGCCGAGGTAAAGGGCCTCTACCCCAACATGCTCTTCATCGCCGAGGTCTATAACCCAGCCCTGTACCGCGAGTATGTGCATCGCGGAGGCTTCGACTACCTGTACGACAAGGTTGGCCTCTACGACTCCCTGCGCGCGGTGACACGGAACGAGGCCTCGGCCCAGTGCCTCACGGGATGCTGGCAGCAGGTCGATGACATCAGGACCCACATGCTGCGCTTCCTGGAAAACCACGATGAGCAGCGTCTGGCAAGCGACTTCTTTGCCTCTGACCCACGCCGTGGACGGGCACCCCTGCTGGTGAGCGCGATGATGGACACCTGCCCCCTGATGATATACTTCGGCCAGGAACTGGGCGAAAGGGGAATGGATGCCGAGGGCTACAGCGGCTGCGATGGCCGCACCACCATCTACGACTACTGGGCACTGGACACCATACGCCGCTGGAGAAACGGCGGGAAGTACGACGGCGGCATGCTTACGGGCGAGGAGCGCAGGCTCAGGGCATTCTACACGCGTGTGCTTGCCTTGCGCGAGACACAGCCCGTGCTGCGCTCGGGCCGCTTCTACGACCTCATGTATGCCAATCCTCACCTGCATGGCCAGTATGCCTTCGTACGCTCCCTGGGAAACCAGATGCTGGTGGTCATAGCCAACTTTGACGAGCAGGATGCGCAAGTGAGCCTTTGCCTTCCCCAGGAGTTCTTCGACTTCCTGGGAGTTGAGGGGCAGGAGAATGTGCGTGCGCATGACCTGCTGGCTGACGAGGACACCCAGGTGGACTTCGTCCCCACGGCTCCCCTGCAGGTACAGGTGCGGGGCTGGAACGGCATCGCACTCAGCATCTGCCTCTGAGGAGGTGGGGGTGGAAGCCCCCTCCCAGCCCAGGGAGAAGCCCCCTCCCAGCCTCCCCCAAGGGGGAGGAGACTTACGGATACCCAAGACACGCGGAACATGCGGACTGACTTCCCTTGCAAGGAGGGTGCGCCTGCCTGTTCCGCGTTTTTCGTTGTCCCCCCCATAGCCATCTGACCTCCCTCGCAAATGCAGTGCGCTGCGATCGCAAATGCAGTGCGCTGCGATCGCCAATGCAGTGCGCTGCGATCGCCAATGCAGCGCGGTGCAATCGCCAATGCAGCGCGGTGCAATCGCCAACGCAGCGCGGTGCGATCGCCAATGCAGCGCGGTGCGATCGTCAATGCAGCGCGGTGCGATCATCATTCTATCCATACGCCCCTCTGTGAGAGCCAGCAAGGAGGCATATACCACACCCCTCCCCCCTGGGGGAGGCAGGGAGGGGGCTTCCCACAAGCGGGGAGGAGGCTTCCCCCTGGGAGGAAGTTGGGATGATTTCTTCACCTTGCATGGAAAAGTCAATGGATTATGGAGGGATTTTGACTTTTTTTGCATACTTTTGCATTTGAGATGCTGCAGGCAGGCTTCACCACCCAGTTGGGCAGGGACACGCTCACGCATCACCACTGCGCAGACAAGCAATCCAGGCACCCAAGAAGCATGAGCTCCAGTCGCCCGCTTGCAGATTCTGCAACAAGGAAAAAACGGAAAACGACATAAATTTATCAGCATGGATCAAAATAATCACCTGGTCATCATGGCAGGCGGAATAGGCAGCCGCTTCTGGCCATTAAGCACAAGCGATACCCCTAAGCAGTTTGTGGACGTGTTGGGATGCGGGCGCACACTGCTGCAACTCACCTTTGACCGCTTCGAGGGAGTGGTTGACCCTGCCAACGTGTGGGTAGCCACCAGCAAGGACTACGCAGCCCTGGTCAAGAGCCAGCTGCCCGAGATACCCAGCGAAAACGTCCTCTGCGAGCCATGCCGCAGAAACACAGCACCGTGCATCGCCTATGTGTGCTGGCACATCAAGGCCAAGAATCCCAAGGCCAACATCGTGGTGTCGCCCAGCGACCATCTGGTGACCAACCCCATAGAGTTCCGCAGGGTCATCAACTCCAGCCTGCGCTTCGTGGCAGAGACCGATGCCATTGTGACCCTGGGCATGAAGCCCACACGCCCCGAGACAGGCTACGGATACATCCAGGCCGACCTCTCGGTGTCCTCGGCACGCAACCGGGAGATGTACCGGGTGGACTCCTTCCGCGAGAAGCCCGACCTGGACACGGCACAGAAATACATCAGCAAGGGCAACTTCTACTGGAACTCAGGCATCTTCATCTGGAACGTGAGCACCATCGTCAACGCCTTCCGCGTGTATCAGCCCGCCATATCACAGACTTTCGAGGAACTGCTACCCGTGTATGGGACTGCCCAGGAGCAGGCTGCCATCGACGAGGCATTCCCGCGCTGCGAGAGCATCTCGGTGGACTACGCCATACTGGAGAAGGCCGAGGAGATATTCGTGTGCCCCGCACAGTTTGGCTGGAGCGACCTGGGCACCTGGGGCTCGCTGCTGCTCAACAGCCAGCGTGACGCACACGGAAATGCCAGCGTGGGCCAGTCGGTACACCTGCACGAGTCCTCGGACTGCATCGTGCATGTGCCACAGGCCAAGAAGGTGGTCATACAGGGACTGGAAGGCTACATCGTGGCCGAGCGCGACGGCAACCTGCTGGTGTGCAAGCTGAGCGAGGAACAGCGCATACGAGAGTTCTGCAACGAGTGACCGACGGCATGAGAGAACATATTCAGACACACTACACACACCACATAACATGGAAAAGAAAAACATCGCCCTCATCACTGGAGTGACTGGGCAGGACGGATCCTACCTGAGCGAGCTGCTCCTGGAGAAGGGTTACGAGGTACACGGAATCATACGCCGCTCGTCGGTGGACTTCCGCCAGCGCATCGCGCACCTCGAAGGCAAGCCACACTTCCACCTCCACTATGCCGACATGAGCGACTCGATGTCGCTCGTGAAACTGGTGGGCAAGGTGATGCCTACCGAGATATACAACCTGGCCGCACAGAGCCATGTGCAGGTGAGCTTCGACGCTCCCGAGTTTACAGCCGATGTGGATGCCGTGGGAGTGCTGCGCATCCTGGAGGCCGTGCGCACCAACCACCTGGAGAACACTTGCCGCATCTACCAGGCATCCACCAGCGAGCTGTATGGCAAGGTGGAGGAGGTGCCACAGAACGAGAACACACCATTCCACCCCTACAGCCCCTATGCCGTGGCCAAGCTCTACGGCTACTGGATAGTGAAGGAATACCGCGACGCCTATGGCATGTACTGCTGCTCGGGCATCCTGTTCAACCACGAGAGCGAGCGGCGTGGCGAGACCTTCGTGACACGCAAGATTACACTGGCAGCCGCACGCATCGCACAGGGCAAGCAGGACAAGCTGTACCTGGGAAACCTGTCCTCGCTGCGTGACTGGGGCTACGCCAAGGACTATGTGGAGTGCATGTGGCTCATCCTGCAACAGGAGAAGCCCGAGGACTTCGTGATTGCCACTGGCGTGCAGCACAGCGTGAGGGAGTTCTGCTACTATGCCTTCAAGCATGCCGGCATCGAACTGGAGTTCCAGGGCGAGGGCATGGACGAGAAGGGAATAGACAAGGCCACAGGACGAGTGCTGGTGGAGGTGAGCGAGGACTTCTACCGCCCCACCGACGTGGTGAACCTGTGGGGAGACCCCACCAAGGCCAAGGAGAAACTGGGATGGGACCCCATGCAGAAGACTACCTTTGAGCAACTGGTGGCCATCATGGTGAAGCACGACATGGAACAGGTGGCCGCCGACCATGTGGCGCAGGTGATGCGCGTGAACCTGGCCGAGTACCTCGAGAAGGGAGTGGTCAAATAACACGGAGGAACATACAATGCTGGACAAGAACACAAAGATATTCGTGGCAGGGCATCACGGACTGGTGGGCTCTGCCATCTGGAACAACCTGAAGCAGCGGGGCTATGACAACCTGATAGGACGCAACCACCGAGAGCTGGACTTGCTGGACCCCGTGGCCGTGAGGGAGTTCTTCGACCAGGAGCGTCCACAGGCCGTGGTGCTGGCCGCCGCACATGTGGGGGGCATCATGGCCAACCTGCAGTACCGCGCAGACTTCATCTACCAGAATCTGCAGATACAGCAGAATGTAATAGGAGAGAGCTGGAAGCACGGTGTGCAGAAGTTGCTCTTCCTGGGCAGCACATGCATCTACCCCGGCGAGGCTCCCCAGCCCATGCCCGAGGACTGCCTGCTCACCAGCGCGCTGGAATATACCAACGAGCCTTATGCCATCGCCAAGATAGCCGGACTGAAGATGTGCGAGTCATTCAACCTGCAGTATGGCACCAACTACATAGCCGTGATGCCCACCAACCTGTATGGGCCCAACGACAACTTCCATCTGGAGAACAGCCATGTGCTGCCTGCCATGATACGCAAGGTGTACCTGGCCAAGTGCCTGAGCGAGGATGACTGGGAGGCCGTGCGCAAGGACATCGGGCTGAGACCCGTGACCATGAAGGGCACCCAGTTGCGTGTGGACGGCTCGTCGGACGAGAAGGACATACTCACAGTGCTGGCCTCCTATGGAATAGAGAAGGGACGCGTGACCCTGTGGGGCACAGGCTCGCCCATGAGGGAGTTCCTGTGGAGCGAGGAGATGGCCGATGCCAGCGTGCACTGCCTGCTGAACGTGGACTTCAAGGATGTGGTCAAGAACACCCCCATGAAGGTCAACCATGACGGCATACGCGAGATACGCAACTGCCACATCAACGTTGGCACAGGAAAGCAACTCAGCATACGCGAGTGCGCCGAGAAGATTGTGAACGAGATAGGATTCCAGGGCGACCTGTGCTGGGACAGCACCAAGCCCGACGGCACTATGCTCAAGCTCACCAATGTGAGCAAGCTGCACCGGCTGGGATGGCACCACACCATTGAGATAGACGAGGGCATACACCGCCTGTATGAGTGGTACCAGAAGGGTATCTGCATCAACCACCAGGAGGAGCCCAAGGCATAGAGCCTGCACACAGAACACCATTACCCCACACACCACTGGGCATTGCAGCCCGCTGCCCTACACACATGAGCAGCGGGCTGCGTGCTTCACACAACTAAGACAGACACACAACACATGACAAAGAAACTGCTTTCACTACCTCCCAACCTGGTCAACTGCTTCCATGACATCGAGGGGGTGACCCATGACGAGTACTTCTGCACCAGTGACCCCATTGGGCAGAAACTGGGCAGCGGTGGCGGTACCACCTGGCTGCTGGAGGCTTGCCGGCAGGCCGAGGACACCGGCACCACACTGGAGGACTGGATAGCCAGGGAGAAGCGCATCCTGCTGCATGCGGGCGGACAGAGCCGACGCCTGCCTGCCTATGCACCCAGCGGGAAAATACTCACACCCATTCCCGTATTCCGCTGGAGCCGTGGACAGCGCATCTCGCAAAACCTGCTGCAACTGCAACTGCCGCTCTACGAGCGCATCATGCGGGCCGCACCCGAGGGGCTGCACACACTCATCGCCAGCGGAGACGTGTACATAAGGGCTGGCAAGCTGCAGCCCATCCCACAGGCCGATGTGGTGTGCTATGGCCTGTGGGTGGACCCCTCGCTTGCCAAGAACCATGGCGTGTTCCTCTCCAGGCGCGACACGCCAGGAAAACTGGACTTCATGCTGCAGAAGCCCAGTGTGGAGCGGCTGGGCGAGCTGATGCACTCGCACCTGTTCCTGATGGACATAGGCATCTGGCTCTTGAGCGACCGTGCCGTGAGACTCCTGGCTCAGAAGAGCCACGCAGCCAATGGCGCCATCACCTACTATGACCTGTACAGCGATTTCGGGTGCGCACTGGGCGAGCATCCCTCGCAGCCCGACAGCCTGCTGCAAGGACTTACCACGGCCATCCTGCCCCTGCAGGGCGGGGAGTTCTACCATTATGGCACAAGCCGCGAAATGATAAGCAGCACCCTGAGCATACAGAACCTGGTGTACGACCAGCGACGCATCATGCACCTGGGTATCAAGCCTCATCCCTCTATCTTCATACAGAATGCCAAGTGCCATACGGCTCTCACCGAGCACAACAGCAACACCTGGATTGAGAATGCCTGCGTGGGAGAGCAATGGCATCTGCAGGGAGGCAACATCATCACGGGCGTGCCCGAGAACGACTGGCGCGTCAACCTGCCCCAGGGGATATGCGTAGATATGGTGCCTACCGATACTCCCCTGCCGGGTGCTTATGCGCTGCGACCCTATGGGATGAATGATGCCTTCCGTGGGGACATCACCCTGCCCGAGACCTCGTACCTGGGCATGAGCGTGACCCAATGGGTCTCGCAAAGGGGACTCAGCCTGGAGGAGATACAGCCACAGACCGACCTGCAGGCTGCACGCATCTTCCCAGTAAGCCAGGACATGAAGGCTCTGGAGCGCATGCTGCGCTGGATGGTGAGCGATGCCGAGGACGCTGAGGGACGGGAACTGTGGCGCAAGTCGCCCAAGGTGTGTGCCAACGAACTGTCTGACCAGGCCAATCTGCGACGGCTGCAGGCACAGCGCGAGCAGTTCCGCAGCCACAACCTCATGGAACTGGCTGCCAACCACCAGCGAAGCGTGTTCTACCAGACCAACCTGGACTATATGGCACAGGAGTTTGCCAAGCACCATCTGCCACTGCCCGGGGAACTGGGCGAGGGCACTCCCCTGCTGACGCGCATCAGCGACCAGATGTTCAGACACAGGGTGCTCACACTACAGGGACAGGAGGACACCCAGCACGAGCAGGCTGCGTTTGCCCTGCTGAGGGACGGACTGGTGAGCCAGGCAAGGAAAGAAAGGCAGATGCCCAGGATGGACGTGCTGGCCGACCAGATTGTGTGGGGAAGAAGCCCCGTGCGCATTGACCTGGCAGGCGGATGGACCGACACGCCACCCTATTGCCTGATAAACGGGGGCAACGTGGTGAACCTGGCCATCGAACTGAACGGACAGCCGCCTCTGCAAGTATATGTGAAGCCCTCGGGACGGCATGAGATTACATTGCGAAGCATCGACCTGGGAGCCGAGGAGCATATCGAGACCTACGAGCAGCTGCGCCAGTACGCACAGGTGGGCTCGCCCTTCTCTATCCCCAAGGCCGCCCTCTCGCTGGCAGGCTTCCTGCCCGAATACTGCGAGGCCAGGTTTGCCACACTCAAGGAACAGCTGCAGGACTTCGGCTGTGGCATCGAACTGACACTCCTGAGTGCCATACCAGCAGGCAGCGGACTGGGCACCAGCAGCATCCTGGCCGCCACGGTGCTGGGCGCGCTGAGCGACTTCTGCGGCCTGCACTGGGACAAGTGCGAGATTTCCAACCGCACACTGGTGCTTGAGCAACTGCTCACCACTGGCGGAGGCTGGCAGGACCAGTATGGCGGTGTGCTGCCAGGTGTGAAATTGCTGATGACGGGCGATGGGTTCACACAGACACCCGAGGTGCGCTGGCTGAACGACACGCTCTACTGCGACCCTCAATACAGCGGTTGCCACTTGCTCTACTACACAGGCATCACACGCACGGCAAAGAAGATTCTGGACGAGATAGTGCGCTCGATGTTCCTGCTGGAGACGCATCACATGGAACTCCTGGCCGAGATGAAGGAACATGCGCTGGAGGTGTATGAGGCATTCCAGCGGTGCGACTACGACCGTGTGGGCAGGCTGGTGCGACGCACCTGGCAGCAAAACCAGTGGCTGGACAGTGGCACAAACCCCAACTCGGTGCGCTCCATCACCAGGCTCATTGATGACCTGTGCACAGGTTACAAACTTCCTGGCGCAGGCGGAGGGGGCTATCTGTACATGATGGCCAAGGACCCAGAGGCTGCGGCACGCATCAAGAGGATTCTGTCGGAGCACCGTCCCAACGACAAGGCACGTTTTGTGGACATGACCCTGAGCCACACGGGACTGCAGACGAGCCGCTCATAGCGGATGCCTGGCCAGGCAAGGGATACACGAAAAAGCGCAAAGGCTGGTGAACCATAAGGTGCTCACCAGCCTTTGTGTCTCAATTGTCCTCCTCGGGGAAGTGCCCGTAGAGGTTGCGGTAGGCATAGAGGTAATACTCATCGGGCATGACTCCCGGATAGACGGAACTGAACAGATGCTCTGTGCTTTGCCTGTCGGCCTGGGCAGCCTGCCTCAAGTATTGCAGGCTGGATACCGCATCGCCCGCACGGTAATAATAGTAGGCCAGGTAGGGAATGGGAGAAATGCCCTCGCCGGGGCTGGGGAAACTGCGCAGCACGGCGAGCATCACCTGTATGGCATCGGCATAATGCTCGGCATCACCATAGGCTATACCAATGGTAATGAGCGTGTTGCGCTTGGCTGTGCTTGAGCGCAAAGCCTCGCTGAAACTCTTCAGGGCATCGGTCTCACGCCCATTCTCAAGCAGTATCTGGCCCCTGAGCAGGCTGTAGTCGCAGTCTGCCACGTCTTCCCTCACTTCCTCGGCTACATCGATAGCCCTCAAAGCCTCATCGGGATTGTGCAGTTTGCTCTCCAGGTAAGCCTTCTCCAGCAGGAGGTGAACCGCCTGCGAGAGGTCGGAGGAGTAGAAAGCGAGAGCACGCTCAACCAGCGCCAAGGCATCGGAATACCGATTCATGGCAGCCAGGCACACGGCATCCAGGTACAGGACATTGCTGTCATCGGGAACGCTCCTGAGGTAGTGCTGGTAGAGCGCATGTGACTCCTCGTGCTGGTTCATGTGAAACAGGCAAGTGGCCTTGGTAACCATCGCGCGCAGGTCACCCTTGTCAATGGCCAGCGCAAACTCTGCCGAGTCGATGGCCTCAGCATATTGCTCGGTGGCGCCCTGCGACTCCGCCAGCAAGTCCCACACCTCCCTGCGGTAAGGGTCTTCGTCAAGAAGGGCATTGAGCAGAGGCATGGCCTCGGCATACCGGCCCAGGCATACCAGCAGCTCAGCCTTCATCCGCCTTGCCTTGGGGTACTTGGGGAAGAGACGCTCCAGCCTGTGCACCCACATCAAGGCATATTCCCACTCGTTGTAATCCATGAAGATGCCTGCCGAGTCGTAGAGGAAATGGTCGCGGTCATCCTCCAGGCCGCGCCACACTTGCAGGAGATAGGCCGTGGCCTCGCGGCAGCGTCCCTCCTTGATGAGTATCTCGGCATTGAGGAACTTCACCTCCCTGTCCTCCTGGTCCAGTATGGCACTGCTTATCCGTCGTGCCTCCCGTATGTTGCCATCGAAGAGCTTGCGCCTTGCCATGAACACCTGTGGGTCCACGCTGTCGGGATGCAGAGCCTGTGCCAGGGCTATGACCCTGTCGGCATCCTGCTCCCGCTCCCTGGTCATATAGTACTCGGCGATGTCGGTCAGTTCGTCGGCCTCCATATACACAGGCTCTCCCCTGCTCACCGCTTGCTCATAGCGTGCCAGGAGCTCCTTGAACTCCGGGTTTCGGAAATATTCCTCGTCCTCCTCGTTCACAGGCGCCTCACCTATTTGTTTGCCTTGGCATAAGCATCCCTCAGCCCAACTGTCTTGTTGAAGACAAGGTGCTGCGGAGTGCTGTCGGGATCAACATTGAAGTAGCCGATACGCTGGAACTGCAGATAGCTCAGCGGCTTCATCGTACCCGCATATTCCTCCACATAGCAGTCCGTGAGCACATGCAGGCTGTCGGGATTGATGATTTGCCTCATGGCTGTCACAGCATCGCACTGCTGGGCATCACGGATGGCGGCCATCTCGTCGCGGGGATTCTCCACCTTCCAGAGGCGGTCGTAGAGCCGCACCTCAGCCTTCAGGGCATGGGCACAGCTCACCCAGTGCAGTGTCTTGCCCTTTATCTTGCGGTCGGCGCCAGGCATCCCGCTCCGGCTGTCGGGGTCGTAGGTGCAGTATATCTCCACCACGCGGCCATCCTCGTCCTTCTTGCAGCCTGTGCACTCCACGATGTAAGCGTTCTTCAGGCGCACTTCCTTGCCAGGAGCCATACGCATGAACTTCTTCTCGGGCACATCCATGAAGTCGTCACGCTCTATCCATATCTCGCGTCCGAAGGCCACCTCATGTGTGCCGTCGGCCTCGTTCTCGGGATTGTTGATGGCAGTGAGCATCTCGGTCTGCCCCTCGGGATAGTTGGTGATGACCACCTTCACAGGGTCGAGCACCGCGCTCACGCGTATGGCACGGGTATTGAGGTCCTCGCGCACGGCACTCTCCATAAGCGCCACTTCGTTGAGGGCGTCATAGTTGGTGTAGCCAATCTTGTCGATGAACTTCACTATACTTTCGGGACTATACCCCCTGCGACGGTATCCGCACAGGGTGGGCATGCGGGGGTCATCCCATCCCTGCACCAGTCCTTCCTTGACCAAAGCCAGCAGGTTGCGCTTGCTCATGAGGGTGTAGGAGAGATTGAGCTTGTTGAACTCAGTCTGCCTGGGACGGTTGTCCTCAATGTTGTCGGTCTCGCCCTTGTATTCCTTCATCCAGGTGACGAACAGGTCATAGAGGGGACGGTGCTCGACAAACTCCAGGGTACACAGACTGTGGGTCACCCCTTCCAGGTAATCACTCTGCCCATGCGTGAAGTCATACATGGGATAGGCGTTCCACTTGTTTCCCGTGCGTATGTGCGGAATGTTCATCACCCGGTAAAGCAAGGGGTCGCGGAAGAGCATGTTGGGATGTGCCATGTCAATCTTGGCACGCAGCACCAGCGTGCCCGGTGTAGCCTGGCCGCTATTCATAAACTCAAACAGGCGCAGGTTCTCCTCCACCGGACGGTCACGGAAAGGACTATTTGTGCCTGCCTGTGTGGTGGTACCCTTCTGCTGTGCGATTACCTCGGCACTCTGCTCATCCACATAGGCACGTCCCTGACGTATGAGCCACACGGCAAAGTCCCACAGCTCCTGGAAATAGTCACTGGCATAATAGACATGGTCCCACTGGAAACCCAGCCAGCGGATGTCACGCTCGATGCTCTCTATATACTCGGTATCCTCCTTCACAGGATTGGTGTCGTCAAAGCGCAGGTTGCATGTGCCGCCGTACCTTTTTGCGATGCCAAAGTCAATGGCAATGGCCTTGGCGTGACCTATATGCAGATAGCCGTTGGGCTCGGGTGGGAAGCGTGTCTGCACGCGCCCGCCATTCTTTCCTTCTGCCAAGTCCTTCTCCACCTTCTGCTCAATGAAGTTGAGACTTCTCTTTTCCTCGTCCTTGTCTTTGATAATTGCTTCTGCCATGGATTACATGTTTAGGGAAACTAATTGGTTACAAAAGTACCACTTTCTTGCGTATCGCAGCCCGAAAAGAGCAAAAAAGAAAGCCATTTTTTAAAATTTGTTATAAAACATATCGGAATATTTTGCCACGTTAGGATAATTAACGTATTTTGCATCCAGTTATTCTGACAAACAATCTTTTTACCTTAGAAACTAGTATCAATTTAGTGAGGTCACGTCGTGAGACGCGGCCTCATTGCTTTTTATGCAGCAGCCACGGTGGCTTTCCTTTCCACTGGAAGCAATGGTCAAGGACGAGCGGCATATCATGTGCCTGCCCTGCTGCCTCAGCACATCAAGTCCCCGGCCCACCTGCCCCTCTCTTTCCACACATTACAGGATGAGCATGCACATTAGACAGGATGAGCACACATGCTAAACAAGTCGGGCACACGCGCCATACAGGATGCACACGCGCGCCTAAAGGAAGAAACAGAGAAAAAGGCTGGCCATTTGACCAAGCAGGGACAACGTGGGAAGGGGAAGGCATCTGCTTTTCGCTTCCAATTCCATTCCCTGAAGTCTCTGCACCATGAGGACGTGCTGTGCAACAAGGCTGGAGCCTCCCCCCTTCAGCAGCCAGGCATCAGCACCTGCACGACATATAAGAAGGATGGAAGGATTCATCATATCCCCGCCAGCTGCCAGGAATCAGCACCTGTGCGCCCTTGGCGTGGGAGGGAAAAGCGAAAGACGGGTGTACAGGAAGAGGCACACAGGCCGAGGCGCCCTGGAAACCTACTCAAACCGCATGCTCCTGGCTGGATGAATGGATGAGATGATGTAGCTGGGCAGCAGCAACGCCATGATGCAGGAAAACAACGTGAAGGCATTGACCAGCAAGAAATAGCCCCAGCAGAAGAGCACTGGCACCGAGTCCACATAATAAACTTCAGGATCAAGATGCACCACTCCTGTGAAATGCTGGATGGCAAGCAGCACAAAAGCCAGCATATTGCCATAAAGCATGCCACGGAGCACGATGAAGGCCGCATAGTGCAGAAACAGGTGGCGCATCTCGCTGTTGGTTGCCCCCATTGCCTTCATCACACCGATGAAATTGGTACGCTCCAGGATGATGATGAGCAAGCCACTTATCATGGTGAAGCCTGCCACGCACGTCATGAGCAGGAGTATCACCCACACATCCAGGTCGAGCAGGTGCAGCCAGGCGAACACCTGCGGATAGAGCTCGCGTATGGTCATCGAGGTATATTGCGCTCCATAGGCATCGCGTTGCTTGTTGATGGCTCTCACCACACGGCTCTCCACCTCATCCAGTTGGCCAAAGTCATCAGTAAGCACCTCGGCACCTGCCTGCTGCTCGGTGTCCCAGCTAAGCAGCCCATGCACGGTGTGCAGGTCAGCAAACACAATCTTGCTGTCAAAGTCGGCCAGATGGGTGCAGTAGATGCCGCTCACCCGGAAGCGACGCGCCTTGACACTGTTCTCGAAGAAATAGGCATAGACCGAGGAGCCAACCTCAAGTTTGAGCTGGCGGGCAAGCGTCTGCGACACGAGCAACTTGCCCGATGACACGGAATCATTCATCAGAGGCATCTCCCCTGCCACCAGATGACGGGCCAGGAAGGTGGTGTCATACTCCTGCCCCACTCCACGGAACACTACTCCCTGGAATGCCTCATCGGTCTTGAGCATGCCAGGCTTCACACAGAACCGCTGCACATGCCTCACACCCGGGATGTGCTCCAGCCGGCTCATCACCTCGCTGTTGACCACGATGGGCTTCATCTCATCGGAGCCAAGGCTCTCGTAGCTGAACACCTGTATGTGCGCCCCAAACCCCAGCAGCTTTGCCTGCACCTCACGCTGGAAGCCAAGGGCTACCGACACGCTCACAAGCATGACGGCCAAGCCTATAGCCACCCCGAGCGTGGATATGGTGACAGCCGGACGCGACACCCTGCCCACATCATCCTGATGTGAGAACATCCGCCGTGCCATCATCCATGTGTACATGCTTGTCCTGCGGGAATTGAAGTAAAGTCAGCGTATGGTGCCCGGATAGGCCTCCAAGGCCTTCTGCAGCACAAAGAGCGCGCGGTTGAGGTCTTCCTTCTTGAGCACATAAGCCAGGCGCACCTGGTCGCGTCCTGCCCCTGGCGTGGTATAGAAGCCGGCCGCAGGAGCCATCATCACCGTCTCGCCCTCATACTCGAAGTCGCTCAGACACCAGGCACAGAACTTCTCGGCATCATCAACGGGCAACTTGGCTACCGTGTAGAACGCGCCCATAGGAATGGGGCTGTACACGCCAGGGATGCGGTTGAGCCCGTCTATCAGGCACTTGCGCCGCTCCACATATTCGTCATACACCTCGCGTCCATACTCCTCGGGCTCATCCAGACTGGCCTCGGCGGCTATCTGCCCTATCAATGGCGGGCTCAGGCGTGCCTGGCAGAACTTCATCACGGCCTGGCGCACCTGGGCATTCTTGGTTATGAGTGCGCCTATGCGTATGCCGCACTCGCTGTAACGCTTGCTCACCGAGTCGATAAGGACCACATTCTGCTCAATGCCCTCCAGGTGGCAGGCACTGATGTAGGGGCTACCGGTGTAGATAAACTCACGATAGACCTCGTCGGAGAACAGGTACAGGTCGTACTTCTTCACCAGGTCGCGTATCTGGTTCATCTCCCTGCGGGTATACAGGTATCCCGTAGGATTGTTGGGGTTACAGATGAGGATGGCGCGTGTGCGCTCGTTGATGAGTTGCTCAAACTTCTCCACCTTGGGCAGCGAGAAGCCCTCGTCTATGGTGGTGGCGATGGTGCGGATGACGGCTCCTGCCGAGATGGCAAAGGCCATGTAGTTGGCATACGCAGGCTCGGGCACGATAATCTCGTCGCCCGGATTCAGGCAGGCCAGGAAGGAGAAGAGCACGGCCTCGGAGCCTCCGCTGGTGATGATGATGTCATCGGGGCTGAGGTTGATATGGTACTTCTCGTAATACTTCACCAGTTTGGTCCTGTAGCTCAGGTAGCCCTGGCTGGGACTGTACTCCAGTATGGTGCGGTGAATATTCTTGATGGCATCAATAGCCGCTCGGGGAGTAGGCAGGTCGGGCTGTCCGATATTCAGATGATACACATGGACACCCCTCTGCTTGGCCGCGTAGGCCAAGGGAGAGAGCTTCCTGATGGGCGACTCAGGCATCTGCGTACCCCGCAAGGAGATTTCTGGCATTGTCTTGCTTTACTATATATATAATGTATTTGTGGCTGAAGCCCCACATGCGTCCCTGGCTTTCGGCCGGCAGACACACGCACGCTTCCGAGATGCAAAGGTACGACAAAAAGCGCAAGTTGACGGCCTCGGCTCCTCTATTTGTTGCCCTGCATGCCAGGCCGGCGCCTCATCCATGCCCGTAGCCTGCACGAGACAGCCTGGGGCACGAGCCTTTGCCTGCGTCCAGAAAGGACGTTTCCCCAGGGGAGAGCGTGTCACTCTTCCCTGGGGAAAACGTCCCCCGTCGCGTGCACGACTGCTTGCCAGCCCTTATGCCGGCAGGCACACGGTCACACATACTTCTCTATCTGGCTCAGGTTCTTCTGCACATCCTCGTCGGTGAGCTCGTAATTCTGGAGCGAGCCAGAGAGGTACTGGTCATAGGCAGCCATGTCGATGAGCCCGTGTCCTGAGAGGTTGAAGAGGATTACCTTCTCCTCGCCCGACTGCTTGCACTTCTCGGCCTCGTTGACTGCCGCAGCGATGGCATGGCAACTCTCGGGAGCGGGAATGATGCCCTCGGCCTGGGCAAAGAGCATGCCGGCCTTGAAGGAGTCAAGCTGCTTGATGTCCGTGGCCTCCATCAGTCCGTCCTTGAGCAACTGGCTCACGATGACTCCAGCGCCATGGTAGCGCAGGCCGCCGGCATGGATGTTGGCCGGCATGAAGTTGTGCCCCAGCGTGTACATGGGCAGCAAGGGTGTATAGCCAGCCACATCGCCAAAGTCGTACTGGAACACTCCATGGGTCAACTTGGGACAACTGGCCGGCTCGGCGGCAACGAAGCGGGTCTTCTTGCCCTCCAGTATGTTGTGCCGCATAAACGGGAATGAGATGCCTCCAAAGTTGGAGCCACCGCCAAAGCAGCCTATCACCACATCGGGATACTCGCCTGCCTTCTGCATCTGCTTCTCGGCCTCCAGTCCTATGGCAGTCTGGTGCAGGGTCACATGGCTGAGCACGGAGCCCAAGGTGTACTTGCAGTTGGGTGTGTTCATGGCCAGCTCGATGGCCTCGGATATGGCCGTGCCCAGCGAGCCCTGGTTGTTGGGGTCCTTGGTCAGGATATCCTTGCCGGCGCGTGTGGACATGGACGGCGAGGCGGTCACCTGCGCCCCATACGTCTGCATGATGCTTCGGCGGTAAGGCTTCTGGTTATAGGAAATCTTCACCTGGTACACGGCAGCCTCCAGCCCAAACACCTTGGCGGCATAACTGAGAGCCGCGCCCCACTGTCCTGCGCCCGTCTCGGTGGTCACATTGGTCACACCCTGCTTCTTGCAATAGTAAGCCTGTGCCAGTGCCGAGTTCAGCTTGTGTGAGCCAACGGGGCTCACGCTCTCGTTCTTGAAGTAGATGTGTGCGGGGGTGCCCAGTGCCTCCTCCAGCCCATAGGCTCTCACCAGGGGTGTGGAGCGGTAGTACTTGTACATGTCCCTCACCTCCTCGGGGATATCTATCCAGGCATGCGTCTGGTCAAGCTCCTGCCTGGCCAGTTCCTCGGCAAAGATGGGGAAGAGGTCTTCGGCCTTCAGGGGCTGCTTGGTGGCAGGGTTGAGTGGCGGCATGGGCTTGTTCACCATGTCGGCCTGTATGTTGTACCACTGTGTGGGTATCTCCTCCTCGGTCAGGAAATAGCGTTTCTGTTTCGTGCTCATTGTCTCGTGTATTTGCTTGTTTTGTATTACAATCCATAACAGATGATACCACAAATTTACGATTTATTAAGCAAACTGGCGCATAATAGGGCTAATAATCATTGGCAACAGGGGCTTTTCCTGCCGCAGCAGGCCCTGTAGCCGCCTGGTTCTCCCTATGTGCCCCACCTCACGCATGCAAGTTTCACCTCCACGCAGCGGCACGTTGCTTTTCCACACAAGCCACCCTGCAGCACAGGACACGACAGGCATGCCCTGGCCTCAGGGACTGCTTTCCAAAGCCAGGGAAAGGCAGTTTCATCGGCCATCGGAATACATCACGGACGCAGGCGCAGCGTGCTTCTTGTTTCGTTCAGCCTGGGCTGGACGGTGAAAGGATATAGCATGCATTGCGATTTATAGTATATTAAAACTTTCGTCCAGCCTGGGCTGGACGAAAGAGCCAATTGCTTGCGCAGGCTTCCCAAGTATAATCAGAAGCCCACAGAAGCCGCATTCCGTCAGCCCGCAAGCAGCCAAACTGCCGTGCACGAACAACAAGATGTATGCACGCGCAAGCTGGCACGCAGCCATGCGTGAACAGCAAGACTGCCGCGAGCGAACAGGCGAAAAACTGTATATAGGCAATGAAACAGCCAAATGTGAGCAACGGTGCTGCTGCGGCAAGCAGCCTGGCAGAGCCACGCCAGGCATTGCACGATGCCCTGCAACCCTGCCTGCTCCCGCTTGGTTGCCGCAGTCGCCCGACATGCGGGATATGATTTTCTCCACTGAATTGTCGCCGCTGTACATGCCGTGGGGAAAAGCCCGTGCCACATACTCATAACAGAGCCGTGCATACGAAATGCAATTGCCTCGGGCACTCTCCCACAGTTCGTCTGCCCGGGCCATTATCCATGCGTTTGTGGAATCTATCATGCAGAAACCCCTGCCTGCCACACACCTCGATGTATATCGCTGGTATTCCCCTTGTGGTCTGGTCACAGGGAAGTTCGGGATGAGCGACCTTGCCGAAGTCGGTAGCCACATG
Organism: Prevotellaceae bacterium; assembly: GCA_050873805.1. GTDB lineage: Bacteria > Bacteroidota > Bacteroidia > Bacteroidales > Bacteroidaceae > Physcousia. The sequence continues at coordinate 9,544 of JBNMJN010000016.1, read as the reverse complement.
ATAGTAGTCCACCGTGCAACTGTGCCTGGCAGCAGGCTTCCCCGATGCCGGGAACGAGAAGGTGCGACGGCTATACAGGTAATTGACTCCCTCGCCGCTTGTGCCCACCTCATGTCACCATACTGGGAAATCCGTATCGCCTGATACTCATTGCTCTCGGGATAGGGGAACACAATGAGCGTCCTTGCCAGCACGATTGTCTTGGGATAAGCGAGCGTGAAGGTTGCCTCCACATCCCTGGACTTCAGACAGGCTCGGGGGAAGATGTTGCAGTTCTGGTCAATGGTGAGCGTGCCGGCCTGCTTGCCTGAGGTCAGAACCAGATGCCCCTGCGGTCACGGCCCAGGAGCTTCTCATGCGTGGTGATGGTAACTCCCTACGGCCATCCGCCCAGGGGGCATTTCCAGTTGCATGCCCGATGGCTTTCCTCAGCTCAAGCCATCGTGGGAGGGAGGTGGCCAGGGAAACACGCAAGCGTCACTTCCAGTACTTCCAGTCAAACTGGCTCTCGGCCTTGCGCTCCACCCGCTTGTCGAGTTTGGAGAAGAAGTTGATGCCCGTCACAGCCTCCACGCTGTCCACCGTCACCGCATAGTCTGCCAGCGGGCGGTTTACCTTGTCCTCATTGTCATACAAGAAGCCTATGGCCTGCGCCTGGCCAGGAGCTGTGAAGCGCAGCAGCACCTTGAAGAAGCGCTCGGGGACAGTCACCTTGCCCTCGCCTATTGTGGTATAGCGGTGGCCTTTCTCTATCACGGGCCCACACACCACATACACGCTGTCATAGCGCTGTGCCCACTGCCGGGTCTTGGTCTCCAGTTCTTTCCAGTCCCCCGCGTTGAGCGAGTGCGTCTGCGGACAGATGTTGGTAAGCAGGAAGCAGTCGTTCATGGCCTGGCGACTGTGCTTGCAGTCAGCGGCGGGGCACATGTGGCCACGGTCGTATCCACTGCCACGGTAATCGGCATCCTGGGCCACGGGGCCTTTCTTCACACTTGCATCTGGCTGGAAGTTGTCGGCCCGCTTCTCGGTGCCACGGGTGCGCTCGCGAGTGAGCAGCCATGCCACCCAGTTGGGCAGGCGGTACTTCTTGTTATAGGAAAGCGTGAATCCCTCATGGCTCACAATCTCCTCGTCGCGGTCGGTCAGGTAAGCAGGAATCTCCAGCCCCTTGGCCCGCTCATTCTTGTAGGTCACATGGCGGGTGTTCTCGTACACCTTGTTGCCTGCCGAGTCAAGGCGCACCTCAATGGAGTTCTCCACAATGGTGCTGTCGGTCTCCACACGCTCAGTGCCTTCTTTCACATCGGGCACCCGGTGGGTCACATAATGATACACTCCAATGGCAACAAACATGCACAGGACTGTCAACACTCGCTTCTGCTGGCTCTTTCTCATTTCTCTGGGTTTTGCGGTTGTATGGTTGTATGGCTGCGCGGTTCTGGGGAAGGGCAGTTCTGGGAGTTTGTGCCTCAGCGGCCATGCGGTTGCTCCACCCTGCCCTGCCACGCCCTCCACGGGGTAGTGCCTTGCCCCTGCGCATGCCTTGAGCAGCCTCTCCCCCGCCATGGGCAGGAGGTATCCTCTGCTCTGCGGCACAAAATTAGTTCTTTTCCCGCACAGGGAAATACTTTCGGGGAGAATTACTTGTCCCTTACAGAAGATTTGGCTACATTTGCAGATAAATATAAAAGCGAAGACAACACAAGACAACACATTACATAACAGCATGCAACTATGGACACACAGTTGATAAAGGATTGCGAGCAGAAAGCCCAATTGTGGCTCGACTCGCCTTATTATGACGAAGAGACCAAGGCGGAAATCCGCCAGATGATGCAGAACGAGGACAAGGCAGCCCTGGTGGATGCCTTCTACCAGAACCTGGAGTTCGGCACAGGAGGACTGCGAGGCATCATGGGCGCCGGCACCAACCGCATGAACAAGTATATCGTGGGCATGGCCACACAGGGCTTTGCCAACTACCTGCTCAAGGCTTTCCCCAAGGACAAGCAGCTGAGCGTGGTGGTGGGACACGACTGCCGCAACAACGGACGTCTCTTTGCCGAGACCGTGGCTGCCATCTTCAGTGCCAATGGCATCAAGGTGTATCTCTTTGAGGGACTGCGTCCCACGCCCGAGGTGTCATTTGCCATACGACACCTGGGCGCCCAGGGTGGAGTGAACGTGACCGCCAGCCACAACCCCAAGGAGTACAATGGCTACACGGCTTACTGGGAGGACGGGGCACAGGTGCTCACACCACACGACAAAGGCATCATCGACGAGGTGAACAAGGTGAGGATCGAGGATGTGAAGAGCGAGGCTGCGCCCGAGCTAATCGAGATTATCGGCGGCGAGATGGACTACGACTACATGCAGGCCGTGCACACCACCATGATAGACCAGGATGTCATCCTCAGGCAGAAGGACCTCAACATCGTATATAGCCCCATGCACGGTACAGGACGTGTCATCGTGCCTATGTGCCTGCGCTCATGGGGATGCCAGAATATCCATGTGGTGCCCGAGCAGATGGTCATCGACGGCAACTTCCCCACTGTGGTGAGTCCTAACCCCGAGAATGCCGAGGCCATGACCCTGGGCATGAAACTGGGCACGCGCCTCAATGCCGACCTGGTGGTGGCCACCGACCCTGATGCCGACCGCCTGGCCATCGTGTGCCGCGACAACAAGGGCGAATGGATGATTATCAACGGCAACCAGACCTGCATGATGTTCTGCTACTACATCATACGCAACAAGAAGGCTCTGGGACAGCTCAAGCCCACCGACTTCCTGGTAAAGACCATTGTGACCACCGAGGTTATCGCCAAGATGGCCAAGAAGAACAATGTGGAACTGCGTGACTGCTACACGGGATTCAAGTGGATTGCCCATGAGATAGCACTGAGCGAGGGCAAGAAGAACTACATCGGGGGCGGCGAGGAGAGCTTCGGCTTCCTGCCCTACGACAAGGTGCGCGACAAGGATGCGCCTGCCTCCATCTGTCTCATCTGCGAGATTGCCGCATGGGCCAAGGACAACGGCATGACCCTCTACGACCTGCTCATGCAAATCTACCTGGAGTACGGCTTCTCCTATGAGCACACCATCAACGTGGTAAAGCCCGGAAAGACTGGAGCCGACGAGATAAAGGCCATGATGGAAAACTTCCGCAAGCACCCGCTCACCGAGATTGCAGGTAGCCAGGTGACGCTTGCCAAGGACTACCAGACCCTGCTCCAGCGTGATGGCGAGGGCAAGGAGACAGCCCTGGACATGCCCGACAAGAGCAACGTGCTGCAGTACTTCTGCGCAGACGGCACCAAGGTGAGCATGCGCCCCAGCGGCACCGAGCCCAAGATCAAGTTCTACATCGAGATAAAGGACAACATGCAGTCGGCCAGCGACTATGCCGCATGCCTCGACCGTGCCAAGGCCAAGGTGGAGGAGGTGAAGAAGTCTCTGGGCATCTGACACCACCACTGGCATGGACCGCTATCTCATCTACTGCCAAGGGGATATTCTACTCAGCAATGAGGGGAATATCCCCTTGGCTATTCCCGAAGGCCTTGACGTGAAGCCATGGAACCGCGTGACGGACATCACGCATGGCCAATGCCGCTGCCACATCATACGCCTGGACGCTCCCCCACTGGGACTGCAGGGGATGCACATGACACCGCTGAGGCAGAGTTTCGGATTGCTCTCCAGGGACGACTACCAGCTGGCAGGCAAGGGGGCAGAGCTCATCTACTTTGACCAGAACAGCCGCTTCTGTGGCATGTGCGGCTCTCCCATGCGATGGCAGACCGACATCAGCAAGCAATGCACAGGATGCCGCAAGGAACTGTGGCCCAGCCTGGCCACCGCCATCATCGTGCGCATCGAGCGGGACAGCAGCATACTCATGGTACACGCACGCAACTTCCGCGACAGGCACTACGGACTGGTGGCTGGATTTGTGGAGACGGGCGAGACCCTGGAGGAGTGCGTGAGACGCGAGGTGATGGAGGAGACAGGACTCACCGTGAGCCACATCCGATACTTTGGCAGCCAGCCATGGCCCTACCCCAACGGCCTCATGGTGGGCTTCACCGCACAATACGAGAGCGGGGAGGTGCACCTGCAAAACGAGGAACTCAACTCTGGGGGATGGTTCACCCGCGACTGCCTGCCCACCCTGCCCGATGAGTGCTCCATCGCACGCATGCTCATCGAGGACTGGATAAGGCAGGACAAGCCCACCGCCACCGCACAGGAATAGCATCCCCACATACCTTCCCTCCCCCCAGATACCACACACACAGGGCAGCAGCTCCAGCTGTGCCAGAGGCGGCCATGCTCACTACCATACCACACACCCAGCATCAGCCAGGCGGGTATTCCACTCCAGGAATGCCCGCCTGGCTGCTTTGCATTTTCTGCCTGCCATGATGGGACACCGCCCCGCCACTCATTATTATATATACACGCGCGTATGGAAGTGCCCAATAGCAGGCAAGCATTTTGCACATAAATGTACTTTTGTGCGCATTTTTCACGCACGCACTTGCACACATGGCATATTAGTGTTACCTTTGCGGCCGTTTTGAAACAAAAAGAGTATTAAGAGATGAAAAGATTGTTTAACGCCGCGCTGGCCTTCGGCCTCTCAAGCATGGCCTTTGCAGGTGGACTGCTCACCAACACCAACCAGAATGCCGCATACCTGCGACAGATGTCCCAGGATGCCATCATAGACATCAATGGCCTGTACATGAACCCCGCAGGAACTGCCTTCCTGTCCCGTGGCTTCCACATGAACCTGAGTGCACAGAACGCCAAGCAGAGCCGCGACATCACCACCACCTTCCCCCTCTTTGCCTACAACATGGCTACTCCTGGCCAGCAGTCGCATAAGTTTGAGGGCAATGCCAAGGCTCCCGTCATCCCCAGCTTCCAGCTGAGCTACAACTGGGAGAAATGGAGCTTCAACGCAGGCTTCGCCCTGGCAGGCGGCGGCGGCAAGTGTGAGTTCGACAATGGCCTTGGCACCTTCGAGGCTCTGTATGCCGCACAGATTTACAAAGAGCTGAACAAAGGCATCGCACAGGCCATGAGCCAGGTACCTGCCGAACTGGGTCTGCAGGCCGGACGCGACCTGGCCTTCGGTGGCTACAAGATGGACGCTTACATGAAGGGCCGCCAGTATGGCTTCGGACTCACCCTGGGTACCACCTACAAGGTGAAGGACAATGTGGCCCTGTTCCTCGGCATCAAGGGCACATACGCCACCAACAACTACAACGGCTGGGTGAGCGACGTGCATGCAGCTACCCTCACCCCCACCATGGCCACTCTGACTCCCACCCAGCAGGCCGTGCTCGGCCAGGTAAAGAACCAGCTGGACGAGCAGGTGGACAATACCCTGTCGCACAGCGAACTGGACCTCAACTGCGACCAGACCGCCTTTGGCGCTACACCCGTCATCGGTATCGACTGGAAGGTGAACGAGCACTGGAACCTGGCCATGCGTGCCGAGGCCCCCACCGTGCTGTGGCTCAAGAACAAGACTGAGATGAACGACTACACCAAGCAGGTGGCCAGCCAGAATGCCACGCTGGGCCAGTTTGCCGATGGCAAGCATGTGCGCGAGGACATTCCTGCCATGATCAACATGGGCGCGCAGTACAGCCCCGTCAAGCAGGTGCGCCTGCAGGCAGGATGGCACTACTACTTCGACAAGCAGGCCAAGCGCTTTGCCGACAAGCAGGACTTGCTGGACAAGAACACCATGGAGTTCAACGCAGGTGCCGAATGGGACATCATCAGCCGCCTGACCGCAAGCGTGAGCTGGCAGAAGACCTGCTACCGACAGAGCGACGCCTTCATGAACGACCTGAGCTTCACCAACTCCAACAACAGCCTGGGACTGGGCATACGCGTGAAGTGCACCAACCGCTTCAACATCGACCTGGGCTACATGCACAGCTTCTACGAGACGCGCGACGTGAAGACCCAGACTGCCGCCGGCGAGAAGAAGGACCACTACTGGCGCAAGAACCGCGTGCTGGGCGCAGGCTTCAACATCGAGTTCTGATAAAGTTCCTCCCCCTTCCCCGGGGGGAGGAACTTTTCGTTTTACGGCTATATGGCCTTACGGTCGCCACGATTTGCGGAAAGCGCCACCGCATGACCACGCCACCGCATGACCACGAAAAAGGACACTCCCTCCCTGGCTACTCTGCGCCAGGCTGATGGAGTGTCCTTCACAACCAATAAACAACAGTATTACCCTAAAAGAGGGCAACTGAGGAAGTGCCTCACGGCACATGAAAAGTCTGTATTGACAGGGAACAGGGAGGAAACGCGCATGCTGCGGTGCCTGCCCTGTCCCCTGTCTTCCTTCTTTGGCAGCCACAGCATCGTACCCTACTGGTACAGAGCCATGCCCGCAAGTATCAGCGTGCGTGCTGCACAAGGCATGCCACCAGGCTTCCCTGGCACAGGATGCTCAGAAGGCCTTGAGCGTGAGCCCCGCCGTGAAGTAAGCCTTGCCCGTGCTGGGGTTGGCCGACACCTGGGCAAAGAGTGGAATGCGGAACTTCTCGGTCACCGGCACCTCATAACAGGCTTTGACCGACACATGCGTCACCGCAAACCCATCGGCCTGGGCATAGAAGGTGGTGGCATAGGGCACGGCTCCCACCGAGGCCGTCCAGTCGCACTTGGCCAGGCGGAAGGGGGCAGCCAGCTCGAGGTACGAGGAGTAAGCCCTCTTCCCACTCTTGTTCACCCCATCGTTGCCTGCGAAATTGGTAAACCAGTTGACCGACAGGAAACCGAAGTCGTAGCCCAGGTTGCCCTCGAAGACGTGCGAGGTGTTGTCGTTGCGGTAAGCGAAGTACTTCTCACGGGGTGAGTTGAACCAGTAGTCGGTCACTCCCACATGGAATCCCTTCACCTCATAGGCCGCCGTGAAGTCAAACTCCTTGGTGTCGGTGTGGTCAGACAGTCCCACGCTTCCCCATGCTGTGAGCGAGAGCCCCTTCCATCCGATACCCAGTGTGGGCTGCACCGAGATGTCGCCCAGGTCCTGGCCACGCCAGTAGTACTGACTCACGAAGTCTGTGGCTATCGTGGCCTCCACCTTGTCGTCTGCCCCTGCAGCGAGTGCCGTCCCTGCTGCCATTACCGTCATGGCAACCATGCGCGCAGCCTTGCCGCCCGTCTTTCTCATCTTCATCTCTTTCTTCATAGTTATTCTGTTTAGGGGTAAGCAATCTTTCGTTTGGCAGAGCAGGGAGAGCCGGCACTCTCTGCAAGTGTCTCCTGTGGCCGGCTCTCCCGTCATGCCTCGCATTGTCAGTTTAGTTATATAAAGGAAGGATTAAGGTTTAGTTGTAGCAGCTCTCGCCGTGCTCGTAGATGTCAAGGCCCTCCTCCTCGATGCGCTTGTCCACTCTCAGCCCGGCCACCTTCTTGATGCCCCAGAAGAGGAGGATGCCTGTGACGGCTGCCCACGCGTCAATCACCAGGATGCCGAATGCCTGTGCGCCGAAGAAGCCAAAGCCTCCACCATAGAATGCACCGCCATCCACGGCAAAGAGTCCGGTCATCAGCGTGCCGAAGATGCCACACACGCCATGCACGCTGCTCGCACCCACAGGGTCGTCGATGTGCAGCTTGGTGTCAATGAACTCGATGCTATATACCAGGATGATGCCGGCAAGCAGACCTATGATGGCCGAGCCAAGGGGGCTCACCAGGTCACATCCGGCCGTGATGGCCACCAGTCCGGCCAGAATGCCGTTGAGCGTGAGCGAGAACGAGGGCTTGCCATACTTGACCCAGGTGAGCAGCATGGTAGCCAGTCCACCGCACACAGCAGCCAGGTTGGTGGTGAGGAACACATGGCTGATGGCCACGCGGTTCACCTCGCCCGAGGCTGCCAGCTGTGAGCCGGGGTTGAAGCCAAACCATCCAAACCACAGGATGAACACACCCAGGGCTGCTACGAGCAGGTTGTGGCCAGGGATGGCCGTGCTCTTGCCACCGCGATACTTACCCAGCCTGGGGCCCAGGCAGATAGCGCCCACCAGGGCGAGCACGCCACCCACCGAGTGTACGATGGCCGAGCCAGCGAAGTCGTGGAAGGCGGCGCCAAAGGTGTCCATCATAAAGGAGCCAGCCTCAGCATTGCACAGCCAGCCTCCGCCCCATGTCCAGTGACCCTCAATGGGATAGATGAGCAGGGAGATGAAGAAGGAGTACACGCAGTACATCGAGAACTTGGTACGCTCGGCCATGGCCCCCGACACGATGGTGGCGCTGGTGGCACAGAACACCGTCTCAAACATCAGGAAGCCCTCGGTGGGCAGGTCGCCATGATAGAACGAGAGGTCGCCCCAGTTGGGCAGTCCCACAAAGCCAGCCCCGTCGCTGCCAAACATCAGCCCGAAACCCACGAGCCAGAACAGCACCGAGCCTATCATAAAGTCCACAAAGTTCTTGAAAAGAATATTCGCCGTGTTCTTGCTGCGCGTGAAACCAGCCTCGCACAGGGCAAAGCCTGGCTGCATGAAGAACACCAGCATTGCCGCAAGCAGCATCCACACAGTATCCAATGATGTCGCTAAATCTTGTACACTCATAATCCTGAAAATTTTAATTGTAATGAATCTCTTTCGTCAAACAGTCGCTTCCAGCCACTCTGGCACACTCTCGCTACCTGCCATATATGCCACGCGCGTGAGGGGGGCAGGCTCCCGATAATCCCATAACCTTATACCCCACCACCTTGCTATACACAACGCGCGCACGCGAGGATGCCATCCGAGTCTCATTTTTCCTGCTCGGCATTGTAGAGCGCAATGTCACCACGCTCGCCTGTGCGTATTCTCACCGTGTCCTCCACGGGAATCACGAAGATGCGTCCGTCGCCTATCTCGCCTGTGCAGGCGGCCTTCTGTACGGCCTGGATAGTCTTCTCCACATTCTTGTCACGCACCACGATATTGAGCAGAACGCGCTCGATACTGCTTGTGTCATACATTACACCACGGTAAATCCTCGCCTGGCGCATCTTGCCCTCGCCTCTCACATCGTAATAAGAGAACCACTCGATGTCCGCAGCAAGCAAAGCCTCCTTCACATCCTCGAACTTCGTCTTTCGGATGATTGCCTCAATCTTCTTCATCTTACTCTTTTATTTAATACTGTTTATATATGTGTCTTACACAAACAATCATTTTGAAAGCATTTGTGCGATTAATATATCTTTTTGCTTCATTTGCACTGCAAAGTTATAGCATTATGATACACTATACAATACAACACAGTGCATTTTGTCACACAAAAGCATGAGTGGTTACACATTTGCTATCAAATTACAGGAATAACTTTCTTTCTGTTATAATAAAAGCGCATTTTACTTTCATTATGAAAGCGTCAAAAGAATCCACGCAGCATTATCTCACTTTCGACACGCGGCACAGAGAAGGGCGACACAGGAAGGCAAGGAGAGAGGCAAGAAGGGAAGCTGGCGGCATCCCAGCAG
>JBNMJN010000015.1:0-61390 GCA_050873805.1 Prevotellaceae bacterium | reverse complement strand
GCTTCCGTATTTCAGGCTCTATGGCTTGTGCTGGTTTCTTCCCGCCCTCGTCCCTTCCTGTGGATGAGGGCAGGCGAGGGGGAGCGGCACACCAGTCAAGCCCTGTGTCCGCGCTTTATCTTGCGGGGCTTGAAGGTGTATTCGCCCACCATCTCGCCCTTCGCCACATTATACGCGCGCATGACCAGCTGTCCGTCCTTCACCTCCCCGTCGATGACGGTGGCAAATGACTTTGAGTTCTTGTTGTCCCCCTCAGGTCCGCCCCCTATCATCTGAGCCCAGGTACGCTCCTTGGTGGGCTTGTCAAAGCGGAAGCGGTGCTGGTGTCCACACACAATAAGCTGGCATCCGGCCTCCTGCAGGAACGGTGTCCACAGGCGGGCGCAGGTGCGCTGCCACTCTGCGAAGTCCAGCGTATAGCGTGGGTCCTTGTCGGCTGGAGCCACGTCCCCTGGGTTGGCCTTGGGATTGTCGTCAAAGAGAGGGATGTGGCAGAAGGCCACCAGATAGGGTGCGCTGGCTATCTCCTTGCGCTTGAGCGCGTCGCACAGCCAGGCTACCTGTGCCTTGCGGTACGAGGCCGAGTTGAACAGGTTGGCAAAGATAGGGTTGGTGTCCATCTTGTCCTCGGCGGTGTCAAGGCCAATGAGGGCGATGTCGCCCATGCGCACGGCAAAGTTGCGGCCCAGGTCCCAGTCACGTCCGCTGCGCTCGTCGGGCTGCCGGTACATCCACACGCGCTCCAGGTGGCGGTTGGCCAGGCCGCGCGAGTCGTGGTTGCCAGGGCAGAACAGATAGGGAGTGTGTGCCGCATAGTCCTTGAGCGTAATCTCTGGCTTCAGGAAGATGCTCTTCTGCGACTGTATTGTCTCCTCGGAATTGCTTGCGTCGCCGTTCCATATCACGCACGAGGGCTTCAGCCCGTGAATCTTGTTGGTCACCCTCTCAAAGGCATCCCAGTGCATGTGCGTGTCGTTGATGACACAGAAGTGGCTCTCGGCCTCTGCCCCCGCCGTGCGGAACGAGTAGATGCGCTTGCTCTCCTCGTTGCCCGTTACCTTCATGTCGTAGCCCCCGCCATAGTGTATGCGGTCGGCCCCTATCCTATAATAATAGGTAGTGGCAGGCTTCAGCCCTGTGAGCCTCACCAGCATCACATCGGGGTTCATGTCGGTCACGCGATAGCCTCCGCAGTACACCTTCTGCCCGTCAGACAGGTCGGCCTGCTCTCCATAGACCACATATCCGTTGGCCTTGTCTGTCACGCTGAATGCCACGCCCATGCTTGTCTCGGCATAGTTCTGCAGCATGGGCTCGCTGTCGATGAGCGGTGTGCCCGCCTTGTCTTTCTCCCCCTCAGGACTCTCGGTCCTGCTGGCGGCCATCGTGGGGAGTGCCACCGTCTGTGCCGCAGCCAGTGCGGCGCTGTTCTTCAGGAAATCTCTTCTGTTCATGCCATGTATATGTTAGTCTTGGGTAATCACGTCTCTCTTCGGGCCTCGTGCCCTCATGCCTGACAGCCGCTGTGGCCACCCAGCCTTCTGCCAGTGCGGTGTGGGCTGGGCACACCGAAGGCAGCCCCCATGTGGCCAAGGCGATGCCTGTCCCATGCAAAGATACCCAAACTTTTCAAGATAGAGGGTACAAATATGCCCCTCTCTTGCTTGCGTACACATTAAAAGTGCTATCTTTGCAGTCAAATAAGGAGATGCCAGGCAGAATGAAACTCATAGTGCTTACCAATCCGGGCTTTTTCGTGGAGGAGGACAAGGTGCTGACCACTCTTTTCGACGAGGGACTGGACATACTTCATCTGCGTAAGCCTGGCTCTGAGCCTGTCTATTGCGAGCGTCTCCTGAGTTTGATTCCCGACTCTTACCGCAGCAGGATAGTGGTGCATGACCACTTCTACCTGGTAGATGAATTTGGGCTGATGGGCTATCACCTCAGCCGCCGCAACCCGCAATGCCCCCCTGGGCAGGCGGGCACCTGCACACGCACCTGCTACTCGCTCGCCGAGGTGGCCGCCCACAAGGACGAGTGTGGCTACCTGCTGCTCCGCAACGTGTTTGACAGTATCTCTGAGCCTGACAACAAGGCTTCCTTCCTGCCCTCGGAACTGGAGGAGGCCCGCAAGAGCGGGCTGACAGACAGCAAGGTGGTGGCCGAGGGCGGCATCACGCTGGAGAGCCTGCCCGCCGTGAAGGACTGGGGATTTGGGGGCGTGGCAGTGCGCGGCGACCTCTGGCGCCACTTCGATGAGCACCAGGGCAATGACTTCCGCCAGCTGGTGACACACTTCCGCCAGTTGCGCAAGGCCACGGAATGAGAGACACACAGGCAGGGAGAATCCAGACAGCAAGAACATGAACACTCATGTAAAACCATATTAAATCCGTATATAAAGACATGGAAGAGAAGAAAACATTCAAGGTGTTCTCGGGCACCAAGAGCCGTTACCTGGCCGAGAAGATTTGCCAGAGTCTGGGTTGCGAACTGGGCGACCTCTCCATCACGCACTTTGCTGATGGCGAGTTTGAGGTGTGCTTCGAGGAGAGCATCCGAGGGCAGGACGTGTTCCTGGTGCAGAGCACATTCCCCAATGCCGACAACCTGATGGAACTCCTGCTGATGATCGACGCGGCCAAGAGAGCCTCGGCCAAGACCGTGAATGCCGTGATTCCCTACTTCGGCTGGGCACGCCAGGACCGCAAGAGCAAGCCCCGCGTGAGCATTGCCGCCAAGCTGGTGGCCGACATGCTCAGCGTGGCAGGCATCACCCGCATGATTACCATGGACCTGCATGCCGACCAGGAGCAGGGCTTCTTCAATGTGCCTGTCGACCACCTGTATGCCAGCAGCGTGCTTCTTCCCTACATCCAGTCGCTCAACCTGGAGAACCTGGTGATTGCCACGCCCGACGTGGGCGGCACCAAGCGTGCCAGCACCTACAGCAAGTACCTGAAATGCCCGCTGGTGCTCTGCAACAAGTCGCGCAAGAAAGCCAACGAGGTGGCCAGCATGGAGATTATCGGCGACGTGAAGGACGCTGACGTGGTGCTGGTGGATGACATCGTGGACACCGCAGGCACCATCACCAAGGCTGCCGACCTGATGAAGGCCAACGGCGCACGCAGCGTGCGTGCCATTGCCAGCCACTGTGTGATGAGCGGCCCTGCCAACGAGCGTGTGCAGAACAGCGCACTGGAGGAGATGGTGTTTACCGACAGCATACCCTATGACAATGCCTGCCCCAAGGTCAAGGAACTCAGCATCGCCGACCTGATAGCAAACACCATCCGCTGCGTGCTCAACAATGAGAGCATCAGCAAGCAGTACATCATCTGATTGCGCACCCTGCACCCACACATAGCCGAGGGGCTGTGCCATCGTGGCACAGCCCCTCGCTCGTGTGATGGCTATAGGCATGGGGGGGAGTGGCGCTCAGCGCAACTCCAGCTCCAGGTCACTCACCAGTTGGCCTATGGCACTGCTTCGCTTGACCATGGCCTCCATGTGGCCAGTCTTGCTGTAGGTGCCTTTCTCCTCCAGCGTCACCAGCTGAAACTCAATCCTGGCATTGCAGTTCCTCTGGTCCTGGCGGATAAACTGCTCGATGTGCGGGCGCATGGACTCCAGTTCATCACGCACAGGCACGCTGCTCACTGTGACACAGATGGTGTTGGCATCGAGCAGGGTAGGCTGCATGACCTGCATACGCTGCTTCATGGCAGTCTGGCTATCGGGCAACATGCCCACATACTTCTGCCACGACACGCGCATCGCGGCCAACTCCAGCGGGATGGCAGGTTGCGGATCAGCCTGTCTGACAGCCTCGCCGTCGGGGTTCTCCTTCTTCTTCGCGCCTATGTTCTTGAATGTGACTTTCCTCAGCGTGGCCTTGGCTGGTGTGCTGTCGGTTGCAGGAGCCGCTGCTGGCACAGGCATGTGTGGCACCGTGAGAGGCATGGATGGCTGTGGCTCAGCCACCGCTCCCGCTGGCTGGCTGGCCTGCGGGGGCTGGCTGTAGGATGCTGGCTGCGGGGTCTGCGTGGATGCACCTTGTGTCACAGGCTGGCCGGTAGCCTGCGCGGATGCGCCAGAGCCCTGGGCTCCAGGCGCATTGAATATGGGTTTTAATGTCTTGTCAGGGCCAAGCCCCGACCCCGGGGTGTCCTCCTCGTTGAGTTGCGCGGCCTGGATAAGGCATATCTCCAGCTGCAGTCGCTTGTTGTTGCTCGTCCTGTAGGCCAGGTCACAGTCGTTGCACAACTTGATGGCGCGGTACAAGAAGCGGGGCTTGCATCGCAGTGCCTGCTCATTGTACTTCTGCTGCATCTGCTCGCTCATCTCCAGCAGCTTCAGTGTGGAAGCATCCCTGGCCACCAGCAGATTGCGCAGGTGAGTGGCCAGCCCTGCGATGAAGTTGCCCCCGTCGAAGCCCTTCTGCAGTATCTCATTCAGCAGCAGCAGGCAAGGCTGCACCTCGCTGGCCAGGAAATGGTTGACCAGCCTGAAGTAGTATTCGGTGCTCAGCACATTGAGGCTCTGGCACACATTCTGGTAGGTGAGCTTTCCCCCAGTGAAACTGACCATCTGGTCAAAGATGGAGAGCGCGTCACGCATGCCACCGTCGGCCTTCTGCGCGATGAGGTTCAGTGCGTCAGGCTCAGTCTCATAGCCCTCCTTCTGAGCCACCCTCTGCAGGTGGTCGATGGTGTCCTGCGTGCTCATCCGCTGGAAGTCGTACACCTGGCAGCGGCTCAGGATAGTGGGCAGGATGCGGTGCTTCTCGGTGGTGGCGAGAATGAAGATGACGTAAGAGGGCGGCTCCTCCAGCGTCTTCAGAAAGGCATTGAAGGCTGCGGGGCTGAGCATGTGCACCTCGTCGATGATGAACACCTTGTACTTGCCCACCTGTGGCGGGATAAGCACCTGCTTGCACAGCTCCCTGATGTCCTCCACCGAGTTGTTGCTGGCAGCGTCCAGTTCGCTTATGCTCATGGAGCGCTGCTCGTCAAACGCGCGGCAACTCTCACACTGCCCGCACGCATCCCCGTTGGGCAGGGGAGAGAGGCAGTTGATAGACTTGGCAAAGATGCGTGCACAGGTGGTCTTGCCCACTCCGCGCGGGCCGCAGAACAGATAGGCATGAGCCAGTTTGCCCGACGCTATCGCATTCTTCAGCGTGGTGGTGAGCGCGTGCTGCCCCACGACTGAGTCAAAGGTGAGTGGCCTGTATTTTCTTGCAGACACAATGTATTCTTCCATAACTCGCTTGCTTGTTTCTGCAAATGTAGAAAAAAAAAGCCTTGCAAGTACCCAGCGCGCCACCTTTTTTCCTACCTTTGCGCAAGATTGGTCATGCAAGGCTGCTTGGGGGGAGGCCACTCCCGCGCACTTGCCGGCATGGCTATTCCCCCTTATAATAATAATGGTATGAGCAAAGTACATACAGCCTGGAACTATCTGTGCAAGTACAAATACTTGTTTGTCATATTGTTTGCATCCCTGCTCATAGGGGTGCTGGACGAGAACAGCGTGCTCAGCAGGAGCCGGCGCAAGGAGCGCATTGCCGAGCTGAGGCGCGAGATAGCCGACTATGAGCAGCGATTTGATGCTGCCACATCCTTGCTGCACAAGCTGGACTACGAGCCGGGCATGCTGGAGCGTGTGGCTCGCGAGAAGTACTACATGAAGCGGAGCGACGAGGAGGTCTTCGTCATCAAGGTCACTGGAGACAATGCCACCACCGAGGCCGGCACACAGGACACAGACACCATCAAGCCATGAAGGAACTCAATCGCTGGCAAAACCTGCTGTTCCGCGCAGGAGCCATACTCATGCTTGCGGGCGCGGCCGTTCATCTGGCTGCACCTGTCATAGCCCTCTGCCTGTTTGCCGTGGGAGCGGGAGCCTATGCCTCCATGCGCCTGCGCACCGAATACATGGGGCGCAGCGTCACCCTCATACGCCTGCGCCGCCAGCAGCTGCTTGCCTCGGCCTGCTTTGTGCTCACAGCCATCCTGATGAGCATGCAGGACATGCACTATGGCTTTGCCATGCGCAACGAGTGGGTGGTGAGCCTGATAGTGGGCTGCGTGCTGGAGCTGTACACCGCATGGAGAATCCCACAAGAGCTGACGAGGGAATAAAATCTTAATAAGTCCTAATTTATTTCCATAACAGCAGGATTCGCATTATCTTTGCTCTTGGATATACAAAACGCAAAGAAGATATGAGGAATCCTTTGTTGCCGATATTGGTGTCAGCCGCCATGCTGGTCTCATGCGCAGAGCAGTATGTGGTCAACGGCACGTCCAATGTGGAGGGACTGGAAGGCAAGACACTTTATCTGAAAGTGTTTGCCGGAGAGGACATGCGCTCCATCGACTCCTCGCGTGTCGTGCATGGGAAGTTCCGTTTTGGTGGAGCCATGGACTCGGTGATGATGGCCAACGTCTTTGTGGATGACACCAGCGTGATGCCCCTTGTGCTTGAGAGCGGGGAGGTATCACTCACCATAGGAGAGAGTTCACAAAGTGCGACAGGCACACCTCTGAACGACACGCTCACACACTTCATACAGCGCAAGACACAACTGGAGGCACAGATGGCCGAGCTTCCGCACCTGGAGTCACAGATGATAATGGATGGCATCAGCTACGACCAGATCAACGCAGAGCTGTCCGAGAGGGCACGCCGGCTGAACGAGGAGAACGACCGGCTGGTGTCGCGCTTCTTCTCCGACAACTACACCAATGTGCTGGGTCCTGGCGTGTTCATGATTATGACCAGCGCGTTCAAGTATCCTATCCTCAATCCCAAGATAGAGGCAGTCATATCCCAGGCTCCCCCCTCCTTCTTGAACCACCCCTATGTGCGCGAATATATCAAGGCTGCCGAGAGCAACATGGAGAAGATGAGGGACTATTGACCCTCGCTCCCCCGCACAACGTTCACAACAAACAGAAGCACAGATGAAATTCCTGTATTGCACATACCAGCTCCTGGTGGCACTGCCCGTGCTGCTCATAGCCACAGTGATTACCTGCCTGGCCACCATCGTGGGATGCACGCTGGGCAATGCCTCGTTTTGGGGCTACTGGCCTGCCCATGTGTGGAGCAGGCTCATGTGCCACATCATGCTGCTGCCCGTACATGTGGAGGGCAGGGAGAACCTGGACGCAGGACAGTCATACGTGTTCGTGGCCAACCACCAGGGACCCTACGACATCTTCCTCGTCTATGGATTCCTGGGGCGGCACTTCAAGTGGATGATGAAGAAGCAACTGCGCAACCTGCCCCTGGTGGGCAAGGCATGCGAGAGCGCAGGACACATCTTCGTGGACAAGAGCGGCCCCAAGAGCATACAGCATACCTACGACAACGCACGGCGCGTGCTGCGCGACGGAGCCAGCCTGGTGGTGTTTCCTGAGGGGGCTCGCACATTCACTGGACACATGGGCATCTTCCGCCGTGGCGCATTCCTGCTGGCCGATGAGCTGCAGTTGCCCGTGGTGCCTGTGACCATCGATGGCACCTTCGATGTGCTTCCCCGCCAGAAGGGCTTCAACTTCCTCACCTGGCATCCCCTGCGCCTGGTCATCCACAAGCCTATCCACCCGCATGGACAGGGTGCCGATGACATCAAGCAGGTGATGAGCGAGAGTTATGACACCATCATGCAGGCCCTGCCCAAGAAATACCAGGGCTATGTGGAAAACCTCGACCAGTGACCCACACAGAGCATTACCCCATACCCAGCGTCACCCCCTACATCCAGTGGGGCTACTTCCTGCATGCCTGGGGATTCCCCTTCAGATACACCCCACTGGCTCATGTGCACGACTGCGAAGGATGCCGCGCGGCGTGGATTTCCAGTTTGCCCGTTCCCGAACAGCCTAAGGCACGCGAGGCAGGCCGACTGCTCCAGGACGCACGCTCGCTCCTGGCACAGTGGGCAAGGCAGGATGCACACACGCACTTCCGCGTGGCACTCTTTGATGCCTTCGGTGATGGGGATGACATATATCTGCCTGCCCTCAAGCGCTCTATACCGCTCCTGCGCCAGCAGACCGTGCAGGATGGGAGTCCATGTCTGTGTCTCTCCGACTTTGTGAGGCCACGCAGCCAGGGGACAGCCGACAAGATAGGGCTCTTTGCCTCCACCGTGGATGCCAGTCTGGAGCAGTCCTTCCCCACAGATGACTACAGACACCTGCTGGCACAGACACTGGCCGACCGCCTTGCCGAGGCCACGGCCGAGCTGGGGCATCTGCACACCCGGCGTGTGTGGTGGGGATATGCACCCGATGAAAATCTCTCCACCGATGACCTTTTTGCCGAGAAGTATCAGGGAAAGCGTCCTGCTGTAGGTTATCCTTCCCTGCCCGACCAGAGCATCAACTTCCTGATAGACGAACTGATAGACATGAAGTCGCTGGGCATAACGCTGACCGAGACTGGTGCCATGCTGCCTCATGCAAGCACCAGCGGCCTCATGCTCTCGCATCCAGCCACGCGACACTTTGACGTGGGGACTGTGGGGGAGGACCAGATAGAGGACTATGCCAGGCGAAGGGGAATGCCCGTTGACTGGGTCAAGCGTTTCCTGTGAGGTGCCCATACGCTGATGGCCTTTGCTGGCTGATAGGTGAACCCAACTAAAATGCACGAAACGATGCCTCGCAAGAGGCAATTCATTCATACAAGGAGAAAGACATGGAAATGACTACGTTAGTGGCTCTGCTCATCATCATGGTCGTGTTGATGTCCCTGCTGGGCTTCCTGGCAGGACGCAAGATGGCCGCTCATGCCGACAGCGCAGGGAGCCGCCAGGTGCTGGAGGACAAACTGGCAGAACTCAGGCAGCAGATTGCCGAGCGAGAGCATCGGCTGCAGCAAACGCTGGAGGACGTGAAGATGCTGACCGCCGAGCGTGAGGTGCAGCGCAACCGTGCCGACAATGCCGAGAGACTTGCGGCCATGGAAAGACAACGCAACGAGCAGCAGAAACGAGAGGGAGAGGCCACACTACAGCGGCAGATGAAGGAGTGGAAACAAGCCTATGAGTCGCAGCTGAACGAGGTGCGGCTCAATGCTGCCCGACAAATAGAGGCCCTGAAGGAAATGAACCAGCAACAGGTGAAGAGCCAGGCCGAGGTGATAAGGGAGCAGATGAAGGCAACCTCGGAACAGATACTGAAGGAGAGGGAGCGCGAACTGGCCACCAAGAACCGCGAGCAGGTGGCTCTCATCATCGACCCGCTGAACCGCAGCCTAAGGGAGATGAGGGAGGCTCTGGACAAGAATAAGGAACAACAGAGCATGGCACTCAACAGGCTGGACGCTACCATACAGGCCAATATGCAACAGAGTTCGGCCCTGGGAGAGACGGCCGACAGGCTGACACGCGCGCTGACAGGCGAGGTGAAGGTGCAGGGAAACTTTGGCGAACTGAAGCTGAGGCAACTGCTTGAGGACATGGAGTTGCATGAGGGAGAGCAGTTTGACACGCAAGAGACTCTGCGCGACCGCTTTGGCAAGGTGCTCAAGGACGACGAGGGACGTGGACTGATACCCGACTTCATCCTGCATTTCCCCAACAACAGGCATGTGGTGGTAGATGCCAAGATGTCACTCACCGACTATGAGCGGTACATGAATGCCGAGTCGCCCGAGGAGCGCACAGCCTACCTCAAGGCACACATCGAGAGTGTGCGCAACCAGGTGGCCAGGCTTGCCCGCAAGGACTACTCCAAGTACTTGCCCGCAGGCTACAACAAACTCAACTTTGTCATCATGTACGTCCCCATCGAGAGCGCACTCAACCTGGCCTTGCTCAACGACAGCACCCTGTGGAAGGATGCCTACGACCAGGGGGTGATGATACTGGGGCCGCAAAGCATGTACATGAACCTGAGGGTACTGGAGATGATGTGGACACAGGTGAGGCAACTGCAAAACCAGCAGGAGATGATGGATGCTGCCAACATACTGATTGAGCGGGTGCAGGACTTCGGCATACGCTTCCTGGATGTGGAGGCCGCAATGAATGACACGCTCAAGAAGATGTCGAGCCTGAAGACCACCACAGCCCAGGACGGACGCAGCATCATCACTGCTGCACGAAACTTGCTGAAGGCGGGAGCAAGGGAAAACAAGAAGAAGAAAGGCGTGGCCGACATGGAGGGAACCGTGTTTCTGGACTCCGAGAGTTTGCCCGACAAGGACAGGGACTGACCTTGCACCGCATTCGCAAACGGCCACACCCAGGGACTCCTGCAGGGGGACTCCTGCTACATATTATATAATACTAAATCAGGAACTACCACTTACACACACAAGGCATGAGATACGATATCATTACCATACTGGGCCCCACAGCCTCGGGCAAGACCTCACTGGCCACGCGACTCGCTTACAGGATGGGCAATGCAGAGATTATTAGCGCCGACAGCCGACAGGTGTATCGGGGCATGGACATAGGCACGGGCAAGGACTTGTCCGACTATACAATCGAGGGGGTAAGCATCCCTTACCATCTGATAGACATTGCCGAGGCGGGGGAGAAATACAACCTGTTTCAGTTCCAGCAGGACTTCTGGACTGCCTACAACGACATACGGAGCCGGGGAAAGTTCCCCATTCTGTGTGGAGGCACAGGTCTCTACATAGAGTCGGTGCTCAAGAGTTACAAGATGGTGCCTGTGCCCGAGAACCCATCTCTGCGCAAGCAACTGGAAGGACGCTCGCTGGAGGAGCTTACACAACTGCTCGCAACCTACAAGACACTACACAACACCACCGATGTGGATACCGTCAAGCGCGCCATCAGAGCCATCGAGATACAGCAGTACTACCGCGACAACAGGATAGACGAGAGAGAGTTCCCCACGCTGAAGAGCCTGACCGTGGGAGTGAGCATTGACCGTGACTTGCGCAGGCAGAAGATAAGCAAACGATTGCGCGACCGCATGCAGGAGGGCATGCTGCAGGAAGTGCAGCACCTGCTGGAGCATGTGCCAGCCGAGGACTTGATGTACTATGGGCTGGAATACAAGTATCTCACACTGTGCTGCCTGGGGCAACTGTCACAGGACGAGATGGTGCGCCAGTTGGAGATAGCCATCCATCAGTTTGCCAAGAGGCAGATGACATGGTTCCGGGGCATGGAAAGGCGGGGCATACCCATACACTGGCAGGACGCGGGCGAAAGCCTGGACAGCAGGGTAGGGCAGATTATGGATTTCCTGGCAGAGTGAGTCATGGGGCACTCAGCCCATGCGTGAGATACGCTCCAGTTCCTGCTCGTTGAGTATCTTGATGCTGCGCCCGTTGATGGCCACCAGGTTGTCCTTGGCCAGCAGGCTGAGTGTGCGTATGGCGTTGTTGGTGGTCATGTTGCTCAGGCTGGCCAAGTCATCCCGGCTCAACTTGATTCTGAGCGTGCAGCCATCAGCCTCCACACCATAATGGTCGCGCAGGTACAGGAGTGAGTCGGCAAGCCGAGCGCAAATATGCTTCTGGATGAGGTTGACCGTACGCTCGTCACTCTTGCCCAGCGCAATGGCAAGCTTGTGTATGAAGAACCAGGACAGACGAGCATTCCTCGCCAGCAACGAGCGCACGACATCAAGGGGGATGCACACGAGGAACGATGGCTCAAAGGCTGCCGCCGAGGTCACAAACTTGTCACCCGCAAAGGCTGCCCGATAGCCAAAATAATCCACCTCGTCGAAGACACGCACTATCTGGCACCTGCCTCCCACACCATCAATGTAAATCTTCACCTTTCCCTGGATCAGGCAAAACAGGTCTTGAGGAGTGTCCCCCTCCCTGTATATCACCTCATTCTTGTCCAGGTGCCGTGCCCGCATGCTGCTGAGAACCTTTGCCTTCTCCTCTTCGGAAAGTGTGGCCACCAGTTCTGTCATGCACTCAAGTGCCTCCTCTTTTGTCATTCGATTCGCAGAAATCCTACCCTTAAAAACTAAATCTTTACTACAAAGTTAACTCTTCTTTTGCTTACATGCAAGTCCGAGGGGCAAAATGTGCTTGTGTGCCTGGTGGTCCCGGCTGGCTGGGCACTACAAAAGAGGGCGGCTGGAGCACATCCTGTACCGATTGCCCCAGCCGCCCTGACAAGCATGTCTGTCGTGAGCTTGTGCCCACGTTGGCTGTCCTTATCTCCTTCTGCCGAAAAGCCTCAGGATATACAGGAAAAGGTTGATGAAGTCAAGGTACAGGGAGAGGCTGCCCATCAAGGCCAACTTGGTGGTCTGTTCCTCATCGCCTGTAGCAGTGGCATACTCTACCATGGCCTTTATCTTCTGTGTGTCGTAGGCTGTAAGTCCCACGAAGATAAGCACACCGGCATAGTTGAGAATGGCCGCCAGTCCCGAACTGGCAATGAAGATGTTGGCCAGGGTGGCAATAATAAGCCCTATCAGAAGCATGATGAGCGCACGCCCCATGCCCGAGAGGTCTGTCTTGGTCGTGTATCCCACAAGGGTCATCCCGCCAAAAGTGCCTGCCGTCACCAGGAAGGTGGTGGCGATGCTCTCCATCGTGTAGGCCAGGAAGACAAAGGACATGGTGACTCCGTTGAGCACGGCATAGAGGGCAAACATCAGTCCGGCCATCGTGGAGGACATCTTGTCAATGCGAGCTGACAGCCAGATGACCAGGCCGAGTTCTGCTCCGAACAGGCCAAAAAACAGCAGTTTGCTGCTCGCAATGGCATAGATGACTGACGGACTGCTGGCAACCAGCACGGCCGTGAATGCCGTCATCAGCAAGCCCAGGCTCATCCAGGCATACACATTTCTCATCACCTTGACAAACGGGGTGGCAAAATCTATTGTGTTTCCACCCTCATGCTCATTCTTGTAATTCTTGTCGTAACCCATATCATGATAATTTTTAGTTTCACTTTCCTTCTACACATTCTTCCGAAAGCCAGAGCCGCGCCCGCCTGTGCCATGAAGCCACTCAAGGAGCATCCAACCTGTGCCAGTCTCTTGCAAAGATAGAACTTTTCTGTGCAATCTATCATTAGCAATCACAAAAAATGCTTCTTATCCGAAATACATGGGATGACACACCGTAAACTGGCACGCTGACGTGACCCGAGAGAGTATGTTAAGTTAGTTGGCCTGGTATCCTAAGATACTTTACAAAGTAAACAAAGATACTTTGGCAAGTTACCTAAGGGGATATTTTTCTTTCCTCTTAGCTTGAGAAGGACTTATACCGGGAAAAAAAGAAAATCCCCTCCTGCTTCCTGCCTGGTGCCAGACCATGACGGAAGAGGAGGGGATGGGGTGTTCAGCCATGCTCATTGGGCACGGACGATGAACGCTTAACGTGTCATGGTCCAGCCCAGCTGCATGCCGCTGTAGCTCCTGAGCAATGTGGAGATGGTAGAGGTCTGGCTGAGCGAGCTCCCAAGTCCTGTCATCACAGTGAGCAGTTTGTCGGCATCAAAGAGCATGTGCAACTCATTGCCGCTTACAGAGGCCGTACAGGTCATGTTGCTCACTCCAAGCGCGCCCGTAATGGTAAGCTTGCTGGTGCTTGAATTGAAGGAGTATGTGCCACTTACAGTCTTTCCGTTGTAGGTGAAAGTGCAGGTCTTGTCCTTGTTGAGGGTCAACTGGCTCTTGCCTGCTGTCATGCCCATCTTCTTGAGGTACTTGCCCAGTGTCTCCTCCACCTTGTTGCTTGCCACAGCTCCGCCCAACTTGGCAAGCACGTTCTCGCTCTCAAACACCACCTTGGGGCCGGAATAGGTCCAGGTGCCCACCAGGCTGCTCTCCGAGGTCTTTGTGCTCAGCAGTTGAGAGAGCACGTTGCCCAGCAAGCCACTGCCTGAGTTGCCAGTAAGTGCATTGCCCAAGAGCGCGCTGCCCAGACCTGAGCCTGCGGTTGTGGTCGTGTGGGATGTTCCACCGAGATTGGCAGAGGCGGCACTTCCTGCTGTGCTTGTTCCACAGGATGCCAGTGAAAGGCACAGGGTGGCCGTTGTCACGGCCATAAGAATTCCTTTTTTCATAATGACTTAGTATGATTGATTATATATCAGTAGATTTTGGTCAGTTTTTCCCTGTCCAGATACCAGTACGCTCATCGAGAGTAATTTCTATCTGCTCGTCGCTTGACGAACTGCTTGTGCCTGTGCTTCCCGTGTCATACCAGGAATTATTTTCGTCACTGGAAAACGACACGGAAGAGGTGGGGTAGTACCGCCCCACTGTGGCTGGCTGCATGGCAGCCCATGCCTGATTTGCAAATGTGTTCATAATTAAATCGTTTATGGTTGAAGCTTCATCAATATTCTATACTTGACTTATGGCAATTAGATGAATCTGTGTCCGGCTTGACATTAAGCCCAAGCACCGATCCTGTGCCATACGGCAAGCGAGATGTGCCCAGAGGCATTATTCCTGCGGGACATCCTCGTGGGACTTTCTTGGCTCAAACATCCTTCTGAAAACAGACGGGAAAGGTGTCTCAAACATCATGGGCTCACCTGTGCGTGGATGATAGAAGTGCAGCCTGTAGGCATGCAGAGCCAGCCTGCCCATGGGGTCGCGCCCATTTCCATACTTCATGTCACCTGCTACGGGATGCCCGATGTCGGCCATATGAACACGGATTTGGTTCTTTCTGCCCGTTTCAAGTTTAAGTTCTACAAGGGTGTATTGCTCACTCATTTTCAATCTCCTATAGTGCGTAACAGCCTCCTTGCCTCCATTGTCCGTAGGGCTACTGTAGGTTACGAATGCCTTATTGTCCTTGAGCCAGGAATGTATGGTGCCTCCTTCCTTCTCCAACTGTCCGCACACAACTGCTATGTAGCGGCGGTCATATACGATGTCGTGCCAGTTGTTCTCGAGCACCTGTTCCATCTCCATGTTCTTGGCATACACCATGAGTCCACTTGTCTCGCGGTCAAGGCGGTGCACGACATGCGCCGTACACTTGAAGTGGCGCTTGCGAAAATACTCATCGAGCACAGTCTTGACACAGAACTGGCTGGGATTGGCACCCATGCTCAGTATGCCTGGAGCCTTCTCGATGACCACGATATCCTTGTCCTCATACACAATCTTCACATACTGGTTGCTCAGTTCGGAACTGCGCTTGTGCCGGCTTATGCGAACCGTCTGGCCAGGATGCAACAGATGGTCATAACGTGTCACCAGCACACGATCAACGCTCACTCCGTGTCCCTTGAGCAAATCCTTAACGTGGTTACGGCTCACGCCCGACATTTGCTTCATGATGAAATCCATGAGTTGTGCCTCCTCGTGGACTGGAATCTCAAAGTATTTGAGCGCGGCATACTGCGCGCCACTTAGGTTTCTTGCCATTTCCTATGCTTGTCTTTGTATTATGTCTTCTTGTACTTAATGCCTGAGAAGGCTCATTCATGAGGCTGAAACTGTCCACTTGCCCTATTTGCGTATTATGGTGATTATGTTTAGTGGTGTATAGGCCATGTCATGCCTCCTCACTCCCATAGTCATGCCCTGCTGTCCTGCACACACGCAAGCAGCCCTATCCCAAATATTCCAGCAGGCACCTATGCGGCCACACCCGTGGTCAGAGCCAGATTCGATGAGTCTCATACCATTATAATATACATATTTAAGTTTGCGTCAAAGCCCTACGACCTTGCTTTACTATGTGAAGGAATCAATATTCATTGTCTTTCCCGTCAATCGATGTCCTCTTCCTTCAAAGTTAGTTCGACCAAGTCCTCTGGCGAACCATTGAAGATGTTACAGTCCACTTGTCCGCGTATGCCTGGGATGCGCCCGCTGTCGGTATGCTGCCACATGATCCACGGCCCCTTGTATTCCAGTTTGTCCACATAATAATGTGCTATCCAGTAAGGGTAAGGCTCGAAGTCGGAATCATTCAAGTAGTCCATCTTGAACTTGTAACCAGTGTAAAGTATCGGTTTCACATGATACTTGGCCTCCACCACATCAAGCCACACCTTGACATCCCGCTTGAGTTGCGCCACAGACAGGTCACCCCTTTTCTCCACATCAAGCACAGGTGGCAGGTCACCTGGCTCCAGATGTACCTGCCGCAGGAAGAAGCGTGCCTGCTTCCTGGCATCTACACCAGGGACAAAGAAGTGGTAAGCTCCACGGACAAAGTCATTTCGCTTGGCCTCGTAGAAGTTCTCATTGAAGTTCTCGTCCATGATTGTAGTTCCCTCTGTGGCCTTTATGATGACGAAGCGCACTGGGTCATTGTCCATAGAGGCATTGCGAAGGCGTTCCCAGTCAATAGAGGCCTGGTAATGACTGATATCTATGCCTCGCACATGGTATCCCTCGGGATATACGGTCTCGCCATACATGGCTTTCCAGCGAAAACTGAACGGCCCCACGAAGAAGTGGTAGAACAATCCGATATAGACAGCCCCCACCAGGAAAATACCCAGCCATACAGGCCAGGAGCGCAGACTCCAGCGTTTCCTCCCTTTTCCTCTTCGGGGACTACCCTTCCGCTGGCCAGCACCTCTGGCATGCCCCTGTCTGGATGACGAAGAGCGTGCATGTCCATAGGGATATGATGCCGCCTTGCCTTTTGATGTGGATTTCCGCCCGTCCATCCTACCCAATCCTGGTGAGTGCTTTTGTCTTTATAAGTATCTGTCTCAGAACGAAAAAAGCAATCCTCTCCATGGCCGTGCGCCACAGAGAGGATTGGTATTGCTATATTTTACTTCTTCTCTAGAGCAAGGGTCTTGGTGCACTGGTCGCACACCTCGGTGGGACCCCAGTACTGGATGGGGCCAGGATATACATAGCAAGTGTTCTTGGCCCACTCCTCGCGGTGAGCAGCAAAGAACTTGAAGGGTGCGCCATCCAGTTCTACCAGAGCTTTGCGAATCACAGGCTTCATGGCACCGTTGCGGCGCTCCATGTTCATCATCATAGTGATGGGCACACCACCGGCAACCCACTCGGCTGCGGGTGCAGTAGTGTTCTTGATGACAGACATGTAACCAGTCTTTCCGTTGGCTATCAGACGGCTTGCATTGTAACCCAGGCTGTAGCAGTAGTCAGCGTCATAGTTGGAGGGAGCGGCACAACGTCCTTCGTAACCGAAGAAGTGATGCTGCGCGCTGAACTTCCCGTTGTACTTGCCTTCCTTCTTCCAGGCCTCCAACTTGGTGGCAACCATGCGGCTGAGCAGCTTCTCTGTCTCAATAAGGGAAACCTGCACATTACCATGAGGGTCTCGGTCAAGACAAAGCTGACGTGCAACATCAGCGGGCAGAGACTCCAGGATAGCAAGGTTCTCTGGCGCGATATTGCCCTTTACGAAAGCAATCTGCTCCTCGGCATTGGCAAACTCACGGCTCTCGCCTGTCTTCGGGTCGGTGAGCACCTCGTTGAGTTCAGCAATCAGTTTCTTGATGGCAGGTATGAACTCTATCAGGCCTTCGGGAATCAGCACAGTACCAAAGTTGTTGCCCTCGGCTGCGCGTGCGGCCACGATGCCGGCAATATAGGTGACCACATCGTCCAGCGACATGTTCTTCTGCTCCACTTCCTCCGACACCAGACAGATATTGGGCTGTGTCTGCAAAGCACACTCCAGGGCGATGTGTGAGGCAGAGCGTCCCATCAGTTTGATGAAGTGCCAGTACTTGCGTGCGCTGTTGCAGTCACGCTGGATGTTGCCAATCAGCTCGCTGTAGGTCTTACATGCGGTATCGAATCCAAAACTGGTCTCAATCTGGTCATTCTTCAGGTCACCATCGATAGTCTTGGGACAGCCAATCACCTGCACGCCATA
Organism: Prevotellaceae bacterium; assembly: GCA_050873805.1. Taxonomy (GTDB): domain Bacteria; phylum Bacteroidota; class Bacteroidia; order Bacteroidales; family Bacteroidaceae; genus Physcousia. The sequence goes on along the minus strand of JBNMJN010000015.1, from coordinate 43,558 downwards.
CTTCTTGGCAGCATAATACTCGGCCAGCACGCAAGCGTTGGTGTTGGAGTCATCACCACCAATAATCACCAGAGCCTTGATGCCAAGTTCGCGCAGAATCTGTATTCCGCTCTCAAACTGAGCCTCTTTCTCCAGTTTGGTACGACCCGAACCTATTATGTCGAAACCGCCAGTATTTCGGTATTCGTCAATGAAATCATCGGTAAACTCCACATACTTGTGGTCCACCAGGCCACCAGGACCCATCAGAAATCCATACAGCTTGCTGTTGGGGTTAAGGCTCTTCACACCGTCATACAGGCCGCTTATCACATTATGTCCGCCAGGAGCCTGTCCGCCAGAGAGGATGATACCTACATTGAACGCCTCCAACGGCTTCTGCTCACCTGCCTCGAAGGTGATGACGGGCATACCGTATGTGTTGGGGAACATAGCCTTGATTTCCTCCTGGTTGCCCACACTTTGCGTGGCAGCACCTTCCACGGCAACCACAGAACCCTGCAGAGCCTTTGGGAGCTTAGGCTGATAGGCGGCTCTTGCCACCTGCAATGCACTTTTAACCATATTATACGAACTAATTAAATGTTTGTAAATTGCACCGCAAAGATACGACAATATTCCTCAACACGCGCTACAAAGCACCTGTTTTCGTGAGGCCGAGGCCACTGCGGCATGTACAGGCACACATGCGTCCTGATAACAGAATGGGATCACAGGCTATAGAACCTCCCGAAGGCACGGATGCAATACAGATGGTCGGCCACCGCACCTGTCTCCCTGGCACTGTGCATGCCCAGGATGGGATTGCCCATATCTACTCCACGCACTGGCAAAGAGGAAGCCAGGATATTGCCCAGCGTGCTGCCTCCAGCCACATCGCTATGATTGACAAAACGCTGGCATGGAACACCAGCCTCCTTGCATACCTCGGCAAAGACGGATGCCGACACGGCATCGCTCGCATATTTCTGTGCGGCATTGAACTTGATGACAGGGCCGCCACCAAGCACAGGATGGTTAGTGGGGTCATACTTCTCCCCATAATTGGGATGCCAGGCGTGGGCATTGTCGGCCGACACCATGAACGCACGTTCCACAGCCATGTCAAATGCCTCCTCGCTTCCACCCTGGACTGAGCACAGACGACGCAAAAGGCTGGCAAGGAAGGGACTGCCCGCCCCCTGTTTGGTTTGGCTGCCCGTCTCCTCATTGTCAAAGACAGCCAGCACCTGGGTCACCACGGGAACGGATTCCCCCTGTTGCAGGAGAGCCTGCATGCCAGCGTGCACCATGCTCAGGTCGTCCAGCCTTCCACTGGACAGAAACTCATCATGCACTCCGAAGGTGCAGGCAGGAGTACAGTCGTACAGATAGAGGTCGAAGTCAAGGATGTCACCAGCATCCACACCCAGCTCCTGACATATCACACGCTCAAGCATCCGTCCACGCTCAAGCTCATCGTTCACGATTCCCAGCAAGGGCAACATGTCCTTCTGCTTGCTCAACTTCACGCCATCGTTCACCTGGCGATTAAAGTGAATGGCCAGATTGCTTATCTGCAGCAGCGGTCGCTGGACATGCAGCAGGCGTGTCACAGGATGAAAGGCATCTGTGCCGCGCAAGATAACCCGTCCGGCCAAGCTCAGCGGCCGGTCAAACCAAGTGCTCAGAATGGGACCGCCATAGACTTCGGTGTTCAATTTCACAATCCCTCCCTCACAAGAAATCTCTGCGCTGGGCTTGATACGGAATGTGGGAGAATCGCAATGAGCACATATCATGCGGAAACCGCCATCAGCAAGGGACTTCTGTCCCACACGGAAAGCATAGAGCGAGGAGTCATTCTTAGTAACGAAGAACTTGCTTCCAGGCTTGATGTCACCCATTGGGCAAGAGGCATCCAACCGTGTGAAACCAGCCTGCTCCAGCCGAACCGACAACGTATGCACCGCCAGGAAATTCACAGGCGAGGCATTGAGAAATGAGATAAGGTCGTTTATCATACTTATATTAAGGAATGTTTTTTGCTGTTCTCGTCAAAAAGAGGTACATTTGCACACTGGGACAACGCAGGCAAAGGCATATCGGGACATGCCCCGGATGCCAATACACAGCCTGTCCTGTGCAAAGTTATATATAATATTTTCATTTCCATGAGACAGGAAGACAAAATAACGGAACAAGCCTCTCCTTACCGTCACCTGGAGAGCAAGCCTGTGGGCGAACTGCTGAGAAGCATCAATGACGAGGACCACAAAGTGGCCGATGCCGTAAAGGAAGCCTTGCCGCAGATAGAGGCATTGGTGTCGGAAGCCGAACAGAGGATGAAGCGGGGCGGGCGTGTTTTCTACATAGGAGCAGGCACCAGTGGACGGCTGGGAGTGCTGGATGCAAGCGAACTTCCTCCCACATTTGGAGTGCCATCGACCCTGGTCACAGGACTGATAGCCGGCGGGGACACGGCATTGAGAAATGCGGTGGAGAATGCCGAGGACTTGACTGCACAGGGATGGGCCGATGTGCAAAAACTGAAGCCAACACCCAATGACACGCTCATCGGTATTGCTGCCAGCGGCACTACCCCCTACGTTATTGGCGCCGTCACTGAGGCCAGGGCACATGGATTGCTCACAGGCTGCATCACCAGCAACCCTCGCACGCCGCTTGCCGAGGCTGCCGAATACCCTATCGAGACCATCGTCGGGCCTGAGTTTGTGACAGGAAGCAGCCGCATGAAAAGCGGTACAGCCCAGAAGATGGTGCTCAACATGATATCTACCACGCTGATGATACGCATGGGGCGAGTGCGTGACAACCGTATGGTGAACATGCAGCTGACAAACGCCAAGCTGGTGGAGCGCGGCACACACATGATACAAGAACAGACAGGGCTCTCCTACGAGGAGGCTAAAGCCGAGTTACTCAAGGCTGGCAGCGTGAGCCTGGCACTCAAGCTCTGACATCTCACTCTACCCACGACACCGAGCATACACAACACAGCCATGCACATAGCCATAGCAGGAAACATAGGAAGCGGAAAGACCACACTCACACGCATGCTGGCAGCCCACTACGGGTGGACTGCCAAGTATGAGCCCGTGGTCGATAACCCCTATCTGAACGATTATTACCAGGACATCAAGCGGTGGGCATTCAACATGGAGGTATTCTTCCTCAAGGAACGGTTTAGGCATCTGCTGGAAATCGCGCACATGCAAGAGACCACCGTGCAAGACCGAAGCATCTACGAGGGCGTATATGTCTTTGCTGCAAACAACCATCGTCAAGGGCATCTGTCCGACCGCGACTACGAAGCCTACATGGAACTCTTCGCGCTGATGACAGACATCGTGCGTTACCCCGACCTGATGATTTACCTGAGAGCCAGTATCCCTCACCTGGTGAGCAATATACAAAAACGGGGAAGGGGATACGAGCAAGCCATACAACTGGAATACCTCAAGGGAGTCAACGAGCTCTACGAGGACTTCATCGGCCACCAGTACAAGGGAAGGGTGCTTACCATCGATGTGGACGGGCTGGACTTCGAGCACTCCGAGCAAGACTTCGGCCGCATCACAAGCCAAATAGACGAACTGTTGTACGGACTATTCCCGCTGGAGAAGCAAATCCCCAACACTACAAGGCTGGAAAACGAACATTAACAATAATATAACAGGAGAACCATGCATATAGCCATAGCAGGAAACATAGGAAGCGGAAAGACCACACTCACACGCATGCTGGTCAAGAGATACGGATGGACACCCAAGTACGAACCCGTGGACGTGAACCCCTATCTGGAGGACTTCTACAAGGATATGAACAGGTGGTCGTTCAACCTGCAAATATACTTCTTGAACAAGCGGTTCAGGGATGTGGTGGAAATATCCAAGAGTCAAGAGACTATCATACAGGATCGCACCATATTTGAGGACGCACGCATCTTTGCGCCCAACCTGCATGCACAGGGATACATGAGTGACCGCGACTTCCAGAACTACACCGACCTCTTCGACCTGATGATGTCGCTGGTGGGAACTCCCGACCTGATGATATATATAAGGAGTAGCATACCCAATCTCATCTCACAGATAAGCAAGCGCGGCAGGGACTTCGAGCAAAGCATACGCATAGACTACCTCACTGGACTCAACGACCGATACGAGGAATGGATAGCACACTACCCCGGCCGTCTGCTCATCGTGGATGGTGACCACCTGAAGTTTGAGTCTAATCCAGAGGACTTCAAGACTATCACGGAACAGATAGACGCAAAACTTTATGGGCTTTTCCCTGATGCTTAATATGGTCACCCTCGTATCTGCAGGAAAAAAGGTTTCTGACAAAGAGTCACGCAGGATGCATATCTGTGAAGGCAACGCGCAATTGCACATACATTTACATCCATTTGGCACGATGTTTGTACAAAAGCAATTGGAGTCTGACTCCAGATAATATTAGAAAGGAATAACAAAGAATATAGAGGGTACAATATGGCAAGAAAGTTTTCTCCTGACATGTCAATAGTGCTGGCTTTTAGCAGAGAAGAGGCAGAGCGGCTGAGCAACGGAAGTGTTTCGCCCGCGCATATCTTGCTGGCCATGCTCAGGCACAAAGAGAATCGCGCTATAAAGGTTCTGCAGAGCCTACAAATCGATTTGATTGGGCTTAAAGTAAAGTTGGAGGAAAGCACACAGGACAAGCGGCTGCTAATTGCGCCAAACATCAACGACATGGACTTTGACCTGGAGGCAAGCCGGGTCTTACGCCTGGGAGGATTGGAGGCTCGCATGATGAAGTCAGATGACATTGACACCATACATGTGCTAATGGCCATACTGAAGGCCAATGACTGCAAGGAAAGTGCCATCTTGGGAGAGATGGGGATTACTTACGAATCCTTGTCACAAATAGTTCATGAAGACAACGAAGACAGAAACGCACATAGGATAGCTTCTGCCGAAACGGATTCCACCCCGCAGTTTTATGAGTATGAAGATTTTGGTAAAGGCGACTATTGCGATGACAACAAAGCGGAAGACATACGCAAAGCGACCGCAAGCTCCAACACTGCAACTCCCCTGTTGGACAACTTTGGAACTGACTTGACAAAGGCAGCACAGAAAAATCTGCTGGATCCTGTAGTTGGCAGGGAACTCGAGATTGAGCGTGTGGCACAAATCCTGAGCAGGCGCAAAAAGAGCAACCCTATCCTGATAGGCGATCCTGGATGTGGCAAGAGCGCCATCGTGGAGGGATTGGCACAACTCATCGTAAAGCACCGCATCAGCCGCACATTGTGGAACAAGCGCGTGGTGATGCTTGACATGTCCTGTGTGGTGGCTGGCACGAAGTATCGCGGGCAGTTTGAGGAGCGCATACGCTCCATCTGCAACGAGCTGAAGAACAACCCAGACGTGATTGTCTTCATCGACGAGATCCACACTATTGTGGGAGCAGGCAATGCCGAAGGTTCCATGGATGCGGCCAACATCATGAAGCCAGCCCTTGCCAGAGGAGAATTCCAGTGCATAGGTGCCACTACCACCGAGGAATACAAGAAGAGCATAGAAAAGGACGGCGCACTGGAACGACGTTTTCAAAAGGTACAGGTAAATCCTGCCACTTCCGAGGAGACATTGCAAGTCCTGCAGAACCTGCGCGGCCGATATGAGGACTTCCACCATGTGACATATACCGACGAGGCCTTGGAAGCGTGCGTGAAACTGACAGGACGCTTCATAAGCGACCGCTGTTTCCCCGACAAGGCCATTGATGCAATGGACGAGGCGGGCAGCCGACTGCACATACTGGAGAGACCATTGCCCGAAAGTATCACATCGCTGGAAGCAGAGATAAAGAGTCTGCAAGAAAAGAAAACGCAGGCGGTGCAAAAGCAGAACTTCGAGTTGGCCGCTGATTACCGCGACCAGGTCAGCCACCTGCAGAATGAGCTCCAAGAGGCACAGCGCAAGTGGGAAAACTCAAGTGACAATTCACGCCAGACGGTTGACGAGAACATCGTGGCCGAAGTGGTAAGCAAGATGACTGGCATACCCGTGCAGCGAGTGAGCCAGAAGGAGAACCAGCGCCTGCGCCTGCTCAAAGAAACCCTGCAGCAAAAGGTCATTGGGCAAGACGAGGCTGTAGCCACTATCGCAAGAGCGATACAGCGCAGCCGCATCGGCCTGAAAGATCCCAAGCGGCCCATCGGAACCTTTATGCTTGTAGGCCCCACGGGGGTGGGAAAGACGTACTTGACCAAGTGCCTGGCAGAGGAAATGTTTGGCGATGCTGACTCCATCATTCGCCTGGACATGAGCGAATATATGGAAAAGCACACCGTAAGCCGTATGGTAGGTGCTCCTCCAGGATATGTCGGATATGAGGAAGGTGGGCAGTTGACCGAGCGTGTACGACGCAAGCCCTACTCTATCGTGCTGCTTGACGAGATTGAGAAGGCACACTCCGATGTGTTCAATATCCTGCTCCAGGTGATGGACGAGGGAAGACTGACCGATGGCAATGGCAATACCGTGGACTTCCGCAACACCATCATCATCATGACAAGCAACTGCGGCACCAGGCAGATAAGCGAGTTTGGCAATGGCATCGGCTTCCATTCCGCAGCCGACAGCATGCAAGACGAAGCCAACTATCATGCCATGGTGTTGAAGGCTCTGAGCAAGCAGTTCGCGCCTGAGTTCTTGAACAGGCTGGACGAGATAGTCTTCTTCAACCAGCTCAACAAGGATGCCCTACAGCGTATTGTGGACATGGAACTTGCTCCTCTGGTGAACAGAGTGCATGACATGGGGCACATACTGAATGTGACCGAGGCAGCACGCCAACTGCTAGCAAAAAGAGGCTATGATGTGAAATACGGAGCACGACCGCTCAGAAGGGCTATCCAGAACCTTTTGGAAAATCCCTTGTGCGAGATTCTGCTCCAGGAGAACATTGCATCCGACGCACAGCTGACAGCCGACATTGAGCGGGAAACAGCACACGACACACATGCCGGCAGCAAGCGTGAGGAAGAAAAGTTGGCTATCACAGCCAAATAGACATATATATAATGTATAAAACCTGTGTGCAAGGGCATCGTCCCCTACTCTTCATTACAGACAAGGAGCGAGGCGGCTACCTCTGAGCACACGACAAACATAATGTTACTATGAAACAAGGTAATATCGGGGTTACAACAGAGAACATCTTCCCCGTCATCAAAAAGTTCTTGTACAGCGACCATGAGATATTCATCCGCGAGATTGTGAGCAATGCCGTGGATGCCACTCAGAAGTTGAAGACTCTTGCAGGCAAGGGAGACTTCCAGGGAGAGATGGGCGAACTGAAGGTAACTGTCAGCATCGACAAGGAGGCCAAGACCATCACCGTGAGCGACCGTGGCATAGGCATGACCGCCGAGGAGATAGACAAGTACATCAACCAGATTGCCTTCTCGGGGGCAAATGATTTCCTGGAGAAATACAAGGACGACGCAAATGCCATCATTGGTCACTTTGGCCTGGGATTCTACAGCGCATTCATGGTGAGCAAGCAGGTAGATATCATCACCAAGAGTTACAAGGATGCACCTGCCATGAAATGGAGTTGCGACGGAAGCCCCTCTTACACCCTGGAGGAAACTGAGAAAACCGACCGCGGCACCGACATCGTGATGCACATCGATGATGATTGCCAGGAATTCCTGGAAAAGAACAAAATGGAGGAACTGCTGCGCAAGTACTGCCACTTCCTGCCTGTGCCCATAGCCTTTGGCAAGAAGACAGAGTGGAAGGACGGAAAGCAGGTAGATACAGCCGAGGATCTCATCATCAATGACGTGGAGCCATTGTGGACCAAGAAGCCTGCCGACCTGAAGGACGAGGATTACAAGGAATTCTACCGCCATCTGTTCCCAATGGCCGATGATCCACTCTTCTGGATTCACCTCAACGTGGACTACCCATTCAACCTGACTGGTATCCTCTACTTCCCCAAGATAAAGAACAATCTGGACGTTCAGCGCAACAAGATTCAACTGTACTGCAACCAGGTGTTTGTGACAGACGCAGTCGAGGGTATTGTGCCTGAGTTCCTGACTCTGCTCCATGGCGTGATAGACAGCCCCGACATTCCTCTGAACGTGAGCCGTAGTTATCTGCAGAGCGACTCAAACGTAAAGAAGATAAGCGGCTACATCACCAAGAAGGTGAGCGACAAGTTGGCTTCCATCTTCAAGAACCAGCGTGAGGAGTTTGAGCAGAAGTGGGACGACATCAAGGTGTTCATCCACTATGGCATGCTGAGCCAGGACGACTATTACGACAAGGCCAAGCAGTACTTCCTGCTCAAGGACACAGAAGGCAAGCACTACACACTGGAGGAGTATGCAGCACTGGTCAAGGACAACCAGACAAACAAGGATGGACAGGTCATCTACCTGTATGCCAATGACAAGGAGGCTCAGTACACCTACATAGAGGCAGCCAAGGAGAAGGGTTATCATGTGCTGATGATGGACGGCCAACTGGACACACCGCTCATGGCAATGCTGGAGCGCAAGTTGGAGAAGACCACTTTCACACGCGTGGATGCCGATGTGATTGACCGCCTGATACAAAAGGAGGATACCAAGCGCGAGTTGCTGGAGGCTGAGCGTGCCGACAAGCTTACGAGCATCTTCAACAGCCAGATGCCACGCACCGACAAGGTGGACTATCATGTGGAAGCCCAGCCACTCGGCGAAGACCAACTGCCAGTCATGATTACCCAGAGTGAGTACATGCGCAGGATGAAGGAGATGGCCCGCCTGCAGCCAGGTATGAGTTTCTATGGCGACATGCCCGACATGTACACCTTGGTGCTCAACACCGATGCTCCTCTCATCAAGCAGGTGCTGGAAGACAGCGAGACAGCCACCAAGGAGGAAATCTCACCCGTGGAAGCAGAAATCAGAGGACTGAGCGCGCGGCAGGCAGTACTTCGACAGGAACAGGAGAAGAAGAAGCCCGAAGAAGTCACCCAGGAAGAAAAGGACGACCTGAAGAAGTGCGGCGAGGATATTCAGGAAGAGAACAAGAAGAAGAACGATATCCTGAAGGCTTACGCTGATGGAAACGAGCGTGTACACCAGTTGATTGACCTGGCTCTACTGCAGAATGGCATGTTGCGTGGCGAGGCTCTCACACGCTTTGTCAAGCGTAGCGTGACTATGATTAAGTAACGACAAACCCACTCTTTTTGATGAATTACGGATTTGTAAAGATAGCATCGGCCATCCCCTCTGTGAGGGTGGCCGATTGCCAGTTTAACATAGAGCAAATAGAGTCCCTGGTGGTTCAGGCTGAGGGACACGGCGTGGAGATTATCTGTTTTCCCGAACTTTCCATCACAGCCTACACCTGCCAGGATCTCTTCCAGCAGCAGTTGCTCATTGATGAAGCCGAGATGGCGCTTATCCACCTGATGAACTTCAGCAGGGGGCTGGATATCATCAGCATAGTCGGATTGCCTGTAACCTACAATGGCTGTCTGCTCAACTGTGCCGCTGTTGTCCAGCATGGCAAGATTTTAGGTGTAGTGCCCAAGACTTACCTGCCCAATTACAAGGAATTCTACGAGAAACGCTGGTTTACCAGTCTGAGGGACATCCAGCCAGGATCCATCCTCATCTGCGGCCAGCAGGTTCCGCTTGCACAGAGACAACTGTTCCGCACACCCACTTGCACCTTTGGCATTGAAATCTGTGAGGACGTATGGGCTCCTGTGCCTCCCAGTTCATCCCTTGCCCTGCATGGAGCCGACATCATATTCAACATGAGTGCCGACAACGAGGGAGTGGGCAAGCACTCTTACCTGAAGAGCCTGATGGCGCAGCAAAGCGCAAGCCTCATCTGCGGCTATGTGTTCAGTGGATGCGGCTTTGGCGAGAGCACCCAGGATGTAGTGTTTGCCGGCAAGGGATTTGTATTTGAGAATGGCACACTCCTGGCCGAGGCCAAGAGGTACTCGCTCTCTCCGCAGTTGCTCGAAAGCGAGATTGATGTGGAGAGGCTGCAAGCAGAACGTAGGGCAAACACAACCTTTGCCTCTTGCGCTGCACAGTACAGGGACGAGGAATTGCTTTGTGTGGATACCGAAATGGTCACCGCACACGACATCACCCTCACGCGTTCCATAGCCCCCCGTCCCTTTGTACCCGAAGGAAAAGGGCTGGAAGACCGATGCGAGGAAATCTTTAGCATACAGACTGCTGGACTGGCCAAGCGAATGACACACACCAGAGCCAAGACTGCCGTTGTGGGCATCAGCGGCGGGCTGGACAGCACACTTGCGCTGCTTGTGTGCGTGCGCACCTTCGACCTTCTGGGCATGGACCGCAAGGGAATTGTGGGCATCACCATGCCTGGTTTTGGCACCACCGACCGCACCTACACCAATGCCATGAACCTCATGCGCCAACTGGGCATCACCATACGCGAGATTTCCATTAAGGAAGCCTGCATACAGCACTTCAACGACTTGGGGCATGACATCAACCAGCACGATGTGACCTACGAGAACGGGCAGGCCCGCGAGCGCACGCAGATTCTGATGGATGCTGCCAACCAGATGAATGGCCTTGTCATCGGCACAGGAGACCTGAGCGAACTGGCTTTGGGATGGGCCACATACAACGGCGACCACATGAGCATGTATGGTGTGAATGCCTCTGTGCCCAAGACACTCGTGCGGCATCTCGTAAGTTGGGTGGCTCGAGAGATTTCCGATGAGGATACACGCAGCACGCTGCTCGACATCGTGGACACGCCCATCAGCCCCGAGTTGATACCTGCCGACGAGAATGGCAATATCACCCAGAAGACCGAGGACCTGGTGGGGCCATACGACCTGCATGACTTCTTCCTCTACTACCTTCTGCGCTGGGGGTTCCGTCCAAGCAAGATATATTTCCTGGCCAGACAGGCTTTTGCGGATACCTATACCGACGAGACTATCAAGAAATGGCTCACAACCTTCTGCCGCAGGTTCTTTGCACAACAGTTCAAGCGCAGTTGCCTGCCTGATGGCCCCAAGGTGGGAAGTTGCTCGCTCAGTCCCAGAGGCGACTGGCGAATGCCCAGCGATGCCTCATCGGCATTGTGGCTCAAGGAGTGCGAGGCACTTTGATAGCGACCTCTACCCTGCTATTGCATATTCTACGATTCATCGAGTAGTGAGACAATGAAAGCAAAACATAAGAAATATCTGGACAGCATCGGGAAATATATCCCCCAAGAGCGCATCTATACCGATGACCTGCGCTGCCTGGCATGGGGCACCGATGCTGGATTCTACAGGAAACTGCCACAGATAGTTGTCCGCTCTGCCAGCGAGGACGAAGTAGCACACCTGCTGCGTGACGCAAGCGCCCTAAACGTTCCCGTCACCTTTCGGGCTGCAGGCACCAGTTTGTCTGGGCAGGCCATCACCGACTCCGTGCTCATCGTTGCTGGCAAGAACTGGGAGGAATATAGCGTGGGCGACAATGCAGAGACCATCACCCTGCAGCCAGGCATCGTGGGAGGGCGCGTGAATGAGATACTCGCGCCCTATGGACGTACCTTCACCCCCGACCCCGCATCCAAGAAAGCCGCCATGGTGGGAGGCATTGTCATGAACAATGCCTCGGGCATGAACTGTGGCACACATGCCAACAGCGACCGCATCCTGCTCAGCGCAAGGCTTATACTGGCCGACGGCACCATCCTTGACACTGGCGATGAGGAAAGCAAGAAACAATTCAGGCACACTCATCCCGACTTTATCACCCGCATTGAGCAACTGCGTGACAAGGTAAATGCCAATCAGCCCCTGGTGGACCGCATACGGTACAAGTACAGCATCAAGAATGTCACCGGACTCAACCTCCTTCCGCTGGTTCGCTTCACCGACCCCTTTGACATCATCACGCACTTGCTGGTAGGGTCAGAGGGCACATTGGCATTCGGGAGCCAGTTTACCATGCGCACAGGCCACCAGTACAAGCATTCAGCATCAGCAATGCTGTATTTCAGCAGTATGGCCGACGCATGTAATGCCGTGAAGGCCATGAAGAGCCAACCTGTGTTCAGTGCCGAGATTTTGGACAAGAAGTCCCTCTCCTCAGTAGGTGACACCACTGGTACCGGCCTCACAGCAGTACTTACCGAGACCAAGGCCGATACCGAGGAGGAACTACAAGCCAACATCACATCCATTGAGAAGGCACTTGCCCCCTTCTCCCTATATGTGCCAGCCCACTTCACCAGCAATCCCCAGGAGTATGCCCGTTACTGGGCCATCCGCTCAGGCATCTTTCCATCAGTGGGTGGCACACGTCCCATGGGCACCACCGTCATCATCGAGGACATCGCTTTCCATATTGAGAACCTCACCGAGGCCACCCTCGACCTGGAGCAGATGCTTCTCAAGCACGGATACGATGACTCCTGCATCTACGGGCATGCGCTGGAGGGCAACTACCACTTCATCATAGCGCAGTCCTTTGACACTCCCGAGCAAGTGGAGAAGTACCGCAACCTTATGGTCGAGATAGAGAAACTGGTGGTGGACAAGTACGATGGCTCGCTCAAGGCAGAGCATGGAACCGGACGCAACATGGCACCTTTCGTGCGCCATGAGTGGGGCAACGAGGCATACGAGTGCATGCGGGAAATCAAGAACATCTTTGACCCAGGCAATATCCTCAATCCTGGTGTCATCTTCAATGATGATGACCAGTGTTTCATAAAGGACTTCAAGCCTCTGCCTTTGGCCGACGAGCACATCAACAAGTGCATCGAGTGCGGGTTCTGCGAGGTCAACTGCCTGAGCTGTGGCTTTACCCTATCTTCCCGCCAGCGTATAGTCGTGCAGCGTGAGATAGCACGGCTGAAATCTACAGGTGAGAATCCAGCCCGGCTTCACAGGCTGGAGCACCAGTACCATTACCTGGGCGACGTGACCTGCGCGGCCGATGGCCTGTGCAGCACATCCTGTCCTATGCGCATCAACACAGGCGACATGACACACACGCTGCGTGCCCAGAAAGTGCCCGCAGGCTCCTTGGCCTATCGGGCTGGAGATTTCATGGCTCACCATCTGCAAGGAGCACTGGGTACACTCAAGCCAGTGCTCACTGCGGCAGGCATGGCACAAAGTCTGATAGGCAACCAGGCCGTGCGACTCATTGGCCTGGGACTTCACCAGATAGGGCTTCCCCTGTGGACACCCTCGCTTCCCACCGCACACTATTCATCACACCGTCCAGTGGCAAGCATGCAGGGCATCGACAAGCGGGTAGTCTATTTCCCCAGTTGCCTCAACCGCACCATGGGCTATAGCAAGATGGACCCGAAGCGCCAAGACCTGGCCGACCTTGTCGTCAGTTTCTTGCAGAGGAATGGCTGGCAGGTCATCTTCCCCCAGCAGATGGACAAGCTATGCTGTGGGCAGATATGGGAAAGCAAGGGCATGATGGACATTGCCGACCGCAAGACCCTTGAGCTTGAGGAGGCACTGCTCAAGGCATCCGATGGTGGGCGTATTCCCGTGATTTGTGACCAGAGTCCGTGCCTGCACCGTATGCGTGAGCAGATGAAGCGCATCCATCCCCTGGAACTGCTGGAGTTTATACACGATTATGTGGCCGACCACCTGGAGTTCCACCCCACCAGCGAGCCAGTGGCCCTGCACCTGACCTGTTCCACCCGCAGGATGGAATTGGCCCAGAAAGTCATCTCCCTGGCCAGGCGATGCTCCAGCCATGTCCTGTTGCCCGAGGGAGTAGGCTGTTGTGGATTTGCAGGCGACAAGGGATTCTTCAATCCCGAACTGAATGCTTATGCACTGCGTAAACTGCGCGCGCAGATAGAGAAGAACGGGATACGGCGAGGATTTTCCAACAGCCGCACCTGCGAGATTGGTCTCACCACCCACTCAGGCGTCCCCTATCAGTCATTGCTTTATCTGATAGACGAATGCACATCCCCCAAGGCATGAGAGTCATCCTTGCCACCGACTCCTTCAAGGGCTGTCTCACCTCCCAGCAGGTAGAGGCAGCCCTTGCTGTAGCCTTACAGTCCCGGGGCATCCCCACCACCAGTCTTCCCATGTCAGATGGTGGCGATGGCATGCTGCAGGCTTTTGCCCAGGCAATGCACGGGACACTTCGGCATGCCCATGTGCATGACCCGCTCATGCGACCTGTCAAAGCCTCCTATGCTGTATGTGCAGACGGCACTGCCATCATTGAGACCGCCCAGGCATGCGGCCTTTCGCTGATGGAAGCCCATGAGCGAAACCCTCTCGTGGCCAGCACCTATGGTGTGGGAGAAATTCTCTTGGAAGCCATAGACCATGGTAGTCGGCATTTCATCATTGGCCTGGGAGGAAGCGGCACCAGCGATTGCGGTCGGGGCATGCTGTCTGCGCTGGCCACCCGCCTTACAGGTGGCCAGATGGAGTTGCTCCCCAGTCATCCACTCATCCAGTCCTGCCAGTTCACCCTGGCAAGCGATGTGCGCAACCCCTTGTATGGCCCACAAGGAGCCGCCCATGTGTATGGCAGGCAGAAAGGTGCCACGCCCGTCATGCAAGAGATTCTTGACAGGCAAGCCCAAGCCTTTGCTCTTCATTCAGCGTGTGTCCTGGGCTACGACAAGTCACAGTCTCCAGGTTCAGGAGCCGCAGGTGGTTTGGGCTATGCCTTCATGCAGTACCTGGGTGCTGAAGTCCAGTCGGGTGCCCACATGCTTCTGCAGAGCCTGCAATTCCCCCATCTTCTGCATGATGCCCACTTGGTCATCACGGGTGAAGGCTCAGCCGACCAGCAGACACTCATGGGTAAACTGCCCATGTGCATCCTTCAGCAAGTGAGGCAATGCAGCGACATCCCTGTATGGCTCATAGCAGGTCGTGTGTCAGGCGCGGCTGCCCTACAGCAAGCAGGTTTCCAGCACGTGGAGTCCATCAACCCGCCTGGTTTCCCGCAGTCAGAAGCCATGAAGCCCGAAGTAGCAATTGCTCATCTTACCCAGTGGGTAGCACACTCGTTCAGATGACGGTCATTTGTCAAACACCTGCACTACAGGCACCGTCTTCTCCATATTCTGCTGAGTAATGTAACGGTAAGTGCCTATCTGCCTAAGGCATTTACCTTCAGGTATGCTTATCTTTTGGTCATCATAGTAAGAGCCTCCTTGCATAGCTTGTAGTCCAACCACTGTACCACAGTTATCATAAGGTTCCTCTATGATAGCCAGGGCACTGCCATTAGGTAAGACCTGAATCACTTTAAGTTCTGTGGCGCTCACCACTTGCTGTGGACTGTCGAACATCACCACATTGCTATCTGTGGAACCCATATTTCCTTGTCTTGATGCAATGATAACGCATAAGGCGAACATAAGTACGATTCCTGTTACAAGACCTCCCACATAGGTCAGCCCAAATTTCACTTTCGTAGTCATAACTTTGTTTTTTAGAGTTTAAGTTTACTATATTATCTGCTCTTTGTTCTTTGCCTCTCCCAAGCACAGGAGCAAGACTATTGTAAAAATCGGTCCGATGAAAAAGGACACTACCAGCCAAGCCACAGCACTTCGGTTTCGTCTTTCGGCCATCTTCGCAACAAGGAGATAAAGTCCAATCACAATAGTAAGAACAACAGCCACACAAAGCAACCCCAAGATGATTATTCCCACAAAGAACCAGATACTGGGATCATCATCAAGGCGGCTGGGCATCTGTGCAAAGGTGGAGACGGGCAGGACAATACCTGCCAACAAAGACATTAGTCTCTTCATGTTACTTGCTTGTTCCATCAGAGTTCTTCCAATTCGTTGTCACAGTCATCATTATCTGCTTTCAAAAACGAGAGAAAGAGGCGCAAAAAGGCCGTCTCCTTGAAGAAACAGTTCGGATCCACCTCCATTTGCTCTGTTATATATGTAAATCCGAAGTTCGCATACTGCTCCATCTTGTCAATCAGTTGGTCCACAATCTTCCTACTGCTGACCTCTCCTTTGTCCAAGGCAATCAAGTCAACATCTGTGCGAGCAATCAATGCCGCAAAGATAAACTTCTGAAGCTTTTCATAGGGAACTCTTCCCATTCTCGATTCGATATTTCCCCATTTCTGTATTGGCCAGCCAAACTTCTTTCTCTTTGCTCTGTCCTCTACCAACGGTTTGGTACCGTCAAAGTACAGCCCAATGAAGAATGCTATAATATATATCTCATACCCCGCGCCAAACGGCTTCGCACGTGCTGCTTGGTAAGAATTACGTCCACGGCCATAGTCGCAGAACACATCCATGACTGACTCTTGGTATCGCGTTTCCCACTCGGGGTCTCTCTTGCTCCATATATCAAATAAACTTTCCATACTCACTTAATCTTATCAACTAAAGTTCTTATTGTAGCCATATTCTTGCTGTCGAAATTGGGTGCCTTCTTAATGCGATAGACAAAGCAAGTCAACTGGTCAACGTCATTAACACGCAATTGTCCTTTGGTTATGTAATCCTTTGTGACAATAACGCATTGCTTTTTCAACTTGTCTATGACATTATAGAAGCGTTCCTCCTTTGAGTCTCCAAATGAGGATGTAGCGGCATCAAATATCAGAGGATAGTTTTCATCACGCTTCTGGTCAGTAAAATCAGAAATGGCAAACAGCACAGATATATACATGACTGTTTCCTGAGAACCCGATGGCTTCTTGATTTCACTGCCATTTGAACTGAACAGTTTGATTTCTGTGGTGTCCTCTACTGTATGGCACAAGCGTATTTCCCCATGGAAGTCCTGAGCACTCAGTTTTTCCAGATATTCGTTGGCACGCTCTTCCAAATCTGCCAGGAACCGCCGCAAGTTCTCCTTCTTGGCATTCACAAATGCCCTGGCGATTTGCTCCAGTACATGGTGAACATTCTGGTAGACCTTCACTTGACTGTTCTGCGGATTGAGTTCGCCAAACTTTTTGCGCAATTCAGCCTCTTTCTCTGTCAGGTCTTTCAGTTCCGCCTGCAAGTTCGTCAAGCGTTGTACAGCACGTTCCTTTTGTTCAAACATGCTTTTTATGTCCTTGAAATTCTTTTGCAGCAATTCCTCTGGCATATTATCAGCCTGGATGAGCAACCGAGCCTTGTTATCCTCAGCCTCTTGTTTCTTTTCATTCTCGGCTTTTAGGTCAGCGCGCAGTCTGTCCTCCAGTTGCAGCCGGTCATCTATATCAGAAGCTATGCGTGCGACCTCAGCCTCAACACTTCCTCCTAAGGCGATGCTCAGGTTATGTATCTCCTCAACATAGTCCGATACAAACAACCGCTTCTCGCTCAAGGTTGCCTTAGCCTCCTCCAGTTTAGCCTTTTCCTCAATATGTCTCTTGTATTCTCGCAGTTTGTTGACCATGAACTCGTAAGCAGCAGACCCCTCTGGGGCTGGTCTTCCGCAGACCTTGCAAACATGATCGTTAATCATTTCCTGCATGGTATCCTCATTGGGCAGATACCAGGGAAGTTCGGGCACACCATTGGCCAAAAGACCTCTGACCTCATTGAAGACTTCCAGTTTACCCTCCTCCTTTGCTTTCTGTGCCACAAAATCCTTTTCTTGATGTCTTTTCTCCTTGCTATATATCTGACATTTACTTTTAAACTCAGCCAATATAGATGGAAATGCACACAAAATCCATTGCTTATCCAGCAAAGCCGTATTTTTGTCCACCATGGCGATGCTTGCCTTCAACTTGCTAATTTTCTCATTCAGTGTCTTGATGCGCTCGCTTATCTCGTTGTACTGCTCTGCTATATCCTGGTTTTCAGCAAGTGTATCAAGTTTTGTCGAATAAAGGCTGATGGACTCGGTCTTCTCCTTTATATCCTTCTTCTTTTCCAGAATCTCTCCTGAAAGTCTGTTCAGTTGCGCCTCCAGAAGTTTAGCCTCATCCGAGACCTTTCTGTCCGACCTGCATTCTTTCATGAAGGCAGAATTGGACTTCTCTTCAAAAGCGGCAGAGAGTTTCACCAGTTCATCAAACTTGCGTATATCTGAATATTTGTCCACGAGTTCCTTCAGTGCAGTCCTGTCCTGAAACACGTTCAGGTCAGACTCTCCCTTGAACATGCTATACTTCTGGATAAAGGCATCAAAGCATCTGTTGATGAGGTTTCTGCCAGAAACAGGCTCACGTTCAATACTGTTTCCCTCATATCCTCTGAAGACCAGGGGCGATACTGCGAATTCTCTTTCCGACTTACGGGTAAATGTGAATCGCTTTTCCACAAACTTCTCCTCGCCATCATGCTCAAACAGCATGGATACGACCAGTTCGTCACTTTCGCCCACTTCCAATTTGGACTTTTTCATCTCCGACACATTGTCAATGCTGTTGTTGTCAATAGTTGTGTTGAGCAACCATTGCAATGCGTCAAAGAAGGTGGTCTTCCCATCACCGTTGTCCCCTATGATGAGCGTCAAGCCATCAGAGAACTCAAACGTATTCTCTCCGTAGTAACTACGGAAATTCTTGATTGTTAATTTCCTTACAAGCATAGTTTTACACTCTATTCTTTAAGTACTCCGTGATTTCCTTGTAAATTTCCTTTTCCGTTGCACCCTCTGAGGCTCGTATGATAATATGAGCCACAGCACTTATCACATAGTTGTCGGATTCTACAGCCTGATAGGCTGAGGTGAAGTTTACGTCCGCTTCGCCGTAATGGCCAAACTTCATCAGTTCTGGGTCAAGCAGAACTGCCCCAAGCATCTTGTCATTGTTAGTTGTATATGCCATATCTATAGAATTGATAAATTATAATATGAGACAGTATCTTCTAGTTCGCTGTATGTATAGTCAGCATTCTCTGACAGGGAAGCAAAGTCACGCACTCGCTTCAGTTCCACATTGAGCAAGTTTCTTTCCATATTATAGCTCTCCTCCGAATCACTTATCCATGGTGCCACGATCAGGTCATGGATGATTGCCCGATGTTTGTCCTTGTGGTTACGCAGGATTCTTCCCCTTCTTTGCACAAACTGCCGCGGGTTGCCTGTACTGGCACAGAACACCGCCATTTCACTGCGTGGAATGTCCACCCCCTCATCCAGGCACTTCATCGAGGTCAGTACTTCAAGCCTTCCGCAAGCAAAGTCATCCAATATTTTTGCTTGTTCCTTGGAGCCTGAAACGAACTCCCGTACAGTAGTTTGCGGACTAATGTCATACACTATCTGGGTATATCTGTCTATCAGATGCTCCGATGTGCTGTCTGCACCTAAGGTATCTGCCGTCTCAAACATATCAGCGATAGAGTCTGGTTTGTTGCCCTCGGGTACATAAACCAGGGTATATTTCAGATTTCCCTTCTCCTTATAGCGTTGCTTCAGTATGGCCTCAAACACAGTCTCCTTTTGCTGTGCCTTGTGTATGATGCGTTTCCGCTTCAGCAGGAGAGCCGTCAATATGTCGTTCCCTTGGGAAAATGAGTCCTTGCCATAATTGTAGAACTTCGAGAGCTTCCTGGATATCTTGAGATAATCCGACATCTCTGCATCGTTCAGCCTGATGACATGAGGATAGTAATAGTAGCGGCACAGGAAGTCATTGTCAATTGCCTCGCGCATGGAGTACTCAAACGTGAATCCCTCCGTGCAGCCAAAGAACTCGTTTATCCTTTGATTACCCTCATCATCAAACTGTCGATAGGGCGTGGCCGACAAACCGATTCTCCTCAGATACACTATGCTGTCCATTCTGTCGAGCATTCTCTTTGCCCCCATGTTGTGTGCCTCATCGGCAATCAGCAGAGTCTTGTTTCTGGAAAACGTGTTAAGGGACAGAAACACATTCTCTCGCACAAACGAAGAGTAAGTGGATATGATGATAAATGAGCTGTCATGCCCCGACCGATTGAAATTCTCTTTCAGATGCAGCAAGTCCACCTCATTGACCCAGTTCTTATTCTTGGAATATACCGTATAAACCTGTGTGAAGTCAAACTTTTTGCACTCGTCCACCCATTGATCCACAAGTGTCTGGGTAGGCACCAGAATGATAGCCTTATAATACCCCTTTCTCTTGTATATCTCCAACAGGCAATTCAGTGATGTAAGGGTTTTCCCTGTACCCGTTGCCATGGCAAACAGCCCCCTCTGGTTATTGTTCTTCCAGCTCTCAAAAGCCTGTTGCTGATACTCCCTGGGGCCTGATGGGTAGGGGAAATGCGGCTCCCTTGCCAAATCAGTCTCGCATGCCAGGAGCATAGAATCTTGCCTTTCCGTCCTTTGCCTCTCTTCCTTTACCCGTCTCAGTTTCCGCTCCACATCCACAAGTTCCTCTATGTCCTTTCCACCAAAAGCAGACACTATAGCTACCTCCAGCCTTTCAGGTGACAGGTAGTCAATTCCCTTCTTCTGATGGCTCATGATAGAATCAAACTCCATTCGCTGACTCTCTATACGCTTGCGCACCATACCGTCAATACTGTCGCTGCGGTCAATCTTTATTTCCTCCAAGTTATTGAACAGCCCACTGATAGTAAAGTTTGCCGACCCCGTGAAAGCTGTCACACTATCTCCATCCCTGAATTGGCCCGACTTCGTATGTGCGATACCTATACGGCTGCGGGGGCATATTATACGGATGTCTATACGCTTGGTGTAGATGAGGAATGCCAGGCACTCAAAGAACTGTTGCTGGTATTCGTCCAAGGTCTTTTTCAGAGAGTCGAAGTCCGTGAGGTCGAAGCAGTCAATCAGCCCTCCGTAAACACCCTTGCTTATGGCCTTCTTATCCGACTCTGATACAATATGGTTGATGACAAGGCGCATCCTTCCACCATTGACGATGAAAGAGGCAAAGCCATCGGCGAGCACACTTATGGCTGCTGAACTGAAGTAGCCCAGCTGCAAGTCAAATTCCGTGCTGTTTCTCAGTCCGTCATTGAAAAGCCTCTCTGGCGAATTATATTCACCAGGACGGTAAGTGCCGTCCTCTGCCCAGTTTACGTCGTATAGCATAGCACGCCTGTTTGTCAGATAAAACAATTGGCACAAACATACTCGTCCCCAAATAGTTCGGCAAGACTTGTGCCTTTGTTCTTGGTTCTGTTGGCCTCCTGCCTCTTGATGATATCGAGTTTCACCTGCCGTATGCGTTCTGGCTTGATCAAGTCTGCCAGGCTCTCATTCTGAATCCAGGTGTAGCCATCCTTCTCAAACGACATTGCTTTCTTGTACAAGTCAGGATGCTGTTCGTAGAGCCATATCCACTCAATCTTCTGTTGAAAGAAGCAGAAATAGCAACCACTTCGACTCCGGCAATAGGTGCCAGTCTTGCCATCAACCTCAAAAGGTATCTCCTCATAATATGAGGGCACCCCCACACCGCTATCCCGCAGTAATCTGAAGATATCGTCCTTGACCAGCACATCGTCATTGTCAATAAGCGGAAACGAATCCAGGTGGCCAACAGGATAGCCGGTAGTCTTCAAGAACTCAAACACCGCATGGTTGAACATCTTGACATCAATATCCAGTAG
The DNA here is from genome assembly GCA_050873805.1 of Prevotellaceae bacterium. Classification (GTDB taxonomy): domain Bacteria; phylum Bacteroidota; class Bacteroidia; order Bacteroidales; family Bacteroidaceae; genus Physcousia. Next base: position 21,983 of record JBNMJN010000015.1, on the reverse strand, counting down.
GGAATTCAACTTCTTGGAATAATAGAATTGCTTGGTGATAGGCTTTTTCAGTACATCCATCAAGTCCTCCTTCATCATACCCTCTGGGCATAACTTATCGTAGATGGCAACGATTTGTTCTTGATTCTCCTTATGCAGGAATTTATTGATGACATCCACACTCCAAATGTTTCTTCTAAAGGGGAAGACCGACTGGATGTTTGGTTTGGAAGAAACATAACCATCACGGTCTTCATCACCACGGATTCCAACGTAAGACACCGCATAGTCATCACCTACATATCTCTCAAACTCATCCAGCTTCATCTTCTTGGTACACCAGCGCGCCTGAGGCGATGGCAGGAATCCACCTGCGGCTTTCAGAAAATGCTCAAAAGGTGTAGCCTCGGGACTGTCCTCTGCAGCCCTAAGCCTTTTGATACTTCCCAGATATGCCCCAAGCCTGTCTATCAGCAACTCCGTCTCAGCCAGTTCGCAGCCTGTGTCGGAATTGTAGTACTCAATCCTTAGGGCAGGGTATTTCTGTTTGAGATAGATGGCAAGTGCCGCGCTGTCCTTCCCGCCCGAGATGCCTAATATATGCCGTACTTTCATTTGTGTTATTTCTTTTGTTCTGTCTGTGGCTGACTACCCAGCCGCTTGTTCAGTATCTTCAGCAATGTGCATACCGAGATATTGTCGTTGTCCATGCCATCAAGCAGCCGAGTGATATCAGCCTCCAGCCTTGCCGACTTTTTCCTTTCGCTCTCTGGCAATCGGAATGTTTGCGCATAGATGTTGCTGCCGTAAGTAGAAACCAGGTCAAGTGAATAAATCTCATCTGATTCACTCTCCCACATCTTCGATATGTCCGAATACTTCTCGCATTCACGGAATAGCATCGTCAGGTTGTCAGTCAGTCTCTCCTCCTGTTCATCACGCAATCGCTCCAGTGGTTGCTCTAATGCTGTGTAGCAAATGGACTGATACCACTCATTTCGGTTGTCAAACTCTGCCATTGCATGCTGGTGAAATTCCTTCAGCCTGTCCGTGAGCAAGTATTCCTTTACACTCGCCAAGCGGTGCCTTATCTCCACGATGTATTCCGAATAGTCACGGGACTCAATGCCCAATGTATCCAGCAATCGGTCTTCCACACGATCTATCAGGTCGGAATAGCAGGAACGAAGTTCCTTGACAGCCCTGTTGATGACATAGCAAAACTCCTGCACCTTTGCTGAGTCCAGTAATGTTTCTCTGTTGTACCCCAGAGCCTCAGGCAAATCCTCAAAGAACGTCTTCTCTGGGTCTTTTGCCCTGGCCAGCGTGTCCCTGAACCTTACCGTCTGTTCATGATTGAACTTTCGTGTATGCTTGGCATAGTCGTTCAGTCGTCTGTTGTAGAAAAAGAAGAAAGGCTTGATGGTCTCTATGAAATCATCACTCTTGATGCTCCCCATGGCCTCCACATTCAGAAACTTCCTGTACTGGTTGAAGATTTGTACCTTTACTCCCGTAACATCAAAGGCTTTGATCAGATACTCTCCAGGACGCTTCTGCAGCAATTCGAAGAATTCCATAGTGATATTGGGGATATAAGCCCCATTGGCCCCATACAGCGAGTAGTCCTGTCGCTTTATATACAAATAGGTAGGAATCCAGAAGTCCAGGAATCCCTGTTTCAGCTTGTATGGTTTGGATAGTAACTTCTTAATCAGATCCGACACCTTGCGTGCCTTACCTACGGTGGAAGAGAGAAACTCCTCGCAAGCTTCCCACAGGGGCATGAAGTCTGCGTCTGTAGGCTCATCGGCAAACTCTCCATTTGCATGAAGTCCCGTGTTCTTCAACAGGGAATAGTAGATGGTCTTCTCTGGCGGAAACTTGTCTTGGGGGAAGCCCAGGTCGGGCTTGTTGCTCTGGTTGAGCAGCGCCGCAAGGTACTTGCCTCGCGCACTGGAGATAGAACTGCTCAGTTTGTGCTTGTTGAACAATTCGTTTATCATCCTGGGCGTTTGAGGATAAATGGTGTTACATGCCAATGACAGCAGGCGGTTGAAATCCCGCAAGGAGTGGATTGTCCTTTCCTCCCCCTTGAATATCCAAGTCACCTGACCATCATAAGCAAACAGGCACTCGCGGATAGACTTGTTGAGCACCACTTTCTCGTATTCCATCAAGTGATTTATCTCGTTGATGGCCACCTTGTCCGACTTGTCTATCAGCACCTTGTCAAGGATATACCTGTACTTCTCTATCTGGTAGAGGTGATTCACCAACTCCTCTGTGTTCCCGAAACAGGCATAGACAATGGCATTCCCGCACCTCTCACTCAAGGCACGAGTCGCTTCCTGGACTCCCTTGTCTGAGGAGAATATCAGTTGGATATATCCATCCGTATCTCCCACTGGTGTCTTGTCCACTCCCTCACTAAGCACTTCATACTCAAAATATCTGGGAGTACCCTTCTCAAAATAACACGCCTTCACAGGCACCACCTTCTTAAAACAATAGTTTCTGATGCCATCCACATAATTCACTGGACGACTCACCACTAATCCCGCCTTACGGATTTCATCCTCAATGTTGATGTCGGTGCCGTCAAACAGAATGTAGCGGAACTTGTAACCCGCATATCGGATAATCTTGTACTGCTCCAGCCTGCCCAGCAAGGCCAATGGGGCCTCTAGGCCCAATGCGTCTTGTGCATACTGGGCAGTTTCCTCACGGCTCATCTTGAATGAGGCATTTCCGAAGAGATTCAGCAAGCCGATAGTTTTCACCAGTTTGATAGCTTCCGCCATATCCGTCGGGGTATCCCATGACAGTCCCTCTACCCTCTCGATGGCAACCTGCATTGAACTCCATTGCATAGAATCAGCATTGGCTTCTTTCAGATAGGAGTAGAAGCTGTAATATATATAGTCATAGCAGCACTGGAGGTGATATACCTTCCCCCTGTATTCCGACAGAGAACTGGCTCCCCTTGCGTTTAAGAAGGAAAACAAGGAACGCTCGTTCTGTCCATACCGCTGGATAGCCTGGGTTATGACGTAAGCCGCAAATGGCTCCAGCGGTGCCAGTACCTGCGCTGTGTCCTCAGAGAAACCATGGGACACGAAACCTGTCTTTCTGGCCAAGGAAACCAAGGCTGAGACTAAGGAATTATCACCCTTGCGCTTCCTGCCAGGGGTAGTCCGTGCCGAAGCCAGGTAAAGGAGTTGCTCCACGGGTTCCACAAACACAAGTTCCTGGAAGCGGCCTTTTACTTTGGTCCACTCCTCCTTTTGCACATCGGTCAACTTGCGGGCATAGGCACTGAAGTTCTGGTGAAGTGTGGTCAACAGCAGTATGCTCCTTGTTGGCACATTCACAAACTCGGCAAATTTCTGGATGAAATAGAGTTCGCGCTCGGGACTGTTCTTGGCGGCATGCTCAAGCACCTTGCCAAACTCATCTATCATGATGACCAGAAATTTTCCTTCACTCCTCAGTCTATGGTATTCACTGCGCAGGGCATCAAATATGTTTTCAGTGGTGCCTTCTACCGAGAGTTTCTGGGCAAGCAGGGACGAGAGTTCCCTATAGTCCCCCACTATCTTCCACACTTCAAACTCCTTCTCCTTGGACAGAACAGATGGGCTGAGCAGTTCCTTCCGTTTCTTTCCCACCAGGTCTCTCTCCAATGCCAGCAGAAAACTGGACTTTCCTGTCCCATAAGAGCCAATAATGGTGAAGGAATGAACTCCCGAGTGAAATCCCTTCACTATACCCTCGGCCACCTGTCGGGCATTGGGTGTGACGATGTACTGGGCCTTCTGTGCGAACCCTTCCTCTATGTTGGCAGACAAGCTAAACTGTCGCATTCTTGTAGTATTTATCTAAAACATCGGCTCGCTCCAATGAAGTCCCTTCCCTGAACAGCAACTGGCGGATTCCTGCATTGTCGCTGTACTGGACGTGCTCGGGATATTTCTCGCCAATTGCCTGTGCCATGTCAATGACCTCGGCATCCGTCATGCAGAACATCAAGCCTATCTCCTGCAAGGTGTCGTATGGCACAGATTTGTCCTTCAGCTTCGCCTTTTCATTCAGAACGGCATACAAGAATATCTCCATCGGAACCTTTCTCTTCCCCTCGATATTGAAGGCATAGGACTTACCACCATCCTCTACTCTGAGCAAATCCAAATCAATAAGAAGAGTGGAGTAATCCTCAGAGGACTTTGCCCTGTAGGGCTGGGTATAGTTCTGCAACAAAACGCTCACGTCTTTCTTGACCGTGTTGGCATTAAATGCCTTTCCCTTGCCGTCCTCTGCCATTATTCTACCGACAAAGTTGACCAGTTGCTCCCTCTCAAAGGTCTTGCGCTCCCTTTGGAATAGAACAAAAGTGATATTATACAGCGTGGCCTCCTTTCCGCTCACCAGCAAGTAATGAAGCAGCCACAAGGTGCCCAGGCTCTCAATATACCTGTCTGCGCCGTTGCTCTCATCAAACAGATAACGGGCATTGTCTGTTGGCCCGTCTCGTTCACACAGCCCAAATGCCTTCAGCCAATAGCGTATTGAAGAAACCATATTCTTGCCTACCCCCAGTGCCATTACGGCATCGGGAGCATTGAAGTTTCCTTTTCCATTTACAAAGTCATATCCCTTGGTGAGCCATAGGGTCTTGCAAGGAAAAGACTCGTGTCCTGAGAATATGTAGCTTTCGTACATATGTCCATAGTACAGCCAGCCGAACCCCCCAGCCGAAATATATAATGTATGTTTCAGTTGCACCTCCACAAAAAGAAAGCGTGGGATTCTTCACTTGCCCATCCCACTACTCGAAGGCCTTCGCATTGCCTAACTGTCGAGACGGACAATGCAGAAAGCCCACGCCGTGGGATATGATATGCCTGGACTGAACGCATGCTCAGATCGCACACGCTCGCCACAGGATATAACACACCCATCGTGGACATTCACCCATTGTCTCACCTGCTGACAGTTTGGTAAAGTTGCGAAGTTTACGAGTAGTCGCAGACGAGCGTAAGTAAACGCCCTTTCCGTAAAAGTAGCACCCTCCCCTTCCCCCACCGGGGCTTTCTGCGGGATTATGCCTTGCAAATATAAGAGTTTTCGGATTAACTTGATGAATTTTACATAAAAAAATGTAACTTTTACACTTCGTTTCCCTGTCACGGCAAAGACACCTAAGTTACTTTGCAGTTTATGCCAGTTCGGATTGTCGTCCAAGCATACCCGGACTGCAGTCCAAGCGTGCTTGGACTGCAGTCCGGTTTATGATGGATTTGTCGGCGGACTGAAGGGGTGCAAAAGAGAAGCCGCCTGCCCCTCGCGCCTGTCGCATGAGGGGGTAGGCGGCAATCAGGGAGAGACGGGTTCAGAAGAGGTTTAGCTTGTTCTCCCGAGCCTGCTCGATAGAGAGCTGGGAGGCAGGAGCGGCAGCCTGGGCACGCAGTTCCTGCTGCTGCCTCTGCAAGTCGGCCAGTGCCTCACTGCTGAGTGAGGGGTTCATGAAACGGGCCGCAAGCAGGGCCGCCTGGCTGGCATCCTTAGTCCAGATGACAGGGCCATTGTAGGCAGGGGCAATCTTGAGGGCGGTGTGCAGGGGACTGGTGGTGGCGCCACCCACCATCACGGGTACACGCACACCAGCCTCGTCGAGCGTGTGGGCTACCTTGATCATCTCGGCCAGACTGGGTGTGATAAGCCCACTCAAACCGATGATGTCGGGCTTGCACTCAAGTGCCTTGGCCAGCAGAACATCCTCGGGCACCATCACGCCCAGGTCTATCACCTCGAAGCCGTTGCAGGCAAGCACCACGCTCACGATGTTCTTGCCTATGTCGTGCACGTCACCCTTGACGGTGGCCAGCAGCACTCGCCCGGCCGAATTCTGGTCTCCTGCCCGCTGAGCCTCGATGTGTGGCTGCAGGATGGCCACTGCCTGCTTCATGGTGCGTGCGGTCTTGACCACCTGGGGCAGGAACATCTTGCCTTCGCCAAAGAGCCGGCCCACGAGGTTCATGCCCTTCATCAGGGGACCCTCGATGATATCAACGGCACGGGGATACTGAGCCAGGGCTTCCTGGAGGTCGGCCTCCAGTCCCTGCGAGATACCCCGGCGCAACTTGTCAACCAGCCTGTCCTCCACACTCATCTGGCTCGTGGCAGCGGCTGTTCCCGCTGGCGCGTCCTTGGCTGCCGTGGCTTGCTCGGCTATCTGCGAGGCCATCTCCACCAGCCGCTCGCTTGCCTGCGGAGAGGGTTGCAGCATAGCCTGCTCGATGACCTGCAACTGTGCTGCGGGTATATCGGCATACATCACTTTGGCAGAAGGATTTACGATGCCAAAGTCCATACCCATCCGCTGGGCATGATAAAGGAAGACAGCATGCATGGCCTCGCGCACATAGTTGTTGCCACGGAAGGAGAAGGAGAGGTTGCTCACTCCACCGCTCACATGCGCCCCATGCAAGTGCTCGTGTATCCAGCCTGTGGCACGGATGAAGTCGAGCGCATAGCCATCGTGCTCGGGCATGCCCGTGGCGATGGCCAGCACATTGGGGTCGAAGATGATGTCCTGGGGGGCCATGCCCACCTGGTCAACCAGCAAGTGATAAGCCCGCTGGCACACCTCGATGCGCCGCTCGTAGGTGTCGGCCTGCCCCTTCTCGTCAAAGGCCATCACCACCACGGCCGCTCCCAAGGACATCAGTTCGCGCGCATGAGCGAGGAACACGGCCTCGCCCTCCTTGAGGCTGATACTGTTGGCAATGCACTTGCCCTGGATGCACTTGAGCCCGGCACGTATCACTTCCCAGTTGCTGCTGTCAACCATGACGGGCACACGGCAGATGTCGGGGTCGCTGGCCAGGAGGTTGAGGAAGTGTGTCATCTCGCGGGGAGCATCCAGCAGGCCATCGTCCATGTTCACGTCGATGACCATGGCCCCATCCTCCACCTGGCGGCGGGCTATGTCAAGTGCCTCTTCGTAAGAGCCTTCCTTGATGAGGCGCAGGAACTTGCGTGAGCCAGCCACATTGCAGCGCTCGCCCACATTGACAAAGAAGCCACCGCTGAATCCGGCCTCCTGCTCCTGCCTGACAAGCGGCTCCAGGCCGCTCAGGGCCAGTGACACGGGCACAGGATGCGGCTCATGCGCATAAGCGGCATACTGGTTGGCCAGGGCACGCATGCCCGCGATATGCTCGGGGGTGGTGCCGCAGCAGCCGCCTATCACATTGACCAGCCGCTCCTGTAGGAATGGAGTCATCTCCGCCACCATCATCTGCGGTGTCTGGTCGTACTCTCCCAGGCTATTGGGCAGTCCCGCATTGGGATGCACGGTAATGTGGCAGGAAGCCTTCTCGGCAAGGATGCGCAACAGGGGCAGCATGTCCTGCGCACCGAATGAGCAGTTGAGTCCCACGCTGAGCGGATGGGCGTGCGCCACGCTGATGAGGAAAGCCTCGAGGGTCTGGCCACTCAGCGTGCGGCCAGCCTTGTCATTGACGGTGACGCTGAGCATCAGGGGCACCTGGATGCCGGTCTCGGCCTGGGCACGGAGGAAGGCATGGATGCCAGCCTTGCAGTTGAGGGTGTCAAAGATGGTCTCCATCAGTACCGCGTCGATACCGCTCCTGAGCAAGGTGACAAACTGCTCGTGATAGGCATCGGAGAGCTCATCGAAGGTGATGGCACGGAATGCGGGGTCGTTCACATCGGGGCTCATGGAGCAGGTCTTGTTGGTAGGCCCCACGCTGGCCACCACAAAGCGCGGCCACTGGGGAGTGGAAAACTCACTGGCCACCTTGCGTGCGAGGCGCACGGCCGCCTCGTTGACCTCCCTCACCAGGTGCTCGCAATGGTAGTCGGCCATAGAGACGCGCTGGCTGCTGAAGGTGTTGGTGCAGATGATGTCGGCTCCTGCCTGCAGATAGCGGCGGTGAATGTCGGCAATCACATCGGGGCGCGTGAGCGTGAGGATATCATTGTTGCCCTGCATCTGCCCCTTGAAGTCGGGGAAGAGATGGCCACGGAAGTCCTTCTCCTCCAGTCCGTAAGTCTGAATCATCGTGCCCATGGCACCATCGAGGACAAGGAGTCCCTTCATCTTCTCCACAAAGCTTGCCGCTTCCACAGGCGAAGCGCATTTATCAATATCTTTCTTCTTGTTCATTCTGTTCTACTTCTTTTTACCTTATGTCCTCACATCCCCCTGAGGGCGCAACGTCCTCACCAGTGCATGACGGGCGGGACATCACTCCTTGAGAAACGCCCTATACACATCGGGCAGGTTCTGCTCATTGTAGAAGCCATGCCAGCCGATAATCTGCCGGAAACTGTTCCTGTCCCCCCGGAGCAGGAATGAGCACAGGGCATAGTCGAGCATCTTCTTGCAACGGGGAGTGCGCTCGTTGTAATAGCGGCACAGGCGCAGCATCTCGTAAGGGAGCGGATAGCCACCCACGAAATTGTCGGCACGCAGGGGGATATCGCGCTTCGGGGCCTTGCGGGCCTGCTCCATCTCCTGGCGCTTCTGGGCTACAAACTGGCCATGGCGGGATGAGCATGCCAGCACGCTCAGGTACTTGTCGGCCACTTCCCACTCGCCCTCGCGGATGCTGTACTCCACCATCTGCCTGAGTGACTGGAAGCAGATGCCATTGAACTGCAGCAAGCCAAACTCCTGTGCCTGGTGGAAAGCCTCGTCATATACACCCAGGCATCCGTAGAAGAGGCGGTTGAACTGGGTGGTGGCATACTCGCGCTCATGCGGGAACAGGAAGGACTCCTCCTGCATGATGGGATAGTACTGGATATTCTGGGGCAATGTGCCCAGCTCGCTCTCGGCCAACAGGGCAAAGCGAAGTGCCAGGCCATCACCACGCTGGGCGGCCGTCTGGCAATGATGGGCATAGAGCAGTTCCTCCCAACGGTTCTCGCGGCCCAGGATGATGTAGGAGCGCAGGCGCTCCATCTCGCTCACCTCCTGGCTGTGAAGCGGCTCGAAATAGGTACTGAAGGCGGTGTACCTCTTGCCAAAGGGGACAAAGGCCACATTGGCACTATAGGCTATGGGGATGAGGTAGAGCACGGCAAAGCCAAGCACCTGCACACGCCAGTTGCGCGAGGAATACACACGCCACTCTGCCAGCATCATGCCTGCCAGCATGATGCCGAGCATGGGCATGGACATGAGTGTGTAGCCCACGGGGAGAATGAGGAAGGAAAAGGCCAGGCGCACGATGGCACTCCGCAGCCGTGCGTGTACTGCCAGCAAGGCAAAGAGGAAAAGCAACTCGAGAGCCATGTGCAACTCAAGCGTGCAGTAATAGCCCACGACCACCACAGGCACAAGGGCCAGCCAGCCACACGCATGCCGCCTGGGAAACAGGCGCAGAAGCCAGGCGTGTGCACAGAGGGCGGCCAGAAACAGTGACAAGGATATCAAGCCAGCCCCAACAGTGGGCGTGGCAAACCACTGCAGCAGATAATCGGTAAGCCACAGCGTGAGGGCGGGAGGCGTGGACAGCTTGAGCCGCCAGAAGTCCCAGGTGAAGAGCCAGAGCGCATCGCCCTCCATGCTCCTGTAGGTGTAGGGAAAATGGGTGGCCGTGTAGGCGGCAAGCAGGACCGCAAGGAGCAGGGATACGGCAACGAACATTGCCGAATGGCTCCTGATGATTTGCCTAAAGGGTGCGAGTCTCATTATTGCTCTATTTGTTGTAGTTGTCTTTTTTCGAAATCATATCCGCCATGCCGGGTATGCCACGGCTGGGTGTCAGGGATTGCTGAAGAGCCTGGCCATCCTGTCGCGGGACATGAGGAAGGGACGCTTGATAAACTCGGGGATATTGTAGGCCATCAGCAGGGTGACATTGTCCCAGGGGTTCTGCTGGGGCAGGAGGAAGGGCTTGTGGAACTGATGCCCGTCCCAGTAGGCCATCATAAGGCGGGTGTAACGCCCATCATACCGCTTGCTGGCATACAGAATCCAGTGCCCGCTACTGCTCCAGGCATGGTAGCTCTCCATGCGTGGGCTGTTGATGACACGCGTGTCTATCATCTTGCCCGTGTGCAAGTCCATCATCTGCAGGTCACTCTCGTTGTGGTAGAGATTGAAGGCGCCACAACTGGCTCGCGAGAACAGCATGTACCGCCCATCGGGCGAGATGCGTGGCATGAGGGCTGTGCCTCCGTGCCTGTAGGCACTGTACACGGTGTCCACGCCGCCCAGGCTGCCATCGGCCTCGGAGAATGGCACGCGAATGATGCTGTAGTGCAGGCTGTCGGTCTCCATGGGCATGCGCACGGGATGGGCCGTGCTGAAATAAAGCCACTTGCCATCGGGCGAGAAGGTAGGGAATATCTCCAGGTTGAGTGAGTCGGTGAAACGCTCGTCGGTGAGCACCCGGCCATGGTCAATGTCATAGACGATGAGGTCTGACCACAGGTCATATACCTCTATCTTGTCGCGGCTCTCGCCATAGAAACTCTGGTGGGTGGCATTGCTGGAGAAGGCAATGTACTTGGCCGAGGGATGCCAGACGTTGTAGGAGCCATGGCGGCCATTGCCCATGCTCTTGATGTCCACCTTCTTCATCTCGCCGTTTCTCACTACCACAGTTCCGCCATTCTCGCCTCGGGCATGAAACGTGAAGTTGGCAGGGTCATAGTTGGCAAACGAGTGGCAGTTGACACAGCCGGCATTGGCCTGCGTGTTCTCAATGATGGGCTTCACCTCAAAGCCGGACAGGCTGCGCTGGTAGATGCCCATCCTGTTCCATCCCTCATAACCGGGCGGGATGAGCCTGTAGGCTATCCAGGGGTCGATGGAATCGCGTGCCACGGTAAAGGTGAAGTCGGCATACTGGATGCCCTGGGGATGCCTGGGTGACCATTCCGAGAGCGACACCCGCACCTTACCGCCTCCGCTTATCAGCCTGCGCCACTTCCTGAGGGGGAATTCCAGGTGGTCGTCCCCACTTGCCTCCAGTGTCTCCCCCCGCTCATTGGTGAGCGTGGCCTGCAGATGCTCTGCCCCATCCACTCCAAAGTTGAGCGGGGCTATATTCTGGGGCACGGTCACTCCCGAATAGTCGGGAAAGGTGGCTGGCAAGGAGGGGGTATGCTCCTGGGGAGTCCTCGGGGTGCATCCTGCAAGCAGGAGCAGCAGGAGAAGATGCAGTATTCTGTTCATAAGGCGGATGGGCATAGTAGGTGTCAATAGCTCTTCTTGAACTGGCGGTCTATCTCGCGCTTGTCCTGCTTCTCCTTGAGCGACTCGCGCTTGTCGTACTCCTTCTTGCCCCGTGCCACATGCAGGTCCAGCTTGGCCAGCCCCCGCTCGTCAATGAACAGCAAGGTGGGGATGATGCTGAAGCCAGGGTTCTTCACCTCCTGCTGTATCTTGCGTATCTCCTTGCGGTTGAGCAGGAGCTTGCGATCACGACGCTCCACATGGTTGTTGTATGACCCTTGCTCGTAATGTGCCACATACATGTTCTTGACCCACATCTCGCCATTGTTCACATAGCAGAATGTATCGACCAGACTGGCCTTTCCTGCACGTATGCTCTTGATTTCGGTGCCTGTAAGCTGTATGCCTGCGGTGAACTTGTCCATAAGCAGGTAGTCGTGCTCGGCACGCTTGTTCTTGATGTTTATCTTCTCGCCCTTGTTGGGTATCAATGTCTTGGCCATCTGTATTCTGGGAATGTGCGGAACCTCTCATGAGGCTTTCCCGCTTGATAATATATGTATTTATATATAATGAGTGACTCTGTGTGTGCCTGGTGACGGGAGGGCTGTCAGCCTTTCTTGATGTCGATGAACTCTGCCAAGTGGTCATCGATGTAATGGCACACGGTGCTGGTCACCTCCTCCTCCATCTCCACGAAGGCATCATCGAGGTCGTCAAATTCGGGATACTGCTCAAAGAGAGCCATGAACTCCTCGTCGGAGCAGTCGGCAGTAAGCTGCTGGGCATACTTCTCATAGAGCTTGCGCCCCTTATACACCAGTTTGCTGAAGTCGTGTGCCCCCCACAGCCTCATAGCCTTGGCAAATGGATTGAGGAAGATAAAAGGGCCATAGCCATTGTGAATCAGCTGCACAAAGCCCCCGTCCATCACCTCATCACGCAAGGCCACATAGGCCAGGAGGGTAATCTGGCTACCATTGAGCAGAGGCATCGTAGTGGGGTCGAGCCTCCCCCCGATGGCCTCCATGATGTGGTCATGTATCAGCATGAGAAAGGCATCCATGCCCTCACCCGCCGCCTTGATAATATCCTGCTCGTTGACTGTTATCTGCATAAGCTTGCCAGGGAGAGTACTCCCATCATCTGTTTTCTGTAGTGCAAAGGTACTAAATTATCCCGTAAAACAACCTGCCTGCCAAAAAAAGCCGCCCTGAGGCATGGACTTCTACCCAATTTTAATTACTTTTGCACCACGTTAGCGCGAGACACGTTAATAAGACCCATTACTATAAATCTAAATAATAAAGAATTATGGTTTATTCTAAAGAAGTAGAGAACATGTGTTGCGTGGCCAAAGGCCCCAATCATGGACCCGCCCCCATTCCCGAGGAAGGAAAGTGGGTGCAGGCAAAGGAAATCAAGGACATCAGCGGTCTGACACATGGAGTAGGATGGTGTGCTCCCCAGCAGGGTGCATGCAAGCTGACTCTGAACGTGAAGGAGGGTGTCATCGAGGAGTGCCTGGTGGAGACCATCGGCTGCTCGGGCATGACTCACTCTGCCGCCATGGCCTCAGAGATTCTGCCTGGCAAGACTATCCTGGAGGCTCTGAACACCGACCTGGTGTGCGATGCCATCAACACAGCCATGCGTGAGCTCTTCCTGCAGATTGTATATGGACGCACACAGAGTGCCTTCTCTGAGGGTGGCCTGATGGTGGGCGCTGGCCTGGAGGACCTGGGCAAGGGCCTTATCTCGCAGACTGGCACTCTCTATGGCACGAAGGTCAAGGGCACACGTTACCTGCAGCTCACCGAGGGCTACATCACCAAGATGTACCTCGACAAGGACGACCAGGTATGTGGCTATGAGTTCGTTCACATGGGTAAGTTCATGGATGCCATCAAGAAGGGTGTTCCTGCCGACGAGGCTCTCAAGAGCGTAACCGGTCACTATGGCCGCACAACAGAGGAGCAGGGCGCAGTGAAATCTATTGACCCACGTAAAGATTAAGGAGGAATGCAATTATGATTAGAGAAGTAAAGTTTGAAAGCCAGGACCGTCGCATGAAGCAGATTCTCGCTGCTCTCAACAAGCACGGCATCAAGGATATCGAAGAGGCTAACCAGATTTGCGAGTCTTACGGCATCGATCCTTACATGGAGTGCGAGAGCACACAGATGATTTGCTTTGAGAATGCCAAGTGGGCTTATGTGGTAGGTACTGCCATCGCCCTGAAGGAGAAGGCCAAGGACGCTGTAGAGGCTGCCGAGTACATCGGCGAGGGCCTGCAGTCATTCTGCATTCCTGGCTCTGTGGCTGATGACCGCAAGGTGGGTCTGGGCCACGGACGTCTTGCTGCCCGCCTGCTCTCTCCCGAGACTAAGTGCTTTGCATTCCTGGCTGGCCACGAGAGCTTTGCCGCTGCCGAGGGCGCTATCAAGATTGCACAGATGGCCAACCAGAGCCGTCCTGCCGACAAGCCCCTGCGCTGCATCCTCAATGGCCTGGGCAAGGACGCAGCCATGATTATCAGCCGCATCAACGGCTTCACTTATGTGCAGACCAAGTTTGACTACTACACAGGTGAGCTCAAGGTGGTCAAGGAGACTGCCTACAGCGATGGCCCCCGTGCCCAGGTGAACTGCTACGGCGCTGATGATGTGCGCGAGGGTGTTGCCATCATGTGGAAGGAGGACGTGGATGTGTCTATCACTGGTAACTCTACCAACCCCACCCGTTTCCAGCATCCCGTTGCGGGCACTTACAAGAAGGAGCGCGTGCTTGCAGGCAAGCCTTACTTCAGCGTGGCTTCAGGTGGTGGTACAGGCCGTACCCTTCACCCCGACAACATGGCAGCAGGTCCTGCCTCTTACGGCATGACCGACACGATGGGCCGCATGCACTCTGACGCTCAGTTTGCCGGCTCTTCTTCAGTGCCTGCCCACGTTGAGATGATGGGCTTCCTGGGCATCGGCAACAACCCCATGGTAGGTTGCTCTGTAGCTTGCGCAGTAAAGGCTGACCTCGCTCTGAACAAGAAGTAATTGCCAGAGCAAACAGGCATTTGCATAACATCATTATCCTCCATAGTTCACCATTCGTGACTATGGAGGATATTTTTTGTCCCCATGTGACCGCCTCCCTTATGGCAGAGGAGAGCGTCAAGGCAAACGGATGAGAGAGCACAAAAGAAAGTCCATAGCCAGGGCAATGCTCTGTGCTATGGACTTTTTAGTCTATTCCTTCCTGGCCAATGGCACGAAGATGCGTCTTACTGGGCCGCCTTGTCCGTACTGCTCTTCGTTGTCGCCTTTGCCATTGACTTTTTGGAAGCCTTCTCAGCCTTGACGGCAGCCTGCTTGGCAGCGGCCTTCTTGGCAGCAGGAGCACTGGCGGCAGATGCCTTCTTGGTCACTTTCCTGGGAGTGGCAGGAGCACTGGCTGGAGCCTGCTCGCCAGACTTACCGTCGGGAGCCTCCTCTGTAGTCTCTGCACCCTCTATCCTTGGCTCATACTTCTCCAGGCGGGCACGCAGGCGGCTTATCTCATTGTCCTTCACATTCAGTTCCTTGGCCATATTGGCTATCTGGGTGTAAAGGCTGTTGAGCTCATCGTTCTCCACATCATCGGGGTAAAGGTCACGCACGCGCTTGAGGAAGTCGCCCAGGATGTTCATGTAGTTGGTAAAGGCATCGTACTCGCTGTCATAGATGCCACGGTATATGTTCATGCCATTGTTTTTCGTGGTCATGAAGCGGAAGTTCTCGGTAGCCTGCAGGCGGTCCCAGTCCTGCTGGATACGACGGTTGCGACAGGCCAGGATGCGCCCCACAACCTTCTCGTCATAGAGCTTGGCAAATGCCTCACGCTGCATGCCGTTGCCCAGCATGCTGCTGGTGTCACGCTCCTCGTCGTTCCAGCTCACAGGGTACACGACCTCCAGCGGCCCCACAGGACGGTTCTTGCTCACGACCTCGGACGGTGTGGCAAACCTGACACCCATCTGGGCAGCCACGGCGGGCAAAGCCTTGAAGAACTCCAGTATGTTGCTGCTCAGTGGCTGGTAGATGCCCAGAGCACTAAGCTCCATCATGATGTTGACCACATCCTCACCCTCGGGCAAGGAATTGATCCACCCCATGTAGGTGTCGGCCATCAATGGGAACTCTGGCCATGACCTGTCGCTGAACCGCAGGCTGATGTCATCGCTCAGCTTGTAGTCACGCATCAGCAGGGAAAGGCGCGAGTCCTGGGCACAGGAATACACGTAGTGGGGACTGCGCCAGCCCATGATGTGCTTGGCACCCTCTACCATCATCCCCCTGAAGCCCATCCCTGCTGCTATCCCGCCTATCTCATCGTCATAGATAAGCGAACTGTTGCGCAGCACCTTGGGGGTGTGGCCAAAGAGTTCCTTCATCTTCCTCATCTGCCTCTTGGTCTCACTGATGAAGCACTCGGTGTTGACCAGCGATGAGAGGCCATGGCTGTAAGGCTCGGCCAGGAATTCCACACATCCGGTCTCGGCCAACTGCTGCAGGAGGTCAATCACCTCGGGAGCATACTGCTCCAGTTGCTCCAGGAACACTCCACTGATGCTGAAGGCCACACGAAACTCCTTGCCATAGGTGTGTATCATGTCGAGCATGGTGTTCAGGGCTGGCAGGTAGCTGTTCTGAGCAGCATCCACCGTCTGGCGCTCATTCTCGTAGTCGTCATAGTAATAGTGGTCTGTACCGATGTCAAAGAAGCGATAGCGCTTCAAGTGGTTGGGCTGGTGTATCTCGAAATAAAAACAGATTGTCTTCATACTCTTGCTATATTATATATATAATGTATATGTAAAACCTATTCCTTGCCTGTCCTACCGTATGTCCCTTACGGCCTGCAGGTACTCGTCGTTGTCAAACCACCCGCGCTCCACAAGCTGGTTGTAGCACTGCCGTATGCGCAGCCCCACCTTTTCCCAGGTAATGCGGTCCACCTCGCGCAAGCCTTCCTCGGCCAGGTAATTGTGCAGAGCCTCGTTGGTACAGATGCTGTAGATGGCATCGGCCATGGCATCCACGTCCCAGTAATCAACCTTGATGACGCTATGCAGTATCTCGCCACATCCGCTCTGCTTGCTTATCACACAGGGACATCCGCACTGCATGGCCTCAAGGGGGGCTATGCCAAATGGCTCACTCACGCTGGGCATCACAAACACATCCGAGTTCTTGTAGCACTCATACACTTGCCGCCCCCGCTGGAACCCAGGGAAATGGCATCTGTCGGCAATACCATAAGTGGCCGCCAGCTCAATCATGGCATTCATCATGTCGCCACTGCCAGCAAAGCAGAAGCGGATGTTGTGTGTGCGGTCAAGCACGCGCTTGGCAGCCTCGATGAAATACTCGGGCCCCTTCTGCATAGTGATGCGCCCCAGATAGGTCACCACCTTCTCGCCCTTGTTCTTGCGAGGCTCAATGGAGCGTATATCCTCGGCAAGTGGATATACGGCATTATGCATCGCCACACACTTGCGTGGATCCTGGTGGTACTGGTTGATGACCGTTTGCCTGGTGAGCTCGCTCACACACATGATGCAGTCGGCATGGTCCATACCATTCTTCTCGATGCTATATACTGTGGGGTTGACCTTTCCGCGCGAGCGGTCGAAGTCAGTGGCATGCACATGGATGCACAGAGGCTTGCCGCTTACCATCTTGGCATGTACCCCAGCCGGGTAGGTGAGCCAGTCATGCGCATGGATGATGTCGAACTCCTCGCTGCGCGCCAGCACCCCGGCGATGATGGAGAAGTTGTTGATCTCCTCATGCAGATTGGAGGGGTAGCCCCCTGCAAAGTTGATGCACCCCAGGTCGTCCAGCCCCTGCAGGTAATTGAAGTCTGCATAGATGTGGTCGCGGAATCTATAGTAGTCCTCGGCCGTGTGGCTGTTCATGCGCCTCTGCACTTCCTCGTAGGGAACATCACGCCATGCCACAGGTACCTGGCTCATGTTGACTATCTTGAGAAAGTGCTCTTCATCGCCTGTGGGCTTGGGCATGCAGAAGGTAGTCCGCACATCACCCTGTACAGACAGTCCCTTGGTAATGCCATAGGAAGCCACAGCAAGTCCGCCGTATATTTTCGGGGGAAATTCCCATCCGAACATCAGTACTTTCATAATTCTTGTTCCTCCCAATGGCTTATATGTTGTTGTATTTGTCAAGTAACCTCACTACGCGCATGATGCCCGACACGTTCATGGCAAAGCTGATAGCCCCACGTCCATGGAAGGGAGGATTGCCATCAAACAGCTCGGGGATAGTGCCTATGCAATGGTAAAAGAGCTCTTCCTCGTAGCCCACCAGCAGACGGTCCACATAACTCAGTCTGCTCATGCGATAGACTCTCAGGCATGCCTCCATGTAGAACCCCGCAAGCCACGGCCATGCAGTACCCTGATGGTAGGCATAGTCACGCTGTGCCTGTGGCCCCACATACATGGGATTGTAGCCACGGCTCTTGGGAGAGAGCGAGCGCAAACCCTTGGGAGTAGATAACTCCTTGGTGCAGTAGTCCAGCACGCTCTTGCACTGCCTCTTGTCCAGAGGCGAATAGTCGAGAGCCACGGCCAGTATCATGTTGGGACGCACGTCATAGTTACGATAGCCGTCCACGCAATAGTCACACAGGTAACCATACTCGTTGTAGAACATGGAGGCAAAATTGTCGGCACATACCCTTGCGTCCATTTCCAAACTCTGTACAAAGGCTGCGTCCTCGGTATTGGCAAAGAGTTTGGCCGTGAACATCAGTGCATTGTACCACAAGGCATTGAATTCCACGATATATCCTGTACGAGGCACTATGGGCTTACCTCCCTGCCCCGTGCTGTTCATCCAAGTCACGGCCTTCTCACGTCCCTCACTATAGACCAGTCCATTGGAGTGAATCTCCAGATTAGGATGCTTGCCATCCATGAGCCATTGCATGATGTCATGAATCAAACGCCCATACTTCTGCAGACACACCTCTGCGCCTTGCGTGTCGGCATACTGTTGCAGGCACCACACAGCCCACAGAAGCACATCGGGATGCTCTATCTCTGTGACGCTCACTCCCAGTGGCTCTCCCGCCATGAAGTGGCGTATGGCCTTCTCGGCAGTCTCCATCACATCATCGTACTTCTTTATCTCATTATTGGTAAGCGTGAGTCCGGGCAAGGAGATGAACATGTCGCGCGCCCTGCACTTGAACCACGGGTAGCCTGCCAGCACATAATCTTCATGCTCCCGATGAACAAAGAACTGGTGTGCGCTGTTGACCAATGTGTTATAGAAATTGTCGCGTGGCGTGCGCACGTTCTTCTCATACTCGGCCAGGTCGGCCAGTTTGCCGGTGTCTATCTCATTAAGTCCTGCCGAGAACACCACGCTCTCGCCCTTGTCGATGGTGAACACAAAGTAGCCTGGCACATACAGGTCCTCATTGCCAGCATATCCGCGCTCCTGCTCCTTGGGGTACTCCAAGCCACGATACCAGTCGGGCTTATACACAAACTCATTATCCTTGTTCAACTGCATGAACAATTCGGGATAACCTTCATACATGCAAGTCTTTATGCCATTATGCACCTCCTGGAAGTCACGACTTGCCTGGTCATTCTCATAGGTATATTCCCTCACGCTGCGAAAGGCGAGAAAGGGCTGCAGCCTCATGGTTATGGGACAATGGGCATCCACAAGGGTATAACGAATGATTATCCTGTTCTCGAAATGCTGGAACATCATCTCCCTGCGCAATATCACATCGCCCACCCTGTAGGTGGTGGTGGGCACCTGCTGCGTGCTGAACTCCCGGATATACTTGTGCCCCCTGGGACTGAAATTGCCGCCTCCATACTTGTGTAGCCCAAGATTAAACTCTGCCCCATGCTGTATGACAGTGGCGTCAAGCGAGGAGAGCAGGACGTGGTTCTCATCGTCCAGTTCTGGCACTGGGACCACCAGCAGCCCATGATATTTACGTGTATTGCAATCCACTATGGTGGAACATGAATAGGCTCCAGAGCGGTTTGACCTGAGTATTTCCTTCGGGAGCGACTCCTCCAGGTTGGTCATCAGTGTCTTGTCGAATCGCAAATAACTCATATACGTTATTTTTTGTTTGAATAAATTCTGTTTTGTCCGGTTGGTCACCCATCCCGTCGGCTCAAAGCCTGCGTTTGGGTCTTTAAATGTTGTCAGCCTATGCCAAAGTTACTATCTTTTATCTTACGAGCCAAGAAAAAGCAGGAAAAATATCCGAATGACACATTTTCATGGACGCATTGGCTATTCCGTTCAGACGTTTGTCACATCTTCGTGCCACAGCCTGGACTTGGCCATATAGTTTAGTAAACGCAAAAAAGGAAGAACGTCATTTCTCTTAAAGCAGCCCTGAAGGCCTCCGTCTGCACATTAAGAGATTCGACAAAAGCGTTTTAGCCTGCGGGCAAAAAAGCTCAGAGCCTAACCATGGTGCTTGCAAAGCGTGGCAGCGACAACATTAAAACTACGGAAGCACAGGCAAGATGCCATTCCTGTTTTTTTTGTTATTACATGTAGATAACCAAAGAGAGCCACAGGGAATGCCTATGACTCTCTTTGTGATTCGGATGGGGCTCGAACCCATGACCCGCAGCTTAGAAGGCTGCTGCTCTAATCCAACTGAGCTACCGAACCATCCTTTTCATCTTGCTGGAAACCGATGCAAGCATACGGATGCCGTAAATGCGACTGCAAAGATAAGCACTTTCGGCCACACATGCAAGAGAAAGGCATTTTTCTTTTACATGCTACTTTGTGTTTGCCCAAATTGCTCAGTTGCCTGCCGCTTCCCTTCGCTCCAGAAGCACAACGTTCTCCACATGCTGGGTGTGCGGAAACATGTCAACAGGCTGCACGGCCACCACCCGATAGTCCTTGTCAAGAAGTTGCAGGTCACGCGCCTGGGTGGCTGGATTGCAACTGACATATACTACCCTGCGTGGAGCAGCAAAGAGGATGACATCTATCACATCGCTGTGCATGCCCGCACGCGGCGGGTCGGTAATAATCACATCGGGCCGGCCGTGATGCTCTATGAACTCACGATTGAGAATATCCTTCATATCACCTGCGTAGAACAGGGTATTCCCTATCCCGTTTATCTGAGAATTGACCTTAGCATCCTCTATTGCCTCGGGCACATACTCAATTCCTATCACCTGGCGAGCCTGGCGAGCCACAAAGTTGGCGATGGTGCCAGTACCGGTATAGAGGTCATACACCAGTTCGTTTCCGGTGAGTCCGGCAAACTCGCGCGCTACCTTATATAATATGTAAGCCTGGTCGGTGTTGGTCTGGTAGAAGCTCTTGGGGCCCACCTTGAACTTCAGTCCCTCCATCGTCAAATAAATATGGTCGGTCCCATGATAGCAATGCACAGGCAGGTCACCGAATGTGTCATTGAACTTTTGATTGTCCACCCACAGCAGACTGCTTACCTGTGGAAATCTCCCCTGTAGCCACTCAAGCAGGTCCATAGCCTGCCCCCGCTCCTCGTCTGTCAGGATGCAAAACTGCAAGAGCAACATCAGTTCACCAGTGTTGCTCAGACGCACCATCATTCCCCTAAGCAACCCCGAATGCTCCCTTTGGTCATAGAACGACAGGGCATGCTCGTAGGCATAGTCTCGTATGCCATTGCGCAATTCGTTGTTCACCCCATCCATCAGGCCGCAAGTGCCAATGGGCAGAATCTTGTCAAACGAACCGCTGGTGTGAAATCCAACTGCCCCAGGAAGGGCAAAGGTCTCGCCCGAAGCTATTTGCTCAGCCGTGAGCCATGCCTTATTGGAAAAGCCAAACTCGAGCTTGTTCCTGTACTCGCGTGTCTTTTCCGACCCCAATATGGGACTACAGGAAGGCAACTCTACCCCACCTATACGCTGCAGGGCATCCATCACCTGCTGCTGCTTGGCTGCCAACTGGGCACCATAGGAGAGACACTGCCACTTGCAGCCTCCGCACACGCCAAAGTGTGGACAGAATGGCGGCACACGGTCGGGGCCATACTGGTGAAACTTGACAGCGACTGCCTCGGCATAATGATGCTTCTTGCGCGTGACCTGCAAGTCAACCACGTCACCCGGAACCACATAAGGCACAAAGACCACCATCTCGTCCACTCTGGCCAGAGCCTTCCCCTCGGCCGCCACTGACGCTATCTCAATATTCTCCAACAAGGGCAAAACCTTCTTCTTTCTGGACATATTCTTTATCATAAACTTGTAAGCGAATGCAAATTTAGTCATTTTCACAACAAAAGTGCCTCGTTTTCTTGCTTAAATACCTAAAAGAGGGTACATTTGCAAAAGTGATAGACAAATGTAGTAATTAACTTAAAACACAGTATGAGTCAAAAACGTGTTTACACCTTCGGCAACGGACAGGCCGAGGGAAACGCCCAGATGCGTGAACTGCTGGGCGGCAAGGGCGCAAACCTTGCTGAAATGAACCACATTGGCGTGCCTGTACCTCCAGGTTTCACCATCACCACAGACACCTGCAACGAATATTACAAGGTAGGTCAGGATAAAATCGTAGAACTGCTCCAGGATGATGTGGACGCTGCCGTAGCACACACCGAGGCTCTGATGAACTGCAAGTTCGGCGACCCCAAGAACCCGCTGCTCGTATCTGTACGCTCAGGTGCCCGCGCATCCATGCCTGGCATGATGGACACCATCCTGAACCTGGGCTTGAAT